>JAMCQP010000076.1 GCA_023381695.1 Bacillota bacterium | reverse complement strand
TTCTTCCCAAGCTCATCGCAAATATGCTCCGTGACTAAGGGGGTCTTTGCGATGTCTCTGGCGGGAAAAAGGATTGGATTTGCGCTTACGGGATCACACTGCACACTGGAGGAAGTCATGCCCCAGGTTCAGCGGCTGGTGGACGCCGGCGCGGAGGTGGTTCCCATCCTTTCTGAATCGGTGGATCGGACGGATACCCGCTTCGGCCCCGCGCAAAAATGGAAGGACGAGCTGTTTCGAATTACGGGGAAGAGGCCGTTTGCCACCATTGTGGAGGCCGAGACCGTCGGGCCTAAGAAATTGCTGGACGCGCTGGTCATCGCTCCGTGCACCGGAAACACCATTGCCAAGCTGGCCAACGCCATCACCGACGGCCCGGTGCTCATGGCGGCCAAGGCGCAGCTTCGCAACCGGCGGCCGGTGGTGATCGCGGTTTCCACCAACGACGGGCTCTCGAACAACGCCAGGAATATCGGCATGCTCTTGAACATGCGGAATATCTACCTGGTTCCCTTCGGCCAGGATTCGCCGCGCGAGAAGCAGGCGTCGCTGGTGGCCAGGATGGAATTGATCATGGAGACGGTCAGCGAGGCGCTCGAAGGCCGGCAAATTCAGCCGATCCTGGTGGGAGCGGGCTAGTACGGGCCAAACACGCTAAACGCGCTAAACGCGCTAACCACGGCTAAATATATGGCGGGACATCTTCAAAGCAGGTGGAGGGAGAAGATTTGAAAAGGTATCAGACAGCGGTTCTTGGCGCTACCGGCGCGGTAGGGGAGGAGATTCTGTCCATTCTCGCTGAGCGCGATTTCCCGGTGGGAGGCCTGAAGCTTCTGGCCTCGGGGCGCTCGGCCGGCAAGAAACTGGTCTTTCGCGGGCGGGAGTACACCGTGGAAGAGGCTGGACCGGATTCCTTCAAGGGGGTGGAGATCGCCTTCTTCAGCGCCGGCGGCGGCGTGAGCCAGGAATTTGCTCCGATCGCGGTGGAAGCGGGAGCCGTGGTGATCGACAACACCAGCGCCTTCCGGATGGACCCCCGGGTGCCCCTGGTGGTGCCGGAGGTCAACGCTTCTGATCTTGAATGGCATCAGGGGATTATCGCCAACCCGAATTGTTCGACGATCATCATGGTGGTGGCGCTGAATCCGATTCATCAGGCCGCCGGCATCAAGCGGATTGTGGTCTCGACCTACCAGGCGGTCTCCGGCGCCGGCGCCCGGGCGATTGAGGCTCTCAAGGACCAGGTCCGGGCCTATGCGGAAAGCCGGGTGGTCGAGCCGTCGTTGTTCCCCTACGCCAGGGCGGCGCGCCTTTACCCCATCGCCTTCAACCTGATTCCCCACATCGACATCTTCGGGGAGGCCGGATACACCAAGGAAGAATGGAAGATGGTCAACGAGACCCGGAAGATCATGCACGACGCATCCATGGCGGTGACGGCCACCACCGTCCGGGTGCCGGTCTTCCGTTGCCATTCCGAGTCCGTCAATGTGGAGACCCACCGGAAACTGTCCGCCGCCGAAGCGCGGGAACTTTTATCCGGCGCGCCCGGCGTGGTGGTCCAGGATGATCCCGAGCACCAGGTCTATCCCATGCCGCTGGATGGCTCGGGAAAAGATCCGGTCTTTGTGGGGCGGATCCGGGAGGATCTCTCGATTGCCAACGGGTTGAACCTGTGGGTGGTGGGCGACCAGATTCGCAAGGGCGCAGCCCTGAACGCCATTCAAATCGCCGAGTACCTGATTGAGCATCACCTGCTCCAGCGGCCTGCGTGAGGTGAGAGACGTTGAAGATCATTGTGCAAAAATTCGGAGGCTCTTCGGTTGCAACACCCCAGCAGCGCGAGAAAGTGGTCGGCCATGTGATCGGGGCGGTAAAAGAGGGGCTGGCGGTGGTGGTGGTGGTCTCCGCCATGGGGCGGGCGGGGGACCCGTACGCCACGGACACCCTTATTAACCTTGTCAGGCGCCCCGACGGCGGCGTCAGCCAGCGCGATCTGGATCTGTTGATGTCCTGCGGCGAGGTGATCTCCACGGTGATCCTGGCCCAGACCCTGCAAAACCTGGGATACCCGGCGGTGGCTCTCACTGGGGCCCAGGCGGGGATCATCACCGACGATCATTTCGGGGACGCCAGGATCAAGGAGATCAAGCCCGACAACATTTTGGCCAACCTGGAAAGCGGCAGGATCGTGATCGTGGCCGGCTTTCAGGGGGTGACGCCCGAGGGCGAAGTGACCACCCTGGGCAGGGGAGGCAGTGATACCACCGCGGCGGCGCTGGGCGTGGCGCTGCACGCCGAGGTAGTGGAGGTCTATACCGACGTGGAGGGCGTGATGACCGCCGATCCGCGCATTGTGTCGGAGGCCAGGACTCTAACGCAGGTCACCTACCGGGAGGTCAGCGAGATGGCCTTGCTGGGGGCGAAGGTGATCCACCCCCGGGCGGTGGAGATCGCCATGGAGGATCGGGTGCCGCTCAAGGTGAAGTGCACCTTCTCGGATGCGCCGGGGACGCTGATCTGGGATAGCCCCTCGGGCGGCATCGAAATCCGGGGCGACCGGACGATCACCGGCATCGCCCATATCGCCGGGGTGGCGCAGGTGAAGGTGCGCAGCGAAGAGAATTTCAACACCGGCGGCCAAAGTCTCAAGGTTTTCCGCTCCCTGGCGGAGGCCGCGATCAGCCTTGATCTCATCGAGGTTACCCCGGAGTTGATTACCTTCACCATGCCGGAGGAGAGGCTGGAACAGGCGGTGAAAATTTTGACGGGGCTGGGGTTTAAGGTGGAATCGGCCCCGGGTTTTGCAAAGGTGTCGGCGGTGGGCGCCGGAATGCACGGGGTCCCGGGCGTCATGGCCCGGATCGTGGAGGCCCTGGTTCGCGCTGAGGTTCCCATCTTTCAGACCACCGACTCCCACACCACCATCTCCTGCCTGGTAAGGCGCCAGGACATGGAAAGGGCGGTCCAGGCGCTGCACAGGCAGTTTACATGAACCCAGGATGGGTGAGAGCGGTGGATGGCCAGGGTGCGCTAAGCTGGATAACGGCGGAATTCAATAAAGGAGGTTTGCGATGATGGCCCGTTTTGGCAGGGTTCTGACGGCGATGGTGACGCCTTTCAACGACAACCTGCAGGTGGATTATGTCCAGGCGGCAAAACTGGCGGAAAGGCTGGTGGCCTCGGGTTCGGATGGGCTGGTGGTGGCGGGGACCACCGGGGAATCCCCGACTCTTTCCAAAGAGGAGAAGCTCAAACTCTTTTCGGCGGTGGCGGAGGCCGTGGGGGGAAAGTGCTCGGTAATCGCCGGAACCGGCTCCTACAACACCGAGGAAAGCATCGAGCTCACCAGGGCGGCGAGCAAGACCGGGGTGGACGGGGTTCTTCTGGTCTCCCCGTACTACAACAAGCCGCCCCAGGAGGGGCTCTACCAGCACTTCAAGGCGATTGCCGCCGCCACTGAACTCCCGGTGATGCTCTACAACATCCCCGGCCGCACGGCGGTGAATATTCTCCCGGAGACCCTGGTCCGGCTGGCGGAGATCGGGAATATCACGGCGGTCAAGGAAGCCAGCGGTGATCTGAGCCAGATTGCCGAGGAGCGGCGGCGCTTGCCCGCGGATTTCGATATTTACAGCGGCGATGATGCCCTTACCATGCCGGTTCTGTCGGTGGGCGGCTGCGGGATTGTGAGCGTGGCCTCGCATCTGGTGGGCAAGCAGATTCACGAGATGATCGACCTCTTCTTCCAGGGGAAGGTGAAGGAGGCCACCGCGATTCACCTGCAGCTTTTGCCGCTCTTCAAGGTCCTCTTCATCACCACCAACCCGGTGCCGGTCAAGGTCGCCGTCGGGCTGACCGGGTTTAAGGCGGGCGGCTTCCGGCTGCCGCTCTACCCGCCCAGCTCCAAGGAGCTGGAGGCCATCAAGGCGGAGATGCACAACGCGGGGCTGCTCCCTTAAAATAGTACTTGTATATTGGCCGTCGCTAAGGTATAATTAAAACTAGAGTGTTCCGGTACGGCAATAGGCTCTATTCTCCCACGCATATGGACGGAACGTGGGAGCAGCTTGTGTTGTTCTAAGAATACTTGAGTTTTATTAAAACGACGGCCTTTGCTTTTGTAAAGTGCCAGAATGGAGGCTCTTTTTATTTATGCCCAAAAACGGCAAGCCGTTACGCATCATCCCGCTGGGCGGGGTGGGCGAGATCGGCAAAAACATGACTGTACTCGAGTATGGAAACGACATCATCGTCATCGACGCGGGGCTGATGTTTCCAGACGACGAGATGCTCGGTGTTGACCTGGTGATTCCCGATATTACCTACCTTCAGGAGAACAAGGATCGGGTGCGGGCGATCATCCTGACTCACGGGCACGAGGATCACATCGGGGCGCTTCCCTATGTGCTCAAGGAGATCAACGTCCCGGTTTACGGCACCCGGTTGACCCTGGGCATTGTGAAAGGCAAGATGGAGGAAGTCTCGCCGGAAGTGACCGCGAATTTTCAGACCGTGAAGGCGGGGGACCGGATCAACGTCGGGGTCTTTAACATCGAGTTTCTCCGGGTGAGCCACAGCATCCCGGATGTGGTGGCCCTGGCGATTCACACCCCGTATGGCTATGTGCTTCACACCAGCGATTTCAAGATTGACCTCACGCCGATCGACGGCGAGGTGACCGATTTTCATCGGTTCTCCGATTATGGGGACCGGGGGGTCCTGGTGATGCTCTCGGACAGCACCAACGCCGAGCGGCCGGGATATACTCTCTCCGAACGGGTGGTCGGCCAGACCTTCGACGATACTTTCCGGGTGGCGGAAAACCGGATCCTCGTGGCGTCCTTTGCGTCCAATGTGCACCGGGTCCAGCAGATTGTCGACTCGGCCATAAAGTTCGGCCGCAAGGTCTGCGTGGTGGGGCGCAGCATGGTGAACGTGGTGGGAATCGCCCGGGATCTGGGGTACTTGAATATCCCGGACGGGGTGATGGTTGATGTGGATGACATCGACCGGATTCCCCTGAACCGGCTGGTGGTGATCACCACCGGCAGCCAGGGGGAGCCGATGTCGGCCTTGACCCGGATGTGCCCCCATTGCTCCAGGAAGGTGAATATAATTCCGGGGGACACGATCATCATCTCCGCCTCGCCGATTCCCGGCAACGAGAAGCTGGTGGCCAGAACCATCAACTTCCTCTTCAAGCAGGGGGCCCAGGTGATCTACGAGGCTTTCTCCGGGGTGCATGTCTCCGGCCATGCCAGCCAGGAAGAACTGAAACTGATGCTGAATATGGCCCGGCCCCGGTACTTTATCCCGGTGCACGGCGAATACCGGCACCTGGTGAAGCACGCTCAACTGGCGGAAGCGGTGGGGGTTTCCAAGGAGAACATCTTCCTGACCGAATACGGCGACGTGATCGAGATCAACCACAAGGGCGCGCAGCTGGCCGGAAAGGTGACGGCGGGGAAGGTCCTGGTGGACGGCCTCGGGATCGGGGACGTGGGCAACATTGTGTTGCGCGACCGGAAGCTTCTCTCGCAGGACGGGATTCTCATCGTGGTGGTGACCATCGACCGGCAGACCGGCCATGTGGTGGCCGGGCCGGATATCGTCTCACGCGGTTTTGTCTACATGCGGGAGTCCGAGGAATTGATGGACGAGGCGCGCGCCAAGGTCCGCGATGCCCTGGAGAAATGCCAGAGCGAGCGCATCTCCGAGTGGTCCAACATCAAGACGAATGTCCGGGATGTGCTGAGCCGCTACCTCTACGAGCGCACCAAGCGGCGGCCCATGGTCCTGCCCATCATCATGGAAGTGTGATGAGAGTGGTGGTGTAATCACCAAAATCCAAGCAAGGAGATAAAAAGAGCGCTCTTTCGTCCAGAGGGCGCCCTTTTTGATCTTCCCGTCTTTACAGTTTTTTGGCGTACACGCGGTAGGTCTTGTAGTGTTGGCCGCTGGCGCCCTCGGCGTCGCGGCGCATGCGCAGGTTGAATTCGCCGATGGTGGAGCCTTCCCCGTAGACGTAACCCATCTTCCGGGCCGCCTGGAAGGTCTTGAGATAGATGGCGCCCGAAACCCCCTTCTTCTGAAATTCCGGCACCACAAACATGATAAAGCTCCGCGCGCCGGTGATCGTTCGCTTCAGCCAGAGGAGCTTGAAGATTCCGAAGGGGAACAGCCGGCCGTTTAAGCGAGCCAGCACCTGATTATAGTCGGGCAGGGCGATGGAGAACCCGATGGGTTTCCCGTCCAGGGTCCGGGCGATTTGAATCAAATCCGGCTCGGCCACCTGGAGCAGGCGTTGCGCCTCGGCGCGAATCTCCTCCAGCGAGGGCGGGATCATGTCCGGCCAATCCTCCGGCATGGTCCGGTCGATGATCTCTTTGATCCCCACCATCTCGGAATCCAGTTTCTTGAGGTCGATGGGGTCGACGGTGAACTGGTAACGCTGCATGGCGTAGTTCACCCCCAGGATCATCCTCTCCGGAACGGGAGGCCGGAGGTCGAACCAGTAAGCAAAGCGATCAAAGGACTTTTCGAAGCCGTACCTATCCAAGAAGTCCACATAATACTTCGGATTATAAGAGTCCATCAGAACCGGCGGGCTGCCAAAGCCGCTGATCAAAAGCCCGCGGTAATCATCGCCGTTGGTGGGCGAAGCCGGCCCGGTGACGGAGGCCATCCCTTTTTCGCGCAGCCAGTTGAGGCCTGCGTCGAATAACGCGCGGGCTACCGCGTAATCCGCCACGGACTCAAAGAGCGTGAAATAACCTTCCTTGCGCTTTTTGGCGGCATTCAGCTTTTCGTCAATCCCCACCCCGATCCTCCCGGCGATCTTACCGTCCCTGTAGGCCAGGAAAAAGGCATGCGGGCCCAGTTTGAGCAGGGGGTTCTTTTTGATGTTCAGGGTGTCACGCATATCCTGGAGCAATGGGGGCACCCAGAACGGGTCGCCGCGATAGATGAGCCAGGGGACCCGGATAAATTCGCGCCTGTCTCTCCCGGTAACCGCAGGCTTTACCGTCACGTTCGATTCCCGGGGTGCAGCCACGTCTTTCCTTTCCTGGTGAGCGATGGCCGTTGCTGCGTTTGCCATTGTTTAGGCCTCCGTATCTTTTTGTGAATCCCCGTAACTTTTGCCGACAAATTCTGTCAACAATGCCAGTTTAACACATTCTGGATGGAATGGCAAGGCGCCGGTTCAGGCGGGCGCCGGTTCAGGCGGGTTGTTCAGGCGGCAGCCTCCACGTATTTTCTTACCGCGACATAACCATACTAACCCACGGGAGTTCGGAAGATTCCAGAGGAGTGAAGATATGGGGGACAATAAGCAAGTACGGCAGTGCGAAGCGCGGCTTACCCTGCCCGGCGAGCATGGACACACGGTCAGGACGGCAATATCCCATACCAGCGACGTACCAGGGCAGTTTCAACCCGCGGTGGGCCTCCCCGCCACTACACCCGCTGCGCCAACCGCGCCGGCCACACCGGCCCGCGCGCCCATGAACCCGCCGGCTCCTGCGCCCGCCAACCCCGCGCAGAGGCAAAAGGCGGTGGTGCAGACCATCCAGCAACTCGGGCAATCCACGGTGCCGGGCCCCGTGGATTCCAACATTCACTTCCTGACCATTGTTGGGCAGATCGAGGGGCACCTGATCCTGCCGCCGAAGAACAAGACCACCAAATACGAGCATATCATCCCGCAACTGGTGGCCATTGAACAAAACCCGAAGATCAAGGGGCTGCTGGTGGCGCTGAATACCGTTGGCGGCGATATTGAGGCCGGGCTGGCCATCGCGGAGATGCTCGGCAGCCTTTCCAAGCCCACCGTTTCCATTGTCCTGGGCGGCGGGCACTCCATAGGCGTGCCCATCGCGGTGGCGGCCGACTACTCGTTTATCGCCGAGACGGCGACCATGACCATCCACCCGATTCGTCTTACCGGCCTGGTGATCGGCGTGCCGCAGACCTACGAGTACCTGGACAAGATGCAGGACCGGGTGATCCGTTTCATCACCGAGCACTCGCACATCAGCGACGCCAAGCTGCGGGAGCTGATGTTCCGGACCGGGGAACTGGTGCGGGACGTGGGGACCGTTCTGATCGGGCGCGACGCGGTCAAGGAAGGCCTGATCCATGAGGTGGGCGGCCTCTCCCAGGCGCTCGGCAAGCTCAACGAGCTTATCCGGGAACGCGAGGAAGGCCGGAGATACAGGGAGGGCAAAGCGGCGGAGGAAGCGGTGGAAGAGGTCACAGCGCCGCGGTTCCCGCGCCGGCGCTTTCCCGCGCGGAGGGGAGGATTCCGTCATTGATGCTGTACACGGTGATGCCGGTGGAAACGGTGATGGGATGGGATGAAGGGGATCCCGAGCTGGTTGAGGTTGAGGTTGGCG
Organism: Bacillota bacterium; assembly: GCA_023381695.1. Classification (GTDB taxonomy): domain Bacteria; phylum Bacillota; class UBA5301; order JAMCQP01; family JAMCQP01; genus JAMCQP01. The sequence continues at coordinate 22,522 of JAMCQP010000076.1, read as the reverse complement.
GCGTTCTGATGCAGGTGTTACCGGACGGCCAGGGCGGCGGCGTGGTGGAGAGGCTCTTGAGCACTGATCCGCAGGATTATCTGAAGGCTGAATTTCAACCGGGGAATCGGGTCCACCTGCCGGTGCAATAGGCGGATTTGGGTTACAGCAACGTTTCTTTGAGCGATATTAAATAAATAGCAATTCCAGTACAGAAGACCGGTTTCAGTCCAATTGGACAGGCCGGTTTTTTGTTTGATAGTATGAGCAATTTTGTTGCATTCATGAGGCTGCAGGATAACAATTTTACTACCGTTCACGATGTAAAAAAAATTTCTTCCAAATCCGGCATACAGGAAGGATATTTTCAAGTCACGTCGTATTAAATACAGTAGAGGAAATTTTTAACAAGGGTGGAAGCTTGATGGAAATTCAGCCGCGTTCAGGGAAATGTTTAAGCAGAGTAAGAGGGATGTTTGGCGGGATGACTCCTGCGGAACAAAAAGTGGCCGAATACCTTATTTCGGAACCGAACAAGGTAGTGCACTCCACTGTAACTGAGCTTTCCCGGCTTACGAAAACCAGCGAAGCCACCATTGTAAAGCTGTGCAAGAAAATGGGTTATAAAGGGTTCCAGGAACTTAAAATTGTTCTCGCTCGGGATGTTGGCAACGGAAAGGAACGGATTTACGCTCCGATGGATCCAGGGGACGATATATCGAGCATTAAGCGCAAGTTGTTCCAGGAATACAAGATTGCCCTGGATTCTACAATGGAAGTTCTTGACGATAAAGAGTTGGCCCGTGCAGTGAAAGCAATTTCCGCGGCAAAGAAAATCGAATTTTATGGTGTGGGGGCCTCGGGGCTTGTAGCACTTGATGCTCAATTGAAATTTGCAAGAATCAATTTGCGGGCGGCGGCTTATGTAGATCCTCACGTGCAAGCCACCTGTGCGGCTTTGTTATCTTCTGAGGACGTGGCAGTCGGGATTTCTTATTCGGGCACGACTCTGGATATTATCCAAAATCTCCAAATTGCCAAGGAGGCAGGGGCTACGACGATTGGGATCACGAACAACTGGTCATCCCCGATTGTCCAGTGGTTGGATATTGCGTTACTGACCTCCTGTCCCGAGACAACCTTCCGTGGCGCCGCCATTGCTTCCCGCATGGTCCAGTTGGCTGTCATAGATACGCTTTTCCTTTCCGTGGCTTTTGAAAGCTATAACGAAACCCTGCAATATTTGGTTAAAACAATGGCCGCGGTTGCCAATAGGAAGGTTCTTCCGCGCAACCAGCATGATGGCCTTCAGCATGGAATTGTTGGCGAAGGGGGGAGTTCGGAGATTTGAAGCTGTTCTGCCGTTGGTTTTGTAACTGGTTTCAGAACTAAACATCTAGGGATTGGAGAGGAATTAATGATGAAAGTTAAGGGTTATTTGGTGGTAATCGTTCTTCTTCTGTCGTTGGGCTTGAGCAACGTTGCAGCGCTCGGAGCATCCCCAAAGACGATCACCATTATGGCGCACTGGAGCCAGACTCAGCAGGAAAAGGTAATACCTATCCTGCAGGAGTATGAGCGCCTGAATCCCGATGTAAAGATCGTGGTACAAGGCGTTCCCATGAAGGAGTTCCTCAAGAAAATCCTGGTTTCACGGCTCGGGGGAGATACCCCGGATATCTACCATATCTATAATCTTTGGATGCCACAACTCGTGGAAAACGGCGTTACCGCCACCCCTCCAAAAAACATTCAAGCCTTGATCAAAAAATCATTTACTCTTTCCGCGGTGCAGGGCGTAACCCAGCGCGGAATTCCATGGGGTTTCCCCACGGAGATTAACGATTACATGCTGGTATACAACAAAAAATTATTCGCTGAAGCGGGAATAAGCGGGCCGCCCAAGACCTGGACCGAACTCCTGGCAGATGCAAAGAAACTTACCAAAAAAGACGCGTCCGGTAATATCGTTCAGGCGGGATTTGCGGTACGTCCCGGCGATATATCCGGAGTCTTTCATCCCTGGATGTCCCTGTTGTGGTCCAATGGTGGAGAATTCTTGAGCAAGGACCTGAAAAAGGCCGCCTTCAACTCCAAGAAGGGTTTGGAAGCCACTGAATTCTTTGCCGATCTCGTCACGTCGACACAGTTCAGCTCTGTGGACGACTTTATCGCCGGCAAAGTGGGGATGATCATCTTCGCGCCCTGGGGCCGCCTGTATTTCCAGGATCGAATGGGTGGCAATTTTAACGATGTCGCCACGGCGGCGCTGCCGGCAAGCCCCACGGGTGGAAGGGTCAGCGTGGCTTACAGTTGGTCCTACGTGGTGGATAAGAACAGCGAAAAGAGGCCGGAGGTCTGGCAATTCCTTGAATGGTTGAGCACAAAGATGGCCGGCGGAAGCGCCACATCACCGATGGGACACTACCTGGTGGACATTCTGGGCGCAATCCCGAGCCTCGAAAAGGATATTGCCAGCCGCTCAGACATCCTTGGCAACAATTACAACAAACCCTTTATCGAAGGGTTGAAATATGCCCGTACGGAACCCCAACTTCTTCCGGCGGAAGAGGTCCGGGTAGAGATGGCAAAACAATTGGAAGCCATGCTGTATAAACAGAAGTCAGCGAAACAGGCCCTTGCGGACGCCGAGAACAAGATAAACGAGATCCTGGCGGACTACTATTGATGAGGTTTGGCAGCCAGCTACCTGGTTGCCATGTAGCGGCGCTTGATACGATGTTTTGCCTGGAGCCCGGAAGATTAGCGATCCCCACTGGGGACCAGTCAATTCCCCGGGCTCCGGGCCCTGAATGAAACCGGAGGAGGATGGAGAGGGTGCGTTTGAATCTCAACCTTCGTGCATCGAAAACTTTACATGCGTACATTTTTTTAACACCGGTGATCATCTTCCTGGTGGTTTTCACCGTTGTTCCTCTTCTCTTCGGTATTTATATCAGCTTTTTTAGATGGAACATGCTTGTACCCCCCAGCCAGGCAAAATTTATTGGTCTGGAAAACTTCCGTTATATATTGCTCCAGGATGAACGATTCATTCCTTCGCTGCTTTCCACATTTTACTTCACTATTGGAGACGTGATCCTGACAGCGGTGATCGCCTTGCTGGCGGCGGTGGCCTTAAATTCCAACCGCCGTTTTCGTGTCTTCCTTCGAACCATTTATTTTTCGCCGGTTATAACCCCGTTGGTGGCTGTATCTATTGTGTGGAGCTATATATATCACCCTAATTACGGTCTTCTGAACGAACTCCTGAGCTGGGTTAAACTTCCCCCGCAGCAATGGCTAACCAGTATTACGGCGGCCATGCCTTCAGTTATTGCCATGAGTGTGTGGAAAAGGCTCGGATATTATATGTTGATCTTCCTCGCCGGCTTGCAGGCTGTTCCCCAAGAATTATTCGAGGCGGCTACCGTTGATGGAGCCAGCAAAACGACGATGTTTCGGCGGATTACGCTCCCATTGATCAAACCCACCATGCTCTTTGTCCTTGTGGTTTTAACAATTGAGGCCTTACAGGTCTTCACTCAAATCTTCATCATGACGCAGGGAGGGCCGGTGGACGCCACCCGGGTGACAGTATTGTACATGTATGATACAGCCTTTTCCTATTTGCGGATGGGGAGAGCGTCGGCAATGGCGTTTATACTGTTCATCATCGTCCTGATCGTTACTTTTGTTCAGGTCAGGCTCATGCGGGAAGGCGGAATGAACACTTACACCAACTAAACCAATTGACTCGTCGGGGGGGCATATCATTGCGGATGCGGTCATTTTTTGAAGAACGGGCGGTTGACCTTGTTCTATTGGTTCTGGGAGTGGTGATCGTGGGGCCGTTTATCTGGATGGCGCTTTCATCGCTGAAAACAGCACAGGAGATCGCGGCCCAGCCTCTGGTCTGGTTACCCCATATTCCTCAGTGGGCGAATTTCAGTTATGCAATTTCCAAACTCAACTTCGGACAATTGTTTGTGAACAGCTTGCTGGTTTCCACGGTAAATGCCACGGCCGTCGTTTTGACAAGTGCTTTATCCGGCTATGCCCTGGCGAAATTTGTTTTCCCGGGGCGCGGGCTGATCTTCATACTGGCGCTGTCCACGATGATGGTGCCTTTTTTCATCAAGCTCATCCCCGTCTATTATATAGTAAAAACTCTGGGCTGGGTGAATTCTTATCTTGGGCTGATGGTGCCCCACTTTGTGACAGGGTTTGGCATTTTTCTGATGCGCCAGGCCGCCATCTCCGTGCCGGATTCTCTCCTGGACGCCGCGCGTATCGACGGGTGTTCAGAATTCAGGATCTTTTGGCAGATAGTGCTCCCCCTGGTTAAACCATCTCTTGCGACACTGGCCGTCTTTTCGTTTATGTATCACTGGGATGACTTCCTGTGGCCCATGATCATCATCTCCAAGGAGAGCCTGATGACCATCCCCATCGGGCTGAACCGGCTATGGAACCCTTCCTCCATTATCGATTACAACTTGATGATGGCGGGAGCCACCCTGGCGGTCATACCGGTGCTCATTGTCTTTATTATGGCTCAAAAATACTTTGTAAAGGGAGTGATGATGTCCGGGATCAAGGGCTAAAAAAGCAATTCAGCAGGATCAACCACGTATCAGAGGGTTTGAATCTGGAGGGAGAGAAACTGATGGAGACTTCAAGAAAACAGTTGCATGTTGTGGCGTTCGGAGCACACCCGGTCGATATGGAAATCGCCTGTGGAGCGACTCTGGCGAAATTTGTGAAGATGGGGCATAAAGCCACGCTCGTCCACCTGACCCTTGGAGAGAGGGGAAATCCCAACCTTTCCATGGCTAAATACGCGGAGCAGAAAAAGGTGGAAGTACGGGAGGCGGCGGAAGTTCTTGGTTGTGATGTTCGGGTTTTCCCCTACCATGATGCTGAGTTGCCCGTGAACGATGAGGTCCAATTCATGGTCTGCGACACCATCCGCGAGCTCAAGCCGGATATTGTGATCACGCATTGGGAAGGGAGTTTCCATCGCGATCACCTGGCAACGAACATCAACGTGATCCGTGGCGTCTCCTGGGCGGGCCTTTCATCAATGGAGAGAAAACTCCTGGCGCATAAGGTCGGGCAGTTGTACTTTACGGATAACTGGGAAGACGCCGAGGGATTTGTGCCGGAAATTTACGTTGAGATCAGCAATGTTTTCGATCAATGGGTGGAAGCCATCACCAGGCATCAACTGGTCAGGGGCGGGGTTTCGCCATTCCCCTACCTGGAATATTATAAGGCTCTTGCAACCATCAGAGGGGCTGAGGTAAGAATTCCAAAAGCCGAGGCTTTCATGAGACGTCCTCTCTCCCGTCGCGCTCTTGTGGATCTTTTGCCGAATTATTAATGCTGCTGATAAAATCTGCTGCGGAAGGAGCCAATCCAACATGAAAGAATTGAAGATACGGCCTTACCGGGGCGAAGATACGGAACAACTTGTGGATCTGTGGAATAAAAGCCTTCCCCAGGACCCAATTGGCCTGGAGCTATTCATGCGGAAGATCCTGCTCGATGCCAATTTTGACCCTGAAGGGCTTCTGGTGGCAGAATACAAGGGACAACCGGTTGGAATGATGTACTGCCTTGTCCGTAAAACACCCATCTTTGGGTTAAAAGTCGAGGAAGATCGTGGCTGGGTGACGATGTTCTTCGTTCACCCCGACTTTCGACGGCGCGGCGTTGCTACCATGCTGTTTGAAAGAGCGTGCGATTACTTCCGGTCTAAAGGAAGGCCAAATGTCTATGTCTCCCCTTACGCGCCGAATTATTTCTTCCCGGGGGTGGACATGGAGAGGCACAAAGAAGCAGAGGCTTTCCTGGCCAGGCTTGGGTTTGAGACCGATTCCACGCCTGTTTCGATGGAAATGTTCCTGACCGGCTTTTACATTCCCGACGATGTGCGCGAAGTAAGAAAAGTTCGCGAGGCGGAAGGATATTCCTTTGTTATCGCAACCCCGAAACTGGTGGTGCCTGCACTGGAATTTATCACGGCCAATTTTTCGGCCGATTGGGCCCGCAGCGTGCGCGAAGGTTTGCAGCATGGCGTTCCGCTGAGCCATCTGCTGGTTGCACTGGATAACGGTAAAGTGATCGGGTTCTGTATGTACGGGGGATACGACTATATTCAAGAACGATTCGGGCCGTTTGGCGTCGATGAAACGTATCGCGGCAAAGGGATTGGCAAGGTGCTTTTGTACATTTGCCTCGAAGAAATGCGTAAGAATGGCAGCCATAACGCCTGGTTCTTGTGGACCGGTGAAGAGCGCGCCTCCGGCCACCTTTACAAGAGGGCGGGCTTTAAGGTTACCAGGCGTTTCCGGATTATGAAGCGCGCCGTGACCATCTAAGCTTTCCGGGACTTTTTCAAGGTGTACACTTAAAATAAGGCGCCGGGGAGGGTGCAAATTGGGCGCAAGCGACAAGGTTCATCCGGGCATCACCGTATTTTTGGAAACAGAGCACCGGAGATGGCAGGGAAAGAGGCTGGGGCTGTTCACGAACCAGACGGGCGTCACGGAAGACCTGGAACCCAATGTTTCAGCTCTTCTATCGTGCCCCGGCTTACGGTTGGCCGCCCTTTACGGGGGAGAGCACGGGGTAAGGGGCGATCAGCAGGCGGGAATTGCCGTCACCTCGTATACCGATCCAGAGACCGGGTTGCCTGTCTACAGCCTCTATGCCGGAAGCAAGGGTTTTCCGCCGGACAATCTGGAGATCCTGGATGCCATCATCATTGACATTCAGGATGGAGGGGTTCGCTTTTATACGTACATTTCCGCCATGTGGTATATTCTCATGGCGGCGGGGAAGTCACATACGCCGGTAATTGTACTCGATCGTCCCAATCCAGTCAATGGAATCACGATCGAGGGAAATGTCGCCAGGCCGGAATTTCAATCCTATGTGGCGATCCACCCCATCGCCCTCCGCCATGGCATGACCATCGGCGAACTTGCTCTTCTGTTCAATGAAGAAAGTAAGTTCGGGACGGACATAAGTGTAGTGCAGATGCGTAACTGGACGAGAACCATGTGGTACGATGAAACGGGTCTCGACTGGGTGTTGCCTTCGCCCAATCTGCCGGCGGTGGAGAGTATGGTGGTTTACCCGGGGATGTGTCTGTTTGAAGGAACAAACCTCTCAGAAGGGCGCGGGACCACCAGACCCTTCGAGATCTTTGGGGCGCCGTGGCTTAATGCGGGTGAATTGCGGAGACGACTTGCCAAAGAGGATTTGCCGGGAGTCGGTTTCAGCGAAATACACTTTGCGCCGACGTTCTCAAAATATGCAGGGGAGGTCTGCAACGGCCTGCAAATACATGTGCGCGACCGTTCCCGTTTTATCCCGACCCTGACTTTTCTGCGGATCATCGAGACCGTGAAACGGCTTCACCCGGCGGAACTCAACTGGCGAATCCGCCAAGACGGGAGCAAGGCCATGGATCGGTTGATGGGCACCGACGAATTTCGCCTGGCGATAGATGGCGGAAAGAGTATTGACGAGATTGTCTGGTCCTGGGAGAGTGAAGCCTTGCGGTTCAAGCAGGCCAGAGAGAAGTTTCTGCTCTATGACTGATCTGGCTCTGGATATCTTGATTAAGAACGCCCGCGTTGTTGACGGGACGGGCAACCCATGGTTTCCCGGGGATGTCGGGATAGCCGGCGGGCTGATCACCGAAGTTTCTCCCAGGATCAACGGCCGGGCGCGCCATGTAATCAACGCAGACGGGATGGTGGCAAGCCCGGGGTTCGTCGACATCCACTCCCACGATGAACTCAGCCTGTTATCCGATCCTCTCGACACTCCCAAAATTGTTCAAGGTGTAACAACGGTCGTCACCGGCAATTGCGGCATTTCCACATTTCCCGTGGCGGAAGGAAAAGCCGGGTTGTTACGTGAGCATGTGGAGCAGGTTCTGAGTGGCGTGGAGGAAGAGGACCTCAAACCGTCGGTAAACGAATTTGCCAGGCTTCTCGCCCGGCGGGGCACGGCCACCAATGTAGCGGCTCTGGTGGGTCACGGCGCAATCCGCGTCGCGGTGATGGGTTACGAGGCCAGGCGGCCCACTGAGGCCGAGTTGGAAAAGATGAAGGCTCTGGTCGCCAGCGCCATGGGAGAAGGGGCTTTCGGGTTATCTTTGGGCTTATTGTATGCGCCCGGCTCCTTTGCCGAAATGGATGAGCTGGCGGCGCTGGGCCGGGAAGCAGCCGCGGGGTCCGGTATTCTCGCCGCCCATGTGCGTACCTATGAAACTTACCTTAAGGAATCGGTGCAAGAGTTTCTGGAAATCCTGAGGCGGTCGGACGCGGCCGGCCAGTTGTCGCACCTGCACGCCGGAGGAAAGAAAAACTGGGGCAAGGTGAAGGATGTCTTGCGCATGATGATCGACGCTCGCCGCGGGGGAATCGATATCATGTGCGACATGTACCCCTACACGGCGGGCAGCACCACCCTGTCCACCCTGATGCCGCCCGGGGCGCTGGCCGGCGGGCCCGCCCGGCTTGCCGCACTGCTTCAGGATCCGGCCGCGCGCGCCCAAATCCGGGCGGACGTCCTGAATGGGACGGAAAATCGTGGCTGGGAGAGCAAGGTACCGCTTTTGGGCTGGGAGAACATCGTGATTTCGTCGGTAGTTAACCCCCGGTACCGGCATTATGAGGGCAAAAGTTTCGCGCAACTGGCCGGCGAGCAGGGGGGCAACCCCTTTGACCTTCTTGCCGATCTGCTTATTGCCGATCGCGGGCAGACGTTGGGGATCATGTTTTCGAACGATCCTGAAGATATCAAGACTATTTATGCTTCGCCCTTGCACATAGTTGGCAGCGACGGGTTGTGGCGCGCCAGCGGAAAGCCCCATCCCAGGTTATACGGAGCGTATGCCCGGGTCATCCGCCACATGGTGCGGGAGGAAGGGGTGCTCACGCTGGAGCAGGCGGTGCGAAAAATGACCTCTCTTCCGGCGGAGAGGCTTGGCATATTAAATCGCGGCCTGTTATGGCCGGGAATGGCGGCGGATGTGGTTCTGTTCAGACCGGAAGCGGTGGAGGACAGGGCGACCTTCGCCGAGCCGCGGCAGTTAGCGACGGGCTTTTCAACAGTGATCGTCAACGGGGTTGTGGTCGTGGAAGACGGCCAACCCACTGGAAAGACGCCCGGTATGTTTCTTCGCCATCAAGCGCGTCCCCGGCGCTACGTATATTAATTTCTGACCGGCGAGGAGCTTCTAGAGCCAAAGGGGGCGACTTGTCCGGGTGGGTAAATAGCAGGAGGCGGTGGGAATGGCATCACCTTTAATCGGCAGGCACAAATCGGAGATCGATACGCCGGCTCTGATCATCGATCTTGACGCAATGGAGCGGAATATCCGCCGGATGGCGGACTACTTCGCCGATCGTCCGGCGAAGCTGAGACCTCATACAAAAACGCATAAATGCCCGATAGTTGCTCACAAGCAGATTGCCGCCGGCGCCAGGGGCATAACCTGCGCGAAACTCGGTGAAGCGGAAGTAATGGCTTCCAGCGGGATAAAAGACATCTTGATCGCAAACCAGATAATTGGGAAGGAGAAGATTGCCCGGCTGGCCGCGCTGGCGCGACATGCCGACGTGATTGTGGCCGTGGACGATCCTGCAAATGCGCGCGATCTTTCCGACGCCGCCCGTGTCTTTGGCAGTGAGATCGGAGTTGTGGTTGAGGTGGATGTTGGTATGGGCCGCTGTGGAACCAGGACCACCGGACAGACCGTTTCGCTGGCGCGCTTGTTGGACTCGCTTGAAGGGCTTAGATTCCGTGGTCTTATGGGCTACGAGGGGCATTGTGTGTTCATTCAGGACAGAAAAGATCAGGTCGAAAAGTGTCACCTGGCAAACAGCATGCTCGTCGAGGCGGCAGAGGACGTGCGCCGCGCGGGAATCGAAGTGGAGATCGTTTCGGGCGGCGGCACGGGAACCTACGACATAACCGGAAGTTATCCGGGTGTTACCGAGGTTGAAGCCGGGTCCTATGTGTTCATGGATACCCGCTACTTAGGGGTTATAGGAGGGTTTGAACCCGCTTTAACCGTGTTGGCCACGGTAATCAGCCGCCCCGGCAAGGATGTGGTGATTACCGATGCCGGCATGAAGACCGTGACCCAGGAATTTGGACTGCCCGCTCTAAAAGGGGTCCAGGGCGCCGAGCTTGTTAAGCTGTCCGAGGAACACGGACAGATCCAGCTTACCGGAGAGGCTGCGAATCTTAAACCCGGAGATAAGGTGGAGTTCATTCCAAGCCATGGATGCACAACCATCAACCTGCATGATGCGTATTTTGCGATCCGCGGCGATCGACTTGAGGCGGTTTGGGAGATTGCGGCGCGAGGCAAAATACGTTAGCGGCATGCCGAGTAGACAAGGCAATGCCTCCCCCCTTTTTGTTCACTCGCCCCTTTGGACCGGGACATGTTTCCCCCGGATCAGCGAGGTCAGAACCCCGATGGCGGCCAGGACCGCGGCTACGACAAACGAGTCATGAAAGGAAAGAACAAAAGCTTGCTTCTGGAGCAGATCGCCCGCCAGCCCTTGCGCCGAGAGGCGGCTGGCATGGACGGGCAGACGGTTGGTGAGGATCGCGCCGCTTAAAGCCACGCCCACCACCATCCCGATATTGCGCATGCTGGCCAGCATGCCTGAGGCGATCCCCAGACGGTGTTTTGGCACGCTGCCCATAATCGCGCTGTTGTTGGGTGACTGAAAGAGGCCGGCGCCCAGGCCGGCAATGGCAAGCAAGGCGCCGATCAGCAGCAGCGGCGTGGCGACGCCCAGCCGGCTTAGAAGCCCCAGATCCAGCGCGATGACAGCCATGCCCGTGGAGCTGAGGAGACGGGAGCCGATCTTATCCGACAGCGAGCCGCTAAAGGGAGCGGCGACGAGGACGACCAGTGGCATGGGGCTCAGGACCAGGCCTGCATGGGCGGCCTCCAGATGACGGACGTTTTCCAGGTAAAATGGCATGAGGAAAGTGACGGCGGACTGGGCCATGAAGTTCAATAAGGCGGAAAGGTTGGCCGCGCTGAACAACCTGTTCTCAAAGAGCGAAAGATCCATCATTGGCTGGGCGACCCGCCGTTCGTTGAGCAAAAACAGGGCGCCGAAGACGACCGCGGCTGCCAGGAGGCTGACAATCGGCAGGGACGACCAGCCAAGATCCTGCCCCTTGCTCAAAGCAAGCAGAAGCGCCGTCAGGGCTACAAAGATGGTGATTGCGCCGGGGACGTCAAAGGATTGGCCCGGTACTGTCGGGTTCATGCGCAGGACCCGCCAGGCCCAGATGGTACCAAAGACGCCGATTGGCAAGTTAATGAAGAAGATCGAGCGCCAGCCGAAGGTGCTGACCAAAAGACCGCCGATGGTGGGACCCAGGGCCAAAGCGGTGGCTACGACCATGGCGTTCATGCCGAGAGCTTTTCCCCGCTCGTGGGCCGGGAAGGCCGAAGTTACAATCGCCGGGCCGATGGCCATCATCATCCCCGCGCCTATGGCCTGCACGGCCCGGAAAGCAATCAAATAGCCTATGGCCGGAGAGAAGCCACACAGAAGCGAGCCCGCGGTAAAGATCACAAAACCGGCAAGATACACGGGCTTGTGGCCTATCATATCTCCGAGACGCCCGTACGTTAAAAGAAGGGTGCTGATCACCAGAAGGTACATCATGACCACCCACTCGACCGTGGGTAACGTAGCGCGCAAAGAGGAGGCGATATGGGGGAGAGCGATATTCACCACGCTCCCGTCCAGTGGGGCCATAAAAGTGCCGATGCCGACCGTGGCCAGCGCCAGCCACTTGTATCTGTCGGTATCCGGTGCTCCGGACTCGGCCGGTTTTTTTATGTCGACCGCATGCATGGGACAGCCTCCATTTTGTTCTACAGGTTTCGTTTCCGTGGGGTTTCAATAGGGTTTCAATTCTGTTGGGTCTCATTATAGCATACCCACGCGGGGCGATCAATGCCCGGCAGAGCCTGGTGTCGCTCAGCAGAGCCTGTCCACCTTTAGTGACCCAGGGCGAATGGAACCGATATTCGCCGCTTGCGGCCTATTTTCCTTTAAAATAAGCCAGGATGCCGTTGGCCAGCGCCTCGGCCAGCATCTGCCGGTAGGAGGGGGTGGCCAGAAGGCGGTATTCGAGCGGGTTTGAGATGAATGCCATCTCCACCAGGACCGCCGGCGACTTGCTGTTCCGGAGCACATGAAAGTTGGCGGTGTCGATGCCGCGCTGATTGTAGGGCTGGAGCCGCCAGAGCTCCTCCTGAATCGCCTGGGCCAGGCGCTTGCTCTCCTCGCACCCCGCCTTGTAAAAGACCATGCCGCCGCAGGCGGAACTGGAAAGCGAGGCGTTGATATGAAGGCTCAGAAAGACGGCCGGCCTGGCGCGGTTGATGATCTTCATGCGCCCCTGCAGATCCCGGACCTCCTCGGATTCCTCGTCCTCCTCGCCGAGATCGGTCAACTCAATATCCGCGTCCCGGGTCACGATCACCGTCGCGCCCTGCCTGACCAGGAGAACTCGCAGCCGCCTGGTCACATCCAGGACGATGTCCTTTTCCATGAACCCCTTGCGGTCGTTGGCGCCGCCGTCGATGCCGCCGTGCCCGGGATCGATGCCGATCACCTTGCCGGGGATGCGGAAAGGGTCTTTGGGCTCCGGTGCGATGGCCAGCTCGGTGAAGGCCAGAAAGAGCACCAGCGCGGCCGCCAAAACCCCGATCAATTTCCTTCTGGTGGTCACCAAGAAGAATATGTTGCTCATGGTTCATGTATATTCGCGAAACGGGGGGCTTAGAAGGCCGCGGGGGAGGCCGGCTTTGAAGGACGGCAAGGGGCGGGATGGACGGCGGGGCTCAAGATAGGCATAACCGGGGCCAGGCTGAATAAATATGACATGATCCAATGCGAAATGGGGTGAATCTTGGCATGAAGATTGTGTACTTCAATCGCCCCTCCCGGTCACAGAAGTTTTTGGTAGCATATTTGATACTGGTGATCATCGCCGCAATCCTCATCTTCCTGTACCTGGCCAACGAGTACGTCCAGGTCATGGCCACTCACCGGCTGGTGCCGATATACGAGGTCCGGACAAACCGCCAGGAACTCTCGCTCACCTTTGATATCAGTTGGGGGCACGCCAGTGCCCCCCCCATTTTGAAGGTGCTCAGGGACAACAAGATCCGGGCTACCTTTTTTTTGTCCGGGCCATGGATTGAAGTGCACCCCGAGATCGCCCAGCAGATCAAGGCCGACGGGCACGAGATCGCCAGCCACGGCGACCGCCACATCAACTACAGCACCCTGCCCAAGCACCTGATCATCGAGGAGATCATGACCGCCCACAAGAGCATCAAGCAGGTCGCGGGTGTGGACGCCAGCCTGATCCGCGCCCCCAACGGCGATTACAACGACCTGGTGATCGAGGCGGCCACCGATATGAACTACAAGGTGATCCAGTGGAGCGTGGACTCCCTGGACTGGAAGAATCCCGGTGTGGACTACATGGTGGACCGGGTGCTCTCGCTGGCGCATCCGGGCGCGATTATCCTCATGCATGCCAGCGACAGCTGCAAACAGACCTCTGACGCGCTTCCCAGGATCATCGCGGGGTTAAAGGGCAAGGGCTTCAGGTTTGTCACCGTCTCCGAGCTTCTGGCCGGCAGCCGGTCCAACAAGGTCAAACTGCGCCGCGGCGCCCCCTCCCCGGGCGAGAGCCGGTCCGGCGACGACGGCCGGTCGCGCGGGCTGTGGCCCGTATTCGGGCGCAGGTTGCTGCAAGATCTCTTGACAACCGAGGGTCCTTAAAATATGATAAGGAAAGATGCACGGTAGGGGGTATTTTCTTTGTCAGTACTTGATGCACTGATCCTCGGGCTTGTCCAGGGCCTCACGGAATTTCTGCCGGTCAGCAGTTCCGGGCACCTGGTGCTCATGCAGCATTACCTCGGGGTGCGGCAGATCGGACTCAGTTTTGACGTGCTGGTCCACCTGGCCACCCTGCTGGCGGTGGTGGTCTACTTCTGGCCAGACGTGAAGAAACTGGTGATTGCCTTCTTTTCCATCATCCGGGGCGCTCTGGGTTCCCGGTCCGCCCGCCGGACCCGCCTGGACGCCGAAAGCCGGGTGTACCGGCGGCTGGTGTGGATGGTGATCCTGGGCGCCATACCGGCGGCGCTGGCCGGGTTCTTTCTGGAGGACTTCTTCAAAAAACTCTTCGAATCGGTGCTGGTGGTCGGGCTGGCGCTGATGGCCACCGGGTTGATCCTGTGGGGGGCGGAATGGCTGCAAGGCCAAAAGCAACGGCGGCGCGAGCTCGGCGCCATGACCTCCCTGGATGCGCTGCTCATCGGCATCGGCCAGGCGGTGGCCATCATACCGGGCATCTCCCGCTCCGGAACCACCATCGCCACCGCGCTGGCGCGCGGGCTGGATCGGGTGGCGGCCGCCAGGTACTCCTTCCTGCTGAGCCTGCCGGTGATCTTCGGCGCCGGCCTCCTGCAGGCCAGGGACATCCTGAAGGTCGGAGTGGAATACAGCTGGCAGGCGCTGGCGGTGGGCGGGGTGGCCTCATTTGTGGCCGGGCTCCTGGCCATCCGGGTTTTGATGGCCGTTCTGGAGCGGAGCAAGCTGACCATCTTCTCGTACTATTGCTGGGCGCTGGGGCTGGTGGTGGTGCTCACCCAGCTGGCAAAATAACTTTTTCAACGGGACAAGCAGGAGAAGCGCCCTTTTCAGAGAATATTAAATCAAGATGAAAAGGACCCGGCGTGGCCGAGTAGTAGGGAGCAGGGTGTTAGAAGCCCGGGGACGCCTTCGAGGCCTCAACTACTCCTAGTTGAGGCTATTTATGATCCGGGAACTTTTCATAACCTGCAGTAGTAGAGGAGGAAGAGAGGATGAGCAAAAAGACTTTCGGCGTTCTGGCACTTATCTTGCTTCTGGCAATTGGACTGGTTGGCCTTCCCGCCCTGGCGGCCGAGCCAATCAAGATCGGCACGGTATTGCCGACCACCGGCCCCATTGCGACCTTTGGCCAGTCGACCTTAAACGGCATCAAGATGGCCATTGAGGAGATCAATGCCGCCGGCGGCGTGCTGGGCAGGCGAATTGAACTTGTCAACGAGGACACCAAGAGCGATGCCACCGAGACCAGAAATGCGGTGGCGAAGCTGATCAACCGCGACAACGTCCTGGCGATCATCGGGGAAGTGGCCAGCACCAATACCCTGGCCGGCGCGCCGGTGGCCCAGTCCCAGGGAGTTCCGATGGTGACCCCCGGCTCCACCAACGAAAAGGTGACCGAGGTCGGCGATTATATCTTCCGGACGTGCTTTGTCGATCCCTACCAGGGCAAGATCGTGGCCTCCTACGCGGCCAGGTCCATGAAGGCCAAAAGGGCGGCCCTGCTCACGGCGTTGAGCAGCGATTACAGCGTGGGCCTGGCCAACGTCTTCAAGGCCGAATTCACCAGGCTCGGCGGCAAGATCGTCTCCGAGCAGTCCTACAGCGAGGGCGACCAGGACTTCAGCGCGCAGTTGACGAAGCTCCGGTCCATCAAGCCGGACGTGCTCTACATCCCCGGCTACTACACGGAGATCGCCCTGATTGCCCGCCAGGCCAGGCAGCTCGGGGTGAAGATCCAGATCCTGGGCAGCGAGGGCACCGAGTCACCCAAGCTCTTTGAACTGGGCGGCGACGCCGTGGAGGGAATCCTCTTCAGCACGCACTACTCGGCGGAGGTCAAGAACCCGATTGCCCAGCGCTTCCTGAAGAATTTCAAGGAGAAGTACGGCCAGGACCCCGAGGCGCTTTCCGCGCTGGGGTATGACGCGGCCCTGGTGGTGGCGGACGCCGTCAAGCGGGCGGGCAAGGTGGACCGCAAGGCCCTGCGCGACGCCCTGGCCAAAACCAGAAATGTCAAAGTGGTTACCGGCGTGATCACCCTGGACGCCAGGCGCAACCCGATCAAGAGCGTGGTGATCCTCCGGGTGGAGAAGGGCCAGAAGTACAAGCTGGTTGAGCAGATCAACCCCTAACCCTATGGTTGAAACCTGAACGCGTAGCAAGCATGGAGGACGAGGGACCCGAGAGTTATTGGACGCCGGCCTCTGTGCTTGCTACGGTTTATCCAGGAGTGAATCCATTTGGACCTTTTGCAACAGTTGATCAACGGGTTGTCGTTGGGAAGCATCTATGCGCTCATCGCTCTGGGATACACCATGGTCTACGGGATCGTCCGGCTGATCAACTTCGCCCACGGCGACGTCTACATGGTCGGGGCCTATGCGGGCTTTTTCGCGGTCTGGCATTATCATCTTTCCTTCTTTCCCGCTTTAGGCGTGGCCATGATGGTGGCGGCCGCCACCGGGGTGCTCATCGAACGGCTGGCTTACCGGCCGCTGCGTCAGGCCCCGCGCATCGCCGTGCTGATTACCGCCATCGGGGTTTCGCTCCTTCTGGAGAATCTGGGGATTCTGATCCTCAAACCGGAGCCGCGCTCCTTCCCCGAGGTCTTTCCCCTGGCGTTGTACAATTTCGGCGGGCTGATCGTGACCAACAGGCAGATGGCCATCCTGGCGGTGGGGCTGGTCCTGATGGTGCTCTTGCAGTACTTCGTGAACTTTACCAGAACCGGCAAGGCGATGCGGGCGGTCTCCTTCGACATGGAGGCGGCCCTGCTGATGGGGATCAACGTGGATCGGATTATCACGGTCACGTTTGCGGTGGGCTCCGCGCTGGCCGCGGCGGCGGGGGTCCTGGTGGGGATCTTCTACAACCGGATCGACCCTCTGATGGGCATCATGCCCGGGATCAAGGCGTTTGTGGCCGCGGTCCTGGGAGGGATCGGGGTGATTCCCGGCGCCATGCTGGGCGGGCTGGTCATGGGGGTGGCCGAGGTGATGGTGGTGGCCCTCTTCTCCTCCACCTGGAAAGACGCCGTGGCCTTTGCAATCCTGATCTTCATTCTTCTGGTGAAACCCACCGGGCTTTTGGGCCGGCCCGGCGGAGAGAAGGTGTAGGTGGATCATGAAAGGTGCAGGCTCGATCGTGAAAAAGGATCTTCGATTCAGTTTTTTAAAGAGATTTTCTGGAGCACGCCCACGCCATATGGCCCTGGTGCTGATCCTGGCGGGGGTCGGCCTGCTGACGGCGCTGAATATCGGGGTGGCTCTGGGGCGATTTGACCAGTACCTGCTCGGGGTCATGACCATGGCGGCCATCAATGTGATCCTCACCGCCAGCCTGAACCTGATCAACGGGTTTACCGGGCAGTTTTCCATCGGGCACGCGGGGTTCATGGCGATTGGCGCCTATACCGCCGCAATGTTGAGCCTGTTCGCCCACTGGCCTTTCTGGCTGGTGCTTCTGGCGGGGGCGGCGGCCGCGGGAGCGGCGGGGCTTCTCATCGGGCTGCCCACGCTCCGGCTGCGCGGGGACTACCTGGCCATCGCCACGCTGGGCTTCGGCGAGATTATCCGGGTGGTGATCCTGAATATACCTGTCACCGGGGGGCCGCGGGGGTTGCCCGGCATCCCGAACCTGACCAACTTCTTCGTGGCCGAAGGGGTGATGGTGGTGACCCTGGTGTTTATCTACAACCTGGTGAACTCCTCGCACGGCCGGGCTTTCCTGGCGGTGCGGGAGGACGAGATCGCCGCGGAGACCATGGGAATCAACACCACCGCCTACAAGGTGATCGCCTTCAGCATCGGGGCGGGGTTTGCGGGGCTGGCCGGCAGCCTCTTCGCGCACCATCTGATGTTCATCAACCCGGCCTCCTTCAGCTTCATGAAGTCCATCGAGATCCTGGTGATGTTGGTTCTGGGCGGGCTGGGCAGCCTCACGGGCTCCGTGGTGGCCGCCGTCGGCCTGACCTTCCTGCCGGAGTATCTCAGGCAGTTTTCGGATTACCGGATGGTGCTCTATTCCGCCCTGCTCATTGTCATGATGCTCACCAGGCCTCAGGGGCTCTTCGGGAAGAAGGAGCTCACGGACCTTCTGCACTTCGAAGGGAGGGGCGGCCTTGGCCATTCTCGAGATCAAAAGCTTGACTAAGGTTTTTGGAGGGCTTACGGCGCTCTCCGGAGTAAATATCGAGGTGGGGGAAGGCGAACTCATCGGCCTGATTGGCCCCAACGGCGCGGGAAAGACCACGGTCTTCAACCTCCTGACCGGCATCTACGCCGCCACGTCCGGGGAAATTCTGTTAAACGGCCGGCCGCTCAACGGGCTCAAGCCCTATCAGATCACCCGGCGCGGGATCGCCCGGACCTTTCAGAATATCCGGCTCTTTAACGAACTTTCCGTCCTGGATAATGTGCGGATCGCCTACCACCGGCACGTGAAAAGCTCGATGCTCGCGTCGGTCCTGCGGTTGCCGGGGTTCTCCCGGGAGGAACGGGAGCTCAAGGCAAAGGCGCTGGAGCTCCTGGAGATCTTCCACCTCACGGGGCGGAAGGATCAGCTGGCCAGAAACCTTTCCTACGGGGAACAGCGCCGGCTGGAGATCGTTCGCGCGCTGGCCACCGGTCCGCAGCTCCTGCTTCTGGATGAGCCGGCGGCGGGAATGAATCCCCAGGAGACCAACGAACTGGTGCAGCTCGTCCGGTGGCTCAGGGAGAGATTCGGTCTTACCATCATTCTTATCGAACACGACATGGGGCTGGTCATGCAGCTTTGCGAGCGGATCTATGTACTCGATTATGGGCTGGTGATCGCCGAAGGCGCGCCCGAGACTATCAAAAGGGACCCCAGGGTCATTCAGGCATATTTGGGCGAGGAGGCATCGTAATGCTTTTGGAGATTAACGATCTGCACGTGTACTACGGCGCGATTCACGCCATCAAGGGCATCTCCCTGGAGGTGGAGGCGGGTGAGATTGTCACGCTGGTCGGCGCCAACGGCGCCGGCAAGAGCACCACGCTGAGAACCATCTCCGGCCTGCAGCGGGCCAAAAAAGGCGCGATCCGTTTCAAGGATCGGGATCTGGGGAACATGGCCCCGCATGAGATCGTGGCGGCCGGGATCTCCCAGGTTCCCGAGGGGAGAAGGGTCTTCGCCAACCTGACGGTCAGGGAGAACCTGGAGATGGGGGCCTACCGGCGCTCGGACCGGGCCGGGATTCAAAAGGACATGAAGCGGGTCTTCGAGCTCTTTCCCAGGCTTGAGGAACGGCAGAAGCAGCAGGCCGGGACCTTGAGCGGCGGCGAGCAGCAGATGCTGGCCATCGGGCGGGGGCTCATGTCCAATCCCACCCTGATGCTCCTTGATGAGCCATCCATGGGCCTGGCGCCGCTTTTAGTCAAGGAGATCTTCGCCATCGTCAAGGAGATCAACGAGGCCGGGACGACCATCCTGCTGGTGGAGCAGAACGCCCACATGGCGCTGTCCATCGCCAGCAAGGGCTATGTGCTGGAGACCGGCCAGATTGTGCTCTCCGGCAAGGCCTCGGATCTGGCCAACAACGAGCAGGTCAAGAAAGCCTACCTCGGGGGCTAGTTTCCTTTGAAAAGCCGCCTCGCTCCAGAAGCCTGGCTTTTCCAAAGGGAACTAACTTATAAAATGTGGCGCCGTGCCTGTTCGAAATCTTGCAGCGCACGGCGCCGCCTTTTGACCGGCCTTCGCCCTTGCAGGAAAAAATTGTCCTGTGTCGAAAGTGGATAGGACAAAGGGAAGGGTTGCGATGGAGCGTAAAAGGCCGGGATCCGGCGGCGTGAAAGGTTCCTTTAAAGGCAACACCAGGGGGAGCGGCAAGGACGTCGTTCGCACCGGGGCCGGGGTGGGGAGCACGCCACGCCCGCCCGGGCGGCCATCCATTCCCGGCCTGTACCCCCGGGAGCCCCAGCGCCGGTCCCAGCCTCTGCGCCGGTTCCAACCCCTGCAACGGCTTCGGCCCCTGCAGCGCCTGCAGTCCTTCCCGCGTCTGTCGCGGCTGGCGGCGGCGGCCGCGGCGGCCGTGGTGGGAATCGTACTCCTGACCAGGGGCGTGGGATGGTTGGCCGACACCTTCTTTCTCACCACGCCGGCCCGGTATGGAACCCTGGAGGTCAGCGCGGGCGGGGAGGGAGTCTTCTTGCGGCGCGAGCATCCGGTTGCGGCGCCGGTGGCGGGCCGGGTGGTTTTTCTGGTTCCCGACGGCCCAGCGCGTGGCGCGCGGGGCGCCCGTCGCGGAGATCATCGACGAGCAGCAAAAAAGGGCTTTGCGGGTGAGGCTCAAGGTCGTCGAATCCCAGCTCAAGCAGATTGAGCGGGAGGGAAGCCTCTGGGGCCTGGTTTTTCGCAGAAAGGGCGAACCACCTAAGAACGCCGCCATCCGGAAGAGGCAGGAGACCCTGACCAGGGAGAAGGAGCAGTTGATCCGGCTTCTGGGCGGAGGCGGGCGGCTCCTGGTGGCCGAGGAGAGCGGGCTGGTCTCGTATTCCACCGACAGCCTGGAAGAGAAGATGGATCCTGGCCACGCCGCCGCGCTGCTTTCTTATGAAAAAACCTTTTCCAGCCTGCGAAACGTGCTGGGCGGAAAATTGCGCCAGATAAAAGATCGGGAAGTAATTCGTGAAGGAAATAACGTTTATAAGATTGTGGACAACTTCCACTCCTGGATTATCGCGGATCTGCCGGATTCCCCCGTCTCCTTTGCGGAAGGGGCGCGGGTCAAGGTGAGACTGCACGGTCAAAAGACCATGTATCCGGCCAGGGTGGAGAAGATCCTCGCCAATTCCTTCCTGCGCCGCCAGCGGTTGCTCCTTTCCCTCGACAGGCAGATCGAGGGGATGGAAAGGATGCGCTGGCTCAAGCTTGAGGTGATCGCCATGAACCGGGAGGGCGTCATTGTTCCCCGCTCCGCGGTGGTGGAAAGGGATGGCCAGCCCGGCGTATATCTTAAAGCCGGCGGATTCAAGTTCTTCCGGGCGGTGGGCGTCCTGGGCGAGGCCCGGGGCCGCCTGGCGGTATGGGGGATCCCGGAAGGGGTGAGGGTGGTGGTCCATCCCCGGTAAAATGGCGCCTATTCTCAAACCGGGTTTTCCGGGAATATACATGTGAATGATGACCGATACAAAGGAAGACCGATACAGGGGAGGCCTTTTACATTAGATGAAAAAAAGCTTTGTACTGGATACCAGCGTCCTCCTGCACGATCCTCTCGCGATCTTCGCGTTTGAAGACAACGACCTGATCATCCCGCTGGCGGTTATCGAGGAGATCGACGGTCACAAGAAGCGCCAGGACGAGGTCGGGCGCAACGCCCGCCACGTCTCGCGCCAGATCGATCTGCTTCGCGGCCGGGGAAAACTCTACGAGGGAGTGGCCCTGGAGAACGGGGGCACGCTCCGGGTGGAACTCAACCACCAGGGCATGGAGGCGCTGCCGGCGGCGCTGGACCGGACCAAGATGGACAACCGGATCCTGGCGGTGGCGCTGGCGGTGCAGAAGGAGCGCCCCGAGCAGCCGGTGATTTTAGTCACCAAGGACATCAACATGCGGGTTAAGTCCGACGCCGTGGGTGTTCTGGCCGAGGACTTCGAGACCGACCAGATCAAGCTGGAGGAGCTCTATGGCGGCGTGACGACCCTGAGACTTGCGCCGGAGCTCATCGACCGTTTTTACCAGGAGAATTCCCTGCCGCTGGACGCCCTGCCGGGCGCCGCGCCGGGCCAGCCCCCACTCTTCCCCAACCAGTTCGTGGCCCTGGAGGATGAGGGCGGCACGAGCAAGGGAGCTCTGGCCAGGGTGAATATGGAGCGGAAGGCCCTGGCGCCGCTGCGTTACCTGCATTCCGAGCTCTGGGGGGTCAAGCCCCGCAACCGCGAGCAGAAATTTGCCATGGAACTGCTCATGGACGATGATATCCGGCTGGTGACCCTGGTGGGGAAGGCCGGCACCGGAAAGACCCTTTTAGCCCTGGCGGCGGGGTTGCAGAAGGTGACCGAGGAGCACGCCTACCGCAAGCTCCTGGTCTCCAGGCCCGTGGTCCCCATGGGCAACGACATCGGCTTTCTCCCGGGCGACAAGGACGAGAAGCTCCGGCCCTGGATGCAGCCGATCTACGACAACCTGGAGCTGCTCTTCGCCAACCGGGACAAGAAGGACAAGCTGGAGAACATCGTACAGAGCTTGAAGGATCTGAACCTCATCGAGCTGGAGGCCCTGACCTATATCCGGGGGCGGAGCATCCCCAACCAGTATTTCATCCTGGATGAGGCCCAGAACCTTTCGCCGCATGAGGTCAAGACGATCATCACCCGGGTGGGGGAGGGGACCAAGCTGGTGATCACCGGCGACCCGTACCAGATCGATCACCCTTACCTGGATTCCAACAGCAACGGGCTGACCTACGTGGTGGAGAAGTTCAAGAACGAGAAGATCGCCGGGCATGTGACCCTGACCAAGGGCGAGCGCTCGGAGCTGGCCGAGATGGCCGCCAGGCTGCTGTAGAAGGCTGGACGGCGGGAAGCGGCGGTCCGAGGGGGGCCCGGCTGTAA
>JAMCQP010000117.1:817-99463 GCA_023381695.1 Bacillota bacterium | reverse complement strand
ACAAATCATGATACGATCTCATTGGCGGTCCCTCCCGTTAATGGTTGATTGTGTCGCTTCAACACTGTTATACCATGAACGGGGCGGTTACCGCCACCTCAATTTCTACGGATTTTGGGACATCCTCCTGGAATCAGCATGATATAATGACACAGGGGAATCGCCCAGCAGTTTTAGAACATGAAGATCCTCCGCCATCTCTTTAACTTCGTCCAACCAAGCGCCGATGACCCTGGCATCACGCTTAGGTTTAGAGACTCCAACCTCGGGGCCAAAGTGCAGGTTGCTAATCGAGGAGACCAGCGCTTTGGCAAAGGCGAGAAGTTCGTGCCTGTGATAGCGCTCATCCTGATATTTTTTCAAGCATTCCAGGAGAGTAAGAGCCTTATGAAGAGGTATTGGGCTGATCGAATTTGTCAGAAGCAATTCCATACTTTCAGGGGGCAGAGTTTTAAGCGCCCCGTTAAGCTGGATGTCTTCCCAAGATTGGATTGTCGGTAAGCCCGTCCCGAGCAAGTTCTGCCAGTGCTCTTTCAGCAATTTGAGAGGCATGGTTAATCAACGCGCCCGGATCTGGGCCCCATCCTACTTTCACCTTGCTCGCAAAATGAGACATCGAATTAGCTTCCACTCCAACGCTTTCGAGTCCAAGTTTTTTACATTCGACCAGGGTGGTTCCGGTCCCGCAAAATGGATCCAAAACGCGCTGGCCTTTTTTAATCCCGAAATATTGGACATAATCACGAACAACATGAGGTGGAAAGGAGAGAACAAAGCGATACCAATTATGTGCGGGGCGGTCAGTGGGTTGGAGCCTATTTTCTCCGTTAATCCCGACTCTTTTGTCCCCGGTTGTCTGAGGCGGCAATTCCTTTTCTTCCCATAGGCTTAACGATTCCATGCTTTTTAATCACCTTTCGGATTGGCCGTGGAAACCTTCTCTATCAGTTCGGTATGGAGATGTCAATATCCTGTTAAATGGAAATGACTTCCGACCAGATCAGGGAAGGGAGTAAACCCCTTTTCATTCTATGGACAAAGGCCAATATTCTCTGGATAGATCCAGATTGTTATGGCCCGGCAGGATTTTGGAAACAACCCCCAAATCGTTTATTCGTTGAACTGAGTCGGCGAATGCCGCATCTATTCAGCGCCACAGTGAGGTGATACCCGCCAAACCCACTGTGCCGATAAATGTCAGCCCGGCGCTCCATAGAACAATGCCGAAGATCATCCAAAACAGCAGACGGCTGGCTGGTGCCCCCAGTGTGAGGCCCAGCGCGGCTCCCAACGACGCGCCAAAGAGTAGCGGGGATAACAGCCCGAGTCCTGCCGCGCCGTAGCGTTCCCAGATCTGGTAGATGCGCCCCTTCGGCCCATCCGTGCCATGCTTTTTCCTGTTATGCCGCTGTACCAGCCAGGTTCGCAATTTTTCGCCGAAAAACACGACGGCCAGGACGCTTAGCACGGCTCCCAGGGCCGCCGCGCTACCCGTCAGTACCGGCGGCAGTCCCAACGCCAGACCAGCGGGGATGGCCGCCCATAGTTCCATGACACCGAGCCCGACCACCGTGAGAAGTTTGATCAATAGCGCCATTGGTCTTCCTCCTGCAAGTTCAAATCAAGCATCGAAGTATGTATGCCTGATTCAACATGGGGTGAGAAAATCCTCCTGGCTAGCCAAAGATATGTTGATTCGCCTGATCGGCGAATCTCTACATCCAGTGGGTCTACATGGGGTCTATCGTTCCGTAAGGGTCATTCTTGCAGAGCTAATGTGCCGGGTGCATGACGACCTTCACGCAGTTGTCTTCCCGCCGGGAAAATTTGGTGTATCCCTCCATGGCGTCTTCCGGGGGCATGTGGTGGGTGATGATGTCATCGGCCCGAAGCCGCCTTTCTTCAATGTAGCCCAGAAGCTCTTCCAGGTAATTTTGAACCAGTGCCTGGCCCGAGGGAATCTATGCCGGGCGCTGGAAGCATCGCGCCTTAAAACCCGACCCGGCGGGTCTCCCCTGGTAACAGAAGGAATTCAAAAGTTCTTGCAGAAGAGTGACAATATCCGTTCACCAAGCCAGGGCGGGGGGTGCCAATATGAATTTGGAAAGATTGCGGGAAAGGTTGGAAGAATACCACCGGGCCGTTTTACGGCTTAAAGAGGTGCTTGAGGCTGATGTATCCAATCCCTTTGTCTATGATGCGGCGATTCAGCGCTTTGAATTTACTTATGAACTGGCCTGGAAACTGATGAAGGCCTATCTGGAGTATAACGGCATTGCCGCGGTGAATTCGCCGCGTTCGGCTTTTAAGGAAGCATTTGCGGCGGGCTTGATCCATGATGGGGATGGATGGATGGCCATGCTGGACGACCGGAACCTGACCGCCCATACCTATGATGAACAAATGGCTATGGAGATTTACGAGAGGATAAAGGGGAAATATTATGCCCGGTTCGTTGATCTTGCCGATGGAATGGCGGAGGCGCTCAAATGATGAACTTCGGGTTGCCGGAGCATATCTTGCAGGCGATCACCAGCGAGCTGCAAAAGAGGGAGAATGTAACCAGAGCACTTATTTTCGGCTCCCGGGGCAGAGGGGACTTTAAATACAATTCGGATATCGATATCGCCGTATACGCCGACGGCGGCCTCCCGCCAGGACTGTACCTCGATCTGGACGAAGCGGCGGGCATCTACAAGATTAATCTGGTAGACATGAACAGCCTGCATAACGAAAAACTGCGGCGGCGAATTGAGCAGCAGGGCGTGGAGATCTATGCCAGGCGGCAGGTTTGAAGAGGGAGAGCGGAAGGAATCGGGGGAGGCTGGTTATGCATGATCGACTATTCCACGGTAAAAAGTTTCATCCTTCATCCGGAAAGATGCGTCAGGGAATTTGTGGCTGAATTCTTTGCGGAGAGCAACATAGGAGACGCGGATGTTGTCCAGTTGCTTCTTGATGCTTATGAAAGGGGAGTTGAACAGGGGGAGGGCTGGGGGATCCTGCGGAATGTATCAATGCTCCCTCAGACAGAGGCGACATTGCGGCGGCTGCAAAAGATTGATGCTTCGGACTATAATACCATCGCCCATATCGATAAGGCCATCGTCGAATCTGACCTGGAACTTTTAAGGAAGTTTCCCGGTATACGGCCGAAGTTGCCTCAAAATATCAGCATTCTCGACAACAGATTCCGGCTTGCTGCCATGAAAACCGAAAAACTTTGGGAAGAACTCTGGCACCACAGCGAATCAGGAATGGGCCATAATTTGGAAGAATTCGATTATGAGTATGGTGGGTTGATCGTCAAGGAACTTTCCGCGCGCCAGGATTTTCCCGTGGATAAATACCTGGAAAGGATTCAGATGGTTTATCCCGAGGATTACAGTGGATGGGACGAGACCTATCTTTGTGCGCTCTCCGGGGAATTGAGGTCGGAGGAGTCCCTACCTTTTCTTATAAGAACGGTCAAGATTGATGGTGACTTTGTTCCCGAGAGGGCTTCTGAGGCGCTTGCCAAGATTGGCACGGCAAGCGTGGTGGAGGCGATAGGCAGAGAGTATTTGAATGAAGAGATTCCCTTTAGAATCCATGCCACCGGGGCGCTGGGAAACATCAAGACAGAGGCGAGCGAAAATCTTATGCTGGAGCTTCTCCAAAGGAGAAGGACATAACGCAGAAGACCAGCCTTGGTTTTGGCCTGTGCAAGCTTTTCTCCACCAAAGGCATTCCGATGGCGCTAACCTTGTTGAGGTACGGCTATGACACCATGATGGTCAACCTGGAGGAGGCTGTGTATGTAAACCATGTCGTAAATGGGTTGGAGCATCCAGATATGAAAAAGTGGAGGGAGAGCATCGAAAGAGACGAGGAACGCGTGCGCGGGGCGAAAAATGCCTTAAGCATCGGCAATATCAGCGGGCATCAGATTAAAGATGGTCTCGAAAACCTATTCAAAAGAATGAATGAGACGAAAAAATTGAACGAGCTTTATTCAAAAGGATTCAAGGTGGGGCGCAACGACCCCTGCCCCTGCGGGAGCGGGAAAAAGTATAAGAAATGCTGTGGCAAATAGCAGCCGTTACCAGGCTGATGATTGACCAAAGATTGGGCTGACGGCCAAAACTAACGCTTCGGCCTCTTTGTACTGCCGGTTCATGGCTTGGCGGTTGCTTCGATGCTGATGGTGGCCTGGTATCGGTTGACGGCGCTGGTGATGTCGCCGGCCGTACGATTGTCCAGCCGTTTGGAATCCCTGGTAAATTGAAACCTTACGATATCTTCGGCGGGCAGATCCCAGTACTTCCCCTTATCCTCGAAATCCATAATTCGCCAGCGGAACATGGCGCTATCTTCGAAGTAGGCTTCGATAACCCCGGGAGTCCTTCTGATGTCGAGCAGCCGGCAAGAGTTGCCGGGGACCAGGAACGTAATATCGCCCGGAATAAACTCCGAATCAGGCAACGAATTTTTGTTGGACTGGTGCACACTCATACGGTCTGCAACCTCCCTGGGAGCGACGAAAGCCAGGCTCAGGGTTTGGATCGGCTGATCCAGAAAGTCTATATGCCTTAGCTGAGCGGAAAGGAGCAGCTGTTGGTGTTTACCCACCAGGCCTTGAAGCTTGTTCCAGTTGCGATTGCTTGTTTTGTAAACGTCCCTTGGCCATGGCTGCTAAAACTTGAGGGTCGGATCCCGGAAATAAGAGCTTCCAACATGGCCCGGCCGAACTTCCCCATCACGTTCGTAGCCACCGATGATAGCTTAATGTTGGCTCCTTCCAGAGTCTTTTGGAGGCGTTAACGTCGGCGGAACGTTCCCAAATCCGCAATTGATACAAGCTACCACCGCTTTGTTTGTGAACGTCCAAACCGCAACACCGTCCGTAAACAACCTGCATCCTGGTTTCCCCCATGAACAGTTGTGTAGCAGCAAGTGCGGCGGGTTCGCGATTAAAAATCTACCCTTCGTGCCTGCTATAATGGGCAGGAACAGTCACTGGTACTCTAGACCGCTGGGGTCCGTCTATTTGTCGGGCTCTTTGCACCAGGGTGAGCCGACCTCTTTTCGTTCGCTTCTCATGAAGGTATGCGATACCTGTATTACCCTGATCTGAAGCCGGATGATATTTAATTAAGCGTTCAAAACTAAAGGGGTCTCAGAGAGGGCTCTTTTTTCATGATCAAAAGAAATAACCAGTGAGCGTTTTTGCTGCTGGACATCATTTCGGATCTTGGTGGGACTTCTGTTGGATTTTTCTAACCTTATTAAGTAAACGTTCCTGGAAATCTTGCGATATGAGGTCTTCCCGCTTTACCAGACACAACCGAGTGTGATTTGCTCTCCTTTACGAAGGATAGCTTGAAATATCCTTATGCTGCTTGACAATTTTGGTATTGCCATAAATAAGTTGCCGGGGTTAGATAGTTCAGGCTTTGGTGTCGACGTTTCCGGTTGTAAAATATTTCAATGTACTCAAAAACAGCTTTGCGGGCTTCTTCTCTGGTTCTAAATTTTCGTAAGTGGATCATTTCGTTCTTGATCGTGCTGAAGAAGGTTTCCGCGCAGGCATTGTCGTAGCAGTTACCCTTGCGGCTCATACTGCAAAGCATTTTGTGCTGGGCAAGTAAAGCTTGATAATCTTTGCTACAGTACTGGACCCCACGGTCCGAGTGGTGAATAAGGCCTGCGGGTGGCCGATGCCTCTGAATAGCGTTCTTGAGTGCTTGGATGGCTAAATCTCGCGTCATGGTGCTGGAAACCGCCCAACCGACAATCTCTTTGTGGAAAAGGTCTTTTACGGTGGCCAGATAGTCCCATCCCTCGTCCGTCCAAATATAGCTGATATCGCTGACCCATATTGCATTTGGCTTGTCTACCTTGAAGTTCTGGTTCAATAAGTTTTCCGCGACAGGCAAGTTATGTTTTGAATTGGTGGTTGCCTTAAATTTCCGAGGCCTTTTTGAATGAATGTTGTTGGCCTTCATCAATCGGTATACCCGTTTGCGGCTACAGGGTTGAATTTCTTGAACATCCCGGTGGATTTTATCCACACCGTAGATACCGCCACTTGCCTGATGGCTTTTCCTAATAAGCTCAAGCAATCTTGCATCCTCCTGCCGCCGTCGGCTGGGTGATCGGTCCAGCCAAGCATAATAACCGCTCCGGGATATTTCAAGCATTTGGCACATCTTCTTCACCGGAAATTCGGAGCTATGACCTTTGATGAACTGGTAGATCACTTCCGGTGCTGTGTCACGAAGATGGCCGTAGCTTTTTTTAGGATGGTCACCGATTCTTCCAGATCTGCTATGCGACGGTCTTTGGCTTTGAGCTCGGCCTCCAGCTCCATCATCCGTGCTTTTTCGGGATTTTGCCTGACCTTGTGCTGATCAAGCCACCGGTAGATAGTCTGTTCGCTGATACCCAGGTCTTTAGCCACGCTGGCGACGCTACGACCGTTATCCACGATCATGCGGACCACGTCATCCTTAAACTCTTTGGTATACCGCTTTCCTGTCTCGCCCATTTTTCTCGCCCTCCACAAGAGTATTTTATCTCACTCTTGTGTGTCTAGCAAATCGGGCATGGCTCACACTCTCTATAGGCCCATCATGAGTACCCCTCACCTTAGCCGTCAACGGATTGGTGAACTATTTGCAAAACTTTTATTAGAAACAGGAAGCTACCTGCGTGCACAGGAACGGGTTAAACTGGAAAAAAGGGGGAATACACTTGAAAATATTATTAGTTCAACCGCCTTTGCCGAAAACCTTACTATTACCAGAGATTCTTGATTTTGGCCTTAGATTTACCCCGTTATCTCTCGGCTATTTAGCGGCTGTATTGGAGAAAAACGGGTATGAGGTTGAGATCCTAGACCTACATGTTTTGGAAAAATCTCCAGAGGATTTTCGGAGGGAATTTCTAAACAAAAGGTTTGATTACGATGTGGTAGGGATTACCAGTACCACTATCTCGTATCCCAATGCACTTCGACTTGCTGCTCTTATTAAAAACTATTCTCCGGAAATCAAAATTGTGCTGGGAGGTTCCCACGTATCTTTTACTGTAGACGATACTTTCCAGGAATCTAAAGATGTGGATATAATTGTAATAGGTGAAGGCGAGTGTACGCTATTGGAAATTGTTCAGTGTGTTGAAAAGGGGATGGATCTGGAAAGAGTGCCCGGCATAGCCTTTAGAAAAGGTCCCCAAGTAATTAAAACGGAGACCCGATCACCAGAAAGTAATTTGGATTCCCTTCCCTTTCCGGCGCGACACCTAATGCCTATGGAAAAATATGCTACTCCTGCTATTGTGGCAAGCAGAGGGTGTCCGAGACAATGTATTTTTTGCTCGGCGGGGGCTTTTTCTCATGGAAGATACCGTGTTAGGGGAGCTGATAGCATTATCAATGAGCTTTCTACACTGGATAGTTTAGAAAATGTTGCTTTTTATGACAACACTTTTTCTGGTAATTACGAGCGTTCAATAGAAATATGTCGGGCGATAATTAATAAAAAACTAGAAATGGTGTGGTCGTGCGAATTGCGTGCTGACACTGCAGACAAATATTTACTCGAATTAATGTATCAAGCGGGTTGCAGAAGTATCCAATACGGGGTGGAATCGGGAAATGAAAAGGTCTTGGCCGACATAAAAAAACATATAACTAAAGAGCAGGTAAACAAAGCTGTTGATTTAGCCCAAGAAGCCAAGTTTGAGGTTGCATGCAGTTTTACTATAGGTCATCCCTCTGATACTCAGGAATCAATATTGGAGACGGCCGATTACATGAAAGAACTTGCCCGAAAAGGAGTAAAAGTTGTAGTTGGAATTGTAGTTCCTTATCCGGGAACAACCATTCGAAAGAACGCGGAGGTATATGGCCTACAAATACATGATAATGAATGGGAGAAATACCATCCCTCCCGGCCCGTAATTAGTACTCCATATTTAACGAAGCGACAAATCGGTGAACTATATATGAAAATTGTTTTTGATGAACTCCTGTCCAGCCAAAACCCCACGCCGCTGCTACAAAAGGGGGCTCAACTTTGAAGACCGTAAAGTTTTCATATGTTCCGAGGAATAGCGATTACCGGAACATGATGCAAGCGTTACGTCTGGTGGTGGCTTTGGAGAATGCTATTGTGCTTCCCGTAGTGGTCCTTTTTGTTTCTTGGTCCTGGAAATGGGCGGTAGTGACGGGGCTTGCTTTATTCAGTCTTTACGCCTTGGCCAGTTTGACTTTCGAATTGAATGGAAAACATGAGATTACTATTTCCGAGCTTATTCTGCGCCATGGAAAAAGGGCTTGCTTGCGGGTCCCCCTGGGGGTGATTGCTTCCGCCAGACTTGCGAGAATTAACCGCCCCCCTTTGAAGCCCTCTGGCATGTACATTGGTTATAGTGAGAGCGAGAAAGCTTATTTGGTAATAATGGGGAAGACAAATCTTATACAAATTGACTTGAAAGAAGAGAAGGTATTGCCTCTTAAAGGGAACAAGTTCTGTGAAACCTCCAAGATCTTCATCACCGTGGATGATCCAGATGAATTCTTGCAGGCTCTTGACTCCTTTTGCAAGGAAGCTGTTTCCAAAAAGGAGGAGTTGCAAGCAGGAGCCGATTACAAGGTAGCCCCTGCCAGACCCATCGAGGTAACTAACGGGGATGCGATACTGGTGGTAAAAAATCTAACGAAGCGGTTCGGGCATGTCAAGGCGGTAACAAATCTTTCACTCAAGGTTAAAAAAGGCGAAGTGTACGGGTTTCTGGGAGAAAATGGGGCGGGGAAGACGACTACTTTGAAGATGGTAACCGGACTCTTGCCACCAGATGCGGGTGTGGTAATTATTGGAGGGAATGAAGTCTGGGGAAACGGGCTGGAGGCAAAGCGTCTCTTGGGTTATGCCCCGGATGTCCCCCTGGTTTATGAGCGTCTTACCGCGGAGGAGTTTCTGGTGTTCATCGCCAGGCTGCACGGGTTGGACCAGGCCGATGCCGAGCGCAAAACCGAGGGTTGGCTGGAAACATTCCAGTTGCGGGAGTTTAAGGACGAGTTGCTCTCCGGTTTTTCCCTGGGGATGCTGCGCAAGATCAGCTTGGCTGCCGCATTGATACATTCCCCGGCTCTAGTGTTGATGGATGAGCCTCTCAATGGGCTAGATGTCAGGGCGGCAAGACAGGTCAAAGATATGATTATCCAGATGCGGGGCCAGGGGAAAGGGGTTTTGCTAACCACCCACACGCTGGCTGTTGCTCAGGAACTGTGCGACCGTATCGGGATCATCAGCTGCGGGAGCCTGGTTGCCGAAGGAACATACGAGGAGCTAAGAGAAGTCGCGGCCTCAGGGACCGCAAATCTTGAAGAGTTATTCTTGGCGTTGACAGCAAATAGAGGCGGTGGCCATGAGAGCTAGAGATGCGTGGATCTTGTCCGCTGCCTCCCTGAGGGAGGCCATAAACGAGCAGTTTCATCGATCCCGTTTCCTTTCCGGCGCTGGATGGTTGGCAGCAGATCTTTTGCTAGCGGCTGCCGCGCTCTCTCTGTTTCGCAAGCATCCCACGCATCCCATGCTTGTAATCTTGCAATTTGGACTCGTCTGTTTTTTGGCCAGCTATCTGAGGGGGAAAGTTACCCTCTACGCTAGCGACAAAATCCCCTTGTTATTGAATCTGCCCATTGATCGCGACGCCATTTTCTTGTCCAGATACCTTGATGAATTGCTCTCCAACCTCCGTTTCCTGATCATCTTTGTTATCCCGGCCACCGCCGCAGCCTACCTGGCTTGGGGCTGTTTCTGGTTCAGCGATATAGTTGCTCTCACTCTGCTGGTTCTGGTTACTCTTTTCCTGGCTACCTGGCTGGGATTGATTGTGCTGGTGGTGGTAATGCGGTTCCTGTTTCCCTACCGGATGGTTTTGAACTACCTGTTTGCCGGCCTTCTTATTGCCGCGTTTATGTTACAGGGGCCCGCCACTGGCTTTAACTTTGAAGATTCTTGGCTTTTCATCAGTCTATACGCTCTGGCAGCTATAATGCTGGTGGTGGTAACGTTTCCCGCAGGTCGAGCATGCTATCCAAGAAGCTATCTGGAGAAGCGAAGCGCCAGACAAGGCTCCCCGAAATATTTGGCAACCCTGTCCTGTTTTTCGAATCTTTTTGGCCTGGAACGGGATGTGATGGGCTTTATGGCACAGAAAGACCTGCTGTTGCTCTTGCGGCAGCCGTTTATATATCTTCGCTTGGGTGTTTGGGTGCTGCTGACTTTGGGATTCATTTTTGTTAGGGACCAAGTAGTAGCCAGAGGAAGCTTGTTTACCTTTGGCGTTGCCGTGGCATGGACGCTTGGGGTGATGCTTATTTGTTTCATTGAGACTCAGGTGAACCAGTATGCGGTAGAAGCCAACAGAATCAATCTTTTCCTCTCCGCGCCTGTAAAAGGTGAGCAGTTGATTAAGAGTAAGCTGCTCACGAGCTTAGTGTTATTGCTACCTTTGTCAGGGCTTACGACTCTGATGGTGGGATTGGCTGGCAGGCTGAGTCCAGGGCAGATTATTGGGGCGATAGCCGTGGTCTGGTTGGCAGTCACTCTTTATTCAACGCTACTTAGTTCTATGTTAGTCGTCACTATTGATCCGGAACGAGAGGTACAATACAACAACAGTTTTGAATCACTGCTGATGGAGCAAATTCCTTT
Source organism: Bacillota bacterium (assembly GCA_023381695.1). Lineage (GTDB taxonomy): Bacteria > Bacillota > UBA5301 > JAMCQP01 > JAMCQP01 > JAMCQP01. The sequence continues at coordinate 88,757 of JAMCQP010000117.1, read as the reverse complement.
AAGCGGGCCGGGAATCCTCTTGCTGGGGGCAATAATTGGGTTTTGCGGGCTAATTGCCTTCGGTGCTCTGTTCCCATCCCTGGCAGAAGACTGGAAAGGGGCGGAATTCTTGCCCCTGGGGGCCGCTTTGGTCGCAGGCACGGCTATTACGGTTGCGGCCCATGCCTTTGGCAGGCGGTGGTTAAAGAAAAAATTCAGGATCTGATTTTTATCCTCACACCGGTCTAGCGCGGCCCCTCGAAGATGTCGGCTGTTCTTGCCTGGCTGGTAATAGATAGTTGGCGCAAGACAAAATAGAAGGAATTGCCATTTCGAATGCTGAATATTTTTTCAGAAAAGATGGTTTAGGACATCGGTACAATTCATCTTATCAAGGAGGGAAATTGAATGAAGCGTTTTACCGCGGTTTTGGCGTTATTGACGATCTTTCTGTTTAGCTTCTTCCTCGTCGGCTTCTTCGGTTTCGGTGCAGCAGCGGCGCCTACGGACGCCCAGGACTTGCATGTGTCCCTCATTGTTCCACCGGTGATCCGGAATGCGGTCTCCTTCCCCATTGTGGCGGAGATCACCAACACGAAGGCCGACGGCAAGATCTTGCTGCAAAAGGCAAGTTGGCGCTGGGGCCAAAAGATGTCCAATGGCTACGTGGAGTATTCGGAAGACCTGGCGGATGAATTGGAGCCTACCGGCGATGCCCGGAAGATCGTCAATGAGCTCAGGAGCAAAAAAGGTACTCTCAATCCCGCAGAAATCGATACTTTGAAGCTCCAGCACGAGAAGCTTAAAGAAAGGAACCTCTTATCTCCGCTTCAACATCACCCAGGAGATGGCCGAGGAGCTCAAAGCCAAAGGCTCCATAAAGCTTGCTCTGAATTTGGCGGGCCGGGATCTGGCCACCCTGAAGGAACTCAATAGTGCTCAAGAGGTCACCCTTACCGGGCTGTGTCAAGATTTAGTAGGTGAAACCCCAGAAAAATTTTTGTCAAGCCTTCAAGCTACTGAGAAACCGTGAGGGGAAAGTTCCCGCAACGTCTGCCTGACCTATAACTCCTGTGGGCCATCTAACATCGGCATATGGACTTGTAACCAGGCTTCTAAGTCAGTACGTTTCTGTATCTTGGCAATCTCCACCCTAATCGGCGTCGGCTTGGCTTCCGATACGCTCTGCCGTTGCCGCGCTAGTTGCCTTAACTCTCCGTTGGCTCGTGCCGCCTGGACACGCGCCATATGATCTGCTCCCCTACGGCTCCAGCGGGCACCCAGCCGTTTCATCCGCCGGGCCACATGGTGATAGACCTGTCCTTCGATCGCTCCCAAGCTGACGCTTTCCTGCCTGATGCCTTCCCAGTTCTCCTCCAAGTATTTCTGGAACTCTTTAACTTGCTTACGTTGTTTCCCTCTCGCCTTTTTGACGAGCTCCTCCAGGACAGCCTGGACCTTCGGTAAAGACCCCGCCTTGATCGCTTCCCAGGTTTGTATCAGCCCGCTTTCGCTATAGCCCAGGGCTTCCAGCATCCGCCGGCGCAGATGGAATTTGTCCAGTTGGTACTGCGCATGGGCAAACTCTTCTGCCCCTTTCTTCACCCAGCCCGCGCCGTCGCCTCCTATCCAGATCCTTTCCGCCCGCTCTAACGCCCACTTTTGTGCAAATTCCGCCCCGGCTTCCTCCCAGATCCGTTCCTCATCCACCAGGCCCGCCACTACTCGCCGGTTCCGCAAGGCCACACGCTTAGCCCCCTTCTCCTCCTTGTCCTCATACCCTACCACCAGCTTGATTTCCCCGCGCCGGGCCTCACTATGCTGCAGCTTCACCAGTACCCCGTCGGCTTCGATCCGCAGGTTGGTTACTTCCTCTCCTGCCGCCATCTCTCCCTGCTCATACACCTTTTGCCGTAAGCTTTCTGTCTTGGCCCGCGCTTGCTCCCCAACCGCTTGCAAGGCGTCCCAGACGCTCATGGCGCTTACCCCAGGCGCCAAATATTCCAGAAACTTCGCCGCCCGTCGATAAGGCAGATCCGCCGCCAACTCCACCGCCATTTCTTTCAGTCTTGGGCTCAGGCGCTGCCTCTTTTCCAGCCCCAGCACCTCATCCAGTAAAAAGTGCGCCTCTCCATGGTTATCCCGGTACAACCGCCGCTTTAAGGTTACCTCTCCCAAAGCCGTTACCACCTGCCGACACCGATAGCCTACCGGTTTTAAGGTCCGTGCTCTTTTCTCAAAAAGTTGCTCATCTATCTCTTCCATAACCATGCTAAGAAATTGGGCGGACGCCGCTTGCACCAGCCGGTGCAAGTCCTCTTCCACCTGATAGAAGCCCCTATCCGTCTGGACTATTTGCACTATCCCTTCCATCAATGGCAGGACCAATTCAAGAATGTGTCGAATACTGATCATTGAGACCTCACTCCCTTTGGCTGGGGTTGGTTGTCCTTCTTGGACAACCTTTTTGTGAGGTCTCTTTTCTATCTCGACCTCTCGATCACCTACTACAATTTTACACCACCCCCTTACCGCCGCCAGCCGCCAGCTTGAGCGGCCGCCTGTGGCCCCCGGCGCCCACCACAGCGACTGGTATTTCGGGGACACCCATTCGCACTCCACCTATACTTCCGATTTTTACTTTGGCGACGGCATTTACACCATTCCCGAACTGAAATCAGCGGCAAAGGTGGCGGGCCTGGATTGGCTGGTTTTGATCGACCATTCCTATTGCCTGAACACCACCGAATTCAATGAACAGAAGAGCGCCGTCACTTCGCTTTCGGGCAGCACCTTTGCCTTCCTGTTCGGGGAAGAGCTGTCAGTCGCGGAACTGGTCAACGGGACCAAGTCCTCGGATACCGCCCACTATAACGGTGTTCTCAATACCTCCTTCGTTGCCAGCCAGACCGATCTTTTCCGGAAAGCATCATCGCCGGGCTCCCAGCAAGGCATCAACTATTTGAAACAATCCGGCGGCCTGGCGATCATCAACCACCCGAACTGGGGAACCGGGTTGCTCGAAGCCTGGAACTTCACGATCAACACTTATCCTTACACCCATGGGGAGACCGGTATCGAGATTCTCAACGGGGCCTAGGACGACACGAATAACGGCTCTACCACCCGCTGGATTGATCAGCGCCTCCTGAAAGGTGAAAAAGTCTTTCCCTTCGCCGGCAGCGACACCGAATCCCAAAACCACCTGGGTGAGAGTTATACCGTGGTCTATGCCGATTATCTAACCCAGACCAACATCAAGGAGAATCTGGCGCTAGGCCACCATTACGTGACTACTTTTCCCGGCCTGGCCATGTGGGCCAGGAAGAGCGGCGCCACGAGCTGGTCATGGATGGGCGATATCCTCGCCATGGGGGCTGGTACGGCGGAGGTGTACATTTCCTACGCGGACAGTTATGACGGCATGTACATCTACGTGATGAAAGGAAAAGCGGGCTGGACCACGGAACAGCAGGTATACTCCACCATGGTCGGCGCGGGGAATGGTTCCTTCACGATTAATGTCAATGTGGAGCCGGGCGCCTACCTGCGGGTTTACTCGCGGGAGATCAACGACGCAAATTACCGGGCGTATACCACGCCGATCTGGTTCAACTGACGACGCCTGAGTTAAGGTCAGATGAACAGCCAGACCTTCAGCGACATCTGTTGCTAACGATGGAAGGCTTTGAAAGAAGCCCCTGGGCGTTGACAGACTGCTTTCTTCCTGGTATATTGTGGATAAATGAGCTACGCAATGTAAAGGAGATATCACAGGTCTGACGAATCAAACTCCCCGCGCAGTTGCACTGGGGGGTTTTTATTTGGGGTGATATTATGGGCAAGAATGAATCCAACGATCTTACCGAAATGTCCTTTTTTTGACGAAAGAGCTTCTTCCTACGATGACCACATGAGGGAAACCATCGCTTCCTTTGAGCAGTTCTATACGCTGGTCTCCACACTGGAGGATGTCCCATAATCCGTAGAAATTGAGATGGCGGTAACCGCCCCGTTCATGGTATAACAGTGTTGAAAGTGACACAATCAACCATTAACGGGAGGGACCGCCAATGAGATCGTATCATGATTTGCCTGCAAAGGGAAGACCCATTTCTGTAGTGGAGCCAACAAACCAAATTGAACTCTCAGCCGAACTGCTTTCCCAACTCTCCGGTTTGGCAGTGGACGTCCGAGAGGGGCTATTGGCACTGTCGGTCCGAGTTGGCCTGAAGGTCATGGAGGCGATGCTGGAAGAAGAGATTGCCACCATCGTGGGACCCAAGGGCCGCCACTCCCCAGCCCGCACTGCTTATCGGCACGGCCATGAGAATGGAACTGTTGTTCTGGGCGGGAGAAAGGTCGCCGTCACTAAACCCAGGGTTCGAACCAAAGCCGGTCAGGAAGTGTTGCTCCAGGTCTTTCAGCGCTTCCAGGCCGAAGACGTCCTGCATCAGGCGGCGATGGACCGGATGCTGCATGGCATCTCCACCAGGCGGCGCCATAAGGGCCTGGAGGATATTGGGGCCGGAATCGATGTTCAGGGCATCTCCAAGAGTTCCATCAGCCGTAACTTTATGCACAGGACCCGTCAGGCTCTGATTGAACTTTTGGAAAGAAGGTTTGACTCCACGCCTTTCGTGGCGCTGTTCATTGATGGGTTTGCACTTGGCGAGCACCTGGTGATCACCGCCATGGGCCTTGATGCGGAAGGCCAAAAGCATATCCTTTCGATTCGGGAGGGCGCCACGGAAAATGCCCAGGTCTGTAAGGACCTGCTTAACGAATTGGTGGAAAGGGGTTTTGACGCCAGCAGAGGCCTCTTGGCAGTACTGGACGGTTCGAAGGCGCTAAGAGCCGCGGTAGTAGCCACCTTTGGCGATAAGGTCCTTATCCAGCGTTGCCAGGTCCACAAACTGCGAAATGTGCTGGACTACCTGCCGGATAGCTGGAAAGCCGAAGTCAAGCACAAGATGCGGCAAGCCTGGGCGGAAACCGACGCCGATCAGGCCCAGAGAACTCGAAATACTGGCGGACTCCCTCAAACACGAGCATCCAGATGCAGCAGGAAGCCTGAGAGAGGGGTTGGAAGAAACCCTCACGGTTGTCAAATTGGCCTTGCCCGGCACTCTCAAGAAGACCCTAAGGTCCACCAACCCCATGGAGTCTGCCTTCGACGGCACAGCCACCCATATGAGAAATGTGAAGAGGTGGCGCAATGGAGAGCAGGCCCTCAGATGGATGGCGGCGGCTTTGCTGGAGGTTGAGAAAAGATTCCGGCGCATCAAGGGTTACAAAGAGATCCCAGTGCTGATAGAGGTTCTTGCCAAAAGCACAGCTGGCTTAAGTGCACCACCGGAATTCAAAAAGGAAGCTATAGCGTGATATTCGGCGAAATACTGTGAACGGCAAATTCTACGGAAGCTGGGACAACGTCGGTGGCCACAATCGATACCTATAGACAGATTGGGCTGACGGCCAGAACCAACGCTTCGGCCTCTTGGTACTGACGGTTCATGGCCTCGGTTTCCAGATAGGTCATGAAGAGCTGCTTGACCGAAAAAGTGCCCTTGAAGAGATAGGAATTGCGACATTTGCCGTCCCTCTCGAAGTCCGCCATGCTCCTGGCCACTTTGAGGCTGAAGGTGCAGGATAGAAAGGTTCGGGGTCGAACCGCAAGGTCTCTTTCCGTGCTCATCCCCCTGTAGAGGACGACTTCGTGCAGGCCCAGCAGGTAAAAATACGCTCTGACAAAGGCCAGCCGGTTGGCCAGATACCGGCGCCGGTTCTCTTTGGCCCCCGGTCCCGCGAAGATATCGGCCGTTCTTGGCACCTTGCCCTGGTAAGGCACCAGCCCCATTTCCGCCAGGACCATGGCCATACCCTTGATCCATTCCCCCGAATTGGGGTTCAAGACGAATGCCTCGGCCGTCCGGCTCTCCATCTCTGCCAACCCGCTTGTGGCCATGTAGCTGGCCAGATCCCCGGCGAGCGACTTCGGCCCATGGCGGGAGTTGAGATTCAACAACTCTTTGTAGTTCAGCCCCTCTTTGTTTCGAAAGAAGGTGGAATGGGCTCCCAGCCATTTTACTGCCTCTTGTTCGGCGGCCTCGATCTCCTTCTCGGTGTGATCCCGTTCACTGGCGGCGGCTTCGATGCTGATGGTGGACTGGTACCGGTTGACGGCGCTGGTGATGTCGCCGACCGTACGATTGTCCAGCCGTTTGGAATCCCTGGTGAATTGAAACCTTACGATCTCTTCGGCGGGCAGGCCCCAGTACTTCCCCTTGTCCTCGAAATCCGTAATTCGCCAGCGGAACATGGCGCTATCTTCGAAGTAGGCTTCAATAACCCCCGGGGTCCTTCTGACGTCGAGCAGCCGGCAAGAGTTGCCGGGGACCAGGAACGCAATTTCGCCCGGAGTAAACTCCGAATCGGGTAGCGAATTTTTGTTGGACTGGTGCACACTCATAACGGTTTATAACCTCCCTGGGGGCGACGGGAATCCATCTGGCGTGGAGAATATGAATCTGTGGCGAGGTTAAGCTCTGCCTCGATATTCGCCAGCCGCCGGGGACGTTCCTGCATCTCGCGGCAGGAACTGGCGCTTCTATGGCAGAGGATGGTACTCCCTCGACCCCGTTGCTGATTCTTAAGCGAGCGCTTAAGGACGATGACCTCCCATCCCAACTTATAACAGTTTTCAACGACCACGATCCGGCCAACACTCAGACCTTGTCAGAGGTCATCGGTAGTTTGCCTGACGTTGGAAAGTTGGGTCATACACCCATCATTCTTACTCGTGCCGTGGGCAGTGAACTTATAACCCATGTTAAAAAGCTGGTCGGTTATTCGGTTCCCACGTTATATTTCATGGACCCCTGGGGATATAAGGGACTGTCACTGGACCTGATCAATTCTGCCATAAAGGGCTGGGGATGCGACTGCATCTTTTTCTTCAACTATGTTCGCATCAATGCTGGCCTGGCCAATCCAGTTCTAACTATTGAGCAGCAAATGGACGACCTCTTCGGCAAGCAGAGGGCCGACGAACTTCGCAAAGAAGTCCATTCCCTGGGGCCTCAGCGGCGGGAAGAAGTTATCGTGGATAAGATCAAGCAGGCCCTTTCAGGGAATGCTACTCGACACGTACTAACGTTTAGATTCAAGAAGGGGCTTGAGGGTCGAACCAGCCACCACTTAATTTTCGTGACCAAACACCCTCTCGGGGAAACCGTCATGAAGGAGATCTTCGCCGGGGAAAGCTCAGCGGATTTGCAAGGCGTGGCTTCATTCGAATACGACCCTTCCGGTGTTCATCAGGGGAACCTTTTCGTCTGACCAATAGACGACTTGGGGGAGATGTTGCTTAAAGATTTTGCCGGTCGGGAACTGACGATGGTAGAACTCTTTCAAGAACACCACGTTGGAAAACCTTACGTCGAAAAGAATTACCGCGAGGCTTTGCGTAAGCTCGAAGCAGCCGGATTGATAACTGTCAATCCTCCTTTTGAGGAACGCCGCTCACGCAATGGGGTAGTGAGCTTCCCCCGAAGTGTTAAAATAAGTTTCCCGAATGCGAGGTTATAACACATGGCGATTAAATCGGCAATTGAATGGACCGAATCAACCTGGAATCCCGTGACTGGATGCACCAAAGTAAGCCCAGGATGTGCCAACTGTTATGCAGCTCGTCTGGCCAAGAGGCTGAAGGCTATGGGGCAAGCGAACTACGCTAACGGGTTTGAGGTAACTCTGCATGATCCTGCCTTAAATTTGCCGCTCAAATGGAAGAAACCGCAGACTATTTTTGTTAACTCCATGAGCGATCTTTTCCATGAAAGAATTCCCGAAGAGTTTATCCTGCAAGTGTTTGATGTCATGCGTCAAGCGAATTGGCATTGCTTCCAGGTTTTGACCAAGCGGCCCGAGCGTTTACGGGAGGTAGATCCCAGACTCCCATGGAGCAAAAATGTCTGGATGGGTGTTAGTGTCGAAAACAGGGATTACCTGTACCGTGCTGATTATTTGCGCGAGACGGGGGCCAGGCTGAAGTTTCTTTCAATCGAACCGCTACTCGGATCGCTCGGCCAGGTTAATCTGGATGGAATAGACTGGGTTATAGTTGGCGGTGAATCCGGCGCTGGCGCCAGGCCTATGAAGGAATCGTGGGTCATAGAGATCTTGGAACAATGTAAAGCTGCCGGGGTACCGTTCTTCTTTAAACAGTGGGGCGGAGTGAACAAACGGAAAACCGGAAGGTCTTTGGGCGGGCGAACTTGGGATGAGATGCCTGAGTCATATAATGCGCCTGGCTCTCTCATTCAGATAGCCCAATAATAATTTGGTTCGCTACACCACGGGCCATTTATTATACCCCATTGATATCCTTGCCTAAACAGTACAAATCATGGATGGATTGCCGTTCTTTGATGAGGCTAGTGTGGATATTCTGCCACATTGAATTTCAAACACGAGATAGAGCGCTTCTATCCATGACCGTAGAATTATCACCACACGCCTTTTATCTCCATTGCCCCAGTTAGGTTAGTCGGTATCCCGCCAGATAATTCACGATAAACCGTGGTGTATATTGGATGACGTAGGATAAATCTCACGGGCAAAGAGGGGGGAAGAAAGCCATGTCTACTCTCCAAGATGATATCAATATGTTCTTTAATTGGGCAGAGGAGCAAAGACAACGGATTAATCAACTAGAGGATCGACGGTTCCGTAAAATTCTTTTGATATCGCTTTTGGAAATGCTTGCTTCAAGTGCTTTTCCAAATAAAAGTGTAAGGGAGCGATTTATCTCCTTGATAGACGGTTATTCAGGATGGCAGGATAAAGACCGTATAAGTATACCCCAGTTACGGATTATCCTTTTGAACCCTTCCCAAGGCGTTGATGAACAAGAACATCAGGCATTGTTTCAAGCGGTGTCCAAAGAAATAGATGTATGGCCTTTCGGGCGAATATTGCGGTCAGATGAGGTTGATCCATTTTGGCAAACATGGCCCCACTTTGCAAAGTACATTGGTTGCCAAGATTTAATAAAAAAGGCCCGATACGCCAACCTTCTTTGGAGATTCAGAAATTTTATTGTGCATGAGGGTAGGAGCCCAGGGAACTCTTTTGAAATCTCCAGTGACAATTCAACACCCTATTATTTGGCAACGGATGATCTAAATGGCAACACTATGTGGGAACTAACAATGCCGGCTGAATTTATTTCCAATATTGTTAAAGCGTGTGCGTCTAATTTGAAAAAAGACTATTTTGAGGCATTAAAAATTGATCCTTATAATAGTTTTACGTCAAAGTCAAACTGGTTTGATGGCCCATAATTTTTCAAGGTGGATGGAGGTCTGCGGAGTTGGAGGGAATTGGAAAACTTTATAGAAACATAACCATGTAGCAGGACAATTACTGAAAGAGAAGAAACGCCATGAATCAAACCCCTGAACAAAAAGCGCGGGACAGAATCGACGAAATGCTTGCAATGGCCGGCTGGTCCGTGCAGGACAAAAATGCGGTTAATTTTAATGCAGGCCTTGGTGTGGCGGTACGTGAATACCAGACCGATATAGGCCCGGTCGACTATGTGCTTTTTGTGGACCGAAAACCGGTCGGGATTATTGAAGCCAAAAAGGAAGAGGAAGGCCACCGGCTGATAGTGGTCGAGGAACAGTCCGCCGAATATGCCATAAGCAAACTAAAGCATCTGAAGAATGACCCGCTCCCGTTCGTGTATGAAAGCACCGGAGTGGTGACCCGTTTTACCGACTACCGGGACCCGAAGCCGCGTTCAAGGGAAGTCTTTTCCTTCCACAGGCCGGAGACTTTCCGGGAATGGCTTAAAAAATACAAATCATTAAGGGCCAGGCTGCTCAATATTCCCGAATTGGAAACAGGCGGGCTCCGTGATTGCCAGATCAAGGCGATAAGCAATCTGGAAAGATCATTCAAGGACAACCGCCCGCGCGCCCTGATCCAGATGGCCACCGGTTCCGGGAAGACATATACCGCCGTAACCTCCGTGTACCGCCTGCTGAAATATGCTGACGCAAAGCGAGTATTATTCCTTGTGGATACCAGGAACCTCGGCGAACAGGCCGAGCAGGAATTCATGGCGTACGTGCCCAACGACGACAACCGCAAGTTTACGGAGCTGTACAACGTACAACGGCTGCATTCCGGTTACATCGCCACCGACAGCCAGGTGTGCATCAGCACCATTCAGCGCCTGTATTCCATCTTGAAAGGGGAAGAGTTGGACGAGAAGGCCGAGGAGGAAAACCCGGCGGAAAGAGTCTGGCAGCCGAAGGAACCCCTGCCGGTGGTCTATAACGAAAAGATCCCGATTGAGTTTTTCGACTTCATCATCATCGACGAATGTCACCGGTCCATCTACAACGTGTGGAAGCAGGTGCTCGATTACTTCGACGCCTTTTTGATCGGGCTCACGGCAACCCCGGACAAGCGTACCTTCGGGTTCTTTAATGAGAATGTGGTCAGCGAGTACACTCACGAACAGGCTGTGGCTGATGGGGTGAACGTTGGTTATGACGTGTACACCATCGAAACCGAAATTACGAAAAACGGGGCCAGAATCAAGGCGAAAGAATTTGTGGACAAACGGGAAAGGCTTACCCGGAGAACACGCTGGGAGCAACTGGACGAGGACTTGAGCTATTCGGCAAGCCAACTGGACAGAGACGTGGTGAACCCGAGCCAGATCCGCAATGTCATCCGCACTTTCAAGGCAAGACTGGCGGAGATCTTCCCCGGCCGGACGGAAGTGCCCAAAACCCTGATTTTCGCCAAAACCGACAGCCACGCGGATGACATCATCCAGATCGTCCGCGAGGAATTCAATGAAGGCAACGACTTCTGCAAAAAGATCACCTATCGAATCGACGAAGACCCCAAATCGGTGCTCGCGCAATTCAGGAACGCGTACAACCCGCGCATCGCTGTGACCGTGGACATGATCGCGACCGGTACGGATGTCAGGCCCCTGGAGTGCCTCATCTTCATGCGGGATGTCAAGAGCCGCAACTATTTCGAGCAGATGAAGGGACGCGGCACCCGGACCATCAAATATGACGACCTGAAAAAAGTGACACCATCGGTGCTCTCCGCGAAGACGCACTTTGTGATTGTGGACGCCGTGGGCGTAACCAGATCGCTGAAGACCGACAGCCGTCCGCTGGAAAAGAGACCTTCCACGCCATTAAAGGATCTGCTCGCCGCAGTCACCTTCGGCGCGCAGGATGAAGAGATCTATTCTTCCCTGGCGAACCGGCTGGCGCGGTTGGAAAAACAGATCACCGAGAGCGAGCGCAAACAATTTGAAGAAAAAGCTGGCGGCAAGACCATCAACCAGGTGGTAAAGGAGCTGCTCAACGCCCATAATCCAGATGTAATCGAGGACAGGGCGTCGGCCATCCAGAATGAAACTCCGGGCATTAGGGCAGACGAGGCGTTTCAAAAGGCCCAGCAGGAACTGATTAATACTGCCCGATCCACCTTTAACGGCGACCTGAACGAGTATATTGACAATGTCCGCAGGGCGCACGAGCAGGTGATTGACAGGATCAACATCGATACGGTGACTGCTGCGGGCTGGGATAACGACGTCAAGGGAAAGGCGGAAGATATTGTCAGGGATTTCAAGGAGTATCTTGAAACCCACAAAGACGAAATCACGGCGTTGAGGATCTTCTACAACCAGCCCTATAACCGCAGGGGGCTTACTTTCAAGATGATCAAAGAAGTGCTGGAAAAGCTGAAGGCTGACCGGCCCAACCTGGCACCTCTGCGGGTATGGCAGGCCTATGAGCAACTGGAAAAGGTGGACGGCAAAAGCCCCAAAAATGAACTGGTGGCGCTAGTCTCCCTCATCCGCAAGGTGACGGGGATTGACAAAGTTTTGACCGCGTACGACAAAACCGTGGACAAAAACTTCCAGGACTGGGTCTTCAAGAAGCACTCGGGAGCGGGGTTGAAGTTCTCGGAAGAGCAGATGGAATGGCTCCGCATGATCAAAGAGCATATTGCCACGTCGTTCCACCTTGACCGGGATGACCTTGGTCTTGCGCCCTTTGACGCCAAAGGCGGTGTGGGGAAAATGTGGCAACTATTCGGTGATGAGACGGACAAGTTGATTGATGAACTGAATGAAGCGTTGGTGGCGTGAGATGGAAAACTCATTAAATAAAAATTGTTTGCCGGAGTCATGGGAGCTAGCAACAGTAAACGATATTTCACTTAGAATCCATTATGGATACACAGCAACAGCAACAAATAAAAACACAGGTGTAAAATACCTGCGTATAACTGATGTTCAAGACAACAAAGTAGACTGGAGACAAGTGCCTTTTTGCGAAATTCCGGATAATGAAATTGAGAAATTTGTATTACATAAAGATGATTTAGTGTTCGCAAGGACAGGAGGTACAGTGGGAAAGAGTTTCCTTATTAAAGATGATGTACCCAAGAACTCTGTATTTGCATCCTATCTTATAAGGATAGTATTAACCTCTTACATAGAGTCCAAATTAATAGCTTATTTTTTTCAATCAAACAATTATTGGAGCCAAATAGAATTAGGTAAAACAGGACTTAAAACAAATGTAAGTGCCCAGATTCTATCCAAAATAGAGTTTAGCCTCCCCCCTCTCCCCGAACAGCGGGCTATTGTAGCAAAGATTGAACAACTCTTCAGCGAGCTGGACAATGGCATTGCCAGTTTGAAAAAAGCGCAGGAGCAGCTCAAGGTGTACCGCCAGGCGGTGCTCAAGTGGGCATTTGAGGGGAAGCTGACGGAAAAATGGCGGGCGGAAAACAAGGTTAAGCTTGAGACTGCAAAAGAGCTCCTGAGGAAAATCAAAGAGGAGCGCCAAAGGCGCTATGAACAGGAGCTTGCCGATTATAAGGCGGGGAGAATTAAGACAAAGCCTAAGCCCCCCAAAGAACTGTCGCCTCTTACCGAAAAAGAACTGGCCGAACTACCGCAACTGCCGGAAGGGTGGGGGTGGGAAAAGCTGGGAAGACTTTGTCCGTTTAATAGAAAATGTGCTTATGGCGTTCTTGTTCCCGGAAACCATGTTGAAGATGGGATTCCTCTAGTAAGAGTTGGGGATATAGACGAAAATGGGAGAGTAAATATTGCTGGTTTGAAAAAGATCGATCCAGAAATCGCTAATAAATTTCAAAGAACATTTCTTGAAGGTGGAGAAATTTTGATATCACTTGTTGGTGCTATTGGCCGAACAGCCATTGCTCCTTTATGCTTGAAGGGAGCTAATACAGCTAGAGCAGTAGGTGTGATTCCACTCACCAATTTAGTGAACAACCAGTACGTTGAACTTTCATTAAGAAATCCAATAAAAATTCAAGAGCATATTGGAAGTGCTCATGAAGTAGCAAGAAAGACCTTAAATCTTGAAGATGTTGAAAGAACCGCAATACCATTATGTTCTATATCCGAACAACACCAAATTGTCCTTGAGATTGAAGCCCGTTTAAGCGTAGTGGAAAAATTTGAACAGACCATATCCGAAAGTCTGCAAAAAGCCGAAGCCTTGCGCCAGAGTATCCTGAAAAAGGCCTTTGAAGGCAAACTGCTCTCCGCCAAGGAACTGGAAACGGTCAGAAAGGATCCGGAGTGGGAACCGGCAGAGAAGCTGCTGGAACGGATAAAAGCGGAAAAACAACACTTGAGTAAAGGGAGAAAACCATGACCGATACCTCTGCCATCGTCTCCAAAGTCTGGAGTTTCTGCCACGTCCTGCGCGACGCGGGGGTGAGCTATGGCGATTACCTGGAACAGTTGACCTACCTTATCTTTCTGAAGATGGCCGACGAGTACAGCAAGCCGCCCTACAACCGCAAACTGGGCATTCCGGCCGATTACACCTGGGAGAGCCTGACAAGCAAAAAGGGCGCTGAGCTTGAAACCCTCTATACACGGTTGCTGCGCGAGCTTGGCCAGAAGCCCGGTATGCTGGGGCAGATTTTCACAAAATCGCAGAACAAGATCCAGGACCCGGCCATGCTGTACAAGGTCATCGACATGATCGACAAGGAAGACTGGGTGATGATGGGCGCCGACGTGAAAGGAGTCATTTACGAGGGCTTGCTGGAAAAGAACGCCGAGGACACCAAGAGCGGCGCCGGTCAGTATTTTACTCCCCGCGCCCTGATCCGGGCCATGGTTGAATGCATCAAGCCGGAGCCGTTGAAAACCATCTGCGATCCGGCCTGCGGGACGGGCGGTTTCTTCCTCGCCGCTTACGATTATCTTCTCAAGAACTACCAGCTGGATAAAGAGCAGAAGGAATTCCTGAAACACGAAACGTTCGCCGGCAACGAGATCGTCGCCAACACCCGTCGGCTGTGCCTGATGAATATGTTCCTGCACAATATCGGGGAGATTGACAGGGATACATCTATTTCACCGGCGGACGCCCTGGTGGCCGACCCCGGCACTCGTTATGACTACGTATTGACCAACCCTCCTTTTGGGAATAAGAGCAGCATGACCTTCACCAACGAGGAAGGCGAACAGGAAAAGGAAGACCTGGTGTACAACCGCCAGGACTTCTGGGCCACCACCAGCAACAAACAGTTGAATTTTGTGCAGCACATTCACACGCTCTTGAAAGCCGACGGCAAGGCGGCTGTGGTGGTGCCGGACAACGTGCTTTTCGAAGGTGGGGCGGGTGAAACCGTGCGGAAAAAGTTGCTGGAAAGCACCGACCTGCATACCATTCTCCGTCTTCCCACCGGGATCTTCTATGCGCAGGGCGTCAAGGCGAACGTCCTCTTCTTCGATGCCCGGCCGGCGGCCAAAGAACCCTGGACGAAAGAGATCTGGGTGTATGATTACCGCACCAATGTCCACCATACGCTCAAAAAGTCTCCCATGCGCTATGAAGACCTGAAGGATTTTATCAAATGCTTTAATCCCGAAAACCGCTTCGCAAGAAAAGAAACCTGGTCCGAGGCCAACCCGGAAGGCCGCTGGAGAAAGTTCACCTATGAAGAGGTCATCGCTCGCGATAAAACCAACCTCGACATATTCTGGCTGAAAGACAAAAGCCTGGCCGACCTGGATAACCTGCCAGACCCAGATGATCTGGCACAGGAGATCATCGAAAACCTGGAAGCTGGATTGGAGAGTTTCAAGGAGATTGTCAATAACCTATAAACTGCGGCGCTGGACGCCAATGAATGGGGGTAGGTATATGGATAGCAAAGTTTACCAGATCAAAATCACAATCAAGGAGATCACCCCGCCCATCTGGCGGCGGCTGTTGATACCTGAAGATATCAGCTTCCATAAACTGCATAAAATTATTCAGGCCTCATTCGGCTGGCGGAATTATCACCTGTATAATTTTGATTTCGGGGATACCGTCGTTTGCCTTCCCGACCCGGATTATCCTCCGGGAGAGATGTATGGGCCGGGGGTCGAAGAGT
The DNA here is from genome assembly GCA_023381695.1 of Bacillota bacterium. Taxonomy (GTDB): domain Bacteria; phylum Bacillota; class UBA5301; order JAMCQP01; family JAMCQP01; genus JAMCQP01. Next base: position 73,289 of record JAMCQP010000117.1, on the reverse strand, counting down.
TAAACGCCAAAAGGGTTAAAATAGACGGATTCCTGCATGAGCAAGACCAATTCACCTATACCTACGATTTCGGGGACAACTGGGAACACGAAGTGGTGGTGGAAAAAATCCTTGCCGCCGGTGAGGATGAACATTATCCGCGATGTATCGGAGGAGAGCGGCATCGACCGCCCGAAGATGTGGGAGGGGTTGGGGCTTATGCTGACTTCTTAAGAATAATCGCGGACCCGAAACACCCCGAGCATGATGAATACCTTGTCTGGGCTGAAAAGGATGCCGGCGGGCGCAAGTTTGATCCGGAATACTTCTATTTGAGCGAGATAAACAGGGCGTTGGCCAGGGTCAAGGTAACCGAAAAAAAGGCGCCCCCCAAAAAGTCGACCTGAACAGAAGTGCGGTCACTGCCTTGAATCCCACCCGAATTACAGATTATACGGTTGAGGGTCACAAGTGGGAGTCAATATGATGGACAACCTCAAGTACTTTTTTTATTACGATGCGGATCTTCCCAGGGGATTAGAAGTGAGGAACTTCAGCCCGACACATTTTGCCTGGATATCTGTTACCCTTGTTTTGATGGCGATTGGCATCTTTGCTTGCTCCAGGTTGAGAAAAGAAACAAGACGGAGGGTGATGAAAGCCCTTGCCGTTTCGGTGGTCATGCTTGAGGTGGCCCGCACGGTCTGGGCATTGTCGGTCGGCCATTATGATCTTGCTCGAATGCTTCCACTGCATCTTTGCGGGGTTATGATCTTTTTTGAATTCTTCGCGGTGTTTACAGGGAAAAGGCTTCTTGAGGAATTTGTCTATAACACCGGATTACCCGGCGCTTTCATGGCGCTTCTCACCCCGGAACCCAGCGGGTACCCGCTTTTGAGTTTTCAATATCTGCAATCGATAACCGTTCATGCCCTCCTGGCTCTTATTCCATTGTTATGGCTTTTCGGGGATGGATTCAGACCCAATATAAAGTATCTGCCCAAAAGTTTTCTGCTCCTGTCTTCTCTCGCCGTTTTTGACGCCCTGGTGAACAAGGTGCTGCACAGCAACTATTTGTTTATCAGCAAGGCTCCTGCCCAGACCCCGATCGAACTGTTTGACAAGTGGGTTGGACACCCGTGGTATGTCGGATTATTACTAATCTGCGTGGTCATCGTCTGGACGCTGCTGTATCTGCCCTGGACAATACGCGCGGCGGCTCCAAGGAAAACGGCCGGGGCTTAATCAGGCCCATACAGGGTTTAGATGTGCCGTTTCTGTGGGAGATGTTTCCAGCGTTCCCCTGTATTCATGGGCTACTCCGGGGCAGCTGGCTACGCCTGGTGGACCGGAGGCTCTACCTGCCCCAGAAGTGGTTCGACGAAGGCCACCAGACCCTGCGCGAGCGTTGTGGTGTTCCACTATCCACGCCAACCAACTGCTCTGCGTACTCCACCCAATGGGTTATGCCAAAGTATAAGTTTCAAAGGGCGGACGCCAAGCTTAATGAAACACTGGCGTAACTTGGAACGGAAAAGCATGCGAAAAGGGATCCCTTTCCGGTTTCGGAAGGGGATTCTTACTTTACCATAAGAAGTATGGCGGGTTCCCGGATAGGAGCAGTTAGCAGCCAATAAGGCATGGCAGGAAAAGCCGACAGGAGAAAAGAAGATAAAAAACTTACGGGATCTTTAACGTACTTTTTTGATATTCTTTTCAACGGACAGGATGTTGGAGGCGAGATTGATGGCGGTGCAGATGAGCGCCTGGATGCTGGAGTTGCTGGCGAAAGTAAAAATTATGAACTTTGTTGCCGACGATGAGCCTTCTTATGAGGTTCAAGAATCCAGGCAGGCGGTAGTGGAGGAGTGCTATCCTTCCATGCCCGATCGTTCTATATCAGCGCCTTCGCTCAAGGAGCTCGAGGGGCTAGATGTGGAGGGCGACTTTACCGCGGTATTATCCAGCGCGATTCAAAAGCACTGGTCCGGCACCAAGAGAGAGCTTTGCGAGAGAGCCTTGCTCCTGGAAAATACATTTTACAAAATTCAAGCGGGGAGAAGGCTCCCTGGCCGCGATACGCTCATCTGCCTTGCCCTGGCTCTCCGGCTCAAAGAGAAAGAGACGCGGCGGTTGCTGGGGTATCTGGGCTACGGATTAAGTGAGCATATTAAACGGGACTATATCATCTTGCGCTGCCTGGAGAATCTCCAGTCGCCGCTCGAGACCAACCTCCTGCTGGAACATTGCGGGCTGCGCCTGCTAGGGCCGGATCTGGACTGAGAGTCCAGATGTGCAGCTCCCTCCCTGTGCTACGATTTGGGTAAAAGAAGGGAGCTGATTAATTTGAAGATGTGCACCATGAAAGAGAGCAGGGATCTTTGCCTTACCGTCTACAACGACGGGTTCGGATTGGTGGCCGAACGCCGGGCGGTGAATCTGGCGGGAGGGGAGGCGCGCCTACAGTACATGGATGTGGCCCAGCGGATGGAGGTGGAGTCGCTTCGGGTCGAAGGCATCGACGTGGCGGAAGTGAACTATGAGTATGACCTGGTGGACAAGGCGAAGTTGCTGGGGAAATACGTGGGTGAAACGGTCTTCCTGATTCGGGACAAAGAGCCGCAAAAAAGGGCGTGCCGTCTGCTTGCTGCCGGTCCGGGACTAATCCTGGAAGATGTGGAAACCGGAGAAGTCCTGGTTGACCCCGCGGGTGAGCTTGTCCTGCCGAAGCTGCCCGAGGGATTGTCCGCCAGACCCGCGCTGGTCTTCCTGCTCAGGCCGCGGGCGTCGGAGGAGATTGGCGTCTCCTACCTGGCCAGGGGGCTTTCCTGGACGGCCAATTATGTGGCGGAATTGCGGAAGGATAAGTTGTCTATCGACGCCTGGGTGGAGATTCGCAACGAGGCAGGCATCACTTTTACTGGCGCACGTCTGAAGCTGCTGGCCGGCGAAGTGAACCGTGTCTCCAATCCGCAAGTAGATTACTGCGTGACCGTAAACGAGCAGGGCGGTTCGGGCTTTTCCGAAAAGAGTTTCTCCGACTGCCACCTCTACACGATGGAGGGCGTCACTAGCCTGAAAGACCACCAGTCGAAGCAGATCCGTCTTTTTGGCGCGGCAGACGTGCCATACGAGCGTTATTATGAGGTGGCCCCCTTCTCGGAAGACGCCAGGATTGTGCTGGAGATGAAGAACACCGCCGAATGCGGCCTGGGGATGCCTTTCCCGGCCGGCACATTCAAAGTCTACCAGAAGGACGAATCAGATGGGGGTCTGTCCTTTGTCGGCGAGGACGCGATCGGTCATACCCCTAATGGCGAGACCCTGCGGCTGGAGATCGGGGAAGCTTTTGACATTGCCTGCGAAAGGAAGTGCCTCTCGAAGAGAAATGACCGGGGAATTCGTAAGGAGCACTGGCAGATGGTCCTGAAAAACCACAAGGAGGAACCAGCCCTGGTGAAGGTTTTGCATCGGGTGCCCGGAACTGCAACGATTGAGGAGGCATCGCATTCCTGGACAAGGCGAAGCGCCGAGGAACTGCTCTTCGAAATGGAGCTCAAGCCGGAAGCTGTGGAAGTTATCGAATTCACCGGTCTTCTTGATGAACGGGTGCATGTGAAGGTCTGAAACACGCATTTTACGGGAGAGCGTTACCCCAAATGCGCCTTGTAACTGTATAACGCCAGTGTAACTACGAAAGACGGTGATATCAAACTTTATTTGGAGTCTGAGCAGCAAGAAGCACTTTCAGATTCCGCCCAAGCACCGGCTCATACCCATCCAGGCCGATGCGCGTCAACTTCTCGGTGATCGCGCGCCACAGGCGTTCATTGCCCTCACTGCCGCCGCCCAGGAGGGCGGCGGTCTCATCTGAAGTGAACTCCTCCCTGGCCTTCTCAAACCTTAAGAGGCCTGCGTTTTGCGGGCAGGCTTTCTGACAAAGAAGGCAGCCTACGAGACAGTTATGGGTGGTGGAGGGGAGCCAATCGGGCCAGGCTTCTTCGTATTCGTTTAAGAAGGTGAGGCAGCGTTCTCCACGAAGCAAGAAACGCTCTTTACTTATCGCTCCCGTAGGGCAAGCTTTTTGACACGCCGAGCAGCTTTCGCAGAGGGGCAAGAGAGCCGGCGTTTTTGCTTCTGGCAAATTTGCGGAGCCTAGATCAAGATCGCTTGCAAAACCCACCAGTTGATGATAACTGCCCATCCCCGGGACAAACGTGATGTTGTTCCGCCCGTAATGAGCCAGGCCAGTCCGCACCGCCAATCCTTTGAGGGGAGCGTGCAACGATACGAAGTGGGGCTCCTCCCCGGGGACCAAATCGTTCATCTCCGCCAGGACATCCTGGGCCGTCTTATCGTAGTCAAGATAGGTCGGCGGGGCAACGGCGTCTATGGTCCGGTTTCCGTTGGAGAAACGGATTAGATGTCCAGGTCTGGGAATGGCCACGACCCCGACCGTCCTGATCTCAGACAAACCCTTGAGATATCCAAAGTTAGAAAGGCTTTTTTCAAAGAATTTCTCCTCAAACTCCCCCGCCTCATGGCGATTGACCAGCTCATTCCGGATCTCGTCAAGCAGAGAGACGGGTCCCCATGCAATACGATACCCCTTTCTTTGTGCCCATTCCTTTAAATCCATGGTTGCACCTACCTTTCACTTTCACTAATAGAAATGGTATGTAAGCCTGGTAGGCGAGTTTGAAGAAGACGGCGAGGATGCCGGCCAGAAAGGTAATGATGTAGGAGGTGTTCTGCTGCCTGGTTGTGGCTCATCGTTTTCTCCCTCTTTGTAACTAGCGTTTTGGCTTTTTAAATGTTACACTAGTATATAGTACGGATGATGTTGTTTTGGTAACTAGCAAAATATATATACGATAGTTACGGATAAACTATACCACAGTACTCCCACTGCGGTCAAGGGGTAGGGGGTAATTTTTTGGATCTGCTTTGGACCGACTTTCTCAATAGCGAATGGCATGACTGGCGGGGCAGCGGAAGGACGGATGACCGGCTGGATAACCCACAGTGGTTGAAGGAATTCCTGGAGACCTGGAAACTTGACGCCCCGGTTCCTCCTGACGCAGGAGAGCTGGCGGCCCTGAAAGAGTTCCGGGGGTGCCTGCGCAGCCAGGCCGAAAGGCTTGTGTCAGGAACAATCCCAAGCGATGCTAACCTCCGCGAGTTGAATCGAGTGATGGCGGGAGGGCCGGTTATCCGGCAGATTAGCCATACCGCGGAGGGCCGCCAGCTTGACCTTCTCCCCTTCAAGCGGGACTGGGCGCAGGTGATGGCTGAAATCGCCGCCTCTTTTGCCCTGACGCTGGTGGAGGGGGAAGGCGCCCGTGTCCGCGTTTGCGCTAACCCGGACTGCCTGTGGGTCTTCTACGACGACACGCGCAACCGTAATAAGCGATTCTGCGATGACAAGTCGTGCGGCAACCTGATGAAGGTCCGCAGGTTCCGCGCCAGGCATCAGGGCTCAACCGGCCAACCCGGACCAGGTCCGGAAGGACGCCCTGATGGAGGAAGCAAATAACTAGACGCCGTAATACGGTCTAAAAAGCAATTAAATCGGGCTTAAAAATCGTGTCTGCCTAGATCTGAATCATGTTACCACCTCTCACAAGGCCTGATCGTTGGGTTTACCCTGGGCTTGCACCGGATCCGCCAATCAGTCCGAATTTGAAAAACAAGCGAAGGCCCTTTCCCTTTTGGGACGCAGAAGTCTGGGCTACGGCCCGCCTGAATCAGATTCCGGCGATCTTCAGCGAAGACTTCCATTCCCATAGCGTTATCGAGGGAGTGTTGTTTTTGAACCCATTTGAGGCGGGTTTTCAGCTAGATGGCTGGGTGCGGAAGAGCATCTGGTACTGTATGGAAATCACAGTTCACACCATGCTTGCCGCAAGACTGTTCAGAAAAAGTCGTCTGACCCTCAAAACCCTCTCGTTGGCCCTGCCAAACTGCAACCGGTTGGTCAAAAGGATCACCAGCAGTCCGGATTCCGGATCCATCCACATCCCCGTGCCGGTAAATCCAGTATGCCCGAAGCATCGTCCGGAGACCAGATCGCCAAAGGAACTGCCGGGAGATGGCAGCTGCCACCCCAATCCACGGTTCTCCCCCAGGCCCGCTGTCCAGTTTCTGGTGGCCAGAGCCACCGTGGCCGGGTTCAGGATCCGCGCATCGCCATAACGCCCGCCGTTTAGAAACATCAACCCGAATTTCGCCAAATCCGCCGCGGTGGAAAATAGCCCGGCATTGCCCGCTACCCCGCCCAAAAAGGCGGCGTTCTCATCGTGAACAATCCCCAGAGGCAAGTCCCCATCCAGGTGACGCGTCTTCCACTCCGGGTTGGACCGCATGGAAGAGGCCAGCTCCAACCCCCGCTCCGATTCCCGCCGGCGTTCCGTGGGAAGAAGCCTGGGCAAAATTTCCGCTGGGATTGGTTTGTCAAGCGGCAAGAAGGTGGTGTCTTTCATTTCAAGGGGAGAGAAGACTTCTCTCTTTAGGAAAGCCGGAAAGCTTTCACCGGTCAGTTGCCGCACCAGGAGCGCCAGCAATATAAAACCGGTGCAGCTGTATTCCACCCTTGTTCCCGGACTCGCGTGCAGCGGCGCATGAATGATGGCTTCCAGCAACCCGCCATGCCGTGGGACCTCCTCATAAAGAGAGACCCATCCCGGCAGCCCGGAGGTATGGGTCAACAGGTGTTTGATGGTGGCCTCGCCTATGGCGTGGCCGGAAGCCAGGGGGAAAAAATGGCCGACGCGGTCGTCCAGGCTCAACAGCCCTCTCTCAAGCAGCAGAAGCACCGCCGTTGTGGTGGCCACCACCTTGGTCAGCGAGGCGATGTCGAAAACATGGTCAACCCGCATGGGGATCCCTGGTTCCAGCGAAGCATAACCAGTTGCCTCAAATGCCGCCAGGCGGCCCGACCGGGCCACAACCGCCACCGCGCCGGGATAGGCGTGCTTCTGGCGATCGGCGCCGCTATTGCTCCGGACAACCTGGAGAGCCCTTTCCAAAAGTTCCGGATCAAACCCCGCCCTGGCGGGAGATTCAACCATGGGTTCCAAAGATCTTCCCCTTTCCGGAAGCATTTCGTTACGCATGTTAGCTAATGGTTGTGATACACCAGGATCTTTACCTTTTCCCGCCAGCTTCCGCTAAGACTTGAGACCGGAGAGCGCCATACCCTGAATGAACTGTCTTTGCAGCAACAGAAACGCAATCAGAACCGGCAGGGTCGATATGAGCGAAACAGCCATCAACTGTCCAAAGTTGGTGGAATAGGTGCTTTCGAACGCCGCTATTCCCAAAGGCAAAGTCATCATCTCATCCCGGGAGACCACCAGCAGCGGCCACAGGAAACTATTCCAGTTGTTCATGAAGATGAAGATCACCAGCGCCGAAAGAGCAGGCCTGACCAGGGGCATGACCACCTGGGCGAAGATGCGGAGTTCGCCGCAGCCATCGATACGCGCCGCTTCCATAATCTCCAGTGGCACGGTCTGAAAATACTGCCGCATCAGGAAGACCCCAAACGCGCTGGTTCCAGCAGGAATGATCAGCCCGGCATAGCTGTTCAGCCATCCCAGGGCTTTTACCAGCACAAAAAGCGGCACCAGGATCACCTGAATCGGCACCATCAGGGTTGCGAGAACCCCCAAAAACATCATGTCCCGGCCGTAATACCGGAATTTGGCGAAACTATAGCCCGCCATGGTGCAGGTGATGACGTTGAGGACGGTAACCGCCGTTGAAACCAGGACGCTGTTCAGGAAGTTGCGCCCCAGAGGCCTGGTCTGGAACGGGACGACGTAATTCTCCCAGTGAATTTCCCTGGGGATCCACTCCATGGGAATCTTGAAGATATCATAGCTGGCCTTTAGTGAGGTGGAAATGGCGTAAAAGAACGGGAAAGCCACCACCAGGGCGCCACCCACCAGCAGCGCGTAAACAAGCAGGTTTTTGAGCCCGAACTTCATTTCGATTCTTTTCATGTGCATCACCTCTGCTCGCTGAATCTCGGTCAATAATCAGTGGCGGTCAGCCAGCGCCGCTGCAGCATGGTAATGGCCACCAGGATGACGAAGAGAATGATGGAGATGGCGGTCGCCCGCCCCATCTTCATGAAGCCAAAACCCGTCTCATAGACCAGAAGAGCCAGAACGCGGGTAACGCCATTTGGGCCTCCCCCGGTCATGACATACTGGGCCGTAAACTCTTGAACGCCAAAGAGAAGGGACATCGCAACCACGAATACCGTAATCGGCTTTAACAGAGGCAGCGTAATAAAGCGGAAAAGCTGCCAGCCCGTGGCGCCATCGATCATTCCGGCTTCCCGGTATTCCGTGGGGATCCCCTGCAAGCCTGCCAGATAAAGGACCGTGAAATAGCCAACGCTCTTCCAGGTTGTCATGACCGCCAGGGCCACGGGAGCGAAGGTGGTGCTGGAGAGCCACTGTATGGGCTGGATGGAAAAATAACCGAGCAACATGTTGAGCGGACCCTGATAGAAGAAGAGCAGTTTCCAGATTACCGCCACCACCACCATGGACATCACCACTGGCGTAAAATATAAAGTACGAAAAAGCCCCCGCAGCCGGAATTTCCGGTTAAGAAGCAGCGCCAGGCATAAGGCCAGAATAATGGTAGGAACGTAGGTCCCAAGAATATAGACGGCGGTGGCTCTCACCGACTGCCAGAAGAGCGGATCCTGGAAAAGGGAGACGTAATTTTCCAGCCCTTTGAATTTTGGAGGCGTCAGCATGTTATAATCAAAGAAACTTAGATACAGGGTTCGCAGGATCGGGTACCCGGAAAAAGCCGCGAACATGAGGACGGCGGGCAAGGCGAACAGAAAGCCCGCCCACGCCTCTTTTCTCTTGAGATGTGATTTCCGGCGTACGCCGTTTGTTTTGAGCCTTCTCCCTGGAAAGATCGTCATCTCTCTTCCCCCGTAAGGGGGCGGAAACCGGAGCCGCCGGAATGGATGGCACCGGGTTCCGCCGTCTTTTTCCCGCGCGGGTTACTGTTTCAGAGCCGCGTCGATCTCACTCTTTGCTTGAGCCAGAGCCGCTTTCGGAGCCACCCCGTTCATGATGGAGTTTTCCACCGCCCGCTGGATAGCCGCGGAGATCTCGGCCCAATATGGGCTCATGTCACCGAACGAACTCTTGCCCATCTCACCCAGCCAGACCTCGATATACGGGAACGCTTTGGCTTCAGGCAGGTTCGTCCACCCCTTGCGCGGCTGGATGAAGCTCACATCCTTGAGCCAGCGCTCCGGATGCGAGGAAAGGAAGTTTACGAATTTCCACGACGCCTCCGGATGTTTGGAGGTTTTGCTCACCATCCAATAGTAACCATAAGCGTGGGTTACCGGGTGCGCGGGATCCATTTGCGGCAGGGGCACAATTACGGAATCCTTCCACACCGGCGTATCCTTCAAAAGACCAATCGACCAGGGATAGGCCAGGAACATGGAAACATTGCCGTTGACATAATCGATCATGGGATTGGTGGAATCCTTCAGGCTATACTGGGGGCCAGCCACCTTATCCTTATACACCATGTCATACCACGTCTGAAGAGCCTTTACCCCCGCTTCGCCGTTAATCACGGATTCCTTCCCGTTGGCGCTGAGGATGTGCCCTCCTTGCTGCCCGAGCAGGACGCCGAAGTCCAGCCAGTAGAAATTGGGCAGGTAGAAGAAGTCGAAGCCGCGCCGGACAATTTGGTTCCCCTTGCGAACCGTGAGTTTCTCGGCGTGCTTTTTCAGTTCGTCCCAGGTCCTGGGCGGGTTGTTGGGATTAAGGCCGGCTTCCTTGAAATGAGCCGCGTTGATGACCAGAGCGGATACGTTATATTCGCTGGGAATTCCGTAAATCTTGCCGTCTTTGCTGGCCGCCTTCAGTGTGCCTTTCACCCAGGCATTTTCCAGCTCGGCCTGATTCTTATAGCCAAAGGCGGAAGGAATCACGGGAACTACCGCGTCCGAACCCAAATAGGCAGTGATCCGGGTGCTGCTCATGTTGAAGACATCCGGCCCGGTTCCAGTACTCATGGAGGTCAGCATCTTGGTGAAGAACTGATTGTTGGGAATGGCCGTATATTCGACCTGGATGTCCGGATTTTCTTTTTCAAACTCGGCAATCAGCTCTTTGGTCAGGTCCACCATTGGAGGGTGGGTATGCGTCCAATAAGTAATGGTAACCCTGGCGCTCGCCAAAGAACTCACCGCAAGAAGAAGCAGAAGGGTTACAGTAAGGATACGAAGAACTCTGGCTTTCATTGCTCATAACCTCCTTTTTATTGGTGCTAACCCCGGCTCAGATCATCTTGATTCTTTCCCACCCCCCGATAGTAATCGTCAAGATAAGAAACAATAAACCTGGTAATCCTGTCCGGCATGGTAATAAATGTTCCCATCACCACGGAAATCGCCCCGAAATTCAACGCCTGGATAACCTGTTCCGGCGTCCGGTATCTTCCCTCCGCAATTACCGGAAAACCCTTTGCACTTAATGCTCGTACCAACTCCAGATCCGGTTCTTTCTGACGGGGGCTCTGAGGAGTATATCCGGACAGGGTGGTAGCCACCATATCCGCTCCAGCGGCCATGGCCTTCTCCCCCTCACCCACCGTGGAGACGTCGGCCATCACCGCCACGCCCAGTTCAGCGTGAATCCGGCCGATAAGTTCTCTCAAAGGATCACATCTACCGTTGCGTGGTTCGGTGGCCTGAATTGCCACCACGTCAGCTCCCGCTTCAGCCAGCTCCTTCGCGGTGTCGAAATCGGGGGTAATGTAAATTTGCGAACGATCTGTCCCTTTCCCGATCCCAATAACAGGCAACGAGGAAAAGCGCCTGACTTCCCTGATGTTTTCCGCGCTGTTGATTCGCAACGCGCTCGCTCCTCCTTGTTCGACGGAGAGAGCGATGGCGGCGATAATCGCGGGATGGTGGAGCGGAGTGCCGGGAAGCGCCTGGCAAGATACAATCAAACGGCCTTTTACCGCCCGAAAAAAATCACTGGCAAGCATTGAGAATCATCTCCGTAAGATTGGGACAATTTAAGCCCTGGGATCGAAGAGGCCCTGTTAACGGGCTGTTCCGGCGGCGATCTAATCCTCGGAGTTGGAGCCAGGCCGGAACTTTCTCTGGGACAACGCTCTGGTCCGCCTGTCAAACTGCTCGATGATCAGCTCTTTACGCCGGGAAGCGATCCCCAAAGTAAGTAAATCAACTATCGCCAGTTGGGAAAGCCGGGAGATCATTGTTCCAATTTTAAAAGTCATCTCCGTCGAGGCGGCGACGAGGGTGATCTCCGCCATTCCCGCGAGCCGGGAACGGGGATCTCCCACAATGGCGATGGTCCGCGCGCCATTCTCCCTGGCCAGGGAAAGAGCGGCCAGCGTGTCCTTGGTGTATCCGGAATGGGAGATGCCGATAGCCGCATCTTTTGCCGTGAGGCCGCTGGCGAAGCCAAGCTGTTCATGCGTGTCCACAAAAGACCACGCCGGCAGGTTAACCCTGAGAAGCTTTTGCTGAGCATCAAGCGCCACATAACCCGAAGCTCCCGCGCCAAAACATCCGATCCTGGCGGCGTTTTCCAGAGCGTCAATGGCTTTTTCCAGTTCCGCCAGATCCAGCAATCCAAGCGTGTCACTGAATGCTTTCACGGCCAGTGAGAAAAAGGTGGTGGATATGTCCTCCAGCGTCTCCCCTGGCCCCAACTGATCGTAGATGTTGAATGTACTGGGTAGTTCTGTGGCAATCGACATCTTGAGCTCCCGCAACCCTTTGAATCCCAGTTCCTTGGCAAGCCGGATCACCGTGGTCTCGCTGGTATCCACGAGCTGGGCCAGTTCTGTAACGGACATCTCTATGGCGGCTCTCGGATTTTCCAGGATTAAACGGGCGACCCGCTGCTCTGCCGGACGCAACGAAGGCAGGACGGAATTCATCCTTGCCAGCGTCTCCTGAATATGCATCTTAACCTGGGCTTTACGCATGCCTGCCTCCCGTTATGTATAAAACCTACATGAAATGTTTCATCTATGTATATTTCATTCAATGCTGTCTTCGATTTTCCTCCTTCAACTGAAGATCTTTCCAAAAAAATTGAGCCCGGATTTACTCCAGGCCCCGCTTTCTTCCAGGCAGGCTTTCGCCATCACGGTCCAATCTTGTAAACGCCAGAGAGTTTAATCCGCCAAAGGCCGGAAACTCTCCCTCAGCCTCCCCAAGAAACCGTTCGGAAAAGCTCGCCCGGACTTTTGAAAGGCCAGCAAAGCCGCCCCAACAACCGGAGGATATTCCGGGGGAACCATGGTGAAATCAAAGGTGGAAATGCTCTTTAAACGACCAACTAAAGGTTCGGTGAAGAGATCTCCACTCCGAAAAACCCCTCCGATCGGGGACCACAGGATCGAGGAGCCTTTCCAGTCCAGGCGCCTGGCCACCATGTCAATCTGGTCTGCCAGAACCGTGGCCGCATCCCGAAAGATCTCCATCAGGTCGCCGCTGCCGTTTCTTGCTGCTGCGGCAAGCACGGGGGTTAGCCCCCCAATCTTTGCGCGATCAAAATCCCCGGCATAGAAGCCCTTCACAATCTCCCACAACTCCCTGACCCCGAAATGGGCCACAATCTGTTCCGTCAACGCCGAGGGAGGGTAGCCTTCGTCGGCCTTTCGGAGTTCCCCTTTTATCGCGGATACGGCTATGCCAAACGCGCCCGCCTCATCGCCAAACAGGTACCCCCAGCCTGCCGCTCTCTCCATCCGGCCTTTATGATCCACTCCGAGAACCAGTGAGCCGCTCCCGGCAATGGCGATAATCCCCGGCCGTAAAGAAAGCGCGCCGCCCCAGGCAATTATTCCATCGTTGTCAACAAAAAGGTGCTCCGTATGGAAAACGCCAGCCACAGCTTCCCGGACGGTCTGTTCCAGGCATCCCCCGGCCACTACCCCGCTTAACCCGAGGAAAGCCGCCTTGAACTGGATCTTTTCTCCGCCAGTTGCTCCCGCAATGGCTGTTTGGAAGGCTTCCCTGAGACGCTCCCGTCCGCCAGGCGCAAGGACGTGATCGATCTTGCCCGCCTTGCCCATGCCAACAATAGTCCCACCGGAGTCAATCACCAGGCACCGGGAACCGCTCTGCCCTCCATCAATGCCCAGATAATATTCCTTTTCCATTCAGTCATCCTCTTTGGGGCCGGCGGGCTCCAGGGTAATCCGGTCAATCTCCGCCAGCTCTTCTTTGGTGAAGTCCAGGTTTTGCAACGCGGCCACGTTCTCCTCAATCTGGGAGACCCGGGAGGCTCCCACCAGAACGCTGGTGATGGCAGGCAGCCTGAGTGCCCATGCCAGAGCCATCTGAGCCAGGGATTGGCCGCGCCGCGCGGCTATCTCGTTCAAAGCCCTGACCTTTTGCAGGTTCTCTTCGGTGAGTAACGAATTTACGCGTTCCTTCCTCCAAACCGCGGCCGCCCGGGAATCCGCCGGAATTCCATTCAAATACTTTGTTGGTCAGAAGGCCCGCCCCTCCAGTGATTTGAGATTATAATTTACGGGGATCCCTGGTATAGTCTACACCGATTGTGGTCTCTGAACCGGTGCGGGAGGCGCGGGCGGCGCGGACCGCGCGGGCTTCGAGACATGCGCGGGAAGAAAGACTACCAGGGCCGCCGCCGGCAGGAGCAGCCAGATCATGGCGTGAAGAGCCGCGCCAACACCCATTGCATCCGAAAGAGCGCCCGTCACTGTCGCGCCGACTCCCCCGATGCCCCAGGCAAAACCCATCATCAGCCCGGAAGCCATGCCCGCCCGCGCCGGAATAAGCTCCTGCGCGGCCACGATGGACAGAGGCAGCGTGGCAAGTATGAGCACGCCAGCCAGGGTCAGCAGCACCACTCCTGGCCGCATCCCGGTGATCAGGAAGAGACTGGTAAAGACAAATGTCCCCGCCAGGGAGATCACCATGATCGGCTTCCGGCCGTAACGGTCGGCAAGAAGCCCGGCAAAAGGTATTCCCACGGCGCTGGCCAGCATGAAAGAGAAGAGGATCCGGCCCGAGGCCACAATGGTATAACCCTTATGGACCAGATATACCGGCAGAAATGCAATCAGGCTGCTGTGAACCGCGGAACGCATAATCAAGACAAGGTCCAAAAGGGCCACCCAGAACCATGGATGCCCGGTTGGCGCGGCAGGCGCGGGTGGCGCCACAGGCGCTGTTGGCGCGGCAGGCGCGGGATTTACGGAAGAAGCGGGAGTGTACAAAGTCTCACCGTCACCATCACTTCGCCGCTCGAGAGAGACCGTTAAAAGTTCCGGCGATGGTGAAGGCTCATTCCGGTAGGCCCGGTAGATCAACCACGCCAGAAGAAGACCGGGGATCGCCAGCAGCGCAAGACCCTTCAGGCCCAAAGCCATGGCCACCGGGGTGACAATGAGGGGCACCAGCGCCTCCCCAAAGTTGCCGATGGAAGAGTAGATGGACATGGCCAGGCCTTTTTGCCCGTTCACAGCCCGCGTCATCAGGACAGAGCCCAGAGGATGATAAACAGCCGAACCGAGCCCGGCCAACCCTGCCATGACCAGGAAGATCCAGTAATGCGGGGCAAAGCCAGTGAAGGTCATCAGCGTCGCAATCCAGGCCAGGCCCAGAGAAAGCACCCATAGCCTGGGCCGCCGGTCCACCAGCCACCCGAATATCGGCTGCAAAAAAGCCGTGGTCAAGGAGAGGGTAGAAACCACCGCCCCGGCCATGGTCAGGGAAATGTTCAATTCACGCACCAAAATGGGGAGAATCGGAGTCAAAAGGCTCCCGTAGAAATCATTGAAGAGATGCCCGGCAGCAACAAGGAATGCCTGGCGGCGATTAGTCTTGCCCATCTTTTACACCACCTGAAAAGATACCTCCCCGGGAGAACGGGGAGGCGGCGCCTTATTACAGTTTATCATCAGCCCAGGGTTAAATCAAGATTTCTCTGGCCTTAAAAATTTGTGCTGGAAAAAGAAGGGATACATTTATCTACATTGAATAATTACAGCGACAGTAAAATTATCGGAAGAATGAAACGGACATGGGTGGCTGGCCTGGTTATTGACACGGCCAGGCAGGGGGGATGTGATTGCAGGTCGGCAGCGCTATTCGTAAGCTACGAGCTCAAAGAAAGTTGACCATTCAGCAGCTTGCGGAAATGACCAGCCTCAGCGTAAGCTTGATTAGCCAGGTGGAACGGAATCAAGTCAGTCCTTCGGTGGTGTCGCTCTGGAAAATCGCCAATGCTTTCGGCGTACCTGTCGGATATTTCTTCGATTCCCCCTCGCGGGAAAACATCTTGGTTCGTAAAGACCAGAGAAAGAAGCTGATGTTTCCGTCATCCAGCGTGGTGTACGAATTGCTTTCACCCTACCGTAACCATAACCTGGAGTTTCTTATGATTCGCATCGAACCAGGCCAGGATACAAGTGATGGAACGGTGGCGCACGCCGGGCAGGAATGTGGACTGGTATTGCAGGGGCGACTGGAGATTCAGGTAGGCGAGGAGTTTTATACTCTGGAAGAAGGAGACAGCATCTGCTTTGAAAGCAGCGTGCCCCATCGTCTGCGCAATTTCGGCAAGGGACCGGTTCTGGCGGTCTGGGTCGATTCGCCGCCGATGTTCTGAAAGGCAAAAGGGCAAGTTGTCATATGAGTAAGATATGAGTAAGAATGGAGGGTTGAAAATGAAAAGGGTTTTCTGGTATTTCTTGGCTCTGTTGCTGGTCATGGGAGCAGGCAATCAGTTCGTGTTCGCGGCGAACCAGCCGTCTACGCTGGTCATTGCCGCCCCGGCCGATGTTCGGATCCTGGATCCGGCGGTCAACTTCGACAATGCTTCCTGGCGGCAGACCTATGTCGGTTATGATCGTCTGGTTCAGTATGATGGGTCGTCAACCCGGCTCAAACCGATGTTGGCCGAATCCTGGGAAGTCTCAAAAGACGCGAAGGTCTATACGTTCAAACTACGGAAAGATGCCAGGTTTCATGATGGAACAGTGGTTGATGCGAAGGCGGTCAAGTTTTCCTTCGACCGTCTGAAGAAGATTGGCAAGGGGCCATCCGAAGCCTTTGCCCCGTTGAAAGAAGTTCAGGTGGTTGATCAGTTTACCGTTCGCTTCATTCTGGATTATCCATTTGGCCCGTTCCTGTCAACCCTGGCCACCAACGGCGCCAGCATCGTCAACCCCAGGGTGATGGAGTTTGAGAAGGATGGCGACCTGGGTCAGGCTTACCTTGCTGACCGGATGATGGGAAGCGGCCCGTACAAGATTAAAGAATGGGTCCGTGACCAGCGGCTTGTGCTGGAGGCTAACAATGATTACTGGGGCGGCCGGCCGCGGATCCAGCAGGTGATCATCCGGATAGTCCCGGAGTCTTCCGCGCAACGGATGATGCTTCTTAAGGGCGAGGTTGACATCGCCGAGGGAATTTTGATCGACCAGTATGCGAAGTTGCGCAACGAACCGAATGTGACTGTGTTTGAGGCGCCGAGCCAGTTGACCAACATCGTGTACATGAACAACAAACGGCCGCCGCTGAATAACCCCAAAGTTCGCCAGGCGCTGTCATACGCCGTCGATTATCAGGGGATCATCAAACATGTTCTCCAGGGAAACGCCACCCAGATGAGGGGGCCGATCCCCAGGGGAATGTGGGGTTATGACGAAAACCTCCTGCAATACAAATATGATCCCGCAAAGGCCAGGAGGCTCCTTGCCGAGGCCGGCTATCCCAACGGGTTCAAACTCAAGATCATGTACGCCGACCGCGTGCCCACCTGGGAACAGGAAGTCCTGGCCTTGCAGGCCAGTTTTGCGGAGATCGGCGTAAAGCTTGAGCCCGAGTTGTACGCCTGGCCGACCTTGAGGGAAAAGGTGGATCGGGCGGACTTCGATCTGTCGATGGGCATCTGGTCGCCGGACTATGCGGATCCCTACATGTTCATGCACTACTGGTTCCACTCCAGCAATCAGGGGCTGTCCGGCAACCGGGCCTTCTATAAAAACGAAAAGGTGGACGCGCTTCTTGAGCAGGCGGCGATGAGCCCCTCCCAGCAGGAACGGATCAGGCTGTATCAGCAGGCTCAAAGGATGATCATCGAGGAGCCCCCGTATATCTTCTTGTATCAGCGCAACTTTCTGCTCCCGATGAGCAAGCGCGTCAAGGGATTCGTCTTCAACCCGATGCTGGAAAACATCTATAATCTTCAAAATATGTCCCTGGAGTAAGAATCAAGACTACGCAAATGCGGGGATCAGAAGATGCAAATCTGGGGGTTTATCGTCCGCCGGATCCTTTACCTCATACCGGTCCTGATCGGGGTGACCCTGATTACCTTTGCCTTGTCGCACCTGGTTCCAGGGGATCCGGCACGGCTTATCGTCGGCCAGCGGGCTTCCGAGGAGACGTTGGAACGGGTGCGCGAGGAGTTGGGGCTGAACAAGCCCGTCCCGGTGCAATACATCAGCTATATGAAGGATCTGGCGAGAGGCAATCTGGGGACTTCCATCCGCAGCCAGCGCCCGGTCATCCAGGATTTGCGGGAACGTTTTCCGGCCAGTTTTGAGCTGACCTCGCTGGCCCTGCTCTTCTGCGTGATCGTCGCCGTGCCCCTGGGCGTAGTATGCGCGGTCAAGCGCAACAAGCTCGTTGACCATCTGATCCGTGTCTTTGCCCTGTTTGGGGTATCGATGCCAGTCTTCTGGTGGGGGTTAATCTTATTGCTCATTTTTTACGTGATCCTTGGCTGGCTGCCGGGTCCCGGCCGGATCGCCATGGATATCGCGGCCCCCGCCGGGCCGACCGGCATGTACCTCCTGGACAGTTTGATTGCCGGTGACTGGCAAGCCTTTGGGAGCGCGCTGAGCCACATAATATTGCCGGCTTTTTGTCTGTCGTACGTGTATCTGGCCATCATGACCCGGATGGTCCGTTCCAGCATGCTGGAGGTGCTCAACCAGGAGTACATACGCACCGCGCGGGCCAATGGGCTCTCGGAATGGACGATCGTCGTCCGGCACGGCTTGCGCAACGCTCTGGTCCCAACCGTCACCATTTTGGGCCTTTCTTTTGGCGAATTGATCGGCGGCGCGATTCTCACCGAGGCGATCTTCGCCTGGCCCGGGCTGGGCAGCTACCTGGTGGAGTCCATAGGCTTTCTGGACTTTCCGTCAATTATGGGGTTCACGATCTTGATTTGCGTGATCTACGTGATGGTCAACTTGCTGGTGGATATCGCGTACGGCCTTCTTGATCCGCAGATCCGGTGGAACTGATCGGGCGCAGGGGGTGATCCTGGTTTGCAAAAGTCAATTTCCACAGTGGCTTCCGCCGGCGGAGGCGTCTACCCCGGCGCCCCCCGCCGGGGCAAATGGTTCAAGGATAAAGAGCTGGGGTACACCGTTCATCTCATCCGTCAAAATCCACTCATGCTGGCTGGATTAATGATCATCATCCTGTTGGTTGTGGTAGCGGCGCTGGCTCCATGGCTGGCGCCCTACAGGCCGACTTCGGTTGATCTCGGAGGACGGCTGTCTCCACCCTCGCCCGGCCATCTGCTCGGCACCGACGAGATGGGGCGGGATATCTTTTCACGAATTGTCTACGGTTCACGGATCTCCATACAGATTGCGGTGACGGTGGTGGCGATTGCCGGTGTGATCGGATCTTTCCTCGGCGCCGTTTCCGGTTATGTGGGCGGCAGGCTTGATACGGTCATGATGCGGGTCATGGACATGATCCTGGCGTTTCCGTCCCTGGTGCTGGCCATGGTGCTGGCGGCAGTCCTGGGCCCGAGCTTGACCAACGCGCTTCTGGCCGTCTCTTTTGTCCAGATACCAAAATATGCGCGCCTGGTCCGGGGGCAGGCTCTGGTTTTACGCGAAAAGCAGTTTGTCAAAGCCGCCCGGGTGATCGGCGCCGGAGACCTCTGGATCATTACCAGGCACATTCTGCCCGGCAGTCTTTCCGCGGTTCTGGTTCTGGCTACCATGGGAATGGCGGAGGCGATCCTTTTGGCGGCGTCTTTGAGTTTTATCGGCCTGGGCGCTCAACCGCCAGAACCGGAATGGGGCGCGATGGTGGCCATGGGCCGTGATTATTTGATGGATCAGTGGTGGCTGGCCACTTTTCCCGGAATCGCCATCTTTATGGTGGCCGTGGGATTCAATATTCTTGGCGACGGGTTGCGGGACATTCTGGATCCCAGGCTCCGGCAATAGGAAGCACTTGAGGGGACACGGACATGAATGCTGCAAATTTGTTGGAGATTCACGGCCTTCACCTATATTTTGATACCTATCTTGGTACAGTCCGGGCCGTGGAAGGCCTGGATCTGACCGTCAGCCGCGGGGAAACGGTAGGTCTGGTCGGGGAGTCCGGCTGTGGGAAGTCGGTAAGCGCTCTGGCGATTCTCGGCCTGATTTCGCAGCCGCCGGGGCGGATTGCCGGAGGAAAGATCCTCTTCAAAGGGGAGGATCTTCTGAAGAAATCGCCGGCCGAACTGCGGAACATCCGCGGGAAGTACATATCCATGATCTTTCAGGAGCCGATGAGTTCGCTTAATCCGGTCTACCGGGTGGGAGATCAGATGGTGGAAGTGATCATGCTCCACCGGCGGGTGAGCAGGGGAGAGGCGAGGAAGATCGCTCTGGAGATGCTCCATGAGGTCCAGATGCCTGATCCGGAGGCTGTAATGCAGAAATATCCTTTTGAGATGAGCGGCGGGATGTTGCAACGGGTGATGATTGCCATGGAATTGTCCGGCAAACCCGACCTGCTGCTGGCTGACGAGCCGACAACGGCTCTGGACGTCACGGTGCAGGCCCAGATTCTCCGGCTCATGAAGAATTTGGTAAAGAAGATGAACGCGTCTGTCTTGTTGATTACTCATGATCTGGGCGTGGTTGCCCAGACCTGTGACCGGGTGGCGGTGATGTACGCCGGGCAAGTCGTCGAAGTCGCCCCGACGGAGGAGCTCTTCACCGACCCGCGACATCCTTACACCCGCGGCCTGATGGGTTGTTTTCCCGATCCAAACCGCCAGGATGCTGAACTGGCGGCCATCGAAGGTACTGTTCCCGACCTGATCAACCCTCCCGGTGGGTGCCGGTTTCACCCGCGCTGCCCGCGGGCAGGGGATATCTGCGGGAAAGAAGGGCCTGGCCCCGTGGCCATAAGCGACGATCATGTCGTCCATTGTTTTTTTGCGCGCCAGGCCAGCGACGATCATAGCGAGGGCGGAACAGGCAAAGGGGTGGCTGTCCTTGGCTGAGGTCTTGCTTGAAGTCAAAAATCTCGTCAAACATTTTGGGGCGCGCAAAGCCTTTTTAGAGCCGGTGCGACGGCCTGTGCGGGCGGTGGACGGGATAAGTTTTTCGGTGAGGCGCCTGGAGACTTTTGGCCTGGTCGGGGAATCGGGTTGCGGAAAGTCCACCACTGGTTTTTGCATCGCCCGTGTCGATGATCCCACCGCGGGCGAAGTGTATTTTGAGGGCATGGATATATTGAAGCTTGGCGCCACGGAGATGCGCGGCATACGGCGGCACATCCAGATGGTGTTCCAGGATCCGCATTCGTCGCTGGACCCGCGCATGACGGTTCTCAAGTCGGTGGGGGCGCCTTTGCTCATCCATGGCCTGGCCACCAGACGGGATGTCCGGGAGAAGGTGCTCAGACTCCTGGAAATGGTGGGGTTGGGGGTGCAGCATCTGGATCGGTATCCGCACCAGTTCAGCGGAGGGCAGAAACAACGGCTTGGGATAGCCCGTGCCCTGGCCTTGAATCCTGAACTGGTGATCCTGGATGAACCAACTTCCGCTCTTGATGTTTCCGTTCAGGCTCAGATTCTCAATTTATTGCGGCGCCTGCAATCAGAACTGGGCCTCTCATACATCTTTATTTCTCACAATCTTGGCGTGGTGCGGTACCTGAGCCATCGGACCGCGGTGATGCATCTGGGTAAGATTGTGGAGTTAGGGCCGACGCCCGTTTTGTTTGCCCGCCCACGGCATCATTATACCAGAGCGCTTCTGTCGGCTATTCCTGTGCCCAATCCCAGGCATGATGGGGCTGAAATTATCCTGAAAGGTGATCTTCCCAGCCCAAGCCGGCCGCCTTCCGGCTGCCGTTTCCATACTCGATGCGACGCTGCTTCGGCGCTATGCGCGGAAAAGGAGCCTGATCTGAGAGAGGTGGGCGAAGATCATCTGGCAGCCTGTCATGCGCCGCTGTGACGACCAGGTTGGATTTAGGGCAGAGGCCATTGGGGCTTTATGTCATAAAGGTGGGGGAAGCATCATGAAAATAGTCAGGGTTGAAGCGCAGCCTGTTTCCGTGCCGCTCAAGGAACCTTTTCGGATTGCCCTGGAGTCCATACCGGTGGCGGAGAACGTCTTCGTAAAAGTGTACACCGATGACGGGGTGATCGGTTATGGTGAGGCGGCGCCGTTTAAGATGGTCACCGGTGAGACACAGCAGTCCATTCTGACCGCTGTCAAGCACCTGGAGCAGTCCATCCTGGGTCTGGATCCCATGCGCGTGGCTCTCGTCTCCGAGATGATGGACAGGCGCATGGCGAATAATAACGGGGCCAAGGCCGCATTGGTTTCCGCCATATACGACCTGGCGGCCCGGCACTGCCGGATTCCGCTGTACCAGTTTCTGGGAGGATATCGGGATCGGGTCAAGACCGACATCACGGTGACCATTAAAGATTCGGCGGCGATGGCCGAAGATGCCCGGAAAGCTGTGGCCAAAGGGTTTTCGGTGCTGAAGATCAAGGTGGGGATTTCGCCTGACGAGGACATCGACCGGGTGGCTAAAATCCGGGAAGCGGCAGGGCCGGGGATCAAGATCCGGCTGGACGCCAACCAGGGGTGGAACGCACGGGAGGCCATCCGATCCCTCCGGGTGCTTGAAGAATTTGACGTTGAGCTTGTGGAACAGCCGGTGCCCGCCGGAGATATCGAAGGCCTTCGCCAGGTGCGCGGTTCGGTCAACATCCCGGTGATGGCGGATGAGAGCGTCTTTTCACCGGCGGACGCGTTGCGGGTGATCAAGGAGGGGGCGGTGGATTACATCAATATCAAGCTGGTCAAGGCCGGGGGAACCTACAAGGCGCTCCAGATCAATGCGCTGGCCGAAGCTGCCGGGATCGAGTGCATGGTGGGGCAGATGATTGAGACAAGGCTGGGAGCCACGGCAGCGGCCCATCTGGCTGCCGCGTGCAAGAACATCACCCGGATAGACCTGGACACGCCATACTTCCTTTCCGAAGATCCAGTGGTGGGCGGAGTTACTTATGACGGAGAAGAGATCATTTTGGGAGATGCTGCAGGGTTGGGCGTCAGTGTGTGAAGCCTTATTCTGCCTCAACGCAGTGTTCCGTTTCCTCAGGGGTGACGCGTCTTCACGGTAGGCGGTGGTGGACGTCAGGGCGTTGATCTCCTGGTTGCTAAGCCAGCGCCCTCAACCTGTAATCCTGACCGGCCAACGGTCACGCCAGGGAATGTCGAAGAGTTGTGGCGCGCCTGGGGCAAGCCGCCGATCCACTGGTACCCCTGCTGGTACCCATGCGGCCATATGACGATGCTCTTCTACCGCTGGCAGGTGGGGGAGGATCTGGCGCGGTTTGTGGGGGATGGCCGAAGAGGCAAAATGTGCATGCAGCAGTTGAGGTTGGGCGTGATTTATGATATAATTTTATAAAAAGCGTGGACCATCAGGAAAGGAGAAAGAGAATAAGATGGCAGGGGAGATCATAAAAATAGAATTTGAACTACCAAAAGAACTATTTTTAAAAAATCAGGATGTCACACAAACGGTAATTAAGGATGAAGCCCTAAAAAGGCTGGCTGCGACCTTTTATGCGGACGGCAGCCTATCTTTGGGCAAAGCAGCCGAACTGGCCAATGTATCCAAGCAAGATTTCCTGGATTTTTTGGGAGCGCATAATATTCCTCTTAATTATGATGTGCATGAGTTAGAAGAGGATTTTTCAACTGTCAAGGAGTTATTGCAAGATGAAGGCCGTCTCTAACTCAACCCCTCTTATTGCCTTGTCCAGGATCAATGAATTAGAACTTTTGCACACCATATTCGGCACTATAATTATACCCAGTGCTGTATATGATGAGGTGGTCTTGGAAGGAGCCGGGAGACCAGGTGTGAAGGAAGTTACCAATGCCTCCTGGATTATAAAATTGGAGCACAAACGGTCCAGATCTGCTTTGAAAAAAATTAAGCGCATGAGTGGAACCAGCAGGATTTATTGCTTCAAAGTCGAATTATATAATGGTCTGGTCTGACAGCTGATCGCCTGATGGCAGATCAATTATCCTAAAAGCGGTGAATCGAGTGAAGCGGATTGTTCACCAAAAGGTGCCTGTGGCGGTGGTCCAGGAAATAGAGAACTACATCAAGGAAGCCGGTTTGGCCCCCGGGGCCAAACTTCCCAGCGAGCGCGAGTTCATGGAAATTCTGGGGGTCGGCCGTTCTTCCCTCCGGGAAGGCTTACGGATCCTGGAAGTCAATGGCCTGATTGATGTAAAAAGCGGCATTGGCATGTTCGTCTCGTTTCCCGCGCAAACCCCCAAGATCAGGTTTCTCATCGACAAGAAAAACCTTCTGGACGCTTTGAAGGTGCGCAAACAATTGGAGATCCTGGCGGTGGAAGAAGCCATTGAAAACGCCACCGGAGAAGACATTCAAAAGATTGAGGCCTCGCTTCTGAGGCTGGAGGCTTGTTTTGAGAAAGGCGAAAGAGATCCGGAAGAGGATAAGCTGTTCCATCAGCTTATTTACCAGTCTACGAGGAATTGGGTTCTCGTCGATATCCTGAAGAACAGCGACCAGCTTTCCCGGTTCTGGCAAGGTCCCTTTGGTGACGAAGCAATCTTCGACAGCACTTCCGTTTTCCACAGGCCGATTTTTGAGTCCATCCGCGCCAGGGACAAGCAAGCAGGAAAAAACTCGGTAAAGAAACTCATGGAACAGGTCGCCGCAGAGATCGAGCAAAAAAAGAATTGGCCGGTGGAAGTATTTTCTCAACCCCAATTAAAGGAAGAGGCCGGCGGATGAGATTGGAGACCCGGGCGGGGGAGGTGATGGCCCCAAAACATTGCTGGAAGACAGGGTTCGCGATAATCCATGGCTCTTGGAAGGGAGCAATGCAGAGGAATCGGTAGAAAGATCCTTTTAGTGGAAAGATCCTTTTAAAGGAGGAGATCTTCTATGCGCTGGTTGAAATCGTCGGTGGTCGTGGCGGTGTTGCTTGCGATGGTTCTGGCTGTCTCGGGCGTGTCCATGGCCAAACAGGTTGCCTTGAACCTGGTGACCATCATGCCAAGCCCGACCCGCGATCAGTTGATGAAGTCGATGTTGGACCAGTTTGAAAAGGAGAACCCGGATATCAAGGTCAACCTGATCTCGCTTCCCTGGGAACAGGCCTACCAGAAGCTTTTGACCATGTACTCGGCCGGCGAGGGCCCCGATGTAACCGAGATGGCCGAAAAATGGGTCTCCCAATTCGCGGCGATGCAGGTACTGGCCGACCTGAAGCCCAACCTCAAGACCTGGCATGAGTGGAGCGATTTTACCGACGCAGCTCGCCAGATGAGCGAGATTGCCAACAAGACTCCGTATATCATTCCCTGGGGCTTCTATGAACGCGCTCTC
Source organism: Bacillota bacterium (assembly GCA_023381695.1). GTDB lineage: Bacteria > Bacillota > UBA5301 > JAMCQP01 > JAMCQP01 > JAMCQP01. The sequence continues at coordinate 48,574 of JAMCQP010000117.1, read as the reverse complement.
TACTACCGGGCTGACTGGTTTAAAGAGGCGGGCGTCAATCCGCCCCAGACTTTCGAGGATTTTGTCGCCGCGGCGGAAAAGCTTACGGACAAATCCAGGGGCCGTTTTGGTTATGCCCTGCGCGGAGGCGCCGGGAGCTGGGATAACATCCAGCTCTGGATGCTGGGTTATCTCGGAGACGGGAACTATTTCGACAGTCAGGGCCGCAGCAACCTGAACAAACCGGGCGCGGTCAAGGGCCTGGAGAAGCTGGTCAGCATTTACAAGAACGGCCTGGCCTCTCCTGATTCGGTAACATGGGGATTCAACGACATCGTCGGCGCTTTCTACTCCGGCCACGCGGCCATGCTTGACCAGGACCCGGACACTCTGTCGGCCGTCAAGGAACACATGGACAAGGGAACTTACGCCGTGGCGCCGCTGCCGGTCGGACCTTCGGGCAAGACCTTCTTCCAGCTTGGTTTCCCCGGCTGGTCCATGTCCAGGAAGACCGCTCATCCGAAGGAAGCCTGGAAGCTGCTTTCATTCCTGGCTTCTCCCGAGAACAGCGCGAAGTTTGCCCAGGACACGGGCGCGATTCCGGTGGCCAAAAGTGCCCAAAAGAGCGAATTCTACAATGATCCGATCTACAAAGCCTGGTTTGCCGAGCTGAACGGGAAGCAGTACGTGAAGATCATCCCGCCCTGGTACCTGCCCGAGTGGGGCACCTTCTTCAACCAGTTGGTCCCGTCCGATTTCCAGAAGGTTCTTCTTGGCCGGGAGTCAGCGCAGGAAGCAGCCGATCACTGGGCGAAATTCCTCACCGACGCCGAGCAGAAGTACCGGAAGAGCGTCAGGAAGTAGAATTAAAGTAGAATTACAGGTGGATTATTGGCGGAGGGAGGGCCAGTTCAAGGTCCTTCCTCCCGCTCCCCATCGTGAGGAGTGGTACGGGTGCCCAAAAATTCGCGAGCGGTGCGCAGGCTGGTTCCGTATTTTATGTTGAGTCCGTCTTACCTGTTTATCGGCGCCCTCATGCTTGTTCCGTTGCTGATGGCCATTCTTTATTCCACGCAATATTACATGATCTTTGAGCCATTCAACAGGGCCTTTATTGGTCTGGGCAATTACCTCAACATCTTTAAGGACCCGGTTTTTTGGCTGGCCGTCAAGAACACGCTGGTGTGGACATTTTCATCGCTTGTCCTGCAGTTCACTCTGGGCATGATCCTGGCCTTGCTGCTGAACGCCGGGCCGTTTTTCGGCAAACCCCTTTACCAGGCGCTGGTCTTTCTTCCCTGGGCGGTGCCCGGCTTTTTGATCGGCATGACCTGGAAATGGATGTTCAATGCGCAGTTTGGCGTCATCAACGATCTTCTGATCAGAGCCCAGATCATCAGCCAGCCGATCGGTTTTTTGTCGATGCCGTCCACGGCGCTGCTTTCGGTGGTGCTGGCCAACGTCTGGTTCGGCGTGCCGTTCTTTGCCATCACGCTGCTCGCCGGGCTTCAGGCGATTCCCTACGAGCTTTATGAAGCGGGCAATATCGAGGGGGCATCATCCACCAGGCTCTTCTGGCACGTGACGCTTCCCCTGTTGAAACCGACCATGATTGTCTCCACCCTTTTGCGGGTGATCTGGATAGCGAATTTCCCGGACCTGATCTACATCATGACTGAGGGCGGGCCGGCGGATACTTCCCAGACGCTGTCCACCTATATTTTTCTTACCGGGTACAAATCGTTGAATATCGGCTATTCGGCGGGGCTTTCGGTGGTGCTGTTTTTGGCGCTGGTGGTTTTCGCCGTGGCATTTATAAAGCTGACAGGTTTTGGGAGGGAAGAGGCATGATTCAAAGACGCAGCATAAGGCAAAGGCTCGGCCGGGCGCTGGGGCTCCTGTTCTTCCTGTGCTTCGCCCTTTTCCCGCTCTATTGGATGGTATTGACCTCTTTCAAGCCGGACCGGGAGCTGTTCTCCGAGCAGGTCAATTACTGGCCCGTGCACCCAACTTTCCAGCACTATGTTGACGTTCTGCAAAGGACGGCGTTCGGCGTCTATTTGCGGAACAGCCTGGCGGCGGCCAGTGCGGCGGCGCTGGTTGTTCTCATTATCGCCATCTTCGGCGGTTACGCGCTGGCCAGGTTCAAATTCCGGGGGAGGCAGATGAGCCTTATGGCGTTGCTCGCCACGCAGATGTTCCCGGGCGTGGTGCTGGTGGCGCCGCTCTATCTACTATTCAGCAAGTTCCACCTGCTGAATACCCTGCTGGGGTTGATCTTGATCTATATCACGTTGAACATTCCCTTTGCGGTCTTTCTCATGCGGGGATATTTCGCCGACGTGCCCGTCGAGCTTGAAGAGGCGGCCTATATCGACGGATGCAACCGGATAGAAGCCATCTGGCGGATTGTGGTTCCCGCATTGTGGCCGGGGATTGTGGCGACAATAGTCTTTGTATTCGTTGCCGCCTGGAGCGAGATGGTCTTCGCGGTGATGTTCATCAACGATGAAGGCTTGAAGACGATCCCGGTGGGGCTGATCATGTTTGTCAGCAAATTCAACGTAAGCTGGGGCATGATGATGGCCGCCACCACCATGGCGCTGGTGCCCATCGCCGTCCTGTTCGGGTACATCCAGCGTTACCTGGTTCAAGGGCTGACCATGGGGGCGGTAAAAGGTTGATCTATAGACATCTGTTTGAGAGGAGACATCCAAATGTCAAAAGAACCGCGGAAACATCTTGAAAAGGGCGAGGATCCCGCGTGGAAATCCCAGACGAAACTTCTCCATTCCGGAGAGGATCCGTCCCAATATTTCGGAGCGGCCGTCCCGCCAATCGTTCAGACGTCGCTGTTTGCTTTTGAGGACTATGAAGCTCTGGATGAGGCCTTCGGGGATCGGGAGCACCATTTCATCTACACCAGGGGCCAGAATCCGACCATTGATCTCACCGCCGCCAAGATTGCCGCGCTGGAGAACGGGGAGGCGGCCAGGCTGTTTTCTTCCGGCATGGCGGCCATCTCCTCCACGATCCTTTCCCAGGTCTCCCAGGGGGATCACATTGTCTGCGTGAAATCGGCCTATGGGCCCACGATGAAATTTTTACGGAACTGGCTGACCAGGTTTGGCGTGGAGACCACCTTTGTGGACGGGACAGACCCCGCCGAGTTTGAGAAAGCGGTGAAGCCCAACACCCGCCTCTTCTACGTGGAAAGCCCGAGCAGCCTGGTTTTTGAAATGCAGGACCTGCGCGCGGTTTCCGCGATTGCCAAAGAGCACGGGATCGTCACGATGATCGACAACTCCTGGGCCACGCCCATCTTCCAGAAGCCGTTGGATCTGGGTATAGATCTGGTGGTGCATTCCGCCACCAAGTATCTGGCCGGCCACAGCGATGTGGTGGCGGGAGTGTGCGTCGGCGGCAAGGAACTGGTGAGCAAGATCGCCGCCAACGAACACGTCCTTCTCGGTGGAATCACGGGGCCTTTTGAAGCGTGGCTTTTGCTGCGCGGTCTGAGGACCCTGGATGTGCGCCTGGAAAGGCATCAGAAGAACGCCCTGAAGGTGGCCGCGTACCTGGAAGCGCATCCGAAGATCAAGAGAGTCTACTATCCCGGCTTGAAATCCCACCCCCAGTACGAACTGGGACGGAGACAGATGTCGGGCTCCAGTGGGCTGATGAGCATGATGATCGACTGTGACCTGCCCGGCGTGAGGCGCTTTGTCGACAGCCTCCGGGTCTTCAGGCGCGGGGTCAGCTGGGGAGGATTCGAAAGCCTGGCCTATGCTCCGATTATCAGCATGGCCCGGGAGCAGCCTGAAGAGGTGTGGAGGGCCGCGGGCGTGGAACCGGGGCTGATTCGAATTTCGGTGGGCCTGGAGGACGTGGAGGACATCATTGCCGATCTGGACGCCGCGCTGGCCCGGGTCTAAACGGCTCAACGGCGGGGAGCATCCATGAAGGATTATCTTGTCGGAATGGACATTGGCGGGACAAAGACCGGCGTCGCCATCGGCACACGCAGCGGCCGGCTGATTGCCTCCGCCAGGTTTCCCACAACGCCGGAGCGGGGAGTTGACCGCGTCCTGGCCCGGTTCAAGATCGTTGTTGATGAGTTGCTCCAAAAACAGGGTATTGCCCTGGCGGAGGTGGAGGCCGTGGGAATAGCTTGCGGGGGGCCGCTTGACCGGGCGTCCGGCCGGCTTTTCGCCCCTCCCAACCTGGCCGTTTGGGGCGAGGCGCCTGTTGTTGAACTGGTGGAAGAGCGATTGGGCGTTAAAGCCTATCTTGAAAATGACGCCAATGCCGGTGCGCTGGCGGAGTGGAAATTCGGCGCCGCCCGGGGGCTCAAGAACGTTATTTTTCTCACCTTCGGAACCGGTCTGGGGGCCGGACTGATCCTGGATGGACGCCTGTACCGGGGGGCCTCGGATCTTGCCGGCGAGGCGGGGCACATCCGCCTGGCCGATGACGGCCCCTTGGGTTACGGAAAGAATGGCTCCTTTGAAGGCTTTTGCAGTGGAGGTGGGCTGCCCGGGCTGGCGCGGATGATCGCCGCCGGGGAAGCGAAAAATGGCCGGTCGGCGGGGTCTTCTCCCTGGGAGCAAGATCTTGAGCATCTCGCCGCGCACGATATCGTGTCCGCCGCCAAGGCGGGCGATCCCGCCGCGCAAAAGGTGATGTCCATTTCCGCCAGATACCTGGGACGGGGGATTTCGATCCTGATCGACCTGCTCAACCCGGAGGCCGTGGTTATCGGGAGCATCTTTGCGAGGGCCGAATCTCTGTTGCGTCCCGGCATGGAGGAAGAGATCAAAGCCGAGGCGCTGGAACTGGCGGCATCGAAATGCAAGGTGCTCCCGGCTCTTCTGGGCGAAGAGCTTGGCTACTACGCAAGCCTTTCCGTGGCGATGGAAGCGCTGGGTGAGTTCTGATTTACTGCTTTACTGCCGGATTGGAAGGCGAAGCTGAAAAAGGGTGTAGAGATGCGTTCTTCGGAGATTCTGGAGCGCCTGTTGATCAGAAGGCCCGAACTTTTGGCATGCCGCGGGGCCATTGAAGCGGCTGCCGTAGCCATGGAAGACACGTACAGGCGCGGGAGCAAGGTGCTGATCTGCGGAAACGGCGGCAGCGCGGCGGACGGCGATCACATGGTCGGGGAACTGATGAAAGGCTTCCTGGCGGACCGGGGGATTCCGGAGGACCACCGCAAGTCCTTTCAGGAATTATGGGGTGAAGAGGGCCGGGAGATTGCCGGCCGGCTTCAAAGGGCCATACCCGCGATTTCACTGGCGGCCCAGGTTCCTTTGATTACCGCGGTGGTCAACGACATCGGCGCGGATCTGATCTTTGCCCAGCAAGTTTACGGTTATGGGGCGCCAGGGGATGTCCTGGTTGCCATCAGCACCTCGGGGAATTCGCTCGATGTGGTAAGGGCGGTGCAAGTGGCGCGGGTTATCGGGATGAAGACCATCGGGATGGCGGGTAAGGACGGCGGAAGATTACACGGCATGTGCGAGGTCTCCATCCGGGTTCCATACGGCCAGGCGGCGGAGATTCAGGAGGCCCACGAGGCGGTCTATCATGCATTGTGCGCCATGGTCGAGGCTGATCTCTTTGGCCGTGATGAGGAGTAAATAAGATGAACAACACCATAGATACCAAAGTATGTTATTTGGAGAACGTTATACTAGGTCGACGAAGCGATAAGTTATTAATCATGCATATCTCTTCGCAGGGAGGGGGTTCAGGCTGCTCTTCAGCCCTCTCTTGGGGATCCCGATAGCGATGGCCATAAACCCGGTCATCTACTTCGCGGCTGCTGCTGGAATTTTGCACTCGCGTCCCCTCTTTTTGGCCGCCCTGATCCTGGGTGGCGGCATCTTCCCATCAGTTACGCCTCATTTAAGGCGACCGGGGGTGTTTGGCGCTGACGGAGATGTTCAATATCAGGCCCATCCAGGATTCAGATTTGCCGTTCTTGTGGGAGATGTTGTATCAGGCGATCTATACCCCGGCGGGAAAAGAGCCGCCCCCGAGGGATATATTGAACAAACCCGAAATTGCGGGCTATGTCAGCGGTTGGGGGTGAAAGGGGGACAGCGGGTTCATCGCCTTAAAGCATGATGGCCAGCCCATCGGCGCGGTGTGGATACGTCTATTTGACGAGGCCAACCAGGCATATGGGTATGTTGACGATAAAACGCCCGAATTAAGCATGGCGGTCTTGCCCGGATACCGGGGACGGGGAGTGGGGGACGCCTTGCTTGGCCGGATGCTAAAGGAAGCAAGGGCGAACGGTTATCCGGCGGTCTCATTGAGTGTCGACCCGGATAACCCTGCCGTTTCTCTTTACAACCGGCATGGATTTGCCGAAGTGGGGAAAAGAGGCACTTCCCTGGTTATGAAGACAAAAGAGTTATGAAAACAAGGTGTGGAGAAGTCTAGGGAGACATCAATAAAGTCGCCGATGAAGTCGCCGATGAGGCCGGGCATCACCAGCACTCGTGTCCTTGGATTTGCACTGGTGATGGCCCTGAACCGGAAGCTTGGCCCGGTTCAATACAAGTACCGGGGCTGGGCTCGAACCATCAGCGACCTGGACCGCTTCCTCCGGGTTAACGGGACAACTGCTTTCATCATTGCTTCAGGACGATGTCATTCTCTACGAAGATACTTTAACGGCTACACCAGGGACTCGGTGAGCACTTCCTTTTCCACGGCGAAGGCTTTTGTTTCGCTCTGATAGGCGCGGCCATCGATGAGGGCGTATTCGAAGCGTCGATCAAGCCGATCACCGATTACCTTCCCGCCTCTTTAGTTTCCTGTCGGGATGACCGTGCTCCCTTCAATCATGAGCATCACTGTCCGTTCTGGCGCCCTTGTCCGATGAAGAACACCTTTTGGCACCATGAATCCTTGCTGCGGGGCCAGTTCTACCGATCGACCCTCCAAATCGATGATTAACTTTCCGGAAACAACATAGAAGAACTCGTCCTCGGTATCATGTTTGTGCCAGTGAAACTCGCCCTTCACAATACCGAGTCGCACGACGCAATCATTCACTTGAGTTAACGTCTGATTGAACCAGTCTTCCCGGCACTCTTCATTTAGTTTCCTGACGTCAATAAGCTCTAATGGATTGAACTTTACGTTTGTGTTGATAGAATACCTTGATTGATTGCCCATACTTGACTCTCCTCTGATGGAACAGCGCGATTGCGGCGGCTGTCGCTACCAGCCCAAACGCGAGAGCCACTGCGCCGTTTCCCCCGGAGCTAATACGCCCTACCACCGCGAGAGCCAGTAATCCGAACAGGCCCGCGCCACTCCCCGTCGCCACCAGTGAAAGCGTCGTCGCGATCGGCTCTCAACGCCCGCCGATACTCTTCCCGATATTCTCTTTGATTTTGCGGTTTGCACGGATTTTCTTGTCCAGGGTACAGGTTTTTTCCTCTCTACGCGGAGTGTCCTCTCCGAGGTAATCGGGAACTCCGAAAGAGGTCTTCCCTTGTGGCACGATTCGTGATACCTCTGACCGAAACGGATATCTCGGTTCGAATGTGGCAAGGCGCTTTAATAATTCGGCAGATTAAGGCATTTTCCTTCTTCCCAGGGTGAAGCGAAGGGTATTGTGTTTCCCCTTGTTTACCCCGATATTATTCATGATTGTTGCCATAATAACCCATGTCTTTTTCGCGGCTACTGCAAAAGCGAGGTAATTCAAAATGAAGAAGTGTTTGGCGATATGCGCTTTGTTAGTCCTCTTGTTGCAGGAATATGCCGATGCAGAGAATATTAATGGACCGGCTGATGTTCGCAAAGATCCCGGCGGCAAGTTGATGCTCTCATTAAATAATAATGCACTTGTGGATTGTTCACCCTTAAGAGGCGACTGGTACTTGATTGGATTTCTGTTAAAACTCAACGATGACCGGCCAACAATAAAAGCAGGCGAAGTTTTGGTTGATCAGGCCGGGAAAGAGATCGGCAAAGCGCTCAATGATCTGGACGTGCCATACAAGTACGAGGAAGATGGGTATTTTCTTTGCGAAATTATTGGCCACGTTTACAAAGACGCTATCCAAAAGAGTTCGATCATCGAAAACAGGCTGGAGAATCTGATCAACAAAAAGCGGCATGCCTTGACATTATCGGAATTGGCGGGGCACTTGAGGGAGTTTGGCTATCATTCATGGTTTGATCAGGGAGCGTTTAAATCGTACTTGTTTTATGAGGATTGGATGGAGGATCCATCTGCGGGAGCTCGCATTATCCTGTTCTTTTATAAAGATAAACTGGTTGCATTGATACATACAAGGAATCTGAATATTCCGTACGAGTCGCGGAAGTTCTTCCGGCATTACCGTTTCGCCTATATCGAGTCAGTGGATGAGAGAACCAAAAAGGAGTTGGAAGATTACTATTACAACATAATCTCCCATGCTGATTAAAAGATATCGTTTGAGGCTGCCTTTTTCCTACCTAAGGGGTGCTTAATTGCCTTATACTGAGGCTTGGAGGTGCTACCCTCGCGGGCTTTTTTTACCTCACCTCTGCGCAAATCTGCAAAAACTACTGATTGATCGCGAAGGAATATCCCCAAAGATGTCGAATACAAATATAAACGAATCCAAATGAACACAAATGAGCAACCGAACAACGATGAATGACCAAAAAACGACCTTCAAGCGGTCGGCCGAGAACGGGAGGGACAGAAGTGGGCGACGCGCAAGTAGTGTTGTTCCCCGAAGAGCGGAGGCAGAAGATCCTTGCTTTGCTCGAACAACGGACGAGCATGACGGTGGGCGAACTGGCCGCTGGTCTCCTGGTCTCCGAAGCAACCGTGCGGCGCGACCTGGACGACCTTCAGCGGGCCGGCCTGGTCCGGCGCACCCACGGGGGGGCCATGCTGGCGGTGGCGACCCGGTTCGAACCCTCGTTTCGGGAGAAGGAGGACAAGTACATCCGGGATAAAGAGGCCATCGGCGCCCGGGCTGCAACTCTGGTCCGGGACGGGGAGACCATCATTCTCGACGCCGGCACGACCACGCTCCAGGTGGCGCGAAACCTCCGTGACTGCCGGGAGGTGGTCGTAATCACCAACGCCACCAACTTTCACCAGGAACTGGCGAACAACCCCGGAATCGAGGTCATCCTCGTGGGTGGTACGGCGCGGGCCAACACCTTTGCGACCGTGGGCCCCATCGCCCAGCAGGTATTGGCTGGATTTCACGCCGATAAGGTATTCCTGGCGGGAAACGGCCTGACCATTCAGCACGGGTTGACTACGCCAAATTTGCTGGAAGCGTACACCAAGCGCGCTATGGTGGACGCGGCGCGGGAGATCATCGTGGTGCTGGATCACAGCAAGTTCAACAAAGTGACCGCCACGACGGTGATTCCGGTTGGCCGCATTGACAAGCTCGTAACCGACCAGAAGGCGCCTCCGGAGATGTTGAAGGAACTGTCCCGGGCGGGGGTCGAGGTTGTCGTTGCTTGAGAGCGCGAACATGCTTGAGAGTGCGAACTTGAAAGTGGAACAGGCAGGAAGTGAAACAAGTGGCTTCTGGAACCAGCCTCATCGTGACGGTCACCCCTAACCCGGCCATCGATAAGACCATCTGGGTGGAAGACTGCCGGCTCGGACGCGTCAACCGGGTTCTCCGCTACCGTTTGGACGCGGGGGGGAAGGGGATTAACATCTCCCGCCTGCTGGCCCGACTGGGGTGGGCGACCGCCGCACTGGGCTTTATTGCCGGAAATACCGGCCAATACCTCGATAATCTCCTGCGGGGGATGGGCATCGCCACCGACTTTGTATCCGTCGCTGGTGAAACGCGGACCAACCTGAAGATCATCGATCCCACCACCGGGCGGACGACAGAGATCAACGACCCCGGTCCGGAGGTTCTGCCTGGCGAAATCGAGCTGCTCCGGCGCAAGGTGGCCGAGGCGGTTTCCCGCGGCCCACTGGTGGTGTTTTCGGGCAGCCTGCCGGGTGGCTGTCCGGCGGATCTTTATGCGGAAATGATCGCGGTGACAAAGGCCAGCGGAGGGAAGGCGGTCCTGGATGCGGCCGGCGAGGCGCTCCGGTTGGGAGCTCAAGCCGGGCCGTTCCTGGTCAAGCCGAACCGGCAAGAGCTGGAAGATCTGTTCGGGACGCGGTTCCGAACCCAGAGAGAGGTTGCGGCGGCAACCCGGGAACTGCTCGGGCTGGGCGCCGAGGTGGCCGTGGTCTCCCTGGGCGAGCAGGGGGCGCTGGCCGCGTCCGGGCGGTCTCTTTGGCGGCTGATTCCCCCGAAAGTCCAAGTCCTGAACACGGTGGGCGCGGGCGACGCGCTGGTGGCGGTGTTGGTGGCCTCGCTATCGGGTGGCAAAAGCCTCCCCGAGGCATTGAGATATGCCGTCGCAGCCGGCAGTGCGGCGGTGAGCGAACCGGGAACGGGCCTCAGTTCCTGGGACCGAATCGACGCGCTGGTGTCCGAGGTGCGAGTCAGACAGATTGCGGGGTAGAACCATGCGTGTAAGCGACATCGTACAACCTGAACTGATCAGGTTGAATCTGGCGGCCATCAGCCGGGATGAGGCCATTGCTGAACTGACAGGGCTCCTCGCCGCCCAGGGGAAGCTTGTTTCCGCCGGGGCCTTTCAAGAGGCGGTCCTGGCCCGGGAGGCGTTAGGCCCAACCGGAGTTGGGCTTGGGATCGCCATTCCCCACGGCAAGTCGACGGCTGTGCGCCAGGCGGCGGTGGCGGTGGGCCGCTCGAAAGGCGGGATCTATTTTGGAGCCTCGGATGGAACGCCGGCGCACCTCATTTTTCTCATTGCCGCGCCGGATAGCGCCGACAACCTGCATCTTAAGGTATTGGCCCAGTTAAGCCGGATGTTGATGGACGAGGGTTTCCGGTCAGAGTTGGCCGGGGCAGGGAGTGTGGAAGAATTTATGGCGGCTATTGCCCGCCGGGAAGGGGGTAGTCAACCATGAAGATTATCGGCGTCACAGCCTGTCCGACCGGTATCGCCCATACGTACATGGCGGCCGAAGCTCTGGAGCGGGCGGCGAAGGCACGGGGCCACGTGATAAAGGTCGAGACCCAGGGCTCAATGGGCCTGGAGAACGCGCTTTCCGACGCTGAAGTCCAGTTGGCCGAGGTGGTAATCCTGGCAGTGGACATGAAAGTGGACGGGATGGAACGCTTCGCCGACAAGCCAGTGCTGAAGGTGGGGGTCGCCGAGGCCATCCGCAAGCCGGATGAAGTATTGAACCGAGCCGAGGAGTTGGCCCGGCGGGGAAGCGTTGAAAAGGCAGAAAACGCGGTTGAGAAGGAGGTGAAGGCACCGGCGCCCGAACGGCCCGCACCCGATGCCAATAACTCCGAAACTGGAAGGAGGTCGTGGTTTCCGTGGTTCAAAAAGTAAGCGTTCGTAATAGCCTGATGACTGGTGTGTCGTACATGATTCCGTTCGTCACGGCCGGCGGCATTCTCATTGCTCTTTCCTTCGCCATTGGCGGCTACGAGGGCTTTAAGGTTCAGGGCTCTATCGCCGACTATCTCATGCGGATCGGTGGCGGGGCATTTGGGCTGATGGTCCCAATCCTGGCCGGGTTCATCGCCTTTGCCATCGCCGACCGCCCGGGTATCGCTCCTGGCTTGATCGCCGGACAACTGGCGACGACCATCGGGGCGGGCTTCCTCGGCGGGATCATCGGCGGTCTGCTCGCCGGCTACGTGGCCGGCTGGGTGAAGTCCTGGCCGGTGCCGAAGAGCTTCAGCAAGCTTATGCCGGTCCTGGTGATCCCGCTGGTGGCGACGCTCATTGTGGGCCTGTTGATGATCCTGGTGATCGGGACGCCGATCAAGTCCATCATGGATGGGCTTACCAACTGGCTCAAGAACATGAGCCAGGGCAACATGATTGTGCTGGGCATTGTTCTTGGGCTGATGATGGCCTTCGACATGGGCGGCCCGGTGAACAAGGTTGCCTATACGTTCGGGTTGTCAATGATTTCTGCGGGCATTTTCCAGCCACATGCCGCCATCATGGCCGCCGGCATGACTCCGCCACTGGGTTTGGCGCTGGCGACGGTCCTGGCGCCGAAAAAATACAATTCGCGGGAGATCGAAGCCGGCAAGGCGGCCTGGATTATGGGCGCCTCCTTCATTACCGAGGGCGCCATCCCGTTTGCCGCGGCCGATCCGCTGCGGGTCATCCCGTCCATTATGACGGGCTCGGCGGTGGCCGGCGCGTTGTCCATGGTCTTTGGCAATACGCTGCGGGCTCCCCATGGCGGTATCTTTGTCATCCCGCTGATTGGCAACTTCCCGCTGTACCTTGTGGCGCTGGCTGCTGGCACAGTGGTGACGGCGTTCCTGGTGAATATGTTGAAGACGGAGGTAACGGCGGAAGTTAAGGCGGGCGCGGCGGTGGAGATGTAGGATCGCCAGGCGCGAGCTGATCCAAGCTGGTTCAAGCTGGTCAAGGGCGCGGGGGTCTCAAGGAGGCTTTGGATCTTTGGCCCCCGCCCTTTCCGGCTTTCTATCCGGTCCGGTGAATAAATGCGCAAAATGAAATACCTAAAATGAAATACCTAAAGTGAAATACGTAAAGTGAAATACGTAAAGTGAGGGGTCCTGGTGCACGCGGAAAAACAGGTGACCTTGAAGAACAAAGAAGGTTTGCATGCCCGGCCTGCCGCGCTGCTGGTGCAGGCCGCCGGGCAGTTCTCCTCCGAGGTGCAGGTGGTCAAGGAAGGATTTCCACCGGCCAACGCCAAGAGCATCCTGGCTATCCTGTCGCTTGGGGTTGAGCAAGGGCAAAGCGTTCTGCTGCGGGCGGTCGGCGAGGATGCGGAGGAAGCTGTGCGGTGTCTGAGCGCGCTTGTGGAAGGCGGGCTGGGGGAGGGATAGGCGTGCGCACATTTACCGGAATCGCAGCGTCTCCCGGGATCGCCATTGGCCGGGCAATTTTGCTTCGGGCCGGGGCGTACCCCGTCGAGCGGCAAGAGATTCAGCCCGGGCAAGAGGAGGCGGAGTTGGCCCGCTTCACGGCTACCCTGGCGGTCACCCGGGAGGAACTATCACGTCTCTACGAAACCGCCAGGCGCCGGGTCGGGGAAGCCGAAGCAGGCATCTTCGAAGCGCACCGGCTCATGGTGGAAGACCCCGAGGTCCTGAAGGCTGTAACGCGCCGCATCCGGGAGGAACGGCTAGCCGCGGAGTACGCGATGTCGGAGGTAATGGAGGGACAAGCCCGTGCCCTGGAAGCGCTGCCGGGTGAGTATCTCCGGGAGCGGGCTCAGGACGTGCGGGACGTCAAGGAACGGCTCTTGTCCCACCTCATTTGCCCGGCTGAGGAACCGCTTCCCGTTGGGAGCGGACCTATGGGTGGACCCGTGGGTGAACCTGTGGGGGGTAAACCTGGGATGGATGCGGTGGACTTTCCACCGATTCTGGTGGCGGCTGAGGTCAAACCGTCCGACGTGTTACCGGCCGGAATCGGCGCCTTAGGCGGTCTGGCGGTCGGCCGGGGCGGCCGGGCCTCGCACGCGGCGATTCTCGCCGCTGCTCTGGGTATTCCAGCGGTGGTCGGGCTGGGCATGTTTGCCGAAGAAGTCTCCCCCGGAGCGTTGATGGTAGTGGACGGCATGTCCGGCGTCGTGGTGCTCGATCCCGATGCCGGGACGTTGGCCTCCTACCAGGAGAAAGCGGCCGCCCACCGGGCCAAAGCCAGGGAACTGGCGACACTGGCGAAGCTGCCGGCGGTCACTCGGGACGGAAATCGCATCACTCTCAAGGCCAACCTGAGCAACCCGGCGGAGGTCGACGCCGCGCTGGCCGCCGGAGCCGAGGGAGTGGGCCTCTTCCGCACGGAGTTCCTGTTCATGGACCGCCCGGCGCCCCCTTCGGAAGAAGAACAGTTCCAGACCTATCGCCGGGTGGCGGAGGCCATGGCGGGTCGCATGGTCTATATCCGCACGGCCGACATCGGTGGCGACAAACCCCTCCCGTACCTGGATCTCCCGCCGGAGGACAACCCCTTTCTCGGGCTACGCGGGCTAAGGCTTAGTTTGGCGCGGCCGGATATGTTCAAGGCGCAACTCCGGGCCATTTTACAGGCGGCGGCGCACGGGAACCTGGCGATCATGCTGCCCATGGTGACGGAGGTCGGAGAGGTCCGCGCCGCCAAGGTTGAGGTCGATGCTGCCCGGCGAGAGTTGTTGAGCGAGGGTAGGACCGTTCCGCCGGTCCCCGTGGGAATTATGGTCGAGGTTCCCGCCGCGGCGCTGGCGGCCGACCAGTTGGCGGCGGAAGTCGACTTCTTCAGCATTGGCACCAACGATCTCACTCAGTATACGCTGGCAGTCGACCGGGGAAACGAGGCCGTGGCCCGGCTCTACCGGTCCGATCATCCGGCGGTGTTGACTTTGATCACGTCGGTCGTCCGGGTGGGCGCCGAACGCGGAATCCCCGTGAGCGTCTGCGGGGAGATGGCGGGCGCCCCCGAACTGGCTGCGACCCTCGTCCGGCTGGGCGTACGCGAGCTGAGCATGAGTCCCGGCCGCCTTAACCTGGTGAAGCAAGCCATCCTGACTCTCGAAGTTTAACATGGGGAAGAGTCAGTGTTACCTTGTCCCGTCCCAGTACGGAAACGAGCTTATCGTAGAGCATCTGGCTATGCTTTGGGGTTCTGCCGTCCCGTGCTTGATGAAGAAGGGCGGAAAGACTGATGCGTCTCGCCGTCCCCTGGGCACTGGTCGTCTTCATTCTCTCGCCCCATCAGGTGTACATTGAGCGTCTCACCCACAGGCAGTTTTCTGGTTCCTTCGCCGGGTTTTTGCCCCACTACTTTGACGGATGGTACGGGATTGCCCCCAACGGCAACTTTGCCTGGATGGGGCTGCATTTGTGGTACCTGTTGTTCCTGTTCCTCTTTTCCACAGTCACACTGCCCCCTCTTTCGCTTGACCCGCAAAAAGGCTAATTTAAGCGCAGGGAGCCGTAGGGTCTTTCGTGTCGGACCAGGTGGGTTGCTCGTGCTTCCGCCGCTTCTGAACTTTCTCTTTCGGTTGCTCCTCGACGCCGGAGGGCTGGGAGCAAGTATCACCGGATGGCCTGTGCTGATCTATCTGGCGTTCTACATTTACGGATACAGCCTTTTTCCAAGCTTATACCACCCTAGTTCCTCCTCAGTACCGCCATCCGCGGGAGAAAAGGTAGCGAAGCAGCAAGAGGCGAAAATCATTCTTCTCATGAATCCAATGGTCTTCCTCGCCCAGGTAAACTACCCGTTTGTGCGCCAAAGCTCATCAAGAACGTATGCCACGCTCCCTCTTGACGGATAACACTCGTTAGCTGTATAATGAAAGCAAAACAGCTAACGAACGATAGCCAAGAAGGTGAGTCCCATTCCAACCAAAACAAGAGGCGAGAACGAATCTGCGGGCCGTTCCGCCAGAAAACCGACAAAGGAGTTGATCTTCGAAACAGCGATCGAACTTTTTTCGCGTGACGGTTACAGAGCGGTGTCGGTCCGGGATATCACCGGTGTGGTCGGCATCAAAGAGAGCTCCTTATACAAGCACTTCCGAAGCAAAGAAGAGATCCTGGATACTATTTTTGATTACTTCCTATCGGAAATGCAAAAGGTGCAACCACCCCCCGGCATCAAAGAGATTATGGGTTCAATTCCACCGGCGACCTTTTTGGAAAGGTCTTTCAGGGTGTTTCTCAAATACGCGGACACCCCCATGATGGCTAAAATCTACCGGATCATTGTCATCGAACAATTCCGGAACCCCCGGGCGAGAGATATTCTACTGGGATTATACCGAGGGCCGGTGGAAGCGATGGAAAGATACTTTCGCGAGGCGGCTGACAAAGGAATAATCAAGGAAGTTGACCCGCAAACACTGGCGGTTGCCTATCAATACGCCTTACACGCGTTGGTGGCGGAGTACTCCATTTTGAAATCTTATCACATGGATACCGGGGTTATTCAAGAAAGAATATCGAATCACATCCAGTTTATCGGAAACTTGGTTGCAAAATAACGGAGGTGCTTTGTGACCACCCAGGAAAACGAAGCCAAGATCATGTCGATGTATGAAGCGAAACTTGCCACCTGGCCGGTACCTTACGAGGAGGGTTATGTAAAAACCCGGTATGGAACCACGCATGTGATCATGAGTGGGCCCAAAGAGGCGCCTCCGCTGGTTTTGGTTCATGCCATGGGAGTGACCTCCACCATGTGGCTTCCCAACATCGCGGCTCTCAGCCGGGAATACCGTGTGTATGCCGTGGATACAATCGGCGACTTCGGGAAAAGTGCGCTTGATAACCTTGATCGCTATCCCAGGAACGGCCGGGAGTACAGTTTGTGGTTAACTGACGTCTTCGACCAGCTTTCAATCCAGAAGGCGGACATCATCGGGGCCTCAATGGGGGGATGGATTACCATGAATTACGCCATCTACGCCCCGGATCGGGTTAATCGGATAGCATTGCTCGGCCCGCTTGGCATCCGTTCCTCTTTTCAGGTGCTCTTCCGTCTGATGTCAGTGGTTTTATTTCCGGTTCAAGCCAACAAAAGAAGCCTTATCCAGTGGACCCTGGGGGATAATCCGCGGGCCAGGGATGCTTATACGGAATACATGCTTACCGCGGTGAACTGCCGTAACAGGCTGGGAACACCGTATGCGATCAGTGGCGACAATCTAAGACGGATCAAGGCTCCTGTTTTATTGGTTCTGGGTGGGAGCGACAATCCGATCGGAAGTGCCGAAAAAGCCGCGGCGAGAGCTGAAAAGTTGATTCCCGATATTCAAGTGGAGATCATGCCAAAAACCGGGCACTTGATGAATATGGAAGATCCCGAGTTTGTCAATGCCGCCATCTTAAAATTCTTATACCAGAGTGCCCATGGTAACAGTTAACTTGGCAATCTTGGAAGTGGGAGAGGGAAGAATACATGGATCAGATTCACATTTTCCCCGACGGCAAGGAAGTCCAGCTTCTTGACGCCTCGGAAGCGGCGGAGCGAATCATGGTGGATGCCGCTGGCTCGTTCTTTGATCTTCTGACCCAAACGGATATCTCGGTTCGAATGGGCGTGGAGAGTGCAGATGGCGCAAAAGGCGTGGACAAGCCAGGCCTGGAGCGGTTCAAGGCCTTCGTCAGGCGAAGCGTCAGGGACTGGACCGCCCGGGAACGGCAGGCCATGCCAGAGGTCTTGCGGCTTGTTCACGATCAGTGTGGGGAAGCATACGCCTCTCTCATACCGCAGAAATGGCGTTTTATAAAGACGAGCGGGGCCGAGGAGTTCGGGTACTTCTACACCCGCGGCGACTCCATCGTAATCCCCGAGCCGGCCTTTAACCACCGCCTGGCCGGCGGGGATATGGCCAATTTGGCGGCCCTCATGCTTCACGAGACATTCCATGTTTATTCGCGGCTTAATCCAGATAAAAAGGCGCTTCTTTACCAACGGATAGGGTTTTCCAGGCTTGAGCCACTCAACCTGGGCGGATTTCTCACCGGGAGACGCATGACCAATCCCGATGGAGCCGACTGTTCTTATGCCATCAAGGTCGAAAACAACCGGGGTGAGGACGCCTGGATTACGCCGGTAGTCTTCTGGGATGGGAAGTTAAACTCCGGGTTCTTTGAGCTGGAGTTCCGGGATGGCTGGTGGAGGGTCGTTGGGGGAGACGGATTCCCCCGGCCCGTAAACCTGGAAACGGTCAAGGGCTTCTACGAGCAGGTCGGCCGGAACACCGACTACCTGATTCATCCTGACGAGATCCTGGCTGAAAATGTGGTTTTGTTGGTCAACGCCAGGTTTCGTAACCATGACCTGGCCGGGAAGGCGCCGGATGAGCACAGTCTCCGCGTACTCCACGACATAGAGCGGATACTTCTGCAACAATAAAATAGATGTTGAGGATTCTAAATCTCACCGACGAAGATTGGGTAAAAGCGGGGAAGAAGCGCATGCGGAATCAAAAGATACGGCTTCGGCAGGGGCTTTCCACGGAGGAGTTGCAAGAGATCCGGCGGCTGGCGGACATCTGTGAGCAGCACGACGGCATCCAACTCAAACTGAATTGGGAGATGCTCAAAAACCGTTCCCTGGATCAGACGAACGATTTCTTTTGCTACCAGGGCAGCCACCAGGACGGCCGTTTGATCGGCTACCTGGCCTTATACGGGTTTGGTTCCCGAGAAATCGAATTGAACGGGATGATCCACCCCGCTTTTCGCCGAAAAACCCGTGGGAAAGGTTTTTATGGCCTTCGCGGCCGAATGCGCGTTCATCTATGGCCTGTGCGTCCTGCCCGAGTATCAGGGGCGTGGTCTTGGCAGGACCATCTTGCGGGAAGCCATCAGGGTCATCCGAAGCAAAACAGGCCTTCCGGTTCACTTAACTCCCATCAATTGAACGATCTGGAAAGATAGGAGGAGAACGGCTTGTTTAGCCACAAAGTCAACGACGACATCCAGTTGAAACTGTTGGAGCTGCATGATGCCGAAGAAATATTTGCTCAAACTGATGAGTCGAGAAATTGTCTACGAGAATGGCTTCCATGGGTAGATTCAACCAAAACAGTGGAAGATACGCGTTCGTTTATCAAGGCAACCCTGAACCAGTTCGCATCAAATAACGGATTTCAAACAGGAATCTGGTATAAAGGCCAACTCGCTGGAGTTATCGGTTTTCACCGGATTGATTGGCCGAATCGCTCGACCAACATCGGGTATTGGCTTGGAAAGCGATTTCAAGGGCAGGGTATCATGACAAACTCAGTCCGGGCTCTGGTGGATATTGCGTTCGGCGAGTACAATTTGAACAGAGTGGAAATTCGAGCTGCTGTCGAAAACCTCAAAAGCAGGGCGATCCCGGAACGGCTGGGATTCCGGAACGAGGGATGTATCCGCCAATCCGAGTGGTTATATGACCACTTTGTCGATCATATCGTCTACGGAATGCTAGCCCAAGACTGGACAGGAGTCAAAAACTCCACGGGGTAACTTTCGGCAGATGCCAGAAGCTGGACAGGATCTTCACCATGGCCATGAGCGGGATCAGACCAGCCACGGCAATCGCCTGCATCACAAAAACATCGGCGTCAACCTGGGGGGCGGGGTAGGCATCCCCTACCGGCCCGAGGAGGAACCGGTGGATCTGCCGGCGCTGGGGCGGGAGATCCGGGCCGTCTACGAGGCCAGGATCATGCCTAACGGCTTGCACCCCCTGAAGATCGCCTTGGAACTGGGCCGCGCGATCACCGGCCCGTACGGGTACCTGGTTTCCAGGGTGTTGCACAAGAAGGAGACCTACAAGAATTACGTGGGGCTGGACGCCAGCATGGCCAACCTGATGCGACCGGGGATGTACGGCGCCTATCACCATATCACGGTGCCGGGAAAAGAGGACTGGCCACATGACCAGGTTTACGACGTAACGGGGAGCCTCTGCGAGAATAACGATAAATTCGCGATTGACAGGTGGTTGCCGCGGATCGACGTGGGGGATCTGGTCGTTATTCACGACACCGGGGCGCACGGGCACTCCATGGGCTTCAACTACAACGGCAAACTCCGGTCGGCCGAGTTGCTGCTCAGGCCCGACGGCGGCGTGACGATGATCCGCCGCGCGGAGACCGTCGAAGACTATTTCCGGACCATCGACTTCTCGCAACTGGAAAACATGGATGGCGACTCCAGGCCGTCTGAACGACATATTTCTCAATATACCGCCGTCGGCAAGTGAGACTCCAGAAAGGCGCCCGTCAAGCGCTTCCCGTTTAGAAAGGACGTTATTGGGAGGGCGGGGTATCCGGGGTATCGCATACCTCCCGGCGCTCGATCACCGCTATCCCTTCCTCGGGTGATGGCGGCTGAAATTGCCGGTGCATGCGCCGGATCACGTGCGCCGGGACTTGACGCTTGCGTTGCAGATTTCGCCGGATGGCCAGTTCAGGGGGGCAGTCGATCCAGATCACGCGTATCCGGGCGTTGTACCGGCGTCCCAGGGCGATGATCCGCCGCCGGGAGCTGCGCAGAAGGTTGGTTGCATCATACATGACGGAGATGTTTCGGAAAAGGTAATAAGCGAGCATCTCCTGAGCCAGCTTGAAGACCAGGCTGTCCCGGCTGCGATTTGCGGCGTCGCCCGTAACCATCTCCCGGATAGCGTCTGTACTGACCACAGGCCCCTGGAATTCCCGGGTAAAGGTGGACTTGCCACTGCCCGGGAGGCCGCAAAGCATAATCAGTTCAAGTGAGGTTTGTCGGGGTTTACTGATTGCAGCTGCGGGTTTTTTCAATGGCGGCAAAAAGTTGGCGCCTCCTTCAGGCTGATTATACCCCGATAAAAAAGAACCTACTCAGGGGGTGCCCACAGAAAGGACAAAGACTTGAAGTCCTGGTTACGCCTTGGGCAACAAGGAGTTACCCTTTTAAGGGTGGGGGTAGGAAAACCACTGTCTCCGGAGAAAACTATGGCAGGAGAAAGATTTGGGGCAATCGGGAGGAGCAATGATGGTTGAACGGAAAAGGTTGCGAAAACCCCTCATTGTAGCACTATCCGTATTGGTAATTGGGATGGCGCTGGTAACTTATCTTGCCAATCCCGAGATGGGGATGGCCTTGTTAATAAATGTGAGCCCGGCGCGCTTCAAATATGTTTACTTCTATAAACTGGCCAACTGGGGGCAGGAGATCTATATACT
The DNA here is from genome assembly GCA_023381695.1 of Bacillota bacterium. Classification (GTDB taxonomy): domain Bacteria; phylum Bacillota; class UBA5301; order JAMCQP01; family JAMCQP01; genus JAMCQP01. The sequence continues at coordinate 27,858 of JAMCQP010000117.1, read as the reverse complement.
GGGGACCATTCACGGAAGGCACCTTAAGACTGGCGATTATTCACTTCAACAGATAAGAGCCGTTGTCAAAAACTTGCGACCCGACCTGTTACTTGTGGAAAGCAGGCAGGAGGAGTTGAAACGGGATAATCTCGGGGACGGTCCGGTTGAAATGCTGTTTGCGAATTTGGAGGCGCGCTCTTTGGGCATTGAGGTAGGCGGGATGGATTGGTGGACAAAAAAGGGCATGAAGCCGGGGCGTACCAACAAAGCGAGAGACGATAAGATGGTGGAAAACATCTTGCAAAGTGTACCGGGGCATAAGAAAGTCCTCGTTCTTACCGGCGCTTCTCATGTTCTCGAGTTTGTCCCGAGGCTTAAAAAGGCGGGCTATTCATCTGCCCCGTTTGGCAAGGGAGACAAGGACCGGTTGTTTGCGACGTCAAGCACCGGATTGTCCTTTCCCCGTGGGATGGGGCACTATCTTGAAAAAACAATCAGTATCTACCAGGAAGAACTGAGCCGTGAACAAAACCCGGAGTGGAAAAGAGCCTATGAAAATGTCATCCGGGACAGGCAGCTAATATTGAAGGTTGTGGAAATGTCGGAGGAAAGATGAAGGCAAAAAGAAAGCCGGCCGAAGCTTATCGCCTCTATCGACCGGCCTTTTTCTCTCATAAGAGCCCTTCTTCGAGGAGGTGGATTGTCAGGTAAGATAGATTCATGGATGCGCCCATGATGAAACCCTTGTCAGAGGGTCCGGTAAGCTTATCGGCCATGGAAGGTCGCGAACATGTCTACGCGAACTGTGTTGCAGCTACTTGGAAGGTAGGGCGCCGGCGTACGACGTGGAAAATACCCTGTCCAGCGTGAAACCGGCGTGCCGGTAAAGGCTAAGGGCTCGCGTGTTGGCCTCCACCACCATAAGACGCACTTCCGTGGCCCCGTGTTCTCGTAAAACAGTGATGGCGCGCTGCAGAGCCGTTTTCCCCAGTTCACGCCCCTGATACGCCGGGTGTACTCCCAGGCCGTCTATCCAGCCCGCGCTGTCTTGAAGCCGCAGGTCGAAGATGACTGCGGGGACGGACCCGACATAACCCACTTGCTGGAGATCTTCCGCGGGGGCCTTCTCAAGCATCTCCCGGGCTTCCTCCAGACTTATCAGGCCGGCATTGGCCGAATCAAGGAACGCGGCGTTGTGGACGGCTACGAAGTCGGCCAGGTTATGCTCAGACAGCGGCATAAACTTCAACTTCAGTTCAGATTCAAGGTCGGCCGCCGCTTCAGAGCCGGCGGCCGGCCCGGGTTTCGAAACGGGGATGTCGGGGATGTTCATGCCTGCTGCGTCGCGCCGGAGCTCCAGAAGGTGGGTATGTTCCTTGAAGCCCGTCTTTTCCACCTCTGGTTTCAAGTAGCTGAGGTTTTCCCGCACACCCAGCCGCACCGTGATCCCGGGGCGCACTCCTTCCGCGGCCAGAGCCACCTGGTACGCCTCATCGATCAACCGCCTGACAACCCCTTTGTGCTGGGGTTTGAGGTATATCGAGGTCAAAAATATCTCGCCTTTTGCCCGGGCTTCTTTCGTAACTATCCCGATGGTGCCAACCACCGTGGTTTCGCCCATCCAGATGGTCAGGAAGTTCTGCCCGCCGTTGAAGACGGATGTGGATAAATCTTGCCGCATCGCCCCAGGGTCGGGGAATGGAGGAGGCGGTCCGAATTCCGTTAAAAAGGCGAAGAGAGCGCCAAGTTCATCCTCACTCAGTTTGCTGAATGGCTTGCTGACCAGTCTTGTCTCCATGATGGCATTCTCCTTATCTCGCCAACTATACAACTTCAACTATAACTTCACCCAGTAAGCGCTGCCGTCTCTGACCCAGTCCATGAACCCATATTCGATCAGGTACCTGCGCAGGGTGACATAATCGTGGTAGATCGCCCTGAGGACTTCGTTCACTTCTTTCTCGGTATACTTCTGTCCCGCCTCAAACCGCCGGGCGATGTGCTGTGACGCTTTCCGACCTGCTGGGCCCGCCTGGCCGCAACAGAATCCGGAGGGGGTGTGGGGAGGAGAGCTTGCAGTGCCGGGAGTTGCCCCACAGCCGACTTATATTTGGGTATCGCGATATGTGTCGCGGTAGGTCTGCAGGAACCTGGTGGCGGCCTTTTCCACCGGCTTCCAGAGAGCCCGCCTCTTTCTGAGGTCCTCCTCCGGCACCCGGAGACGGAGCTCCCGCGCGGGAATGTTGATGGCAATCTCATCCCCGTCTTCCACAAGGCCGATCGGGCCCCCCTCATATGCCTCGGGGGTCAGATACCCCACCGAAAGGCCGATCGACGCCCCGGAGAACCTGCCGTCGGTGACGATGGCCACCCGCTCAAACCGGCTCACGAACTCCGTGACCCGGTGCATCTCGCGCATGCCCGGCCCGCCCCGGGGGCCTTCATACCGGATGACCAGCACGTCACCCTCACGGACCTTCCCGGCTTGGAGCGCCAGGACGCACTCCTCTTCCGAATTGAAGACCCTGGCCGGTCCGGTAAACACCCTCAGCTCTTCCTTGACCCCGGATTGCTTCACGATGGCGCCATTCGGGGCGAGGTTGCCCTTGAGGACCGCAATCCCGCCCTCCGGGTGCACGGGATCGGTTACAGGCCTGATTACATCTCTGTTCTTGACTTCGGCGCGGGCCACAATCTCACCGGTGGTCTCCCCGGAGACCGTCGCCGTGGAGAGATTCAGCAGGTGGCGGATCTCTTTCATCACCGCCGGAACCCCGCCGGCGTTGTGGAAGTTTACCACGCTGTAAGGCCCGTTGGGGGTCACGGGAGCGATGTGCGGGACTTTCTGGCTGAACCGGTCGAAGTCCTCCCAACTTACCCCGATTCCGGCCTCGCCGGCGATGGCGGGCAGGTGGAGCAGGGTGTTGAGGGAGCCGCCCACGGCCAGGGTTACTTTGATGGTGTTGAAAAACGCTTCCTTGGTGAGAAATTCCGAAGGCCGGATCCCTTTCTGCGCCAGCTCCACAATACGCTCGCCCGCCATCTGGGAGGCGATGCTCCGTCCGGCGACGCCGAAAGGGATGGTGGAGGTATAGGGGAGCATCAGGCCGAGGGTCTCCGCCACCATCAGCATGGTGTTGGCCGTCCCGAGAAACGGGCAGATTCCCGGACCGCAGTAGAAGTCCAGGCTGCCCATGATGAGTTCCTTTTCGTTAATCTTGCCTTCAAGGTACTTCTTGCGGATCTCCTTTTTACTTGAAGCCGGCGCCGCGGTATTCGCCGGCCCGCTGGTCACGAAGACGGCCGGGAGGTTGAGCCTGGCCGCCGCCATGAGCATCGCCGGCGTAATCTTGTCGCAGGCGGTGACGAACACCAGGCCGTCGAAGATGTCGTGGCCCAGGACCATGGCCTCGATGCTGTCGGCGATCAGAGAACGGCTGGGGAGTGCGTACCTCATGCCGGCGTGGCCCTGGGCGATGCCGTCGCAGATGGCGATGGTGTTGAACTCCAGCGGGAGGCCGCCGGCATTCCGGATCCCTTTTTTGACGTATTCGGCGATCTCCCGGAGAGGGACGTGGCCGGGCACGATCTCATTCCAGGAGTTGACGACGCCGATGATCGGCCTGTCCAGGTCTTCATAGGGGATTCCAGTGGAGACGAGGTGCATCCTGGCGATGGCCTGAGCATAATCAGACATCCCTTTGATGGTCTTCATGACGCCGCCTCATCTCCTTTCCCGGCCTGGAATTCGGCTATTTGAGCGGATTCGGGATTGAGCTTTTTATAGATGCTCGTATAAATCTCGTAAAGTTCACGATAGATCGCGGTTCTGGCGGGGACTGGCTCCACGGTCTTCCCAAGCTGGATAAACCGGGATACATCTTCGAGCTTTTCCAGCACGCCCATGGCCATCATGGCCAGAGCGGCCGCGCCGAACGCCGAACCTTCCAACACCTGGGGCACCGCCAGGGGAACGCCGAAGGTATCCGCCATGATCTGAACCCATTCGGGAGATTTCACAAACCCGCCCGACGCCCTGACCTCGGCCGGCTGGCCGGTGGTCTCCACCAGCGCCTCGTAGACGCTGTAAAGTTGAAAAACGACGCCTTCCATGATGGACCGGATCACCTCATCCGGGCCGTGGCCAAGGTTCAGCCCAAAGAGGACCCCGCGCGCGTTGGGGTTCCAGTAAGGGCTTCTCTCTCCCGCCAGGAAAGGAAGGAAGACCAGACCGCGGCTGCCCGGCGGGACGGAAGCGGCCTGCCGGCTCAGAACCTGGTAGGGGTCCACGCCCATGGTTCGGGCCTGCTCAATCTCCTTCGAGCCAAAATGATCCCGATACCACCGCAGGATGTTGCCGCCGTTATTGGTGGCGCCTCCCGTAATCCACTTGCCGGTGGCAAGATAATAGCACCAGGTCCGCGCTTTTGGATCAAGCACGGGCTCTGGGGTCGTCACCCGGACGGCGGCTGAGGTGCCGATCATCGCGGCCAGCTGGCCGGGCAACACCACACCCGAACCTGGATTGGAGAGGGTTCCGTCCGTGGCCCCCAGCACCAGGGGGACTCCGGCCGGCAGGCCCTTGCTTCGAGCATAGTCCGTGGTGAAACCCTCCACCACGGTAAGCGGGGAGACAGGCTCGGACAAAAGCCCGGCATCCACCCCCACCGCGTCGAGCATGAACTCATCCCACTTCAGCGTCCGGATATTCAGGAGGCCCGTGGCGGAGGCAATGGAGTGGTCCACGAGAAATTTTCCCGTGAGCCGGTAGAGCAAGTATTCCTTTATGGATACGATTCTGACCATGCCTGAAAACACATCGGGGGCGTTTCTTTTCAACCAGAGCACCTTGGCCGGGAGGTACATCGGATGAATGGGGCATCCGGTCCGCCCGTAGATCTCCGAGACCCCGTAATGATCCTTGAGCCATTCAGCTTCCCTGGCCGATCGCAGGTCCGCCCAGATGATGGCGTTTGTGAGCGGCTTTCCGTCCCCGTCAAGGCCAATGAGGCTGTGCATGAAGGTCGCCATTCCCACGGCCACGGGCTTCTCGCCATGAACCGCGGGGTCCGTCAGAACCCGCTTCAGGACCTCCACCACCGATTCGAGGATCAGCTCCGGATCCTGCTCGGCCCACCCCGGGCGGGGCGAAATAACGGCATATTCTTTGCTGGCGCCGGCCAGAACCCTGAACTCTTCGTTAAAGGCCACCGCGCGGCAGCCGGATGTTCCCACGTCCACTCCAAGGTAGTACTTCATCTTAAGCACCTTCAATCCGATTAAGCCACCTTCAATCCGACTTACCCTTTTACGGCACCGGCGGTAAGGCCCTGCACGATATATTTCTGGGCAATCAGGGCCACCACCAGAATGGGGATGGTGATGATCACCGCCGCCGCCATCAAACCGCCCCAGTTGATCTCCGAGTAGGAGAGGAAGTTGAAGATGGCGATGGGCAATGTCCGCGTCCGGGCGCCCGTGAGCACCACGGCGAACATGAAGTTGTTCCACGAAAAGACGAAGGAAAGAATCGAACTGGTCAACACCCCGGGCCCGGTCAGGGGCAGCAAGATCCGGAAGAAGGCCCCCTGGCGGGTGGTCCCGTCAACCATGGAAGCCTCTTCCAGCTCCTTGGGCAGAGCTTCAAAGAACGGCACCATGATCCAGATGATGAACGGCATTCCCACCAGCATGTGGCTCAAGATGATGGAGGTGTAGGTATCCACCAGGTGGAGCCGCGAAAAAAGGATGAACCAGGGGATCAGAAAGGTGATTCCCGGCACGATCCGCGCCACCAGGATGGTGAGAGCCAGCGCGTTCCGCCGGTAACGGGCTATGGCATAGGCCGCCGGCAGGCCCAAAAGGAGCGAGAAGAAGGTGGCGCCCACCGAAGTAATCAGGCTGTTGAAGATAAAGTGTCCGAACGCGTATTGCTGGAACACTTCTTTATAATGCGCCAGGGTTGGCGTAAAGATCAGCCGTGGCGGGGTGGCGATAATCTGGGCTTGTTCCTTAAAAGATGAAAGCAACATCCAAAAGAACGGGAAGATGAAAGGGACGACGATCAGCACCAGCACCGCCACATAGCCCAGATCCTTCCACCGCTTTTTCATCCTGTTTCTCCTGGTTCTGGCCAGGGCGCTTGCCGCATGATTTCCCTTATCAAAGGTCGTTGCCATAAATATTCCCCCCTGATGCCACAGCATCATCAGACCTGTACCGGGCGCCGGGCCCAGTTGAGCATAATGGCGGCGCCGAGTACCAGGGCAAAGAAGATCATCAGAAGCGAGGAGGCCATGCCCATCTGGAAATACTGGAAGCCCAGAACGAACGAGTAGATGTTGAGGGTTTCCGAGGCATAGCCGGGGCCTCCCTGGGTCATGGTGTAGATGATGTCAAAGGTTTTCAGGGCGTCGATGGATCGCAAAGTTACCGCCGCGACAATCGTCGGCCGCAGCAGGGGCAGGGTGATCCGCCACATCCTCTGCCAGGGGCTGGCGCCGTCCACTAAAGACGCCTCATAGGGGTCTTTCGGCAGGGAGGTCAATCCCGCCAGGGTAATCAGGGTGATCATCGGCGTCCACTGCCAGACATCCACCAGGGCCAGCGCTGGCAAGGCCTGCTGGGGGGATGCGATCCACAGCAGCGGGCGCAAATGCAACACCCGGAGAAAATAGTTGGCAAACCCGATGGTCGGCTCGTAGATCAACAGCCACACCATGCCGATCGCCACCGGGGTGGCCACCATCGGCAGGAGAAAGATGGTCTTGATCAGGTTCTTGCCGGGGAAGTCGCGGTTTAAGACCAGGGCGATCCCCACGCCCAGTACCGTTTCCACGGCCACCGCCATCACGGTGAAGTAGATCGTCCGCCACACTGCTCCCACAAATCGTGGATCCTGGGTAAAGAGGGCGGCGTAGTTTTTGATCCCTACCCATAGCGGGGCTGTTTGCGACGACATGCTCCAGTCGGTCAATGACAGGCGCAAGGTGTAGATGATGGGGAAGACCATCATGACCAGGATAAACAACACCGCGGGTAGAGTAAAGATATGCCGGAGATGTTTTTCCACCCAGCCGTTCATGCACGCACCTCCATTGGGCCGCTCAGGAGGCAAGAGGCGCCCTCGCGGTATGACGCCGCGCCCGGGCGCCCCCTATTTGCCAGTTCTGATAGCGCGGGACAGCGCTAACCCGATTATTGCTCCTTGTCCAGCAGAGCCTGATAGTCCGCGTTGGCCTTGTTGGCCGCTTCTTTCACGTCGCCGCCGTCGATGGCGGTGATTATCACGGAACCCACGATATCCCTGGCCTGGCCAACGGCGATGACCGGCGGCCGGTCATACGGGGCCCCGACGCGACCCGACTTGGCGATGACGCTTACCAGCTGCGGCGGGAAGTTGGCCAAGCCTTCCTTGCTCTCCCAGGCGGAGTTACGCGCACTGGGGACCTGTTTGGCCTGGGCCTTCAGGGTGATCTCCTTGCTGGTGGCCCATTTGACGAACTCCCAGGCCGCTTCCTTATTCTTGGAGCTTCCGGCGACGGAGAGGCCCCAGGAGGTCACGGAATAGGGCCTGGCGCCGGCGGGTCCGGCCGGGAACAGCGCAAACCCGACTTTGTCACCAACGGTGGATTTGCTCGGATCCAGCAGATTCGAGTAGAAGACCGAGGCGTCGGTATATATGGCGGCCTTGCCCTGGGCGAAGATGGCCAGAGCCTGCGGCCAGCTCATGTTCAATACTCCCGGCGGTCCGTATTTGCGGAGCATGTTGCCGTAGAAGGTGAATGCCTGGATCGCCTCGGGTGTATTCAATGTTGCTTTGTCACCGTCGTTGAACTTGCCGCCGAAACTGTACAGGTAGCTGGAGAACTGGGTCACGGCCGGGGAGCGCTGTCCCCTGGCGACAAAGCCGTAGAATCCCTTGTCAGGATCGTTGAAGTGTTTGGCTGCCGCCTCCAGCTCTTCCAGGGTGGTCGGGACTTTGATCCCATCCTTTTCAAAGAGGTCCTTGCGGTAGTAGATGATCTCTTGCTCGGTCACGATGGGGATACCCGTGAGGTGGCCGCTGACCGTTTCCGCCTGGAGAGCGGTGGGGAAGAAGTCGGAGTACTCCCAGGCGCGCGGGGTCAGCCTGGCGTTGTCCACGAACGGTTTCAAATCGGTGTACCAGCCGTTCTTCCAGAACTGTTTCGCCTCTTGCAGCGGCCGCTGCATGAAGACATCGATGGTGGAGCTGCCCGATGCAAATTCCACGGACATCTTCTGGGTCAATTGATCTTCGAAGTAGGACTCCGCGTTTACTTTGATCCCGGTTTGTTTCTCAAATTCGGGGATCAGGGGCTTGATGGCCTCGGCCCAGGGATGGTTGGCCAGGATGACCCGCAACGTCTTCCCCTTGTACGGCTGGGAAGCCGCTGCCACCGGTAGAACCGAGATCGCGACCAGGCCCGTGATCACTGCCAGCGTTAAAAGCCAGATTCCAGCATGCCGCTTCATAAGTTTGCCTCCTTAACAAGTTTTGTGTTGTCCCGACGGTGTTCCTTCTAACCGTGGTTCGTCTATCTGTGGTTCTATTTCCTGGATGTAAGCCTTCCGTTCACCCCCTTTGAGTTGTCGTTCAGACCCAGAGGATTTGCTAAGTCCCGGATAATTTGCTAAAGTTCGGTTATCGGTCAAGATAATTTAAAGTTCCAGAGGATAAGGTTCGGTCAGCGCCTCGAATTCGGGACGCGCCGCTATTTCCTGCCAAAGACTTTCGGAAACCCAGATGCGCTCCAGCTGTAAAGTATTGGTGATCCGCACCACTCTGGCCTTTTCCGGCGTAGTCCCGTTGACCGTGAGGAGAGCCAGGGCCGCGGCCTGCCGTGCCGTGGGAACCACCACGGGAATCCGGACGGAACTCAACACCGTGGAGGTTACCGCATTGGTGTACGTTGAAACAAAGTCGATCTCCTCAAAGGCCCTCTGGGTAATTATATCCGCGACGCCGATGCCGCTGGCGTTGCCATGGGACTCCGGGGTCAGGCGGAGGACCACCACTTTTTGGGCCTGGAGGCCTCCCGCTCCGCTCATGGTGGGCTCGGAGTAGCGCCCCGTCACGTTGGGGTCCATACCGTCGCCGCTGATGTTCTTGCCGATCTCGTCCACAATCAGCACGTCGCAGGAGTCGAGGAGGATTCGCCCCATCTTTTCCCGCGCGATGCGCAGCAGTTCGGGCTCGCGTTGCAGAATTCTCTCCGCAGGGATGACTTCCAGGGCCGCCACATCTTCAAAGGCATTCTCAATGCTGGCCACGCCGCAAAGAACACGCGCCCTGGACAGGATCAGCCCGGCCGCCTCGGGAAGCAGGCGGGAGAACTGGGGAAATCCCACGGTGTGAAGCATGCTGGCCCCCTTGTGTTTGCCGAGACCGATGGTGAGCATCTTGATCAGGCCGCTCTCGGTCGCGCCCCTGAAGCAGGTATGGGGCTTGACCCGGTTGATGACAATCACGCCGTCGGCTTGAAAGGCTTCCCGGTCGAAGAAGACGGGCATGCCCGAGGGAAGGCGGCCCACCTCCACCACATCCATGGAAGCCCGCACTTCGATCCCCAGGGCGGATTCGCTGACGCCGTAATCGGCCAGAATTTGCCGCTGGCCTGCCGCGGTGGCGCCGCCGTGGCTGCCCATCGCCGGCACCACGAAAGGTTCGGCGCCGCACTTCCTTACCGCTTCGGCCACCGCGGCCACAATCTCCGGCAGGCGCGCCAGGCCCCTGCTGCCCACGGCGATGGCAATCCGCCCACCGTGTGGGATTCTCGCGGCAAGTTCGTATTGCCTGAATTGCTCTTGAACCACCTGGCGAAGATCCTCCACGTGGCTGGCATCAAAACGCTGGCGCACCCAGCGCCCCAGTGGGAGCGGTATTTCAAGCCCCTCCGGCCGCAGGCCGGAGGCCGCTTCCGGGGGATAAAGCCAGCGCGGACCAGACAGGCTCGATGAGCCAAATTGATTGTTCAACCTCTCCACCTCGAAAAGGACAAATTGATAAGTAAAATTGGTTTCCGGATCTCAGACCTGCAGAGAGGTTACTTACTCACGGCCCGTTTCACGGCCCGTCCGGTCCGGGATGATGGCCAAAATTGCTTTTGTCACGGTATCAAGATGTATTTCGAGCATTTTCTGCGCTTCCGTCACATCGCCGTTTCGCATGGCCCGGAGAATGGCCAGATGCTCCTCCAGGGCCTCTTCGACGCGAACGTTGAGGTTGCGCATCAGATCAAAGTAGGCGTGGATCTTGGCCGAAAGTTCGAGCAGGTGCCTGTTGCCGGCAAAACGAATGATATCCGCATGGAAGGTGCGATCCAACTTCTCAAAGGCGGGGTGCCGCTTTTCGCTTGGGAGGTCTTTGACAGCCAGGGCTTCCTGGTACATCTCCTCGATCTTTTCCGGGGTGAGATGTTGCATGGCCAGGTTAAAGGCGTATAGTTCCATCATCTTGCGGATCCCGGAGATCTCCCGGACATCTTCCGCCGACAACTGGACTACATAGTACCCGACCCGCGGGACAACGATCACCAGGCCTTCCTCCACAAGCAACTGGAGAGCGTCCCGGATGGGGGTCCGGCTGACGCCGAAATGCTCCGCAAGCGCTATGACGTTGAGTTTTTCACCTGGCGCCAGGCGCAGGTTTACAATATCCTCGCGGAGGATGTTGCGGATCTGTTCGACCAGGCTGCTATTTGTTAAACGGCGGTCCACGCGTTGCTCACCTACTTCTGATATATCACATATCACAAGCCGTGTCAATATCGTAAAGGAATCCAGAAAAATTTAAGGCCCAACCGAGCGGAACTGGCGTATTTTCAAGCCAGTTTCACCTGGTTGGGCTGAGTTATTTTCCCGGGGTCAGAGCTTTAAATCGGCGCCGCCGCTCAATTTCAGCAGGATGTGGTCTATTTCCTTGATGAGGGGTTGAACCCGGGGATCGGTCGTCTTGCGGGCAAGTATCTCATCGGGCCGGAGCGCCGATTTCCAGTATAACTCGTTTGCCGGCTTGTCGGGTCTGATGACCGCCCCCTCCAATGAAGCCCCCGCAAAGATTCCCTTGCTCATGGAATAGCTGTAGATGGATGCTTTGAGATCCACATCCGTCGCCGCCCCGGCCTGGCGCCCAAGGGGGCCGACGGCAACCGCCAGATCGCCGCCTAAAGTGACCTTGTCTCCTGTAAAACCTTCCATTCCCTTTTCGTTGGCGATGACCAGCACAAGAGCGGTGGACTGAAAGCCGAATTGGGGCCCGTAAGAGACGCCCTTGATTTCCACAAAATCGGGACCGTACCATTCCCCTTTTTCCGGATCGCGCCGCAAGACCAGACCCTGGCCGTATCTTCCCCCAATCATGATTCCCGCCTTTAGTACCGATGGGAAGACGGCGATGCCCTTCGCGTTTTTCAGGAGCCGGGCCATGGCTTCCACGTCAGATTGCTCGGACATCTCTCGCAACACCCGCACCGATTCGCTGATCCGATCCGCGGGAGCGCCGGCCCTCGCGACGCCCGGAGCCACGAGCCCGATCAACAGGGCCGCCAGGCAGATGAGGGCGATGATGTTTGCGTTTGGTAAATGCCTTTTTTCCAAGAGAAACCCTCCGTTCCGCAATAGCCCAGCGTGCTAAACGCCGGCAAGACTTACGTGTGCCCCATGAGCATAATGTTTGTCCGCATGTAGGGCTTACCGGGGCCTGATCTTTTTTGCAGCCTGGTGGATCTTCTTCCACCGTTCTTTTTCGGTGCGCTGTTCCGCGGGATCTTCCTTGCGGTCCAGATAGGCCAGTTCCTTTTGCAGCTTCCGGTAGCTTTCATAACGGCCGGAGTCAAGTTCCCCCGAAATGAGGGCTTCCTGCACCGCGCAGCCGGGTTCGCTCCGGTGCCGGCAGTCGCGAAAGCGGCATTGTCCAGCCAGGGCGGCGATGTCCTCGAAAGTGTCCTGGAGACCCTTATCGGCATCCCAGAGCTGCAATTCACGCATCCCCGGCGTATCGATGATCAGGCCGCCCTGGGGCAAACGGATCAGATCGCGGTTGGTGGTGGTATGCCGCCCGCGGTCGTCTCCGCCCCGGACGTCCCTGACCTGCCTGATGTCGTCTCCCACAAGGCGATTGACCAGGGTGGACTTGCCCACCCCCGAGGAACCCAGCAGGGCGACCGTGCATCCCTTCTTCAGATAAGGGGCCAGGGCGTCGAGGCCCTCTTCCCGGGTGCAGCTGATGGCGTGGATGGGCGCCCCGATGGCCACCGCTGCTGATTCCGCTATTTTCAACTCGACATTGTCGCACAGGTCGGCCTTGTTCAGGATGATCACCGGGTTGGCGCCGCTCTCCCAGGCCATGGTGAGGTAGCGCTCCATCCTCCTTGGATTGAAATCGCCGTTCAAGGCGGTGACCAAAAAGACGGTATTCACGTTGGCGGCGACCACTTGTTCCTCCGTGGTCCTTCCGGCCAACTTCCGGGAAAACTTGCTGCGCCGGGGCAGGACGGCCTGGATGGTGACCGCCTGGTTCGGGGTGATAGCCGCCTGGCTCGGATTTATGGCTGTTTGGTTTGCAACCTCGTTTTCCGCCGGAGCGCCGTTCGCACCGGTGTTTATCGCCACCCAGTCTCCGACCGCGGGAAAGTCTTGCCGGCCCCGGGCCTGAAATCGCAGCTTGCCGGAAACTTTTGCCAGAACCTCCCCCTGTTCCGTGTAGAGGCGGTAGATGTCCTGATACTCGGAAGCGACTCTGGCCGCCAGACAGCCGGAGCCGGCGTAAGGTTCAAAGGCGCGCTGAAAATGGGGGTTCCACCCCATGGACTCCAAAAATTCCAGGTTCAACAGGATTCCTCCTCAACATGCGGGGCATGGCCATGATGCAGGGCATAGCAATGCCCCGGGTGGTTTTGTCTCCCTGCCCGGGGCTCGTTGGCCAAGCTCAAAGCGCATGTCAGGAAGTGCGCCAGTGCGCTGCACTTTCGAAGGTAGCGGGTAGCGCACTAATGAGACATACCACCGGGCGAGGGCAGGGAAAGGCCGAATATAGACTGCCGTTGCATAACTTTCATACTGCCTCACTCCCTTCCGGTGGCGGGACGATCTGCTATTACACGCTTATGATAGCATGAATTGCCAGCGCTGGCAAGTTAATTTTTCTCCATAAACTACCGATAACATTATTGAACGGGTTACGATCACATTGCCAGGGAGGGTGATGAAAGATGTTTATCACGGAGGCAAACATTTCGATGTCCGCCGGCTACCGGTATACCGCCCGGCAAACCCAGACGGAGACGCTAACCGTCTGGATCGGCGACCGCCCGCCAGGAGCACGCCCAAACCCCATCCCGAATAGCCTTGCCTCAAACAGCCTTACACTAGATGGACTTCCCCCGAACAGACTTGCCCCGGATGACCGTTTTATGGACCGCTTGGCGCTATCCGACGAAGGCAAGGCCCTTGCAGATCAAAAGCAGGCCCTTTCAGTTCAGAAGAAGGATCTGGCGGTCAACGCGCAGGAAGGCGTCAGCGAAAATGATGACGGCCCTGAACTGGATCCCAAACTTGAGTTGATCAAACTGATCGTGGAATCGTTCACCGGCAGGAAGATCCGGATTCTTACCATGGACGAATTAAAAGAAGACAAGCCCGTCCCCGCGGATCCCGCGGAATCAGCGGATCCCGTGAATTCTCCGGAAACCGCGCCTTCATCCCGAGAAGCGGACCACGGCTGGGGAATCATCTATTCCGCCCGCGAGACATATTCGGAAAAGCAGGAGGTGTCGTTTGCCGCGGAAGGCGTCATCAGAACGAAAGACGGCAAGGAGATGGTGTTTTCCCTCCGACTTTCGGCCAGCCGGGAATTCGCCTCCGAACGGGAATTTACCTTCCGGGCGGGCGACGCCAAGAAGGTCGATCCGCTGGTTATCAATTTCAACGGGCTGGCCACGGAGTTGACGGGCATGGCCTTCGCCTTTGACCTGAATGCCGATGGGAATGATGAGCAGGTTCACTTCGTCAAGCCCGGCAGCGGTTTTCTGGCGCTGGACGCCAACGGCGACGGAAAGATTAACAACGGCGGCGAACTCTTCGGCCCGCAAACAGGGAACGGCCTTGCGGAACTGGCCGCCTACGACGCCGACGGCAACCGGTGGATCGACGAAAACGATCCCATCTACAACAAACTGTCCGTCTGGTCCAGGGACTCCCAGGGAAACGACATTGTAGCGCCGTTGAAAAATCTGGGTGTTGGCGCCCTGTACCTCGGCTACATCAACTCGCGGTTTGATCTTAAAGACCAGAATAACGCGCTGGTGGGTCAGACAAACCGGTTCGGGATTTATCTAAGCCAGAACGGAAGCGCAGGTAGCCTCCAACAAATCGATCTGGTGGGGTAGATCAGGTTAACTTGGGATAACTTGAGTACTTAGGCAACAGAAAATGGAGATAAGGTTAGGGCTCGCCCGGGGGCGAGCCCTAACCTTATCTTGACATGGCTCGAAGATACTGCGGGGAGCCTGAGATCACCTTTTGTTTGAATCACAAAGAGGTAGAATGCCCTTTGAGCGCGAATCTTTTCCACGACCCTAAACCTGTCCAGCTGTCCATCTCATGGGAGGAATCCATATGTTGTCCACCACGTCATTTGGCATGGCAATGTTCACGCATTTGATTGCCAGGAAGAAGTAGAATTGCCTGAGACGGATATTCAGACAGGTTGGCCAAAAGGAGATGGAGCAGATGTCGATCCCAAATTACTCTAATCTATATAAGGCAATAGCGGTGCGGCATTCAACGCGAGCCTATAATGGGATGCCCCTTGCGGAGGACCACCTTCAGGCTATGAGGCGTGCGTGCGCCGAACGGCTGGAGCTGGCGAAGGGAGCGCGGGTGATCCTGGCACCGGGTCCGGCCGACCGTGTCTTCACGGGGCTGGCAATAAAGGGTGTTCCGGCGTTTCTGGCCATGGTGGGCGATACGGCGGCCCCACACATTGAAGAGGCGGCCGGTTACCTGGGCGAGTACGTTGTGCTGACGGCAGCCTCCAGCGGTTTGTCGACTTGCTGGGTAAGCGCCACCTTCAGGCCGGAGGAGGCGGCAAAGTCTGTCAATCTGGAGCCTGCGGAGAAGATATTCGCCGTTTCACCCCTGGGGTACGAGGGCCAGGCCTGGCTTGTCGAAACGTTCTTCAATACCATGGTCAGCAAGTCGAGAACGAGAAAGCCGCTGGAAGAGTTGCTGTCAGCGGACAGCATGCCATTGTCATCCAGTCCCCGGTGGGCGAGGGTGGCCCTGGAAGCCGCTCGGCTTGCTCCTTCGGCGTATAACCGGCAGCCCTGGCGGTTTACGATCGGGCCAAACAGTATTAGGGTTTCCATTGACCCTGAGAGCAGGGAGGTCAAAGGGGCGCCGAAGCAGATGGACTGCGGGATGGCGATGATGCACCTCGAAATTGGAGCCCTGGCCGCCGGTGTTACGGGGGAGTGGGAGTTTCTGGACACCCCCGATGTGGCAGTCTTCACAGTAGGTTCCTAGTGTTATTTCTTTTAAATAAGAGGTAGTGCTCCAGAGTTGTTATGTGCATCGGGTAAAATGAGTCTCTCTCGAATCGCAATTTGTGCCTTAGATCTTCCAACGAGACCCAGCGCATATTTTTAATTCAGGGACCAATCCCGGATGGTCCTGAACCTTTTCCCGTCCTTTTTGCAGATCTTTCGAACGGCGTTCCGCCCGGATATGGCCGCGGGGGGCAGTCCACCGCCCGGTTCAACCCACTGCCCGGCCATGTAGAAATTGCCCAGGCCCGGGAGGGTTTTCGGCATCTTCAGCCCGAAGGTCTTGGTGGTCATGAGCCACCCCTCGTAGCTGCCGCGCCAGTTGCCGGTGTAGCGCTCGAAGGTCAGCGGGGTGGCCACGTCACGCATCTCCACCTGGGCCGCCAGGCCCGGAAAGCGCCGGTCGAGAAGAGCCACCACCAGGTCCACGATCCGTTCCTTTCCGCACGGTAGCGGGCGGGGTCCTGCGCGAGCGTTTTCCACCAGTCGTAATTCACGGGGAACATTACTTTTAGAGTGGTCTGGCCGGGAGGGGCCAGCGATGGGTCGAAGTTATAGATCGTGACCCCCAGACGGTTGACTTCCTTACCACCAAGAGGAACAGTTTCCGCCAGGGGGAAATTCAACCCCCCCACGGAACTTGGGAAATCGTTGAAAGTGCCGTTCACACCCAGGCCGACATAGATCAGCGGCTCGAAGAGGGGGAGGTTCTCATAGTACCCCCGGATTTTTTTGTCCGCATATTTCCCATCCAGCATCTCGAAGATGGTGGTATGCCCGTCCGCGGCGGAGATAACCCAATCGGCGCGGTGTTCGCTGCCGTCGGCGAGCCGGACTCCCACGGCGCGGTCTTTCTCTACCAGGATCTTCACCACCCGCGACTGGTAGGCGATCTCGCCACCCAGTCCCATGTAACGCCGCTCCATGGCCCGAGAAAACTCCAGGGAGCCGCCCAAAGGGTACCCGGCAGCTTTGTTGTTCAGCCAGCCCAGCGTCGTGAGCATCCCCAGAACTGGCATGTCCATTTTTCCTGCAAAAGCCTCAAAGAAAGCCTCTTTTAAGAAAAGGTTCTGGAAGCGCTGGGAATAGTTGCTTGTGGAGATACCCCGCCACTTCATGAACCATTACGGTATGATTCAGTTTCGGCCCTTACTTTTACGGCCATTCGCTCCAAAACCGGGATGATCTGTTCGACCTCGTCCCCGGACACCATGTTGGCAATGGGAAGATAGACCTCGGTTATTTCAGGCACGGCTGCTTTTAACAGTTCCTTTCCGGACCAGGTCAGAAATAGCCGGTAAGCCCGGCGATCATGCTCGTCCCTGGCGCGCCTGAGCAACTCCTTCTTCTCCAGGCCGTCGCAGATCACCATGACGGTGGTGGTGTCGATATCCAGGACGCCGGCAAGTTCGTTTTGGCGTAATCCCTCGCGGTTGGAAAGGGCAAAAAGGGCGCCAAATTGCGGATAAGTCAAGCCGAACTTCTTGAGCTTTTTCTCAACCAGACGGGTCGTTTTGATGTTAATGGCCGCAATCAGTTCGAAAAGGCGCGTTACGCCGCTCTCAAATATCATAGTACTTATTATTATAATTAGTACTATCTGGTTTGTCAACCTGATCTTTCCCAGCTTGACAAAGCCTTCCATCCTTTAAGATATCGGTTTAACAGGGTGCTCTTTGCAATTCCTGATTTGCATGAGACGTCATGGAGGTGTATCTCATTGTTAGTTGATCGTGAGCCGGGATCAGTGGGGCAAAAGGGATAGGGAAGATCCTGGTTTTAAAACGTGCGCCAGATCGATTATGTAATTGGCGATGGCCAATCCCAAGATATCGTTGATCATCTTGAACCTCCAGATCGAGAAATAACACCGCAGAGGGCGGCTTGCTGGCCGCCCTTCTGAAAGAGCCATTGCTGTTGTCCCAGTTTGGACCGGGCATCAATGTGTGGCCGGTTCATCCAGCAGCCGCTTTTCCCCCGCGAGCCGCCGGATCTCCGAAACATCCTGGGTGACCTCCAGGACCCCGACGTATTCTCCCTTTTCGTCCCGGATCGCCAGGTAGCGGATTACGATGAACCTCCCGTTCATCGTAATCCAGAAGTCCGCGGTGTCTCTCCGCCCGGCCTTGAAATCGTCCACAATCTTTCTGACCACATGCACGCTCTCCGGTGGGTGGCAACTTTCCACCTTCCGGCCGATAACCGCCGGGGTCCGGGTGAAGATCCTGTCCCTCCCCTGTGAGAAGTACCGGACCGCATTGTCCTTGTCGACGAAGGTGATGTCCACGGGGAGATTTTTCAGGATCAGGTTTATTTCCCGGGGCGTCAGGGATCCGGTGTCCAGCTTGAGGGATCCCGTGTCCATATTCAAGATGTCCTCCGGATTCAAGATGCCTTCCGACGGCCTGGCCTCGGGCGTAAGCTCCTTCTGGTCCGCCCTGGCCTCCCACTCCCGTCCCGGGCGGACAAGGGTGTAGCCGATCTCATCGCTCTGGTTGTAGATATTCTGCCATTCCGCCTCGGAAAGCGTTTCCAGGGACATGGGGAAGAGGATCTTGTGCTCCTTGTAGATCATCTCGGTGATGGAGGTCAGGGCGGGAAGAACGAGCTTGTCTATTCTGCTGGCCAATTCATTCCTGGGGGCCTCATCGGCGTATTCCAGCAACTCCGAGATCTTCTTCAACTGCGCCCGGATATCGTCGTGAATACCCCACATGACCGTGGTGGGCCCGGTGATGCCGTGCTTCTCCAGGAACGGGAAGAGGACATTCTCTTTGCGGCTGTAGTGGTTTTCGATCCCCAGCAACCGGCGGTGGGCCTCCCTCCAGGTTTGGACCAGGCTCCGCCTTGCACCTTCTTCTTCGGTGCTCTTCAGTTTTTCAAGGGTGGGTTTGAGTTCTTTTTCGATTAATTCCTCCACCGCGGCGTTTTCGCTTTTGAAGGTGTGAACCGGGTGTCCTGGTATGGCTTCCGGCTCGGGGGCCCGATCCAGCGAATCACGGAAGACGTTCACATGCACATCGCAGAGGCGTTGGACCTGTTCCTCGGGAAGGCCCTCCTGAATAAGCTTCTGTTCCAGACGGGCGATCTCGGTGGAATCCACATCCCCGAAGATCCTTTCAAACCTTGCCTTGACCTCATCGAAATCCTTGCCCCGGTGAAGATCAAGGATGATCTCCTTAAGTTGATCCTGGCGGTACGCCTGGTTATTCAATATTTCGGACATAATGCACTCCTCCCAGTATCTTGGTCATTCCCATATTTTCTCCGAGCGGGGGGAAGCTATACCGCCGCCAATGCCGTGGCGCGGAGAGCAACCGGGACAGGCCGGAAACCAGCGGGAATGGATCCAGGGATAAAAACGCCGGCCTGAGGAAACCGTAGATGTGGAGGTGAATGAGATGAGCAAAACAGCAACCGTACTCCTGGTCAAATTCATCATGACCTTCCTCTTTGCGGCGGTGACTTTGGGTTTTATCCGCGGCAACACCTGGGGGTGGGTCTTCCTGGCTGCCTTGTTGGGCACGGTTCTTAACTACCTCATTGGCGACCTCTGGATTCTGCCCAACTTCGGCAACATGGTCGCTTCCATCGCTGATGGCCTGCTGGGCGGTCTGACCGCCTATATCGTAAGCCTGCTTTTCCCGGTTTTCCGGACGAATTTTACCGCTCTGGCCATCTTTGGCGTCCTGATCGCGGTAGGGGAATACTTCTTTCACCAGTACCTCTTGCGCTCGGAAAAGGTCGCGCCGTAAGCGCCGTAAATGGTCCTCAGGTTCTGAGATTGATATTATCTAAAAATTGATCCATCCCGGACGTCGCCGAAGACATGAAATTCACGGATGTCGACGGCGGCTTCCCATTTTACTTCCTTAAATCCTCTCAAATGGCTGGTCGATCTTCACCTCCAGAGTCTGAACCTCACCTCCTTCCTCCGTTCCCGATTCCTCCTTTTCTTCTGCGGTTTTCATTTCCGCCGTTCCAAAAACTAACTTATTTGGTTTTAATATACCATTCCACCCTGCGCGGGGTCAAGCAGGATCTGCAAGCGGATATAAACACCGTTCTTGTGCAAACTAATGACGGCTGCGCCGAAGAAATACGGTGTCCTTGTGCAGGTGCGGCTGGAGTTTCGTTGATAGGCAGGTCCCGGAGGGAAAAATATGCGGAAAACCCTGATACCATTATTAGTTCTGGCGGTGGTCGCTCTGGGGGCGCTGGCTTTCCTGCCCGGGCGGGGGCCGCGCCTGGCCCAGCCTTCAGGAACTTCCGCCGGTCCGGTTGCGTCTGCCAGCGTTTCCACGGCTCCCGTGGTTGACGGGAAGGTGGATTCCATCTGGAACCAGTCAACGCCGGTGGAGATTCCGGTCCAGAGCGGTTTTGCCGGAAACATCGCTGTCTCAATGCGGTCGGTGCACACGGGGGATTCGGTCTTTTTTCTCCTGCAGTGGCCGGATCAGGATCTGTCGCAGAGGCGGATCCCCTGGGTCTACGAAGGAAACTGGAAATTCAAGCTGGTCCCGGCCGCCCCGCCGGGCTTCAACCCCACCAACCCGGGAAATTGGCCCAAAAGGCCCGAAGGTTACGCTTACGAGGACAAGGCGGCAATCATCTGGAACATCAATGACTCGACCAGGGACTTCAACATCAACGGCTGCGTGGTCGCCTGCCACCCGGATGTGGATCCCCGCCCTCTGAAGTACACCAACGCCAGCGGCGAGCTTCTGGATCTGTGGCAATGGAAGCTGGTCCGGACCAACCCGTATGGCAAGCTGGACGATGAGTATGTCGACCACACCTCCGACCTCAACGTCAACGAACTGGCGGGAATCAAGGCGGATCCGGGCGGGCCGGCGTATGCCATGAACGAAAAACCGGACAAAAGCGGGCCGGCTTACGTTTCCAGGGACAAATCGACCGCTCCTCCCTATGGAATACGCAACGAAAAGAAAAGGGCGATCACCCGCGCCGATCTCGCCCGTCTCAGGAAAGGCGATGAAATCGCCAGTATCATTATCGGCCTTCCCGGAATAGCGACCAGGACGGATCGCTCCGATGTCAGCGCCAAAGGATTCTACGATGAGCGGCAGAAGACCTGGACGCTGGAAATAGGCCGGAAAATGGCCACGGGAAGCAAGTTTGACGTCCAGTTCGATACCAAAGGCACTTATCATTTCGGCATGGCAATCTTCAACAACGCCCAGATCGAGCACTCCTACAGCGCCGGAGCTTACAGCCTGGTCTTCCGATAACCTGACGCCGTTGAAATGGAAATGAAAGATAGAACCGTCGAAAAGAAGAAACCGTGGCCGGGTCTCCCCGGCTGTTATTTTTTTAAGAGGAAATTGAACCGAATAGACGAATTCACATTAAATGGGGTTGGATTCCAGCTTTTCTTAAAGCCGCGAAGTTAACCAGGAACTGGAAAAGCTATTAAGCCACGCGGCATCTGAACAGAATTGGATGGATCTAGTTAGATGAACATCAAGGTTGGGGTTGCCGGGGGTTTGCGTAATCTCCTGGAGCCTTACAGGGGGTTTCCAGGAGGCGTATACGTCCTTTTCTTCGCCAATGTTGTCAACAGCCTGGGTAACTTTGTTTTTCCCCTGCTGGCCATTCTTTTGACCGACAAACTCGGGATGAGCAAAGCGGGGGCGGGTTTTTTTATCATGATCTCCCTGGTGGCTTACGTGCCTGGCTCCCTGCTTGGAGGGAAACTGGCCGATCACCTCGGCCGCAAGAAAGTCCTGGTGATCTCCCGGCTGTTGGCGGCCATCACTCTCCTTCCCTGCGCTTTTCTTGGAGCATCGCCGGCAGTTGCCTGGCTGTTGATCGCCAATACCGTCTTCAACGGCGCGGCGGATCCCGCCATCACGTCGACGGTTACGGATTTGACCAGCAGCAAGAACAGGCAGTCCGCGTTTTCCCTGCTGTACCTGGGGCATAACATTGGGGTCGCCGTGGGCCCGATGGTCGCCGGGCTGCTTTACCGTCACTACTTTGCATGGATCTTCCTTGGCGACGCTCTGACGACCTTCCTCTCGCTCCTGCTGATAGGCCTTTATATTGGAGAAACTCTCCCCGACAGGGCAATAATTGAGGCGGAGTCTGATGAACTATCCGCGAATGAGCGGGCTGAAGATGGCGGCCTGGTTAGGGCACTTCTGAAAAGACCACAGTTGCTGCTCTTCTCCATGGTATCAGTAGTCTACTCCTTTGTTTACGGCCAATCGATGTTCGGTCTTCCCCTCCAGATGCAGCAGCTTTTTGGTCTGGAGGGGCCGAGATTGTACGGCGTTCTCATGAGCGTGAACGCCCTGACGGTGGTGACGTTCACAACCCTCGCAATTCGCTTGACGTCAAGGTTTGCGGCGGCACGAAACATCGCTGTGGGCGGCTTCTTCTACGCCATCGGCTTCGGAATGATCTATCTGATTGGCGATCTGCCCATGTTTGCGGCCTCGGCCTTCATCTGGACGCTCGGCGAGATCATGGTTTCAACCAACTCCCAGGCATATGTAGCCAACAACACGCCGATCTCGCACCGGGGGCGGTTTAACGCGGTGCTGCCGGTAATCTCCGGCGCGGGCTTTGCCATCGGGCCGTGGATCATGGGAAGACTGGTTGATCAATGGGGCGTGAGGATCATCTGGCCGTTATGCTTTTTTCTGATGCTGGGCGCTTCTATGTTGATGCTCGGCCTTCGCGGTCAAGAGAGGAACGCTGCTTCAGACAGAGTTTCCGGTTGATCCTTTCCGTGACGTGATGTATAATATGATGTATGAAGGTTATTTTGCGGGCGGGAAGTGATGGAAATGGCGGAGATGATCAGAAAACAATTTTATCTTATCTGGGCCAGGGAAAAGGATTTTATTGAGGCGCTCAGGAAGAAAGGACCGTTGGAAGGGGGAAGGCGGTGGAGGAGAGAGGACTTGTATGACCGAGTCCCGAAAAATCCGGGGAAAAAGGCCAAAAGAAGAGAATGAATCGCGCATCAATGAATCGGATAAGAATCCACCCCATGTTTCAGGCGCTGATTGCCGCTTTGTTATTCGGTGCGAGCGCCCCTCTTGCTAAATTGCTGCTGGGCGCGGTTGAACCGGTCCCGCTGGCGGCGTTTTTGTACATGGGCAGCGGCGTGGGCTTGCTGCTGTTTCGAGGACTGAGAGGAATGGGCGGCCGGCCTACCGGCGTTGAAGCCCGGATGGGGAAGGCCGATCTGTCCTGGCTGGCCGGGGCGATTCTGGCGGGCGGCGTGGCGGCCCCTATTGTGCTCATGTTCAGCTTGCGGAATACCCCGGCGGCCACCGCCTCCCTCCTCTTGAATTTCGAGGGCGCGGCGACCACGCTGATTGCCGCTTTGTGGTTCAAGGAAGCAATTGGACGGCGTGTCTGGCTGGCGGTGGCGTTCGTAACCGCCGCCAGCATCTTGCTTTCGTGGAAGGCCAACGGCCAGTGGGGCATCTCCGCCGGCGCGGCGGGGGTGCTCGGCGCCTGTGTTCTCTGGGGGATGGACAACAACCTTACCAGGAATATCTCCGCAAAGGATCCGCTGGCCATTGTCTCGGTGAAGGGGATTGGCGCGGGTGGCTTTTCGCTGGCCCTGGCGCTCATCCTTCACAACCGGCTTCCGTCCCCCGGCGCCGCGCTGGGGGCCATGCTGCTGGGCAGCGTCAGCTATGGGCTGAGCATCGTCCTCTTCATCCTGGCGATGCGAAGCCTGGGTGCGGCCCGGACCAGCGCTCTTTACGGGACCGCGCCGTTTGCGGGGACATTGCTGTCGTTGGCTGTCTTCCGGGAAACGCCGGGAATCCTGTTTTTTGCCTCTCTTCCCGTCATGATCGCCGGGGCGGTGCTGCTACTGGGTGAGAAGCACACGCATCGGCACGTTCATGTGGCCATCGAGCACGACCATCGGCACAGCCACGCCGACGGCCATCATACCCATCGCCACGAGGAAGGGGAGATCCCGTCGAACGGCGAACACTCGCATCCACACGGGCATGAAGCCGTTGCACACCGGCACCAGCATGCTCCGGACATTCACCATCGGCATGACCATTGATTTATTGGGCGGGGGTGTCGATGATCGTCAACACCTGCTCAACTGGACGGCGCGCGCTGGGCCGGGGATTTTCCGCGGGATAACCCACGGGGAAAATAGCCACGGGCCGCAGATTCTCCTTGAGGTTCAACGCCATGCTCACCAGCTTCTCGTCAAAGGCGCCCACCCAGCAGGTTCCCAGCCCGAAGGCGGTGGCGGCCAGAAAAAGGTTCTGGGCGGCCGCCGCAGTGTCCTGGAGGCAGTATAATTCCGCGCCCCTGCTCCGGTATCTTGAAGCCGAATGCGCTGGATCGGCGCAAACCACGATCACCACTGGCGCCTCGGCGACGAAGTTTTGCCTCCCCGCGGCTTTGGCCAGGTCCCACCGTACTTTCTTATCTTTAACCACAAAGAAGTGCCACGGTTGCAAGTTGCCGGCGTTCGGCGCCAGGGTGGCGGCTTCGATCAGTTGCCGGACAATGTCGTCCGGCACGGGCTGGTCCTTATAACGCCGGATGCTGCGCCGTTCGCGCATGGTTTCGAGGACGTCCCTGGTCATCTGGAACTCCCACTTTCCCGCATAAGATTTGACCGTTATCCTTGTTACTTGCCGGAAGGATCCGGCAAGTCCTCCATAATAACAGATCTGCATATCCCCATAATAGATCTACAATACAAGTCGTCCGTTTCCTGCTCCTGGCCAAAAAAAGGGAACCCGGCTGGAGAAGCGAATGTTTGAACAGAAGGTTGTAAGATCGGAGGTTTGTAAAATGGTGCCTGTGGGGGCGCTGAAACAACGTGCCGAAGAGCTGAAGATAAACCTTTACGCCGTTTACCTGGCCTACAAGGACCCCAGAGTCCCCTGGCACGCCAGGGTTTTTGCGGCCTGCGTGGTTGGTTACGCCTTCAGCCCGATCGATCTGATTCCAGACTTCATACCCGTTTTAGGATATCTGGATGATCTGGTCCTGATTCCTTTGGGGGTGGCGGCCACGCTGAAGATGATCCCTCCGCAGGTTCTGGCGGAGTACCGGCAGAAGGCTCAAGCCGCTCTTGGCCAGGGCAAGCCGAAGAACTGGGTGGCCGCCGGCGTGATCGTCACGGTCTGGCTTCTTCTGGCGGCCCTGGTGGTCATCTTGATACTCCGGGCGGTGTAGCGTAAAAGATGTGCAAAGGGGGATAGAGGTGTCTGATTCTAAAAGGGGGCGTTTTGTCGGGCGGGCGATTCTCGTGCTTTTATCAGGGATCTGGCTGTACTCATTTGTAGAATGGCCGTATCTTCCTGAAAAGATTCCGATATACTAACTCTTACCTGGGAGCAACGGAAAGCTCTTTTAAAATTGACACCGGAGGAACGGGAACCAATTCGTAAAGTGGCCGAGAGCGCCGGCTTATGGCTGGCTCTACCGTTGGATGCCTTATTCTTTACCTTGCAAATCGAGAGTTACTATGTTACGGTAGGGATGTGGAAAACTATTCCGGCGTTGATTAACACTGGTTGGTTTCTTGGATCGATGGTGCTTTTACCTGAAGCCAGTCTACTACTACCATGAAAGCTACCGGGTCCAGCCTGAAGGCGCTAAACCCCATGAGACCAAGAGCAAGGTGAAGACCAGGGATGTCTACCTCGGTACCTCCACCCAGGTGCTGGAGAAGATTCACAGCGGACAGCCTTAATTAAACCGGTTCTTTCAAAAGACTTGAATTGAACGTCCGGACTAGGGGGGCGAGGAATGAGGCCGCTTGAGATTCTGTTATCCCTTGCCAATCTACTGACATTTTTTATTTTAGTGATCCCACTGCTTCACAGGATACGATGGGTGGGTTATTTTGTCCTGATTACGGTGCTGATAGCGGGGATACAATTTCTGGTTGAGGGACCTCGCTGGCAGATGGTCCCTGCATATGCGTTGGCAGGGGTAGTCGCCCTGGTCTGGTTGATACAGAAATTCGCACCGGCGGGCGGTATCAGTGGACAGATGATAGGTAACCGCTTTGGCTTTGGATTGGCTATTGGTATCGGCATACTGGGACTGGCGGTCTCTATCGCTCTGCCGACTGTGCTCCCCGTATTTAAATTTCCGCGTCCAGGCGGGCCGTACCAGATTGGCACGGTGACCTATTACTGGGTGGATACAAGCCGTCACGAGATCTTCAGCGCGGATCCGAATGCCAGTCGTGAATTAATGGTCCAGGTCTGGTACCCGGCCAAAGGATCCCCCTCATCCGTGCGCGCTCCATACATTACATCAGCCATGTAGATCCCTCCTCATGCCTAATTATATGCGTGATTTTTTCCTATTTCAATATGACATAGGTAAAAAGTTAAAAAAATTACGCACGTTTTTGGAACGTGTGTAATTGAACCAACTCCGATCAGTGATTGGACCAATTATGGCATAATTTGGCTGCAAGCGGCTTTATGCCGCATATCTAAATCGAGCGAGTGTTTTCGAGCCCCACACTACAATTACCGCTACGGCAAAGACCCCCAGGATGATGCTGGCAAAGAAGGGGTCGTAGTACGAACCATAATTGGGATACAACATTTCACTAACGTTTAACATGGCATGGAAAGTGATCGCCCCAAATAGGCTTTTTCCGGTGTTGTTGTAGATCCAGACAATAATAACTCGCGCCAGAACAGTGGTGACGCATTGCCATACTATCCATTTTGCGGTGTGATGAGCTTGCAGATAAGGAATGATGTGCACCACCGCCCACACTATTCCTATGATGATACCGGCTCCCAATGCATTCCACCGGGCCTGCAACGGCTCAAAGGCATATCCTTGCCAGCCCAGCTCTTCACCCACAGCCCCAAAGAAAAACAGGACGAAGTAGACCGGCACCAACAAAACCGGAACCTGCGGGTCGGGGATGTGATACCCCGTCAGATTCGCCAATACATAGGCCAGGACCATTACAAGAGGCATGAAAAAGATGATCGGCAGATACCAGATCTTCTCCTGGATTCTCTGATAATCGAAGGTCCTCTTCAATAGACCCTTGACGTCATCCATCCCATTTTCCCTGAAAACAAGAATCAAAGCCGCAATCATCGGCACGAAGAGCATCAGCGCGCTAAAGGGAAGGTTGATGCGAATCTCTTTTGGCAGTTTGTAAAAGTAGCCCAGCCAGATGATTGGGGCAGACATGACGAAGACCAATAAGAAGAAGAAAAATGGGGACTTGCCAGACCGCGTGCTGGAATTCATCTTTTACGACCTCCTTTGCATCCACTCAGGCCACACCCGCATTTCACGCAACATCATAGCATTTCCAGCAAACACTGTCAATCTTGAACCGGGTGGACTGCGCCCCATATCTGACTGGGAGTCTCTGGGGGTGCAGGACGATTACGAAGAAGAAGTACGGGCCGGGTTGAACGACTACATCCGGGAGAACTATTTCGCCATCCTGGACAGGGTTGTCCAATTGGCTGAAAT
>JAMCQP010000117.1:0-807 GCA_023381695.1 Bacillota bacterium | reverse complement strand
CTGTCAATCTTGAACCGGGTGGACTGCGCCCCATATCTGACTGGGAGTCTCTGGGGGTGCAGGACGATTACGAAGAAATTTTGTATCAATTGATGCGGAAATCTTGACGCACGGCATATGATAAACCCGGATTTCGCAAGCCCGTCGCTAAAATTACCATATCACAATTGAAAAGGCGTTCCGCATGGGGAATCACCTCGACTTTATATCGATATTCTGATATAATATGGGTATATTGAGAGCGGAGGTGTGCATCATGCCAAATATTAGGCCAAGCTCGGATTTGCGGAATAAGTATAACGAGATTTCGGAGTTCTGCCACAAGTATTCTGAGCCCGTGTATATAACGAAAAACGGTCGGGGTGATTTGGCCGTCATGAGCATTGAGACCTTCGAGCGTCTTGTCGGCCAATTTGAGCTTTACAAGCTGCTGGACGAGGGTATGGATGCGATAAAAAATAACAAGGTCTTGCCTGCTGAGGATGTGTTCAAGCAAATTGAAAGCGGACTTGAGGCATGAAACGCTACAAGGTGTTCATGACCCAGCCCGCGGCAAACGATTTGCAGGGCATTTCGGACTATATTGCCAACGAGCTTAGAGAGCCTGCAATTGCAAAAAAATTCATCCTTCACCGGCCATCGGGCTGGTGGAGCTATCTCTGGGGGCTGTTTGTTGCTTTCCGAAAGACCTCTCCGCCAAAAGCCACAAACAAGGAAGAGTGGATTAAAAATTAACCGCCCGGATAAGCTGCAAGGCCTTTGTTTGTCTGGGTTGGCCAAGTATGTTCGAAGCTCTGGCCTGATGCA
>JAMCQP010000078.1 GCA_023381695.1 Bacillota bacterium | reverse complement strand
TTTGAGAAGACCGGGCTGATGGTGGAGCCCCGTGCCTACTCCCGCGATGAGTTCTTAAAAGCTGAGCCGGGCACGTTTCTGCATGATGAGGTTATCCGGAAAGGATATCGCTTGGTATAACCCCTGTAAAACAGTAAACATGGCGAATATCGAAAGCAACTCTGTCCGGGAGACGGAG
Organism: Bacillota bacterium; assembly: GCA_023381695.1. Lineage (GTDB taxonomy): Bacteria > Bacillota > UBA5301 > JAMCQP01 > JAMCQP01 > JAMCQP01. The sequence continues at coordinate 7,068 of JAMCQP010000078.1, read as the reverse complement.
TTGCTTATATTTTTTGGGGTTACTGCATTCCCTTGCCGTAACGGGCAAGAGGTGGTTGTGATAAAGATCACATTTAAAAAGATCACCTGTCACAGAGATCTACAACTCCATGTAGTAATATCGGAATGGGAGGGATGCTCATGGGGACCCACTGTACCACGTGTCCGGGCATCGCAAGGAAGACGCTTGCTGATGTTGCGCAAAAGTAGCGCCTGGATCTGGACAGATTGCTTACCTAGATCAACGTATTAGCAAACAAGGAGTGAATCAATTGTCGGAGAAAGAGCATTGCGTGGGGTGCACGGCCTGTGACGTTTCCGTGCACCAATCGACCTGCGAGATGTACGACCGGACCACCAAACTTGGGATTTCCACCGTTTTTGACCGTTACGAGGCGCAACAGCCCCAGTGCACCTTCGGAAAAGAGGGGATCTGTTGCCAGCTTTGCAGCCATGGGCCTTGCCGGATTACCGCGAAGGCGCCCCAGGGCATCTGCGGCGCCACCGCCGATACCATCGTGGCCAGGAACCTCTTGCGCCTGACCATCCACGGCGTGGCGGCCTATTCGCATCACCTGGAGGAGGTGGCCAGGACCCTGAAGGCCACTGCCCAGGGCAAGACTCCTTACCGGATTCAGGACGAGCAGAAACTACGGGAGGTGGCGGGGGCCATCGGGCTGGACTCCACCAGGCCCACCGGGGAGCTGGCAATCGCGCTGGCTGATGCGGTACTGGCCGAGTTGCGCAAGGGCGCTGACGAACCACTGGCGCTGGTGGAGGTTTTTGCCCCCCGGACGCGCAAGGAAGTCTGGCAAAAACTGGGCATCATCCCCGGCGGGGTGCTCTCCGAACTGCGGGACGCCCTGACCAAGTCCATGTCCAATATCACTTCCGACCCGGTGGATCTGCTGCTCACCACCCTGCGGCTGGCCATCGCCACAGGTTACATGGGGCTGGTGGGGACGGTAACCCTGCAGGATATTCTCCTGGGGACTCCTCGGATTTCCAGGACTCAGGCGGATCTGGGGATTATCGACCCGGGGATGGTGAATATCGTGGCCCACGGGCATGTGCCGCTGGTGGGCACGGCGGTGATGCAGGCCGCGCAGAGCGAGAAGATGCAGGAACTGGCCAGGGCGGCCGGAGCAAAGGGAATCCGGGTGCTGGGCTCCATGTGCACGGGTCAGGAGATCCTGCAACGGTTGAATGTGTCCGGGGATCAGTCCACCGGGGAACAGGTGCAGGTCTTTGCTGGGCAGACGGGCAACTGGATCAGCCAGGAGTTTCTGGTGGCCACCGGCGCCATAGATCTGGTGATGATGGACATGAACTGCTCTATCCCGGGCCTGAAGGCGGTAGCGGATCGCTTCCACACCAGGCTGGTTTCCGTGGACCGGATCCTGAGGATGGCCGGGGTGGAGGAGCATGTGGACTATGAGCCGGAGAAGGTGGCCGAGCAGGCCGAGGAACTGATCGGGATGGCCGTCGAGGCCTACCGCCAGCGCGGGAAGGATATCTTCATCCCGCGGCACAAGTCCGATGTGGTGGCCGGCTTCTCCGTGGAGAGCATCGCCGGCGCCCTGGGCGGGAGCCTGGAGCCGCTGCTCGGCGCCATCAAGAGCGGCGCTGTCAAGGGCATCGTGGCGGTGGTGGGCTGCACCAACAACCGCAACGGCCATGACGGCATGTCGGTGTCGCTGGTCAAGGAATTGATCAAGCGCGACATCCTGGTGATCAACTCCGGCTGCGTGAGCAGCGCCACCCAGATCGAGGGCCTGATGGTGCCTGAAGCGGCAGAGCTGGCTGGCGAGGGGCTGCAGGGGATCTGCAAGGCACTGGGGATCCCGCCGGTTTTGAACTTTGGCTCGTGCGTGGACATCGGGCGGATCGATGTGGCGGTAACCGCCATCGCCGCGGCGCTTGGCGTGGACCCGAGCCTGTTGCCGGTGGCGGCTTCCGCGCCGGAGTACCTGGAGCAGAAAGCGGTTGCCGACGGCGTCTTTGCCGTGGCTTTCGGGCTTTTGACGCACCTGGCTCCGGTGCCGCCGGTTACCGGAAGCGCCCTGGTCACCAAGGTGTTGACCCAGGATATCGAGAGCCTGACGGGCGGCAAGGTGCTGGTGGAACTCGATCCGGTAAAGGCCGCGGACGCCATCGAAACCCATATTCTGGCAAAACGGCGGGGACTGGGATTGGAAGCAGGAATCGCGCAGGCTGACGGCGAAAAAATATAATACCGAAGAATATAACCAACCAAGATAGTTTTCTAGTGCGCTCGTTTGTGGTAAAATGGGTTTGCAGTTAGATGGGTTTGCAGTTTGGAATGGCGGGGCAGGTTCCTGGAAAAGAGCCTGCCTCGCACAAGCGAGGTCGTGAAAATGGGGGTTTTGGACGTCAAAAGTGCACTGCGGTGGGATGACGAGGCCCAGCAAAAGCTAAAGCGGGTGCCGGTCTTTGTCCGGGCCATGGTGAGGCAAAGGGTGGAAGAGTATGCCCGGGACTCCAGGAAGGAAGTTGTGACGGTGGGGGATGTGGATGCCGCCCGCCGGGCTTTCTTTTCGGGTTCGAACAAAGAGAAACTGATGGAGATGGACGATCCCGATGCGCCGCCGGTGGGGTTGATCCGGCGGCTGGAGGGAGAGGTGCGGGCCCGGGGGACCGTGGAAGGGCCGCTTTACACCGTCCAGGCCTGTGGCGGCCTGGCCGGCTGCCCGCGCGCCCAGATCGACGTCCGGTCGTTGCGGGATGACCTGCTCCGGGTGGTTGAAGAGTCGGGCCTGCCCGATGCCATGGAGGCCAGGATCAAGGGTCCCGTCCTGTCGCATCATAAATTCCGGATTGCGGTCGCCGGGTGCCCCAACAGCTGCGCCGAGCCCCAGATCAAGGACTTCGGCGTGGTTGGGCAGGCCCGGCCCGAGCGGGGAGTTGGGCAGTGCGCCCAGTGCCTGGAATGCGAAGCCACTTGCAAAGAAGATGCGGTGCATGTGGAGGAGGACGGGCCGGTCTTTGACCGGGAGATGTGCCTCAACTGCGGCGACTGCGGCGGGGCCTGCGCCACCGGGGCAATCCAGGTAAAACACGGGCATAAGATATTGGTGGGTGGCCGGCTGGGACGCCGGGCCAGGCTGGCGGAGACCCTGGTGGAGTTCACCGATGCGGAGGGTGTGCGCCGGGCTTTGCAGGCCGTCATTGAACTCTTCAAAGAGGAGGGCCGGGGCGGCGAGCGCTTTGGCGTGATGCTGGACAGGATCGGCCTGGATCGGCTCAAAGAACGGCTTTAGAATCTGGTGGAAAACTTGAGAATCACCTCCTGAAGCCGGAAGAAATGAAGGAGGATGGCCATGCGGGAGCCTATGCCAGGATTTAAGGGCCGGTGCATGAGTTCGGCCATGGGGATCCTTCCCCACACCGATGTGGACAGGGCGCTGGAGGTCGCCTTGAGAGTCGATGTGCCTTTCTGGCCTCAGTTGCCGCACTTGAACTTCTATGAGGACATGTATGTCCAGTTTTCGGAGCACTTCCCGGGTGTTGTTCTGGATGAGGCCAACCAGCGGATTACGGTGGACACCCGGCTTTTTTACCACCAGTTGGCCGATTACGTGGAGAAGAGCGCCGATCCGGAGACCTTCGCCCTGTCGCCCAAATATACGGCGACCCTGCGGAAATTCCTGGAGAGGGACCTGAGCAAATTTCCGGCCATCAAGGGCCAGGTCATCGGGCCAATCAGTTTTGGATTGCAGATTGTGGATGAGAACCGGAAAGCCATCATCTACAACGACGAGATCCGCACCCTGCTCTTTGATTTCACGAGGGCCAAGATCAACCACCAGTACCGGCTGTTGCGGGCCAAACACCCCAACCCCATGGTTTTCTTCGACGAACCGGGGCTGGAACTGGTCTTCAGCAGCGTCTCGGGCTATACAAACGAGATGGCCAAGGAGGATCTGGCGGGTTTACTTGCGGGCATTGACGGGATGAAGGGGATCCACCTGTGCGGGAACCCGGACTGGGATTTTCTCCTGGCGGCGGAGATCGACATCCTGTCGTTCGATTCCTACAGCCGCGGGGATACCTTTGTCCGTTACGACCGGGCGGCGGAGTTTCTGGAGCGGGGGGGCATCCTCTCCTGGGGGATTGTGCCCACCGGGTCGTGGGTGTTGGAGCGGGAGACCGAGGATACGCTTTTGGCCAAGCTGGAAGGTTTCTGGGACTACCTGGAAGCCAGGGGTGTCAGCCGGCAAATTATGGTCGAAAATGCCATGATCACCCCGGCGACCTGCTCGCTGGTGGGGGAGCGCAACGTGGAGACGGTGGAGGCGGCCTTCCGCGTTCTGGGGCGGATGGCGGACCGGCTTCGCCGGAAATATTTTCCATAGAAGAGGATTTTTTGGCTTTTCGGGCGAAATTATAATAATGAAGTTAAGTACCTGAAGTGCCTGAGGAGGATGCCGGGCAAGGAGGTGCCGGGATGGACTGGTTGACGACCATTTCGCGGGCGGTCTTTATCGGGGCGGGGGTGGCCTTTGTATCCAGCGCGGCGGGGTTCTTCTTCTCCATCCTTACCGGGGTGGATGCGGTGGCCGCCGTGCGCTGGACATTGCTTGGGGTAGGAGCCGCCATGATCGCCGGGAGCGGGGTCTTGTTGAGTGGAACCGGCCGGGTAAGCAATATTAAAGGCAGCGCCGGAGGCCATGGCGCTGGTTCCGGCGGCGGCGCCGCAAACGGGGGGAAGGGCGGCCGGCAGGCGGCAACCTCCAGGGTGGCGGTGGCTTCCACTTTGACGGTGGCGGGGTTGACGGTCCTGATCATCTGGTTTATGTTCCGTTAGCGGGTCAAGTTCCGCCAGTGGCTTATGTTCCGTTAGATTCCGTCAGCCCAGCAGGTCCCAGATCAGGAAGGCAATGTAGGCGACGGTTCCGACGACGATGAGCAGCCAGCCCGCTACCTGGCTGAAGAGTTCTTCGCCGCGGCTTCCGCTTTTCTTCATGGCAGGCCGGTCGAACCACAGGCATAGGGCGCCTGCGGCCAGGGTTGCCAGGTAGACCGGCAGATTGTACGCATCCCGAAAGTAATCAAGTACCACCAGCAGGTTTAGCACCACAGGGTTTCCTCCGCGGGTCAGGTTTTAAACAGGTCGCCCACCCTGGCATGGGTCAGCGCCGCAGGCCGGGGCTTTGAATCCTGGCGGACACCTCTTCGATATTGATCTCCACCGATGGGTAGATCTGGTCCCACCGGTCTTTAATCTTTTCCCAGGTCCTTGGGTACTTGATGGCCAGATGCCGGCCTAACCCAAAGACGTCTGCTTTAAAGTCACCTTGCGTCTTTTTGATCACCAGAACGGCCCGTTCTCTGACCGCTTTGGCGATGGCTTCCTGAAGTTCTTTGATGCGGCCTGGATCGACGGTGGTGTCGCTCTCCACCTCTTCCAGAAGCCCGTTCAGGCGAAGACGAATGCCAAAACGGATCTTGCCGCCTTTGATCGTCGCGTTTATCAGGCTCCGCGCCCGGGTAATTCTATAAGTAGCTTCGCCGTGCATATCGGGCAAGTGCCCAATAGCAATGGTTCCAGTCACGTCTTTCCCGGTCACCAGAAGCAATCCCTGGGTCTCTTCCTCACCCAGCCAGCCTACCATCTTATCTCCCTGGAATACCGCCAAACCGGCCACCTTGAGATCCCTCTTGCCCGGGATGACTCTGGGCAGGACAAAGCTGCGCTTTGCGGATAGATAGGTGCTGGCCTTTCCGATGTCCATGGGGATCGTGCGATTGGTATTTCGGGAACCGATGATCTTGTTGAGAGACAGGCCGACCAGACGATCAATGGCTACATCCACCGACAGGATATCCTTGGCTTCGCCTCTGGCGATGGCGACTTTGGTCTTCCGGTCGATTTCATGCTGGCGCCGGAAGAAGGCCAGGTACTCCTCAATCCCGAGCCTTGCCGCCTTCTCTCCGATGATGATCACCTTCAGGTGACCGAAGGAGATGGGGCGAAAGGATCTGGTTTCTATTTGTTCCAGGACGGTGCCAATGGGTACGCCGGTGCTGGCTAAAAGCCAGGCGGGTTTTCCGCCTCCACCGCCTCCGGCTCCGCCCCCTCCGCCGCCACCCGGACCACCACCGTTTTTAACCAGTTCCTTGAAGATGGGGATCTCCAGGGTCACCGTATACTTCTCATGCATTTCGAACTGCTGCTTTTCCGGGCTCATTTGCTGCAACCTCTTATCTTTCTCGTCCGGGAAGCGGAGGCCCAGTTGTGGCTCCAGGCTCTTGGGGGGTTCTTCTTCCGCCGTATCAATGGCTATCGCCAGGGGGTACAGGCGGTCGGTGAGCTCCACGCGATCCCAGCAACCGGTCAAAAGGGTGCTGATCGAGATGGTTAAGACGAGGGTTCTAAGCAACTTGCCTGGTCTTTTCACGGCGTTTTCTTTCCCCTTTTCCGCGGAGAAATGCCACGAAATAAACGGTCAGGGGCAACAGGTAAAGCGGGATTAACGAAAAAAAGGCAAACTGGTTGGCCCAATTGATGGTAACCAGGATATTTGGGGGCAACATGGCCAGGGTGAGGATCGCTGGAGCCAGAGGGTAGATCATAATCTTCGCCTCCCTTATCCCCAATAGCCTGGCCAGGGCCAGGCCGGCCAGGTAGAAATTGATATATACCGTGGTAAAGGCGGCGACAATCCAACCGAGGAGAAACAGTGGCTCCAGACGCTCGACAAACGCTCCCGGAAAGTCACTGGCCTTGATCAAGGAAACCGTCGGATAGAGCTGCCGGGAAGCCTCTTCCGGCCCAAGCACCCCCAGAACGGAGATCATTTCGAAAAGCGAAGGAACCCAGGTCAATAGGACGGCGAAGATACTGGCCTTGACCGCATTGCGCTGGTCGATGACAAAAGGCATCAAGATCAGCAGGATCTCCAGGCCTTGAAAAGCGCCGGCCACCAGTAAAGCTCCCTCCAGGACCGGCCTGATTCCCCTGGTCAGGAAAGGGAAAAAATTAGTGTAGTCGAAATCCCGTAATGAAAGGAAGGCGCTGACCGTTTATTTCGTGGCATTTCTCCGC
>JAMCQP010000021.1 GCA_023381695.1 Bacillota bacterium | reverse complement strand
GCTCTCCGGAGTGCTGCTGGGCCAGGGAGTGGAGGGCCTGGCGAGCGAAGCCTGGGCGCATGGCGCGCAGAATGTGTACCTGATCGACGATCCCCTCCTGAAAAATTACCGGACGCAGCCCCACGCGCACGGCCTGGTCGCCCTGGTGCAGCAATACCGGCCGGAGATCCTCTTGCTCGGCGCCACCACCCTTGGCCGGGATCTGGCCAGCGCGGTGGCCACCAGTCTGGGAACGGGGCTTACCGCCGATTGCACCCGGCTGGCCATCGACCCGCAGACCCGCCTTCTGGAGCAGACCCGGCCGGCCTTCGGGGGAAATATCATGGCCACCATTCTCTGCGCCAACCGGCGGCCGCAGATGTCCACGGTGCGCCCCCGGGTCATGGATATGCCCGCCCGGGACCCCTCCCGCCAGGGCAAACTCATCCGGCATGAACTCGGGATGCGGGAGGACGAGATGCTGACCCGGATGGTCGAGTTTGTCAGCGCCGAGACCGCGGATGTGGTGAACCTGGTGGATGCGGAGATCATCGTGGCCGGCGGCCGGGGAATGGGCAGCCCGAAGAATTTTGGAATGCTGGAGGAACTGGCTAAAGTGGTCGGCGGGGTGGTGGGCGCTTCCAGAGCCGTGGTGGACGCCGGCTGGCTCTCCTATGCCCACCAGGTCGGGCAGACCGGGCAGACGGTGCGGCCCAAGATCTATATCTCGTGCGGGATCTCCGGGGCGATCCAACATCTGGTCGGCATGCAAACCTCGGATATCATCATCGCCATCAACAGCGATCCGGAAGCCCCGATCTTCAAGGTGGCCACCTACGGGATCGTGGGTGATGTCCTGCAAGTGTTACCGATGCTGACCGAGCAGCTCCGCTCCAAGCTGTGATGTGCGGCGGGACTTGACGGAGCTTACGGAGGAGAGACGAAATGGCGGAACATTTTGATGTAATTGTGGTGGGCGCCGGGCCGTCCGGGATAGCCGCGGCCCACCTTCTGGCCAAAGCCGGCGTGTCGGTGCTGGTCATCGAGCGGGGCGACTATCCGGGGAGCAAGAACGTCATGGGGGGCGTACTCTACCGTCACGCCACCGATCAGGTCATCCCCGGCTTCTGGAAGGAGGCCCCGCTGGAGAGGCCGGTGGTGGAGACCAGACTCTGGGTCCTGGAGAAGGACTCGGCGATCACGGTGGGGTACCGCAGCCCGAAGTTCGGGCAGGAACCCTACAACAGCTTCACGGTCCTGCGTGCGAAGTTCGACAAGTGGTTCGCTAAAAAGGCGGAAGAGGCCGGGGCGCTGATCATCACCGAGACGGTGGCGGAAGAGTTGATCATGAAGGATGGGAAAGTGATCGGCGTGCGCACCGACCGGGAGAACGGCGAGGTCTACGCCGATGTGGTAATCGTGGCCGACGGCGTCAACTCGCTCCTGGCCAAGAAGGCCGGCCTGCATGGAGAGATTCCGCCAGCCAACGTGGCGCTGGCCGTGAAGGAGATCATCGCCCTTCCCAAGGAGAAGATCGAGGACCGCTTCAACCTTGAGCCCGGCCAGGGAGCGACCATCGAGCTGGTGGGCGAGGCGACCGCCGGCATGTTCGGAACGGCGTTTATTTATACGAACCAGGATACCCTCTCGGTGGGGGTGGGGGCGATCCTGTCGGATCTCATCCGGAGACAGGTAAAGCCGTACGAGCTCATCGAGCATCTCAAGGCCCACCCCATGGTCAAACCGCTGCTGGCGGGCGGGGAGACCCGCGAGTACCTGGGCCACCTGATTCCCGAGGGCGGGTACCACGCCGTCCCGCCGCTCTATGGGGACGGTTTTCTGATTGTGGGCGATGCGGCGATGCTGGTCAACAGCCTGCACCGCGAGGGCTCCAACATGGCCATGTCCTCCGGGCGGCTGGCGGCCGAGACGGTGCTGGAGGCCAGGCAGAAAGGCGATTTTTCCAAGCGGACCCTGGCCGCGTACCAGCGCAAGCTGGAAGAGAGCTATGTGTTGAAGGATCTCAAAAAGTACCGGCACGCCGGGCGCTTCTTCGAGACCCACCCGCACATCTTCGAACTCTACCCCGAGCTGGCCAACAGCGCCGCTTACGAGTTCTTGAAGGTGGACGGGATCCCCAAACGCGAGAAGCAAAGGACGATCATCCGCAATGCCACCGCCCGGCGGCCGTTGCGCAAGATGATCGGCGATGCCTATGCCGCCTGGAGAGCGTTAAGATAAATCGTGGAGGACGTTGCGATAGTAGTGGAGGCGTTAGGATGAGCAGTATTGAGGATAAACTCTTTCTGGTGAAGTTCAAACCCGACGACCGCACGCATCTCATCGTCGACCAGGATCACTGCAAGGAGTGCAAGGGAAGGCCCTGCACCATGTTCTGCCCGGCTCAGGTCTACCACTGGGACGAAACGGAGCAGAAGATCCTGGTGGCCTACGAGGGGTGCATCGAATGCGGATCATGCCGGATCGGCTGCCCCGATCTGCTGCTGGAGTGGCGGTATCCGCGGGGCGGTTTCGGGGTGCAGTACAAGTTTGGCTAGGATCTGGCGCGGTGGATTCGCACCCTGTGCGGTAAATTCGCGCCCCGCGCGGCAGATTCGGCCAGCGCCCAGATTTGAGTTAAACTTGCCCATTCTCAGGCTGGAATCGGTCGCCGGGGAGAGAAGAAAAGCGCCGGTGAAGACTCCAGCCTGATTTCTTGGCCTTGACTTTGTGTGTAACACATGATACATTTGTAACTGGCGTTACTTTTTGGGGCGGTGTGGCCTGTGCGCCGTGAAGATGCCAGATCAACAGGAGGAATCGTTGTGGAAAACACGCAAATCAAGCAGGACCCCGTTGCGCAAAAGGCCGCCGTAAAAGGCGGCCAGAGAAGGTTTTTCGGACTCAGCCAGAATGTCTTCATCTTCGGATTTGTAAGCATGTTGAACGACTTGAGCAGCGAGATCACCGTGCGCACGCTGCCGCTCTTCCTGGCCAACGTCCTGGGGGTGAAGACTTCCATCATCGGGCTCATCGAAGGAGTGGCCGACAGTACGGCGACGTTGCTGAAACTTTTTTCCGGCTGGATCTCCGACAAGCTCGGCACCCGCAAGCCCCTGGTCACAGGCGGGTACGGACTTTCAGCGTTGAGCAAGCCCTTCTTGTACCTGGCCGCCACCTGGCCGGCGGTACTGGTGATCCGGTTCCTGGACCGGGTCGGCAAGGGGGTCCGGACCTCGCCGCGTGACGCCCTGATTGCCGACTCCACCGAAAAATCCGGGCTGGGCAAGGCGTTCGGCTACAGCCGGGCCATGGACCCGCTGGGGGCGGTGGTGGGGCTTCTGATTGCCGCGCTTTTAGTCTATTTCGGCCACCGGGGCATGGTCAGCATGACCCGCGGGACCTTCCAGACCCTGGTGCTGATCTCCATTGTGCCGGGGTTTATCGCCCTGGCGCTGATCATCTTCTTCGTCAAGGACTTAAAGCCGGCCGAAGGGATCAACGGGGGAGCCAAGGCGAAGGCCAGGACGCCGTCGTTGTCCCTGCGGGGGTTTGACAACCGGTTTAAAGCCTTTCTGGGCATCATGATCCTCTTTACCCTGGGGAACTCCAGCGACGCCTTTCTAATCCTGCGGGCGCAGAACCTCGGCCTGTCCATCGTGGAGATCTTCGTGATGCTGGCGTTGTTCAACCTGCTCACCACCGTGGTGGCTTACCCCGCCGGCATCTTCTCCGATCGTTTCGGCCGGGTGCGGGTGATCACTGTGGGGTGGCTGGTCTATGCCCTGATCTACCTGGGCTTTGGTTTTGCCAGCGCCGGGTGGCAGGTCTGGCTGCTGTACGTACTTTACGGTATTTACTACGGGGCGACCGAAGGGGTGGAAAAGGCCCTGGTGGCCGATGTGGTGTCTTCCGAGAAGAGGGGGACGGCTTACGGTCTCTATAGTGCGGCGGTGGGAATCAGCGCTCTGCCGGCCAGCCTGATTGCCGGCATCCTCTGGCAGAAGCTCGGCCCGGCGTCTCCCTTTATCTTTGGCGCCGCGTTGTCGCTCACGGCGGTGATTGCCCTGACGGCCTTTGTGCGTGTGGAGAGGATTGGCGATGCCCGATAATGGAGATACGATGCCCAAGGGAGATGATTGGTTGCCCGGCAAAGATCATCCCACATGGCTGGCGCTGGCTTACAAGGTGCCCAGCGAGCCGTCGCGCAAGCGCGTCCATGTCTGGCGGCGAGTGAAAGAGCTGGGGGCGCTCTATCTGCAACAGGCGGTCTGCCTTTTGCCGGAGAGCCAGGCTTCCAGCGAGCAGTTTCGGACCCTGGCCGGGGAGATCCGGGAACTTGGCGGGGAGGCGGTGCTGGTCAGGCTGGAATTTCTGGAAGCCAGCCAGCAGGAGAAGATCGTGGGCGAATTCCGGCGCGCCCGCGACCAGGAATACGCCGAGGTGATGGAGCAGGCCCGCCGCCTTCTGGAAGAGCTGGAGATGGAGACGGCCCGCCGGAAATTTTCTTTCGCCGAGGTGGAGGAGAATGAGGAAGATCTGGCCAAACTACAAAGGTGGTTGCGCAAGGTAAAGGACCGGGATCACTTCGGGGGCGCTCTGCAAGGCAAAGCCGCGGAGATCCTGGGACAATGCGAAACCGCCATGCAGGAGTTTACCCAGAGGGTTTTCGAGGAGAACTCCCGATAAAAGGACGAAAGCCGGCGAGGACCCGGAGGCGGAGATAGGCAACGGGAAACGGAGATTAGCGACGGAGGCGTGTAGATGGCTGGAGATCTGGTTCTGGTGATCGAAGATGATCCCCATGTGCAGGAGATCCTTCGCCTTTATCTGGAAAAGGATGGATACAAGGTCGCTGCGGCGACGGATGGCCGGCAGGGGCTGGCAATGGCGCGGGAGTCCAACCCCGCTCTGATCATCCTGGATCTGATGCTGCCCGGCCTGGGAGGATGGGACCTCTGCCGGGCCTTGCGCCAGGACTCCCAGGTGCCGGTGATCATGCTGACCGCAAAGGGAGAGGACTACGACAAGATCCTTGGCCTGGAGCTGGGTGCCGACGATTACATCACCAAACCATTCAATCCCGCCGAAGTGGTTGCCCGCGTGAAAGCGGTTCTGCGGCGAGCCGCGCCTGCAACAGCCCCGGAAGATGTTCGGGTGCTGCGGTTCCCCCAGTTAACCATAGACCTGGACCGGTTTACGGTGGAAGTGGCGAGCCGGCCGGTGCCGTTGACCCCGAAGGAGACCGAACTATTGTGGTTCCTGGCCAAACGCCCGGGAACGGTCTTCAACCGGGAGCAGTTGCTGAACCAGGTCTGGGGCTATGATTATGCGGGCGACGCCCGGACGGTGGACGTGCATATCAAGCGGATCCGTCAAAAATTGCAGGCGGACGGGCTTCCGGAAAATTCCTTTCCCTGGAGCCTCAAAACCGTCTGGGGGGTGGGTTACAAATTTGAAGTCGACAAGGACACGGTCTCCTCTCAAGTTTCTAAATAAGAGCCTTTTCAGAAAGCTGATGGCCACATACCTGACGGTAATCTTGCTTACTTTGGCTATTCTCGGCCTGGCCCTCTCTCATCTTTTGGGAGAGTACTTTTTTAGCATCAGGGAACGCCGCTTGCTAAGCCGGGGGCGGGAGATCGTGAAGTTGGCCCGCGAAGAGCTTGCGGATGGGCGCCAGAAGGTACCGGAATCCCTGCTGGAGCAGATCGACGCGTCCCTGCAAGCCCGGATCTGGATTGTAGACCGTCAAGGAATCATCGTGGCCAGCTCCGAGGCCCGGAAAACGCACTGGATGGGCGTTCGCCTGGATCCTGAGGAGATTAGTTCCGTTTTAGCCGGGCAGATTCTGGTGCAACGGGGCACTACCCGCCGATACGGGATCCCGATGATCACCGTGGGGCTGCCCGTGCGGTCAAACGGGCGGGTAGTCGGCGCGGTAATCATGAATTCCCCGGTGGCGATGGTTCGTTCTTCAATCCGCCAGGTGGAGATGCTGGTGCTCTATGCGGCCCTGGTGGCGGTCCTTCTTTCGGCCTTGTTCGGGCTGGTGATCTCCAGGAGTATCTCCCTGCCCCTCCGGAAGATGGGAAGAACGGCCCTGAAAATGGCCGAGGGGGATTATCGCCAGAAGATCGAAGTTGCATCCGAGGATGAGGTCGGCCAGCTCGGGCAGGCCCTCAACCACCTGGCGGTCAGCCTGGATCAGACCGTCAGTGCGCTGTACAAGCAAGAAAAGGTACGGCGGGACTTTGTCGCCAATGTATCCCATGAGTTGCGCACGCCGCTGACCTCTATCCGCGGGTTTGTGGAGCCGCTTATTGATGGAACGGTTCAGGACCCGCAGACGAAAGATCGTTACCTCAGGATCATCCGGGAGGAGACCGAGCGGCTCAAACGGCTGACCGCCGAGGGTTTTGAGGGCTATCCCCTGCGTAAGGACTTCAAGTTGCCCGCCCCTGCCCCGCCTGCCACGGGGCGCGGCTGCGGCCGGAGAGCCTGGCGGTGACCGTGGGCGGCAAGTTGGCCCGCGAAGAGCTTGCGGATGGGCGCCAGAAGGTACCGGAATCCCTGCTGGAGCAGATCGACGCGTCCCTGCAAGCCCGGATCTGGATTGTAGACCGTCAAGGAATCATCGTGGCCAGCTCCGAGGCCCGGAAAACGCACTGGATGGGCGTTCGCCTGGATCCTGAGGAGATTAGTTCCGTTTTAGCCGGGCAGATTCTGGTGCAACGGGGCACTACCCGCCGATACGGGATCCCGATGATCACCGTGGGGCTGCCCGTGCGGTCAAACGGGCGGGTAGTCGGCGCGGTAATCATGAATTCCCCGGTGGCGATGGTTCGTTCTTCAATCCGCCAGGTGGAGATGCTGGTGCTCTATGCGGCCCTGGTGGCGGTCCTTCTTTCGGCCTTGTTCGGGCTGGTGATCTCCAGGAGTATCTCCCTGCCCCTCCGGAAGATGGGAAGAACGGCCCTGAAAATGGCCGAGGGGGATTATCGCCAGAAGATCGAAGTTGCATCCGAGGATGAGGTCGGCCAGCTCGGGCAGGCCCTCAACCACCTGGCGGTCAGCCTGGATCAGACCGTCAGTGCGCTGTACAAGCAAGAAAAGGTACGGCGGGACTTTGTCGCCAATGTATCCCATGAGTTGCGCACGCCGCTGACCTCTATCCGCGGGTTTGTGGAGCCGCTTATTGATGGAACGGTTCAGGACCCGCAGACGAAAGATCGTTACCTCAGGATCATCCGGGAGGAGACCGAGCGGCTCAAACGGCTGATCAACGATCTGCTGGAGATGGCCCGCCTGGAATCCGAAGGGATTCCGGTTGAGCTGGTTCCGCTGGACATCTCCGACGTGATTGTGCCTGTGACAGGAGGGTTGCAGCCGGTAGCGGAGAAAAAAGGAGTGCAACTGGCCTGCAGATTTCCTGCAGATCTGCCCAGGGTGCTGGGAGATCGAGACCGGCTCCGGCAGGTGGCGCTCAATCTGGTGGATAACGCGATCCGGTTCACCCCGGAAGGAGGCCGGATCACCGTTGAGGCGCAAGCTGCAGGGCAAATGGTGAACATTGCCGTCTGCGATACCGGGACAGGGATTGCCAGGGAGGATCTGCCTTTTATCTGGGACAGATTCTACAAGGCCGACAAATCCCATACTCCGTCGGAACAGGGAACCGGTCTCGGGCTCTCCATTGTCAAGCTGATCGTTGAGGCTCATGGCGGTGAGGTTAAGGTTGAAAGCGAACCGGGAAAAGGATCCTGTTTTTACTTTACCCTGCGGCAAGCCTGAAGGTGGGGGAAGTTGAAGAATTTGGCACTTAATTTCAAGCATTTTTCATGCCCAGTTCACGATTTGGACACATTTTTGCGTTATTATCGAAGCATGGAGCCAAAAGGAGGTTGATGTAATGAAAAACTATAAACGATTTCTGGCTCTGTTGTTGATGTTCGGGTTGATCTTAGGTGTTTCCGGGCTGGCAGGAGCCCAGGATCCTGCTCAATCCAGCGCCGTGGCGGTAAAGGATCAGAACGGCACTGGCCGGTTGGCTGCGGAAGTCAAGCTGTTGGAGACCATAAACAGGCTGGAGCTGACCAAACCGCAGATTGAAAAGGTTCTTTCCATCCTCAAGGATGTGCGCCAACATGAGACGACCGCCCAGTCAGATCTCCAGGGATTGCTCCAGAAGGAAAAGGATCTGCTGTTGAAGAACCCCGTGGATACCGCTCAACTGGCGGAAGTTCAGAAGTCCATCGCGGCTAAACGCCAGGAGGCGCGGGATTACGGGCTCAAGGTCCGGGACGAGCTAAAGTCCGTGCTCGATGCCAAGCAAGCCCGGACTCTTCAGGGGATCATCGGAGGAGTGAGGATTAAGGCGAAGAAGGACCAAAACGGCCAAAACCTCAGCCAGAATCCTGGCCAAAACGCTGGTCAAAACGCTGGTCAAAACGCCGGCCAGAACGCTACGGGCAAGAACTGGGATAAGCAGAAAGAAGGCCGGCACGCCGGGAAGAGATTTGAACGGGGAAGATTTGGCAGGCTGCACGGGCGTATGAACCGGTCACAACTGCTGGATCAGGTCATCCAGATCCTGGAGACGAAGCTGAACGCTTGAGGTAGTTTCAAATTCAGATCAAAAAATTCAGATGAAAATCTCCCTTGAGAGAGGAGCCCGGTAATTTCCGGGCTCCTTTTTTCGAAGGAATAAGGGCGACCGCATAGAAAAATCAGTAAGAGAAAGGTTGGGGGGAGGGGCAAGATGTGTTTGACAGGCGGTTGAATAACGGGATTTTGCGGCGGGGGCTCCTTATACTGATGGGGGCCATGCTGGTGGCGCTGGTTTTGATGCCGGCCCCTGTTCTGGCCGAAGACGGCGGATCGGGAGCAGCCGATATATCCGGTTCAAGTGAAGGCCAGCCCGCCCTTACCGAAGCAGAAAGCGCCGGCGGCCCGGACCTGCAGATTACCGCACCCGAGGATGGTCAGCTCGTTAAGGAGCCGGTGGCGCTCACCGGCACGGTTGCTCCAGGGGCGGCGGTCCAGGTGAACGGCAGCCCGGTGCCCGTGGACGCTTCGGGGGATTTTTCGGCCATCCTGCAGCTTTCCGAGGGGGCGAACGTGCTGACCATCACCGCGGAGGATCAGGCGGGGAACAAGGCTTCCGTGGAACGGACGGTCTTTCTGGACACGACGCCTCCGGTGATCGTGAGCGCCAGCATTCAACCCGGAGTGGCGATGGATATCCGCCCGGGCGACCTTCTGGTGGTGAAATTCAGGGGCGAGCCGGGCGGCCGGGCTGGTTTCAAGCTGGGCCCATTGCCGGAGGAATTCCCCATGGTGGAGGCCGCGGAGACTCCCGGCTTCTATACCGGAGCATATCAGGCCGCAGGCGGCGACCGGATTGATAATGCCGCCGTGGAGGTCCATCTGGCCGACGCCGCCGGGAATTTGACCACCGCCTTGGCCCAGGGGATGGTGAAGATCGGCGCCCCCCCGGTGCCCGAAGTGGGGGTGTCCACCTCGGAGCGCACGGTCCTGCGCACGGGCCCCAGCACGGACTACGACCGGCTGGTCCACCTGCCGGCCGGCATCAAACTGTGGCTCACGGGCAAGCTTGGCAACTGGTACCGGGTGCGCCTGGCCGAGGGCATGAGCGCCTGGGTGAACAGGGCGGACCTGCGGCTTCTGCCGGCCGGGACCTTGCCGCCTGCACCGGTGCTTACCTTTATTCAAACCGAGGGGCTCAAGGATCGGACCCGGATTGCCATGAGTCTGACCGAACCGGCGGCCTTTTCCATCGAGGAGAATCCCCGCAACCCGGGGCTGTTGCTCAACCTCTACAACGCCAGTTCCGGCATCGTGAACATCCATTACCAGACCACGGACCGGCTTACCGGGCTGATTACCTCCACGCAACGGGGCACGGGCCTCGTCCAGTTGCAGGTGGCCCTGGACAGCGGCTATTTGCGTGGATACCAGACCTACTATGACAATAACACCCTGGTTCTGGAGGTAAAAAAACCTTTCCCGCGGCGTAACTGGCTGGAGCGGCTCTTTTCCAGCAGCGTGAAGGGCAAGGTGATCGTCATCGATCCCGGGCACGGCGGTAATTTCAAGGGGGCGGTGGGCCCCGGGGGAATCGAGGAGAAGGCGATCAACCTGGACATCTCCGAGCGGCTGGCGAAGCTTCTTAACAGGGCCGGCGCCAGGGTGGTGCTGACCCGGACCAGCGATGTGGAGACGGTCCCTGGAACCGATCTGGCCGCGGATCTCTACCAGCGGGTGGCCACCGCCGAGGAGCAGAACGCGGACTTCTTCATCAGCATCCACAACAACGCTACCCCCGAAAACGCTCCCGACAGGATGACGCGCCAGGGGAGCGAGGCGTTCTACTATTACCCGCAGAGCCTGCGGGCGGCCAGAATCCTGGAAGACAGCGTGGTCAAGACGGCCGGAACTGTTTCCCGTTACTTCGGGTTTCAGTCGATTGCGGTAATACGCCAGACCACTATGCCCGCGGTGCTGGTGGAAGGCGATTACCTCTCCAATGCGGGGCGGGAGGCCAAACTGGCCACGCCCGGCTTCCGGCAGAAGATTGCCGCCGGGATCTTTAAAGGCGTGGAAACATATTTTGCGGAGCTGGAGCGGGGCGGCAAATAGCGAAGGATGGGCCGGTCAGGAGTGCCGGCCCATCTCCTTGGGGATCATGTAGTATTCCAGCAGGTTGTGGGCTGCGATGCTGTGCCCGAGCGCTTCCAGGAAGAGGGCGGTGAAGGTGATGAACCCCCGATCCTGCCCTGTTATCAGGTTATTGTTCCGGGCCACCAGATCGTCCACCCGCCGGGCGCCCCGGAAGGACGGATGATCCTTGATGGTGGAGGTAAAGTACCGGCCCTTTAAAACCCCGGCTTTGGTCAGAAACATTGGCGCGCCGCATACTGCGGCGATAATCTTGCCGCTCATGTTCATGGAACGGATCAGGTTGTGGATCTCCGTGTTGTTTGTGATGCCTCTGGCGTCCTTGCGGAGACCGGGCAGAAAGAGCGCATCATAACCTTCGGTTTCCTTGACTTCCGACAGGGTGCGCGGGGCAGTCACTTCCAGACCGAAGTGGCCGCGGACCACCTTGCCCTCCGCGCCGACCACGTCGACTTCCAGGCCGGCCCCGGCCAGGGCGTGGACAACAAAGGTGTATTCGTACTCGGTGAAACCATCGTAGATCAGGGTTAAGATTTTCATTACGGACGCCCTCCTGCAGATGGTGAAATTAAGGCCAGAACCCAATATGGGATGGTTAGCGGGACCATATATTTGGTAACCCTCTGCCCTCTCCATCCTCAAGAATTTCCCTTTACTTTCCAGAAATCCTGCTGGAGAGCCGGAAACTGGACACCATAACATAAAGAAAAGGCTGCTGACCTTGGTCAACAGCCCCGAAGCTTGAATCATCTCTGTTGAAGTAGACTTTTGGAGATGCTAAAAAATGGTTACTGCTCCCTGGTGATGTTGGTGATCGTCCATATGCCGCCCTGGCCGTGATAGACCGGTTGGATCAACTGGATCTGGTAGTAGACGCCCTGGTGCCTGGCGCGCACCACGGCCTCACCGGCTCCCGAATTTTTGCCCTTTTCGGTGAAGGAGACCAGGGTGAATCCGTCGGTGTCTTTGAAACCAAACTGTGGACCTTCTTTCTGGGCTGCTTCCACCGGGTTGAGACGCCAGGGGTCCTTTCCGCTGTTCACGGCGTTCTGGAACGCCTTCAGTTCATTGATGTCCATGGCCGTCGGGCCGAGTTTCACGGCTCCCGTCCGGGGAATCAGCAACTGCTGGCCGATCCACAGCTGGGTGGGATCCGTGACGTGGTTTTCCCGCATCAGGGCTTCCACCGTCACGCCGTATTCCCCGGCGATCTTCCGCGGGGTGTCGCCGGCCTTGACGGTGTATACCTTTGCGTCGAGCTTTGGCGCCAGAACATCCACCTGGATTACCTGGCCGGCCCGAAGGGCATCCTGGTTGACTCCCAGGTTGATGGCCTGAAGCCGCGCCACGGTGGTTCCGAACCGGTGGGCGATCCTGTAAAAGGTATCGCCGGGCTGGATGGTATAGTTGGCAATCTGGCGGGGCCCGGCCAGGCCGCCCTCAGCCCGGACTAAAGTCACGGGGCCGGCGAACAGGAGAGACAATAGCAGCAGGGAAAGAGTCAGGACAGACGAAAAAACCCGCGGCAATGATACTGGTGTTTTTTTCAAATGTTCCACCCCCGTATCATTGTAGCAGGTTTTGCCGGCCTGTTCACCAGGCAATTGTTTGCTCTTGTGGAAATATACGGTTCGGCTAGAAACGTACTCCCCAGTTCCACCCGTTATTGTTGTCCCAGTTGTCGGCGCTGTCTTTGAAGCAGAAGTCCAGTTCGTGCTCCCCCTCCGCCTTGAGCTGGGCGTGGAACACATTCCCCTCCTGCCTGTGCATGGGCACGGTTTTTACGGACTGCCAGCCGTCATGGCCGTAATGCAGGTATACGCCGTCCGCCCCCGAATTAACCAGTAGCCCCTTGTAAAAGATCTCCACCTCCTGATCCTTGGCCGGCGACGATGGTTTGAGGTAAATTCCGTTGGCTTCGAACACAGTAAACGCCTCCCGCAAGATTTTGGTCTAGTATGCCACGCACCCGCAGTTTTAAACAAGCGGGACGCGGGGGCGCCGTCGGCCTATTTTCCCGCCGGGAGGATCACATCTTTTCCTCCAGCAGGATCACCTCGCCGGGGAAGATGAGAGACGGGAGGTGCATCCGGTTCATCTCGGCGATCTTCTCGGGGGTGGTCTGGAATCTCCTGGCAAGGGAGTAGATGGTATCTCCGGGCTGGGACACATATTTCACGATCACCGGTTTAAAGGAAGCCTTCTCGGCTTTTGGGGGCCGCATCCTCTCTTTCTCCTTCCTGGTGCATTTGACAGGACGTCAAGGCGCCGCGCAGCTCACGGACGAGCGAGAGCGGTGCATTTGACACCCATATCATATGAGGAAGTGCGGGGGATGGTTAAAACCCGGCCGTCTCCGGCGGCGGCCGGCGCCTGCCAGCCTTTAGCAAATTGCGGAAGTTTTTACCTTGTGATAAAATAAAATTTAGCAACCGACGAGGGGGAGATACGGTGGAGCACGAAGCGGTCGTCGAAGCGGCGGTTCAGGTCGGGCTTGCGTTGAGCGCCCGGGAGATTCCTCCGGAGATCGTCTCCCGCGTGCCGCCGGCGGTGGCCAAATACTACCGGGTTGTTCCTTTGGAGGCCAGAGGCAAGGCGCTGGTGCTGGCGATGGCCGCCCCGGAGAATCTGGCCGTGGTGGACGAGTTGCGTGTGCATCTGGGCTGCCCGGTGGTTCCGGTGCTTGCCGACCCGGAAGAATTGGTCCAGGCGGTGGACCGGTACTATGGGGCCGGCGCCCAGACCGTGGCGTCGGTTCTGGCGGATATCGGCGAGGGAAGTATCGAGGTGGTCAAGGAACCCGGCGAGGAAGAGCAGGCCAATACCGGCCGGATCGAGGATCTGGCCAACGAGGCGCCCATCGTCAAGCTGGTGAATTCGTTGATTATTGAAGCTTTGCGCCGGGGGGCCAGCGACATATTTTATACGGAACTCCGCAATTCCATCAAGGTTCGTTACCGGGTGGACGGCATCCTGTACGAGGTCTCTCCACCCCCCAAGAAGTTATATCTGGCTATTGTTTCCCGGATCAAGATCATGGCCGATCTGAACATCGCCGAAAAAAGGCTGCCGCAGGACGGACGGATCAAGCTCAAGTTGCTCGGGAAAGACATCGATATCCGCGTCTCCACGGTTCCCACCGTCTTTGGGGAGAGCGTGGCTCTCCGGCTTCTCGACAAGAACAGCATTCTTCTGGGATTGGCGGATCTGGGATTTTTGCCCGAGACCATGAAGCAGGTGGAGAACCTCATCGAGAAGAAGCACGGGATTGTCCTGGTCACCGGGCCGACCGGCAGCGGCAAGACCACGACCCTCTATGCGGCGTTGAACGCCCTGAACACCCCCGAGAAGAAGATTATCACCATCGAGGATCCGGTGGAGTACCTTCTTTACGGCATCAACCAGATGCAGGTCAGGCCGAAGATCGATTTCGGGTTTGCCAATGGTCTGCGAAGCATACTTCGCCAGGATCCCGACATCATCATGGTGGGGGAGATTCGCGACCGGGAAACCGCGGAAATGGCCATTCAGGCGGCCCTCACCGGGCACCTGGTCTTTTCGACCCTGCACACCAACGATTCGGCCAGCGCGGTGACCCGCCTTCTGGATATGGGGGTGGAGCCTTTTCTGGTCGCTTCCACGGTCCGGGGGATGATGGCCCAGCGCCTGGTCCGCGTGCTCTGCCCGCATTGCCGGCAGGAGTACGTGCCGTCGGAAGCCGAGCTGCGCAAGATCGGGTATGAGCTCCCGGAGGGAGAGCACCTTTACCGGGCGGTGGGCTGCCCCAAATGCAACGACATCGGTTACCGCGGCCGCACCGGGATCTATGAACTGTTGATCATGACCCCGGAGCTCGAGTCCATGGTCCTGGGCCGCGTCAGCAGCGCGCAGATCAAGGATGCGGCGGTGGCCGCCGGAACGGCTTCTCTGCGGGACGACGGTTGGCGCAAGGTGCGGATGGGGGTTACCACCGTCGAGGAGATCCTGCGGGTGACTCAGGAGTAGAGAAGATCCTGCGGGTAACCCGGAGTAAAGGGACTGAAGTGATGGATCGACGAAGAACGGGGGGCGAAAGGGGTTGCCACACTTTCAATACAGCGCCAGCGACCAGCGGGGGCGGGTGGTAAAAGGGGAGTTGGAGGCGGAGGGCCGGGAGGACGGCCTGGCGAAGATCCGCGGCCTCGGGTATCTCCCGCTGGAGATTACCGAAGGGGCCCAGTTTTCCGGCGCCACCGGGCAATACCGTGGGAAACGCGTCACGCAGAGAGATCTGCTGATCTTCACCCAGCAGCTGGCCAGCCTTCTGGACGCCGGGCTGCAGGTGGACAGGGGGTTGGCGGTCATTGTTGACCTTGCCCCCAACGAGGCGGCGAAGGAACTCGTCTCGGAGCTTCGCAGGGATGTGCAGGGAGGCGTGGCCCTCTCCGATGCCATGCAGAAATACC
This sequence comes from Bacillota bacterium, assembly GCA_023381695.1. Lineage (GTDB taxonomy): Bacteria > Bacillota > UBA5301 > JAMCQP01 > JAMCQP01 > JAMCQP01. The sequence continues at coordinate 16,484 of JAMCQP010000021.1, read as the reverse complement.
CCAGGATCTTCTCGCGGTTTTACGTGAGCATGGTGCGGGCCGGAGAGGCCGCGGGGGCTCTGGATGGGGTTTTGCGCCGGCTGGCGGAGTTTCTGGAACGGGAGAGCGAATTGCGCGGCTACCTGCGGGCCAGCATGATCTACCCGGTGATCATGGCGGTGCTTTCCCTGGGGGCCGTGGTCATGCTGTTGACCATGGTGGTGCCAAGATTTGTGGAGATCTTTGCGGATCTCGGACAGGCCCTTCCCCTGCCGACGCTGATCCTGGTTCAGACCAGCGACTGGGTCGTCCGCTTCTGGTGGGTGATCGCGGTGTCCATAGCCGGAGTCTGGACAGCTGCCAAATGGTATGTGAAGACGGGGAACGGGCGGTTGCGGGTGGACCAGTGGGCTCTGAAACTGCCCTTGCTGGGGGAACTGATCCAGAAGACCGCCGTCTCGCGCTTTGCGCGCACCCTGGCGACGCTTCTGTCCAGTGGGGTGACCCTGCCGAAGGCCCTCCGGATCTTGAGGGACGCCACGGGGAATGAGGCGCTGGGCCGCGCTCTTGAAAATACGGTGCAGAAGGTGGAGGCCGGTGGGGGCCTGGCCAGGCGCCTGGAGGCCGAGGCAGTCTTCCCCGCCATGGCGGTCCACATGATCGGCGTGGGGGAAGAGACGGGCAACCTGGAAGGGATGTTGGAGAAGGTCGCGAATACATTTGATACGGAGCTCCGCAATTCCATCAAGGCGGCGCTTTCGGTGCTGGAGCCGGCCCTGATCCTGTCCATGGCGCTGGTGGTGGGATTCATCGTGGCGGCCATGCTGTTGCCCATTGTTTCGATTAATAGCCTCTCGTTTTAAGCTTAGGAAGGGGTCTTGTGGGATGAAGAAACATGTCTTGACGCGCCTTTGGCGCAGGGAGGAAGGATTTACCCTCCTGGAGATGCTGATTGTCCTTACCATCATCGGGCTGTTGGCGAGTCTCGTGGCGCCAAGGCTTTTCCAGCAGGTGGGGCGGGCCAAGGAGGCCGCGGTCAAGCAGCAGATGGCCAACATTGCCCTGGCCCTGGAGCAGTACCAGCTGGACAACGGCGAGTATCCCACCACCGAGCAGGGTTTGGCGGCCCTGAGGACGGCGCCCACCATCCCGCCGCTGGCCACCAACTGGCAGGGGCCTTACCTTGCCAAGAATGTCCCCAAGGATCCCTGGAATCACGATTACGTCTATAAATCGCCAGGCGCCAACAACCCCGGCGGCTTCGATCTGATGAGCCTGGGCAAGGACGGCCAGCCAGGCGGCGACGGGGAGAACAAGGATATCAGCTACTGAGGGTTATCCCGGCCCAAAAGGCGGTGGTGCAAGGATGGCATGGCTCCGGAATGGCCCGGGAGTCAGGTTGCGGGGCAGGGTTGGACGTGGTGCCGGAAATGAAACAGAGGCGGGGTTCACGCTTCTGGAGATGATGGTGGTTTTGGCCATCGCCGGCCTGCTTTTCGGGCTGGCCCTGCCCGAGTTTGCGGCGGCCACCGAGAGGATGCGGCTCTATGCCGGGGTCCGGCAGGTGGTGGCCCTGCTCAATTACGCGCGCGAGACGGCCATTGCCAGCGACAGCACGCATACCGTGACGATAGATTTTGAACGGGGGAACCTGGAACTGGCCGCGGCCAGCGCGGAACAGGCCGCCGGCGCGGGAGAAGATTCTGCCGGCACCGGGAAAGCTCCTGGCGGAGCCGAAGGCGCCCAGCCGGAATTGGGAACCGCAGCCGGCGGGAAGGTGATGGTTTTGCCGGAAGGGCTCAGGCTCAGCCTGGCCGGGAACGGGCAAAATCCAGATTCCACGCCGGCCGGAGGAGATTTGAAATTTTTTTCGGATGGCACCTCCAATGGAATCCAGCTGGTCCTTGCGGACCGCCGGGGCCACCGGTTTTTGATCGAAGTGAGCGCGGTCTCCGGCCGGATTCAGGCCAGAAATGACGGGGCAATATGAAAAAAAACCGCGAGGCGGGATTCACCCTCCTGGAGGTGCTGGTGGCGGTAACAATCCTGGGGATAGGGTTGACGGTGCTGGTGGAGGGTTTTGCCGCCGGGCTCGCCGTTTTACAGAACACCCGGAACAATTCCATAGCCATCATCCTGGCCGAGGGCAAACTGGCCGAGGTGGAGAACGGACTGGTGGCGGGGGATTCCGGGGACTTCGCGGAGGCTGGCGAAGAGTATTCCCGTTTCCGATGGACGGTTTCCACAGAGCAGGGCGAACCCGGAGGGATCCGGAAGATCACCGTGACTGTAAGCTGGGACAGCCCGCGCGGGAGAAGAAGTTACGCCCTGTCTTCGGCGATGATGGGTGAATAGCCGTGATCACCAACCGTGCATATTTCAAGAGCATTAGATGGGCCCGCGTAAATCATGGCGCTCCCCGGCGGGCGGAGGCGGGATTCACCCTCATGGAGCTTCTGGTGGCGATGGCCATCTTTGGCGTGGTGGTGGCCGTGGTGTACGCCACCATGCGGGTGGGGGTGGACACCTGGCGTTCGGCGGAGGCTGGCGCCGACCTCCAGCGGGAGATGCGGGTGGCTTTCCGCTTCTTCTCAAGGGATATCCGGGACATCTACACCTCCGCGTATGGCGTAAAGACGTCCTTTGTGGGAGCGGCGGATCACCTGGCCTTTTACCGGAGGGGTGGGCCGGCGGGTCTGGAACAGGTGGCCTACGGGCTTGACGCCGCCAGCGGCGATCTGATCCGCGGGCAGCGAGAGAACATCCGCAACGAGGAAGATCTTGCGGTCCAGGGCCGGCTAAATATCCCGGCCGCTGGCCCGGCCGCCGGGGAGGGGCAGGGGGTTGGCGGGGAGCCTTCTTTCAAGGTCCAGCCTCTGGTGGAACGGGTCACCAGAGTCCGGTTCCGTTATTACGACGGGAAACGCAGGTATTGGCTGGATGAATGGGATTCCGCCGGAGACGAAGGGCGCCTGCCGGCGACTGTGGAAATGACCCTGTGGGTGGTGGCCGGGAGAAAAAGCTTTCAGGAACTTATGGGGCGCGCGGGCAACCCCGGGATGGCGGCCGGGAATCAGCCCGTTGGGCTTCGCCTCCCGCCCTTCATCGCACCGGTATACTTTGCCCGCCAATGGCCGGGAGATGAAGGTGGCTCATGGCAGGAATGAGACGGCGGTGGCGCTCTACGGTAACCCCCTCCCCGGAGAGGGGTAGGGAGCAAATCCTGGAACAAAGGGAGGCGCCGATCTCCGAACGCGGCGCCGCCCTGATCGTTGTCCTCTGGCTCCTGGCGATCCTCGGTCTCCTGGTGGGTTTCTTCATGCAAAGAAGCCACCTGGAGCTTCTGGCGGCGCGCAATTTTCGGGATGATTCCCGGGACCGCCAGGAGGTCCGGGCCGGGATAAACGAAGGGATCAACCTGCTTCTGGCCGACGACAACGACTTTGACGCCCTCTCCGACCCATGGGCGGCGGCCGTGGACAACGACCGGTACAGCCTGCGTATTTTTGACGAGGGGAGCCGGATCAACCTCAACGCGGTGTCGAAGGAGATCCTGGACAAACTCCCCGGGATCCTGCCGGAAGAGGTCGCCGCTCTCCTGGACTGGCGCGATCTGGACGACGAGACCCGGGAAGGGGGAGCCGAGGATGCGTACTACATGGGGTTGCCGGAGCCGTACCATATTGCCAACGGGCGTTTCGAAACCCGGGAAGAACTCAGGCTGGTCAAAGGATTTTCGGAGATCTACGACTCCCTGGCGGAAGTGGTTACCGTCTACGGCCCGCTTAACGTGAATACGGCGGCAATTGACGGGCTGGATGCGCTCCTGGCCAGCCGCGGCGTGGATAAGTTCACGGCGCAATTTATTCTCAATGAGCTCATCGTCTACCGGAGCCAGCCCCAGGGCGCGCCGGTGGGCAGCCTCGAAGAGTGGAAAAAGAAGATGCCCAGCATGACCGAGGAGGTTTTCAACAAGATCCGGCCGGACCTCACCGTGGAGGGCACGATCAACGTGAATACCGCGGGCAGGGACGTGCTCCTTACCCTCTTCGGGGGGCTCAACCTCGGCGATGACATTGTGGATCGGCTGATCTCCGCCCGCGAGAAGACGGCTTTTTCGAATCCTGGCCAGGTCAAAGCGGTTTTGGGCGACGCCGCGGCTTTTGACAAGGTGAAGAACTTTTTCACGACGCGCTCCGCATATTTCACCATTGAAGCTCGCGCCAAACGGGGCAACGGCGCAAAGGGCGCCGCCAGGGTCACGGTCTACCGCTACCACCCCCAGGGGGAGGGGAAGAAGTGGCGGGTCAAGATTCTCTCCTGGGAGGAGTAGAACATATTGGAACTCAGATGGTCGAAACCTAAGGTGGCGCTGGCGATCGAGGCGGATCAGCGGGAGGTGCGGGGGCTGGAATTGCGGGCGGCCAGGGGGGTGGTGCGGATCACCCGGTGCGCGCGGCGCGCCCTGCCGGAAGCCCTGCCCTACGAGGAGAAAGTGGTGGCCGCCCTGAAAGCCCTGGCCCAGGAACTACCACCCGAAGGCAAGGAGATCTACGTCGCTTTGCCGCGCGGGCTGGCCGTCGAACGCCTTTTGGAGCTGCCCCCGTTGAAGGACGAACTGCTGGGGGCGGCGCTGGTCCATGAGGTGGAGAGAATTGTTCCCTGGCCATTGGACGCGGTGCACTTCGGCTACCAGGTCCTCAAACGGGGGGAGCGCCTGGAGGTGCTGGTGGCGGTGATCCGCCGGGAGGTTCTGGCCGGTTATCTCGGGCTGTTTGAAAGGGCCGGCCTGGAGGTGGCCGGAGCCGGCCTGACGGATCTGGCGATGTTGAACGCGTACCATGAGACGGTGGGCGCCCGCCCGGATGAGAGCAGGCTGATCGTGGGGATCCGGGACGGCACGGCGGATCTGGCCTGGACGCAGAAGGGCCGGGTGGGGTTCAGCCGGGATCTGGTTCTTGAGCCGGCGCCGGTGGTTTTTGAGCCGTCATCGCTAGTTCCCAAGCCGTCATCCGAAGGGGAAGCACCAGGCTCCCCGGGAGAGGATCTTCCGGAAGAGGGACCGATGGAGGAAGCCCGGCTCCTGACAGCGGAACTCCGGAGAACAACGGCCTTCGTGAACACCCTGCCCGGGGCGTCGCCGGTCAAAGGGGTCTGGCTGACCGGGCGCGTCGCCGATTTTGGCGGGGCAACCACCTCGCCGAACCGGAACCGCAGCCAGTTCATCGGTTTTCTGACCAGGGAGCTGGGGGTTCCCGTGCGGGTCTGGCCGGGGGAGACCTTTGGCGTCTTTTCCGAAGTGGGAAACCAGGTCTTCGCGCCCGCCTTTATGGTTTGTTACGGCCTGGCGCTGCAGGCGCTGGGGAGGGGGACTTATCTTCTAAACCTGAACCCGTCAGCCGGGAAACGGCCGGGAGCCAGGGGAGCCCTGGGAGTGATCGAGGCGCAACCTTTCTGGCTAAAAGCGGCGGTGCTGGCCGGGATAACCATCATCTTTGCGGGGGCGGGGCTGGGGATCGATACCGTTGCCAAGCAGCGGCAAGTCCGGCAGGCGCGGGAGCAACTGGCCAGGCTGGCGCCCCGGGTGGCCGAGGCCAGGGTGCTTCAAGCGGAATACCGCCGGATAGAGGAAGAGTACGGGCTTCTTGAGCAACGAGCATCCGGCCGGCGTTATCTGGAGCTTTTAAGCGAGCTTCACCGGCTGATGCCCCAGGATGGCTGGGTGGAACTGCTTTCCCTTGAAGGGGACAAGCTTCAGGAACTGCGGGGAAAGGCGCGATCCGCCACGCAGGTGATGTCGCTGCTCCAAAGGAGCCCCTATCTTAGAGAACTGAAATTCTCCGCGCCGATTATGAGCGTCACGGAGAATGGAACAGCTTATGAAACTTTCCGGATCAGCGGGAAGGTTGTTGAGCCCGCCGGGGTCAAACCTGTCCCCGGCAACCGGTGATGGGGAAGGTGATGGCGATCAGCAAACGCGAGCGGATTCTCTTGATCGCGGCGGGTGTGCTTCTAACGGCCACCCTCCTTTATCGGGGCATTTTGGGGGGCGATCCCGCCAGGCTCGGCGGGATCAGAGCCGAACACGCGCTGGTGGAGAAACAACTCCAGCAGGCGGCGTTTTTGTTGCGCAACCGTGACCTGTATGAGGCGCGGATTAAACAGATGAAAGCCCGCCTCAACGACGGGCAAAGCGGCGCGTCCATGCCGAAGGAACCCGGCAAGGCGTCGGTGTGGTTTCTCGGCGATCTGGAGGAATTGGCCCGGCGGGCCGGCCTGCGGGTCAATACCAAGACCCCGGTGGAGGTTCAACCCGTCAAGGGTCATCCGGTAATTGGCGTCGAACTAAACACCGATGCCACCGGGGAAGCGCTGGCCAATTTTTTATACCTGCTGGAGACCGGGCGTCCGGCCTATGATGTGGGGCGCCTTTTGGTCCAACCCCGGGAGGACGGCTCTCTCCTGGCGGTAAACCTGTTGGTGACCGCGCTTTTGGGCGGGAAGGGAGATGAAGCGCCAAAAAATGATCAGCGTTGATCCCGGTCGGAATGCGGAACGGGCGCGGCAGATCGCCCTGTGGGCGCTGGCGGGGCTGTGCCTGCTCTCGGCGGCCTTTCTGGTTAGCGTGCTCTGGCAGCTATGGCGTGGAGGGCCGGGGGATCTTCTGGAGGCGACCCGCGCTTCCAGGCCGCCGCAGGAAACCCTGGGGCCGGGGAAGGGAAAGGGCGGAATGGTGATCGCCCCGCGGATGGACGGGGTGGCGGGAGCCACCCGGATGGGTGGAGCAAGCCACGCGAGCGGCTGGATCTTCAAGAGGCCGTGGCAGAGGGTTAATCCCGCCACGGAAGGCGCTTCTGCCCCGGGAGGGACGGCGCCCGGGGCTTCTCCCTCCTACCAGAGCAATTATTCGGTAAAGGGGATTGTATTTGGCGCCGGCCCGCCGGTGGTTACCCTGGCTGAAAAAAACACGGGGAAAATCATCAATGCCACGGTGGGAGAAACCGTGGGCGATGAAGAGGTAGTCCAGATCCGGGCCAGTTATGCAATCTTGCGCCGCGGGAGCCAGGAAGCAATTTTGGAGCTACCGTGAGGACGTTGCTGCGGCCTGCGCCTGATGTTGCCGCTCCAGGGCGCGCGACAGCTTGTCCCAGCGATTGTGCGCCCAGAGCCAGTGATCCGGGTAAGCCTGGATATATTTTTCGAAGACCGCCATCATCCGGGCGCAGTTTGCGGTGAGATCGGCATCTTTTTTGCCAGTGTTGGAGAGCTCCAGAGGCTTTTCGATCATCACCCGGTGCCGGTCCCCCTCCTCCCGGATGATAAAGGCCGGGAGGAGTGACGCGCCGGTCTTCATGCCAAAAGCGACGGGGCCGGCCTGGGCCGAGACCCTCTGGCCGAAGAAGGGGACGATGGCCTTCAGGCTTTCCCCATGTTGATCCGCCACCAGAAAGAGAGTCTCGTTTTGCCGGAGGAGTTTCAAGATCTTTTGCGCCCCGCCGGCGTCGTTGTAAAATACCTGGTTTCCATGGAAAGATCGACGTTCCTTGAGAAAACGGTCAAAAACCCCCTTGCTCTGTTGTTGTGCCAGAGCCGCGACGGGATGGCCGATGATGGCCAGGGTGGCCGGCAACAACTCCCAGTTGCCGAAATGGGCGGTGATGATGATGGCGCCCTTGCCGTTCTCCCTGGCCTTTTCCAGGTATTCGAGGCCCGAAACGACCACCTTCCGGCCAAGGTTATGGCGGTTGAGACGGGGGAGGCGGATGACCTCCACGATGGATTTGACTAAAAGCCTGAGATGGACCCGGGCAATCTTTTCGATCTCTGTTTCGCGGTATTCCGGGAAAGCCACCCGGACGTTTCCCGGCACAAAGTCCCTGTACCTGGTGGATCGCACCAGCCGGTAAACACCATCCGCGAATCTCTCGGCGCACCACAAGCCGGCCCGCTCCGGGAGAAGATTAAAGACAAAGTCCAGCGTTGCCACCAGCCCTCTTAAAAAAAGCTCTTCCAGTTGTTTGCGCATCGGGTCCTCCTGTTTCCAAAAAAAAGATTCCTTGCCAGCGGGTTCCGTTGGGACCAGAAATTAGGTGATACCTTTACTATAGCGCCTTGTTGCCCCAAAAGCAAGGCTTGATCCAGCGGCGGCAACCGCCAAAAAGTGCTTAAGTGCTGGAAAACCCCTTCCGATAGCAATCATAAAAGCACCGGACGATGTGGCGGAGGGAGGTGCTAAGCGATGGCGGACAAGGCCAAGAAGGGTGCCCCGAAGAAGGAGGCTCCAAAGAAGAAATAAGACCCTGATTGGAGATTGGGGTTGGTTAAAAAATTGTCATAGGCACTTTCCAGGCGGAAGTGCCATCTTTTTTAGCGGTGTCTTCGAGTTGGTCATGGTAGAATGAGCAGGGAGGCGAAAGGGATGTCCGCAAATATTTTCCGGCGATGCCGCCCGCGCGGGAGGGGAGATCTCCGCCAGAGGAGGGCGATCACCGCCGTCGTCTCCGCTATTTTGGCCACGGCTCTTTTGGCGCCGAACGGCCTGGGCCTGGCCCTGGAACCCGCGCAGGTTCAGGAGCAGACCTGGCTCAGCGAGCGCCAGGAGCTGGAGGCCATCGAAAGGTCCGTGGGCGATTCTTTCGGGAGGAACGCCATGGGAATTCATCTGGCCGGCGACGGGATCTTCTTTCAATACTCCGTCCCCTCCCCATCCTCTCCAAAGGATGAGGCCCAGGAGAAAGCCGATTACCTGGCGCTGGTCCTCAAAAAGCTCGCGCCGTTGCCGTTTCTGGGAGAGCAGGAGAAGGTGATCGTCCAGGTCAGGCAGGGAAACACGCTCTGGCTTCGCGAGCTGCCGGCCTCCGTCGCCAAGCAACTAGCGGGGCGTTACCGCACGGATCTCTTCAACCGGAATTATATATTTTACAAGAACGGAGAGGGCCCCAGCGACTCGATCTCCAACTGGCAAAGCCTCTGGCAGGAGGTTTTGATGGTGGAGGGAATCGTGCGCGATGCTTACGGAGAGGCGGCGGGCATCATCTTTGTGCCCGGTTACGGAGTGTTGATCTCCTACCACGACCCCAATTCGGACCCGGAGGTGGTGAGACGCCATATGGCCACCATTGAATTTTTGCTGTCCAACCTGCAGCAACTGGCGCCGGAAAGCTGGATAGTGACCGAGGCCAGGACGCCGGACGGCGTCTGGCAGGCCAAGATCCGGCTGCGCGCCATTCAAAAAGCGCGTTACGAAAAGCTCGCCCCCGAGGATCTCGCGGAGATCGAGTGGATGTACAACGGCAGCCCTATTTAGTAGCTTTAACTGGTTCTTCCGGGCTGCTTGAGCTGGTCGCGGCGTTGCTGGACGCACCGGAGCTTTTCAGATCCTCCGGTTTCCACATCGGGGTGAAAAGTTCATTGGCATCCGCCGCGCCGGTGATCAGGTGCGGCGTGATGTAGATGACGAATTCGCTCTGGGTATCCACGACCTGCGAGGTGCGGAAGATCCAACCCAAAAGCGGGATGCTGCCCAGCACCGGGACCTTTGTTTCCACTCGCTGCTGGGTATTCTGGATCAAGCCGCCGATAATTACCGTATTGCCTTCCTTGACGCGAATGGTGGTCTTGGCGCTCCGTTCATTGGTGGTCGGCAGGCCGCTGGCCTGGTTTGTCCCCACCGAATTGCTGATCTTCGGTTCGATCTCCATGGTGATCTCCTGGGTTCCCGAGACCCACGGCTTCAGGTTCAGCGTGATACCGGTATCAATGTCTCTGATGAGCGATTCGGAAGAGGTGATGGTCTGGGTGGTCTGGGCGCCACCCGAGCCGGTGCTGGTGTTTGGTTGAATCCGGGGGTCCCAGTAGCGGCTCTTGGTGACCACCTGGAAACTGGCCGCCTGCCCATTCAAGGCGGAGATCTTGGGGTTGGCCAGCACCTTGGCCTTGCCAGCCTGGACCAGGGCGTTGAGGGTTACCGTAAATGAGGGTATTACCCCGTTTTGCAGGTCGGATGCGGCCTTGGCCAGATCGATTCCGGCCAGGTCACTGATCTTGAAGGAGATGGTGCCATTTTTGTCGGGACGCAGCGGTCCACCCACGTCGGTCTGGTTGTTGCGCATGTATTCCACGACCAGCACGTCGAAGAGGATCTGCGGGTTGGGCTTGTCGATGTTCTTCAGGTAGCTCCGGACGTTTTCCACGTAGGTGCTGTTGCCGGTGGCCACCACGGAGTTCTGTTCCTTGAGGACCAGGATGCCGTTTTTGTCGATGTTGGGAGGCAAGAGTTGAGGGACGTCCTCGGATTTGATGTGATCCAGGACGATGATCTCATTGCGCACCTGGGACGGGGCATCCATGGCCGCGATGAAGTTGCGGATCTGGCGGGTCATCTCCGGGGTGCCAGAGGCCACAATGGCGTTTTGATCCTTTAGAAGCTGGATGGACTGGGGCGGGAAGTACTTGCTGGCCAGGGCCAGGATATCCTCGGCCTTCAGGTATTGCACCCGCACCACATCGGTGGTGAGCCGCTCGTTGGGCACGTCGATGGTCTGCAGGTACTCCTCCATCTGTTTGATGAATTCGGGGGACCCCGTGACCAGCACGGAGTTTTGCTCCCGCATGAACCGGATGTTCTGGGAGGGGATCGACGACATCAGCATGCTGGGCAGGGTATCCGTGGAAATGTATTTCAGCCGGATCAGTTTTGAATCGGCGAAATCGAACGAGTCCGGGCGCGGGGTGGTGCCGTCCCCGATGAGGTAGGTGTTGCCCACTTTTTTAAACGAAAAGGTGGTGCCCTTCAAAAGATAATCGATCGCCTCATCCAGGGTGACCTCCGAGATCTTTACGTTGTTGACCTGCGCCCGCACGTAGTTGTAGGTCACCAGGTTGACCTGCATCCGGTCGGACAGTTCCCGCAAAATGGTCGAGAGATCGACTCCGTAAGCCTCCACATCCAATTTGCCGTTATCCCGCACGGTGATCGAAAAGGTATTGCTCTGGGCGCCGCGGCGGACCACGAACGCGCCGGGTTTTTCCGCCATGGTGAAGCCGTTGGCCTCAAAAAAGGTCTGCAAGCCGGATTTCAGCGGGACATTCGTCAATGAACCGCTCACCGGGCCGCGGGCGTCCTTGTCGGAGATGATATTCAGTCCGCTTTGCGCGGAGAGGGTACGAATCACCCCTTGCAGGTCGGCGTCCTTCACCCTGATGGTCAAAAGCCCGTCCCGCACCTGGATGGCCTCGATCCCGCCGGAGAGAGCCTGCGGGCCGTTGGTCACCAGGTAGTAGCCGTCCTTTTCCGCGACTTTCAGCCCGTTGCTCTCCACGATGGCCGTCAGGGCCTTGTCCACCGGCATATCCACCAGCGTGGCGGTGATCCGCCCGAAGACCGCCCTGTCCAGAACGATGTTATACCCCGTCTGGGCCGTAATTTCCCGCATCAGGTCCCCGATTTCGGCATCAGTGGCCCGTACGCTCAGCCGGCGGCTTTGCTTCTGGTAATTGACCACATAAGGGACGGCGCTGACACGCGAGACCAGGTAGACCCCGCCTTTCTTCTCCCACTTTACATTTGCCGGCCGCAAGACGGCCGTGAGAAGATCTTCCAGCGCAAGGTTGGCCAGCCGGATGGTCACCCGTCCGGATACCGTCTGGTCCGTGACGATGTTGGCGCCGGTGCGCAGGGATAGTTGGCGCAACAAAAAAGGCAGATCCGTGTTCTTGGCGTCCAGCGAGATTTGATCGCCGGCCACGGAGATCTCGTAGGAGATGGGCTCGGGGCCGCGGGTTACCTGGTAAATATTGCCTTCCCGGATATATACATAACCGTAGGAGTCCAGGAGCATCTTGAGCCCCTGCTCAAAGGTGACATTGGTCAGGTGAATGGTCACCCGATCGGCCACGGTGGGGTCGGCGATGATGTTTACACCCTGCTGGGCGGCCAGCGCCCGCAAAACGTCCCGGACGTCGGTATCCTTGAAGTCAATGGACATTAACGGGGCGGCGGTGACGGTTTCGGGAGCAGGAGTCTTGGACGGTGAAAGCCTGGCTTGCGGGGCAACGGCGGCGGCTTTTGCGGTCTTGGGCGTATGGGGGCCGGCCGCCAGGGCCAAAAAGCGATCCGCCCATAAGGGATGGATGCTGACAAACAGAAAGGATAACATCAATAAGGCCGCCAGGCCCCTGGCTGATCCAGCGCTTTCCGAGTAAATTCGGGGCTTGCCGGCGCGAAGGAAGCGGATCACATCAAAGACTCCTTTTTCTCTCCAAATTAACCTATTTAATTCGGCAAATCACCAACAAAACCCTTCTGGTCCAGTTCTCTCCAATAATGGAATTCTCGTGCCCCGAAAATGCCAGAGGACGTCCAACATATTTTTCCTGGTGCTTTCATAAAAATTTACTGCCTGGGAAAAACAGAATTTTTTTTGGATAATCTGGAAAACCTACTGCCGGGTAGGAACCCTTGAACAATTCAACAAAGGAGGAGTAATTTGTGGGTACGGAGTTTTCGGAAGTTCTTGCGGCCGCTGATGTGGATAGCCTGCCAAAAGCCCAACAGGCTACGGCCGGGACTGGGGGCCCGGTGACAGAGTCAAGCCAGGCGGAATCCATAAAAAACGAACCTTTGCCGGGGGAGGGCGGCGGCACCGTCCTTGAATCACCGGATGCATCCAGTGCTCCAAACGCATCGCCGGAGAACGAGCGCCAGGATGAATCCACTTCCCCGGGATTGCGCCGCTATTCGGAGGAAGAGGATGATCTGATCCTGGAGATGTGGCATGACAAAAGGCTCCGCCCCGAGCTCTCCCAAAAGCTCAACAGGCCTTTGGGGGGCCTGGCGTACAGGTTTTATCAGATTTTGAAGGAGCGCGGGATGGATCCCTCACAATACCGCAGGGAGATGAGGGCGCAAAAACTGGGGCGGCGCGGACGCCCGCCAAAGCCTTCCCCGAAGGTTGAGGGGGCGTCTCTGACGTCTTTTTGGAATGCGCGCCTGGATATCAATCTCTGGAAGTGGCGGCGTTCCGGCGAGGACTGGCAGACCATCGCCGGCAAGATCCCCGGTGCCACCCCGGCGTCTTGCGAGGAGCGCTACAATTTTCTGAGCCGCCGCAACAGAAACCAGAGTTACGCCGGGAGTGAATCCGGGGCCTCGGAGGGTTCCGGAGCCGCAGCAGACCTGGCAGGTGCAGCAGAGGCAATAGATGTTGAACGGCTGTCCGAAGAACACGGGATAAGGCCGAAGACGTCTGCTAAAACCGATCAAGATATACTCACCGCGCTCAAATATTTTCCGGACCGGGCGGCGGAGCTTGAGGCCAGGATGCAACATCTGGAGGGCGAGTTGAAGAGCGTCAGGGAGCAGAATGGAATCCGACTGGGCGATCTGATCTCTTCCCTCGCGCGTGTGGACGAGGTGCTTTCCCAACGAGACCGCCTCGCCGACGAAGTGGAAGCCTTGCACCGGCAAAATGAGGAACTGGAGGCGCAACTGGCCGAAGAATTGCGCAAGATTGAAGTGGAGCGCCAGGAACTCCAACAGGTCTACAACGATCTGGACACGATGCTCAGCGATTTCATGAGATTGAGTTCGGTGGATAAACTCCGGGTTCTCGGGGACTTTGCAGGAAGACTCGAGGTTACGGTGGATAAGTTTGGGAATGTGGTGCGCACCCGACGGCGGATCTGAACATTGCCAGGCGCCGCCTGCTCCGCGTCCTCCCCATAAGGCCCGGACCGGCCAGGTGAGCCGTCCGGGCCTTATCAAGTGCCTGGGATGGGCTGTAGATTGACAGGGGGCTCATGCAAACTCCTTACGGTGTATCTTGACCTATCCGGAGTTCCGTGTTACGATCTGTCTGGTAAAAGACCTTTTCGGCAAATATGGAAGCAGGGTAGGGACACTATCGCGGGATTATAAGAAGCGGGTCAGGGAGAAGATCCATGCGAAGATGTCTCATTGATGCCGGCCCGTTGATTGCCCTCTTTGACAGAGACGACGCCTGCCACAAAGCCATCCGAGAGTTCCTACAGACTTACGAAGGGCGTTTAATGACTTCCTGGGCGGTGATAACCGAGGTGCTGCACATGCTGGATTTCAACGTCCGGGTGCAGCTTGACTTCCTGGAATGGATACGCCGGGATGCGCTTGAGATTGCCCCGCTCACCAAGAACCACATCTTGAGGATCATGGAGTTATCAGAGAAATATTCCGATGTACCGATGGACTTTGCGGATGCAACGTTGATGGTGATATCGGAGATCGAGTGCGTAAAAGAGATGATCACCATTGACTCTGACTTTCATGTCTATCGGAACATCCGTAAAGAAATGCTTAGAAATGTTTTTGAGGCCGGAAAGGCATAAGGGGGCCGAAGTGAAGATGTTAACGACGACCCATGAAGAACGAGTTGCCAAACTTACGCGACAAATCGTTGATAAATATGCCCCGGATCCAAACCAAGGGGGTTCTATTATATGGTGGATAGCAAGCGGTATTTGGACTGGTTTACCATAGCCAAAAATGATTTGAACGCCGCCAAGATTCTTTTTGATAAGTACTGCACTGAATAAGGGTGATGCACGTGGTGTACCTGGCCGATCTGCACGTCCACTCTCATTTCTCCCGCGCGACCAGCGACAACTGCCGGCCGGGCCCCTTGGCGCAGGCGGCGGCCCGCAAGGGCCTGGCCGTCATCGGCACGGGGGACTTTACCCATGCCGGATGGCGGGCGGAGCTTGGCGCGGAACTCGCCGAGGCCGAGGAAGGCTTCTACCGGCTGCCCACGGCCGCGGGTCCCGCAGCCCAGGTGCGTTTCGTCGTGACCGGCGAAATCAGCTGCATCTACAAGCAAGGCAGCCGCACCCGCAAGATCCACCATGTGGTTCTCCTGCCGGACCTCGACGCGGCGGCCCGGGTCAGCGCGGCCCTGGAGGCGCGGGGGGCGAACCTGGAGGCCGACGGCCGGCCGATCGTCGGCCTTGACAGCCGCACGCTTCTGGCCATCATCCTTGAGGTTGAACCGGCGGCCGCGCTCGTCCCCGCTCACATCTGGACGCCCCATTTCTCCCTCTTCGGGGCCAATTCCGGTTTCGACGCGCTCGAAGAATGCTTCGGGGACCTCGCGGGGGAGATCGCGGCCTACGAGACGGGTCTCTCCTCTGATCCCCCGATGAACTGGCGCCTCTCGGCCCTGGATCGCCTGACGCTTATCTCAAACTCCGATGCTCATTCTCCGGACAAGCTTGGCCGCGAGGCCAACGAATTCGAGGCGCTGTTCTCCTACCGCGGCATGATCGGCGCTCTGCGGCGAAAAGAGGGCCGCGTCGTCGGGACGGTGGAGTTCTACCCCGAAGAGGGCAAGTACCATTACGACGGCCACCGAAACTGCGGCGTCTGCTGGCGCCCTGAAGAGACCCTGGCCGCCGGAGGGATCTGCCGGGTCTGCGGGCGGCCGGTCACCATCGGGGTCCTGCACCGCGTGGTGGACCTGGCCGACCGGCCGGAAGGCTTCCGGCCCCCGGGGGCAAGTCCGTATACCTCCCTGGTCTCTCTGGATCAGATCGTGGCCGACGCCCTGGATGTCGGCGCGGCGAACCAACGGGTCCGGGCGACCAGCCAGAAGCTCCTTGATGCCCTGGGACCCGAGATTCCCCTCCTTCGAGAAGGCAATCTTGGTGAGATCGCCGCCGTGGCCGGCGCCGCGGTCGCCGAGGCGGTACGGCGGGTCCGCGCCGGGGGGATCACCTACCGGCCGGGCTATGACGGCGAGTACGGCAAGTTGACGATCTTCCGCCCGGAGGAGAGGCGGCAGCTCTCCGGGCAGGCGGCCCTCTTCGCGTTGCCAGGGGTGGACCTCGGGTCCGCGCGGCGGGAAATAGCCGCGACCGGCGGGGGCCATAACCGGGAAGCGGCGGCGGCGCTGGCGGCGGAACCGTTGCAGACCAGGCTCTTCGCCACGCCGATCGACGGGCTGAACGCCGCCCAGCAGCAGGCGGTTACTGCCAGGACTGGCCCGGTCATTGTCGCGGCGGGTCCCGGGACGGGCAAGACCAGGACCCTGATCCAGCGGATCGTCTTCCTCCTCCAGGAAGGCGCGCGCCCGGAGGCGATCACGGCCATCACGTTCACCCATCGCGCGGCGGACGAGATGCGCCGGCGGCTGGCGTCCGCGGCCGGCCCGGAGGCCAGGGGCGTCCGGGTCGGGACTTTCCACCGTTTCTGCCTCGATCTCCTTACCGAAGTGCACGGAAAGCCACCCCTGGTGCTCGACGCCCGGGAAGCAGCCGCCCTCGCGGCGGGGGCGGCCACGCCGGGGAAAGGGGAAGGACCGGGGCTCGCCGAAGCCCTCGCGCGTCTCAAGAGCCGGGGCTTGCGGCCAGGCGATCACGGCCATCACGTTCACCCATCGCGCGGCGGACGAGATGCGCCGGCGGCTGGCGTCCGCGGCCGGCCCGGAGGCCAGGGGCGTCCGGGTCGGGACTTTCCACCGTTTCTGCCTCGATCT
>JAMCQP010000017.1 GCA_023381695.1 Bacillota bacterium | reverse complement strand
CTAAGGCTGACACACATCTATTCGGGTTATACCCAGATTGGTGGGTCGAGGGGGCGGCCAAACACGACGGCGGGTTTTGAAACCCATACTCGTAGACGGCCGCCCTTCACCCTCTGCCCAGTATGTCTGTATCGGCCCCTCATAGAACCGCACAAACCTACTCTTTGGCTTAGCCTCCTTCATTATACCAATATGACCGGCTCTACCGGCTGGTGAAGGTCACTTATCCGTTGGAGAAGATCCAGCGGATCCTGGCCACGCCGCTCACCCCGCCGGGGAGCGCACCGGGGCAAAACGGCAAGAACAGCTCAAGCGGGGCCAATATTACCGGTTCTGGTGCCGCCGGTTCCGTCAGCGGGCCTGGTCTGGCAAGCCCATATGCGCCTGGGCCAGCGCAAATCGCCGGGGTGGTGGATCCTGCCCTTATTGCCAGTGCCAGCCAGGGTGGGGACAAGCCCGGCACTGGCAATAACGGGAACAACGGCAATAAGGGTGGCAACAATGGAGATAAGGGTAATAAGGGTGGAAATAACGGGGATAAAGGCAATGGCAACGGAAACAAGGGAAACGGCCAGGGGCGCGGAAATGGAAACGGCAAGAACGGTGGGACGGGCGCAAACCAGGACTTCTCAAGCCCGGACTACCTGCTCAGCCTATACCGGGTCGCTCGCTACAGCTACGACGAGGTCGGCAACCGCCTGAGCCTGCAGACGGACCAGTCCGTCACCTCTTACCGGCACGACCAGGCCAACCAGCTGCTGGCGGCCGGGGATCTTCGGTATACGTACGATGCCAACGGCAACACCATTGCCAGGATCGACGGCCAGGAGAAGGTGGAGTACCGTTACGACGAGGAGAACCGCCTGGTGGAGATCCATTACGCCGATGGCACCTGGACCAAATATGCCTATGACGGCTACAGCCGGCGGGTGCGCAAGGAAGAGAGCTACTGGCAGAACTCCAACCAGCAGAAGGTCGAAGTCACTCAGTACCTTTACGACGGGTTGAATGTGCTCATGGAGTTTGCAGGACAGGACGCCCTGCTTGCGGAATATTACAGGGCAAACGGCCAGATCGTGATGAAGAAGATGTTCGGGTACAAAGGACGCAAGGGGCATGGCAACGAAGATCTACTGCGGACGCGCGGTGGGTTCATCTACTACCATTATGACGGTCTGGGGAATGTGGTGGATCTATCCGACCAACTGGGCGAGAACATCGACAAGTACTACTACGACGCCTTTGGGGGCTTCTTTGCCGGGATCCTGGAGCCGTACAACAGCTATGGCCTGACGGGGAAGGAGTATGCCCAGAAGGCGGGGTTGTACTACTTTGGCGCCAGGTGGTATGCGCCAGAGGCTGGGCGGTGGATGACGAAAGATCCATATAAAATAGTTAAAGCAGAACAAATTACTACCATCATGATTACCCATGATTTGGAGCAAGCCCTGGCTGTCGGCAACCGGACCATCATGATGCACGAGGGGAAAATTGTCTTCGACCTAAAAGGCGAAGAACGGAAAAAGGCGACAGTAGCTTCGTTACTGGGATTGTTTGAAAAGGTAAGTGGGCGACATCTGGTTAACGACCGGATGTTGTTGATTTAAAAAGTGGAGATGTGAAGTTGATAAGGATAACGGATAAGGCCAGGGTGAGCACACCCTGGCCTTTGTACGTCCGATCCAAAGTGGGAGCTTATTTTTTTATTTATGTTAGCAGGGATTGAGCAAAACATCGCGAATGTGTTAGTTGTGAAAAAATGACCAGCACAAATGTGCAACGGGGGATATATGTGAATAGCGAGGCAAAAACGATCATCCGGGTGGCCCGGTTGTATTATGACGAAGGTCTCAATCAACAAGAAATCGCCGCTGAAATGCAGCTTTCAAGGTCCACTGTTTCCAGGATGCTGGAGCGGGCCCGCAAAGAAGGTTTTGTAGAAATTAAGGTGATTAACCCATATGACCACGACCAAGATCTTGCCAGAGCTTTACAGCGGCGTTTTAACCTTAAGGCTTGCGTCATAACGCCGACCGGGGTTTCCGAGCGAACTTCCAGGCGGGCGATTGGTTTAGGGGTGGCAGGTCTGCTAAATGAAATCCTAAAGGGAGGCGATGTGCTGGGTATTTCCTGGGGGGCTACTCTTTACGAGATGGCGATAAATCTCAACGGAGTGACGCCAAGGGGAGTGCAGGTGGTTCCCCTTCTGGGGGGGATGGGGCAATTGCCGCGTCATTTTCAGGTCAATGAACTGGCAAACATGATCGCCCAGGCTTTTGGCGGTATGGCCTACGCTCTCCATGCTCCGGCTCTTGTAGGATCTGCAGATGTAAAAAAAGCGCTAATCAATGACTCCAGTTTAAGTGCAGAAATAAGTTTATGGTCACAGGTTACCGTAGCGGTAGTTGGTATTGGGCCACCCATATCCACGTCACACATGCTATCGACCAATTACTTTGGCGATAGTGACGTCCTTACCCTCATGCGCCAGGGGGCAGTGGGAGATATTTCTGCCCGCTTTTTCAATGAATCCGGTTGCCTTTGCCAGGCACCCGTAAACGAACGCATTATCGGTGTGGATTTAGAGATGCTGCGGCAAGTGCCTACTGTAATTGGAGTGGCAGGTGGGCATGAAAAAGTACGGAGCATCCTGGGGGCTCTGCGCGGGCGGTGGATCAATATCCTGGTTACAGATATCAGTACGGCGGAGGAGTTAATACGCATGGCCAGGGAGGATAGAACAGAATGAGATTTGGCCTAATAGTCAATTTGCAGGCTGGTCGTGGCCCGGCGTATAATCGTTCATTTGTTGCTACCCTGCTGCAGCGACTATTTTCAGGTCTGAGGGCTATAATGCCTATAACAACAGTGCTGGCTCCCGAGGAATCGCCGGCAGCATATATTACCAGGGACTTGGGTTTGCCTTTAGAAAATCTGGTTATACCGTCCAGTGGTAACCGGGACGAGACGGTCACGACCGCCAGGTTGGCCTACCAGGCCGGAGCGGATGTTTTAGTCGTGGTAGGGGGGGATGGAACCCTGGCTGATGCTGCTCTGGGTATTTTATCAGCCCAACAATTGTTAACGGCTGGGGGCCTGCAGTCTCAAATCCAGCTTTTGGGAGTCGGGATTGGGACGACCAATGTCGGGGCGCTTATTGCATTTAAAGGCGAGGAATTTCTAAGCGCTGCTCCCGCACAGCTAAACCAGTGGCTCCATTCTCTACAACCCTTTAACCCTCAAGCGCTGGTGCTTAGAACCGCCTGCAAAATATTAGGTGTAGGATTTAATGATTGTACCTTTGGTTTTACAATTCCAGCCACGGTGGATGGTCAACGGCTGGATGTAGATGCTGCGGCCAGGATGACGGGCAGGTACGAGAACGGTACGGTCAGGCCGGTCGGTGGCCCTGCAACAGAAGTCTGGGTGAGGCGTGACCAGCACCCGCTGCTGGTAGCCAGAGGCCGCGAAGTGGGCCAAGTAGTTATCGGGATAGTTGATGATCGTTACATCGGTAAGGCAGTGGCTGGGGGTGTCTGCCTGACAGCCCTGGTAGGAGCGCCTGCGGCGTTGGTGGTGGCGGATAAACCCTTAACACTGATTAACCTTGGTGCAGGGGAGATCGAGGCCATGGAGCCGGTGACAACCAACTGCTTTAGTTTGTTTATTGGAGACGGTGCAGCGGTAAAAGGATTGCTCCCTGATACTGTGGTTTGCCTCGATGGTAATCCCTTATGCAAGGTAAGTACGGAGCAAGAAGTGACTGTGGAAGTGGAGACCGGCGTACTGACCTGTCTTAGACCGGTAAACAGACGTTGATGTTGTAAACGATTAAAGGAGGATGAGATGCTGTGACAGGAAGACAATTGCGGTTGCGCCGCTTGTTGCCGCCAGGAGGCGGCCTGATTGTGGCGTTGGATCATGGCCTTTTTACAGGCCAGCAAGGTGGGCCGGCAGACCCACAGGGAATAATCAGGAAGCTTGTTGCAGAGCCGGTGAGCGGTTTGTTGGTGAGCCGGGGCATATTTGAACTGTTGCCGCCGGACTGTAATCCTAAAGCTCTCTTGTTACGAATCGATGCGGCCACGGCGTTTCCTGAAATGTCGGATACGGTTCAAGTTACCGGTGCTGGCTGTGCCCTGCGTCTGGGGGCCGACGGTATTTTAACGATGGGTTTGTTCCACAAGGGCCAAAACCATACTCTGTTGCGTGAGCTGGGGCGACTGACGGAAGAGGCCCATGCCAACGGTCTTCCGGCTATAGTGGAATTGATGCCGGGTAATGATAGCTTGCCTACCGGAGACGCCTTGCGCATCAGCGCTGAATTAGGCTTTGATGCTGCGAAAATCTTCTATGCGCCGGTTCAAGATGAATTTGCCAGCTTAATTGCAGCTAGTCCTATACCTGTTGCTGTAGCTGGTGGTGAACCTTTAAGCAGCGAGTTACAACTGCTGGAGATGGTCGGGAAAGTCCGTGTTGCCGGAGCAGCCGGCCTGATCTTCGGTCGAAATATTTGGGCCCATTCCCGGCCCCAGGCGATTATTTGGGCTATTAGCGTTGTTTGGCAAAGGGATTTAGCGCCCGGAGAGGCTTATGAGCAATACTTAATAAAGTCAAGTGAGGCGGTATAAACAATGAAGGCAGCATTCTATCTAGAACCGGGGCGGGTGGAAGTACGGGAAGTGCCTATACCTCGGCCGGAACCAGGGGATTGGCTGGTAAAAATAATGGCAAGCGCGGTATGTGCCACTGATGCCAAAACTTATTTACGCGGCCATCCTTTAATCGAGCCACCAACAGTTCTTGGCCATGAACTGACAGGGGTAGTTGAGGTTGCTCCCGCGGGGGCTAAAAAAACGGAAGGACCGCAAGCAGGAGAACGGGTGGTAATTGCGCCGTATATTCCCTGCGGCAAATGTTATTGGTGCAGCAATGACCAACCGACCCAGTGTGCCGAACTTTTTGCAACCAGCATTGAACCAGGCGGTTTTGCCCAGTATGTGCGCGTTCCGGCCGCGACAGGGGGACGTGGTCTTTATCGTTTGCCGGAACAGCTTGATTATGCCGAGGCCAGCCTGACCGAGCCTGTAGCCTGTGCTTTACATGGCATCGAAGCATCTCGCGTCAAAGCCGGGCAGACGGTGTTTGTCATTGGTGATGGTCCCATGGGCATCCTTCTGGCACGCCTTGCTAAAGCCTTTGGCGCCCGGGTTTATTTAAGCGGGATGCTGCCTCACCGTCTGAAAGTTGCTGCCCATGGTCTGGATGGCGTTTTCGACGCCGGCCGGGAAGAAGTTGACCTGCGCATTCATACCCAGGGACGGGGGGCTGATGCAGTACTAATTGCCGCCGGTGTCCAGGAAGCGGCTGTCCAAGGTGTCCGGAATGTGCGCCGGGGCGGGATAGTTAACTTTTTTGCCGGTCTGCCTAAGGGGAGGAGTTTCCCTTTGGAACTCGAGCAGGTTCATTATGACGAAGTTACTTTTATGGGAACTTTTGGTTTTGCCCCGGATCAGTTTGCCAGGGCACTTGGATTGATTGCTTCCGGGCAAATATATGTAGGGGATCTAATTACCAGACGCTACACTCTGGCAGAAACTGAACAGGCCCTGAAGGACACGCTGGCCGGCGAAAGTCTTAAGGGTCTGATTCTCCCCTGATAAAGTGAGGTGAGGCATAGGCGGAAAAGAAGAAGGAGATGGTTTTCGGGACCAGTGTTGGCAGTTGTTGAACAAATTTTTAGGGAGGGAATAGGTATGGTAGAATTTTTGAAAAATGTCCTGGGCGGTCTGGGGCGCATTGGGCAAGGCATCGGCTTCCAGGGGATGAATGTTATCGGAACTATTTTACTTGTTAGTATGACATTAATTCTTATCGGAGAAATGTTTAACTACCAGGTAGTGTTGACGCCTTTGCCGCGTCTGGTTAAACGCCAGCGCCGCTGGAATACTAAATCCATTGCTGTCATGGGGATGACGGCCGCACTATCAGTTATCTTGCAGGTTGTAGGGGCCGTTATTGTCCTTGTGCCGGGAACTATTACTTTTCGTGCCGATGCCATGGTTCGTTTCCCTTTTGGGGCTATTTTCGGCTTACCGGCAGTATGGGGCGTGGGTTTGGCCAATTTACTCGGCGACGCCCTGGCGGGCACTCTCGGGCCTGGGAGTATTGGCGGGGCGGTAATCGCCTGGTGGATGCCCTACTTGTTTTACCGCTTAATGCGGCAGCCTGAACAGCGCAATATGGTTAAAGGAGGCGCGTGGTTTAAATATTACGGCATTAGTTTGCTCTGGTGTGTTATCGGTTCTTTCTACCTTTGTTCATCTTTCCAATGGCTGCGCCTGTTACCGACAGAGGTTATCTGGGTAGGTGTTTTTCCGGCCGTAATGGTAACAACTTTCATTGGTGGACTGGCGGGGCCCCTGGTTGCCCGGATCGTGGGCCCGGCAGCGGATAAATATGGCTTATCGCTAGATGAGACTCGTTTCGAAGTTGAAGGCAGTAATAACGTTAAGGCCTAGTAAAATGGCGGCGGCAGCCCCAAGTCAGGGCTGCCGCTTGCCCAATGGTGTTTAATTATTTCCGGGCTATACCAGGAGGTTATATAAGCCATGAACACTGTTATTGAGCTGAGCGGTATTAGTTACAGCTACCGTGGCCGGGAGGACCAGCCGGTGCTGAACGATATCAATTTAAAAGTGGAACGCGGCGAGTTTATTGTAGTCACTGGCCGGACAGGTTCGGGGAAGAGTACGCTCTGCTATATCCTAAACGGGCTTATTCCCCATTTTTTTGGCGGAATCCTTAAAGGAACAGCCCAGGTGGCAGGTTTAGAGGTGGCAGCGGCAACCATTGCCGATTTGGCCAGCCGGGTGGGAATTGTTTTTCAGAATGCGGAATCACAACTAGTAGGTTTAACAGTTGAAGAAGATGTTCAGTTCGGCCTGGAGAACCTTTGTCTTCCTTCGACAGCTATATTGGAACGCAGCCGCTGGGCCATGGCGGTAACCGGCCTGACCGGACTGGAAGGCCGGTCTCCCTGGCGGTTGTCAGGTGGTCAAAAGCAACGGACAGTTATTGCGGCAGCATTAGCCATGCAGCCAGAAGTATTGGTGCTTGACAACCCAACTGCTGAACTGGACCCCCTGGGTAAAGCTGAAGTGCTAGCTGTTATCCAACGTTTAAACCAGGAGATGGGTTTGACCATTGTTCTGTGTGAACAAGATCTGGAGCAGAGCGCACCTTTAGCTGACCGGATTGTAGTCTTGGATGCGGGGCGGATAATTTCCGACGACCGGCCGGAAATTGTATTCGATAACGCCGAACTGCTGCAAAAGCTGGGGATAAGGATGCCTCAGGTAACTGATCTGGCACGGCGCTTAAGGATTGGGGGCAAATGGGACAGACCATTGCCGGTATCGCTGCCTGGTTTTCTAAGCGATCTATCGCCTAAAATTCAGCTTGCTGCTTCCTCAGTTTATTATGCGGCGGAACCGGTGCCGAAAGCTGCTGAGCAGGTTGAGACTAAGACTGCTAAGATTGTAGTGGATAACGTTAGCTTTGTCTACCCCGATGGCAAAAAAGCCCTGGACGGAGTATCGCTGCAGGTTTTTCAGGGGGAAATACTGGCGATCTTTGGACATAATGGCTCGGGCAAGACGACTCTGGCCAAGCATTTCAATGGCCTGTTGCGCCCGACAAAAGGTGGTGTCCTGGTTGAGGGGACTGACACTAAAAGCGTCAGCGTATCCCAGCTGGCAAATAAAGTAGGTTATGTATTTCAAAATCCGGACCACCAAATTTTTGCCAAGACGGTTGCCGAAGAACTGTCTTTTGGGCCGCGCAACCTGGGCTGGCCCGAGGACAGGGTGCAGGAGGCAGTGGATGCCATCCTGGTGGAGCTAAATTTACAAAGTTACCGCGAAAAAGACCCATTTTTCCTGGGATTGGCTGAGCGCAAGCTGCTGGCCATTGCTTCGATACTGATTATGAAACCCCAGATTCTAGTGCTGGACGAACCGGCAACGGGAGCTGATTACACTATCAACACCAGAATCATTGAGTATGTGCGTGAACTTAACCGTAAAGGAATGACGATAGTAGTCATTACCCATGATGTGGCGGCGGCTGCCGGTTATGCTCACCGCCTGCTGGTAATGAAAAGCGGCCAAGTAATTCTAGAGGGGGAACCTGGTCTTGTCTTCCAACAGGAAGAACTGTTGCGGCAATGCTATGTTGACGCTCCGGCGGTAACTAAACTGGGGCAGGAACTGAGCAAACGTGGCTGGCAAAGCGAAATGTATACGGTGGAACAAGCATATGCAACTTTGACAGGATTACTTTAGATAGTTTAGTTAGCCTAGAGAAAGCGGGGATACCATAATGGCAAATATCAAAGTCGACTTTTTTCAAGGAGGTAATTCGCCAGTAACCCGTTTAGATGCACGGACAAAATTGTTATACGTTGGCTGGGTATTTATCATGATCATGGTTTTCAGCCATCCTGCTTTGCAGGCGTTGACTTTCACAACAGTGTTAGCCATGATCATCGCCGGCCATCTGTCCTGGCGCCAGGTATTTCACAGCAGCCGCCTGGGCATCTATGTAGGTCTTTTTTCCTGGTTGTTATGGACAATTTTTTTGCATAATACGGGCCACCCCCTGGTAACAGTACCTATTTTGTCCTGGCAGATCACAGACATGGGCTTTATGTACGGTTTAGGAGTGGCTTTCCGGATTTTTACCTTGTTTTTCGCTTTTATAGCAGTTGCCATGACAACCAGTACCAGAGATCTAATAGCAGGCCTCTATTATTTACGGGTGCCTTTTGCCTTTTCCTTTGTGATTGGTATTATTCTCCGGTTAATCCCCCACTTTTTGGCGGAACATGAAACTATCGTGGAAGCGCAAAAGTCTCGGGCCTGTGAATTCGATAAGGGCGGCTTATGGAGCAGATTTAAAAAGCATACTGCTTACGTTATTCCTTTATGCCTGCGCTCCTTGAAGATCGTGAGTGACATGAGTGTAGCCATGGAATCGCGGGCCTTTGATCCTAACCGGCCCCGGACAATAATCAACCGGCCATCTTTCCGGACCATAGATTACATCTTGCTGGCGGTTATGTTCGTATGGCTGGGTGCAGCTGTTACCCTGAGGTTGCACGGTTATGGCGGGGTTATTCCGGGGCTTTTGTAAGGAGGCATTTTTAGTGGTACCGTCAGAAGGTCAATACCATGGAGAGAATCATGATTACAATCAAGGGGACAAGCCGGTTTTTACCTACACTATTGTTACAGTTGGGGCAACTGCTGTGGATCTGGTAGTACAGGTGGGCACTTTTCCCGGTGCCGATCAACTGGTCCTGGCCAGGGAAGTGCAACGTGAACCGGGGGGGTCTACAGCCAATATTGCTGTCCGCCTGGCCCAGCTGGGGGAGCAGGTGGCCTTTGCCGGGCTGATCGGCGACGATTCAGCCGGGCAATACCTGGAGCAAGCCTTTGCCAGGGAAAGAGTTGCTGTCGAATTAATCACTACGGTAACCGGCGGCAGTACAGCCAGTGCCGTGGTGATGGTTAACCCGGCGGGGCAGCGAGCCATCCTTTCTTTGGGAGGGACAGCTTTGTACAGCGAAATAGCCCAGGTTCCGGCCGGGGTATGGAAAAGCAAGCTGCTGTATATTGGTGAGGCCTATTTACCGCTGGTGCGCCAATTGGTAACCGGAGCCTGCTCCCGGGGCCAGCAGGTATTCTACGGGCCGGGCGGCATTTTTGCGCGGGAGGGCTGGGCTGCTCTGGCCGAGGCGAGCCGGGGGGTTAGGGGACTTTTCCTCAACTGGGAAGAATGTATGCTCTTACTAGGCAAGGAAGTAAAGGTGCCCTATGAGCTACCCGAGTTAGCCAGATGGTTGGCCAGGGTGATTAAGAAGGCAGGCTGGTGGCAGGGGGAGCTGAGGGAGATAGTTGTCACCCTTGGCGCCCTGGGCTGTATCTGGCTGGCACCTGGCGATTTGTCCTGGCAGCCGGCGTTGCCGGCCAGGGTAGTCGATACTACCGGGGCCGGCGATGCTTTTACAGCTGGTTATCTGACGGCTTATTTAAAAGATTGGCCGGTAGAAACCCGGTTAAAGTTTGCCACTGCCTGCGCTTCTCTGACCATCGAGGGCCAAGGGGCGCGCTGGGGGCGGATTACGCCGGCGGCAGTGGCAGCCAAGTTACAACAGGAAGGTGGCACGGCTAGTGATTGAACAGGGTCTTACGGTTGGTGAGCTGGAAAAAACCCTTGGCTGCCTGTGGGGTTTGGCTTTAGGCGATGCCATGGGCATGCCGACGGAATTTTTAACTCCTGAAGAAATTGCCAGCTGTTTTGGGGGTAGAGTGGAGGGTCTGCGAGTACCTATAACATCTCATCCCCGGGCGGGCTGTCCGGCTGGTGCGGTTACGGATGATACGGGTCAGGCCGTTGCCCTGGCAAAGGCCCTTGTTGCTCATCAGCGCCTGACTCCGGGACTGGTTGCCGAAGCTTTGGTGCAATGGGCGGCGGAAGCTGATGCTTTCGCCAAGGGTTTTCTTGGCCCATCAACGACTCATGCACTGAAAGCTTTGCAAAAGGGGGTAATGCCTGCAGAAGCTGGTTGCCAAGGTAAGACCAACGGTGGGGCTATGCGCGTGGCGGCGGTGGCTCTTGTCTTTCGGAATAACTGGCAGTTGCTGATGGAGCAAACTGCTATTGCCTGCTTGCCTACCCATGGCACCAGCCTGGCTATTTCGGCGGCCGCCGCTGTTAGTGCAGCTATTTCGGCGGCGCTGGCACCGGGAGCGAATGTGGATGATGTTTTGCAAGCCGCCCGGCAGGGTGCCGTAGCCGGCCGTGACTATGGCTGCCAGTGTTGGACCCCTTTGCTGGAACGGCGCCTGGATTTAGCCCTGGATATTATTTCCCGTTATACCCGGACAGTGGACCAGGTGCGTGCACTTTATGAGTTAATCGGTACCGACATGGCAGTTAGCGAGAGCGTGATTACCGCCCTGGCGCTTGTGGCGGTCACCTGCGGTGAGCCGATGCCCGCCATTATAGAAGCCGTCAATATGGGCGGCGATACAGATACCATGGCAGCTATTTCCGGAGCCATCTGCGGTGCTTTAAGGGGCTCACGCGCCTTTGATGTTAACTTAATTTCCCAGGTGGAAATGGTAAATAGTCTAAACCTTAAGGAATTGGCAATTCAGTTACTGAGGACCAGGAACACAAGCGAAAGCAGAGTCTAAGTAATACACAAGCGTCAGTTTCCGTAGGCTTTTGCCAGGAGCTGTACCGGGTGGACTACCCGGCAATTAAGCTGATGCCGCTCCAGGCCATGCTTTAATTGCATTGTACAGGCCGGACAAGGCGGTGAAACCAGTTTAAACGCTGCGGAGTAGCCCATATGGAGCCAAGTAAAAGTCGTTTCATTGGCTTAGTTTGGTAATCAGCCAGGTAATTTCGGGCTGCTGCTACCATGAATATTGGGCATACCGCGTGGCATTGGCCGCAGCGTACGCATTTTTTAAGCTGGTCGCGAATGATCGGCAGTTCGTGGAACAATACTTGCTTCCTCCTCTGCTAAGAAAAGTTTGCCGGGATTCATAATGCCTTTAGGGTCCAGCGTTTGCTTTAAGGCAGCCATAATGTCTACAGCAGCGCCATGCTCCAGGCGGGCGTATGGGGCCCTTACCGAACCAACCCCATGTTCTCCGGTAGTGGAACCTTCTAATTCCACGGCCAGACGGTGAATTTCATCAACCAGTTTATTGGCCGGGGCAACTTCCTGAGCATTTTCCGGATCGATTACCGGTGCGCTGTGGACGTTACCGTCACCGATATGTCCGTAATTTACTATGCTGTTGTTAGTCACGCTATTTGACATCGATTTCGGAACCGACACCGTCGGGGACGATTCCCATTTGCCACCGACACTGGTAAATGCGTTTCTCTTTCGCCAAATAACAAAACAAGCCCCGGGGGTGGGGCTTGCGGACATCGCCTAAAACAATAGAATGACCTCATATTTCTGTTTGGGATGAAGCCGAAACTTGATGTCGTCGATTAACAGATACCATTGGGTATCCAGTTCCACCCGGGCTGGGAAATAGCGATCCTTTACCCGGATGGAGATGAAATCACCACAGTGAATCGGGCAGCAATAGGTTTTGCCTTCGTAGGCGTGCCAGCGTTTCGATGCGGGGATATATACGAGTTGCTGAATATGGTGTATGTTCGCCCTCCCATTAATGTTCCTTGTACTCCGTTAAAATCCGTGCGACGTGGATGGCGTCTATTAACTTCTCTTTGCGGATGACCGCATCCAGTAAGCATGCTGTACATACGTTGTTTACCTCGCGGGCAATGCCACGGGTGTGGGCGTAAACCGCATTGATCGCTTCCGTGGTGAAAACCGGATGCTGTGCACCGGCCACTTGCAACTGGTGCTCCACATATTTTTGCGTCTCATCCAGTTCAAGGCCGCCCAGAAGGAAAAAGCGGCAGAAGGCAAAGTTTGTAGGATTTTTACCCTGGACCATGGACTGAAAGGAAACCGTATAAAAAATGGGAAATCATTGTATTTGCACCGCGGGATGACGGCAGCAGGGCAGCTTCAAAAGTTGGGTATTGCCGCCCAAAGGCAAACCAAAAAAGCCCCATGGCGGGGCGCGTTAAAGTCTGGTGGGAATTCTGCGAAGTTAATTAAATCCACATCTTGGCTGGAAGTCGGGTATTAAGGAAGTCGAAATAGCCCATCAGGGATGGTCTTAAGTCCAGTTTATGAAGATATTTTTGCACCAGGGTTGTCAACCAACGCACGGTATCCAGAGGGGTTGGATTTATACCTTGGGAATGGGAACGCAGCCGGTTTTGGTTCACGCCGACTTGAATTAATTCGCCAGCTAGCCACCAGGCAGCGTCGCCAGCCTTTTGGAGATGCCGGATCCACCACCGTTTAATAGTGCCAGTGCTGACACTGCCTGCTTTGACAGAAACTAGATCTTTAGCGATTCGCTTAAAGCTTTCCCCGCGTTCCTTGCGCTTCAGGGCGGCTTCTCGAACTGGCGTCACGAAATGCCCCCAGGGTACAAGAAAATCCGGCAGTACCGAAAGGGTCTGTCCGCACTTGGGTCAGCGCCACCGGTAAATGGGAAGTTTGAGCGGCCGGTGTTTAAGCACCGCCATGCGATAATAACGTCCATGCTCATGGAGAACCCGACGGTGACACTTCTCATTTTCACAGGTAAAGGTAAGTCGGGGGCGCTTTGAGCCATGCTGCTTAAGGTATGCTCCGCAGTTTTTACCTAACGAGAAAATTTTAGTCATGGCAGTTTTCAGTAAGGGCGACGTGGCTGGAACGAACGGCCTGCTTACTGTTCTTTAAGGAATGACGCGGCAAAGATCACGGCTTCAAGGGCGTTTCGCACAAAGGGGAAAATTCATAGGGTCCCATACATCCGGATCGTCCATGCTGTAGATGGTGGGCCATTCATCCAATACTGCGGCAGCCTTTCAGAGGTCCATCTTCTGGTTTATGACATTCCCGCGGAGGACTTCGCTGGCCAATTGCATTGCCTCGCAAGGTTTACCTCTACGCCCCCAGGATTTTTTACATGGGCAGCCGGGGTTGACACAGGCCGAGGTATGATGTAATATATAAATGTAAGCTACATATACTTGAGAAGAGGTGAGGGAAGTCGCCGCGCAGAGGTTGTTGCCATAGGCATGAGAACCGTCCCTGCACCTGCGAGATGGGCAATCTGTACCGTTTCGCGGAGCCAATCGTGCTCGTCTCGTTGGCGCAACTGGGAACGGCCCACGGGTATCAGATTGCGCAGGAGGCGGAGCGGCTGGCCGTTACCCACGCCGGTCTCGACGTGGCCGTGATCTACCGGACACTCCGGCGGCTGGAGGATGAGGGTTACGTGACGTCCACCTGGGATACCGGGGGGCCGGGGCCCGCCCGCCGCGACTACGTCCTTACCGAGACCGGCTGGGGTCATCTCCACGAATGGACGGAGGTCCTGGAGGATTTCCTGAAGTCGCTCAGCGTTGTGTTGGACCATTGTCGGCAGACGGTGCAGAAGCACGCGCCGGGTAACGAGTGATCTTGTTGTCTGTACCCACTATGTAACTTGCACATAGAGAAAACTAACTTAAAGGAGGCCTGAGGTATGCCAGGATTCAATGGGACTGGTCCAAGGGGCGAAGGCCCGCTGACGGGCGGAAGAAGGGGCTTGTGCAGAGTCCCGAAGGAAGACGGGGTGAGTCTGCCGCTCGGTGCCGGAAGAGGGGGTAGGCCGAGAGGCGGGGGTCGCGGCCAGTGCTACGGCGGCGGACGTGGGCGTTCGGGCTTCTCCCGGGGTGAAGAGCCGGAAGGCTTCGCTGCCCCGCCTTCGGGAAACCGGGAGGGGGGGTAAGCGGTATGCGGCTGGCGATCACCTCCACCGGACCGTCCTTGGAGGACGCCGTCGACGAGCATTTCGGCCGGGCCCGCTACATCCTCATCGTGGATACCAAAACGGGGCTGGTCGATCCGATCGACAATCACGACAACCTCAATGCCGCCCAGGGGGCGGGCATCAACGCCGCGCAGCTCGTAGCCGACCGCGGGGCCGAATGGGTATTGACTGGCCATGCCGGTCCGAAGGCCTTTGCCGCCTTGCAGAAGGCGCACATCCGCGTGGCTGCCGTTGGTTCGGGGTCGGGCCGCAGCGCGCTGGACCGGTTCCGGCGCGGCGAGCTTCCGGCGATTGCCGAATCCGATGTGGAGAGCCATTGGGGCTAGAAGAAAGGAAGAGGAAACATGGAGACGGAGAAAACCGTGAGACTTGCCATTCCCTCGGTGTGGCCGGGTGGGTTGGACGCAGACCGGTCAGGCCATTTTGGCAGGTGCGACTGCTTTACGGTGGTGGACCTCGAGGGGGACAAGCCGGGACCGGTGACAGTGGTGGAGAACGTTTCCCACGCCGAAGGGGGTTGCCTGCGACCGGTGGACCTCTTGGCTGGGCATAAGGTCGACGCCATCGTGGTTGGGGGCATCGGGTTCCGGCCCTTGCAGGGTTTCAGAACGATGGGGATCGAGGTGTACGTCGGCGCCGGCGAGAAGGTCCGCCAGGCGGTGGAGGATTTTGTGCGCGGACGCCTGCCGGTCATGACGAACGAAGAGGTCTGTGGAGGTCACTAGATATGGACGACTTGCCCACGCGGCACAGTACGATTGCCGTGGCCTCGGGTAAAGGCGGCACGGGCAAGACGACGGTCGCCCTGAACCTTGCCGTGGCGGCCGGCCAACCGGTGACGCTGGCCGACTGCGATGTGGAGGAGCCCAACGCCCACCTGTTCTTGAAGCCGCGGTGGGAAGAAAACAATCCCGTTTCCGTCCTGAACCCTGTCTTCGACGGGGCTCTGTGCCGCGGGTGCGGCGAGTGCAAAGCCCACTGCAGGTTCAACGCCATCGGCATTTTTGCTGGCAAACCGGTGCTCTTTCCGGAGCTTTGCCACTCGTGCGGGGCCTGCCTGAGGGCATGTCCGGCCGGCGCCATACGGGAAATTCCCCGGGCTGTCGGGGTGAGTGAGGCAGGGTCAGCGGGACAAGTCCGGCTGGTCCACGGCCGGCTCAACGTGGGAGAGGCGAAGAGCCCGCCGCTCATCGCGGAAGTCCGCCGCCGGGCGGGTGACGACGGACTCGTGATTGTCGACGCGCCGCCGGGCACCTCTTGCCCGGTCATTGCCGCCGTGAACGGGGTGGATTACCTGGTGTTGGTCACCGAGCCCACACCCTTCGGGCTCCACGACCTTGAACTGGCGGTGGAGTTGGCGAAGGCCCTGCGTCTGCCCGTGGGGGTGGTGGTGAACCGGGCCGGGATCGGCGGCGGCGGCGTCCGAGACTACTGCGCCTCCGCCGGGCTCCCCATCCTTGAGGAGCTGGCCCACGATCCCAGGATTGCCCGGCTCTACTCCGAGGGGCGGATTGCCGCCCAGGAGTTGCCGGAATACCGGGAGCGCTTTGCTCGGCTTCTTTCCCGGATTGAGGAGGAGGTGTGCCGGTGAAGCAGATCACGGTCGTTTCCGGCAAGGGAGGCACGGGGAAGACCTCGTTCGTGGCGGCGTTCATGCACCTGTCCGGGTCGGCCGTGGCGGCTGACTGCGACGTGGACGCCGCCAACCTCCATTTAATCCTCACGCCCACCGCTGAACGGGCCAGGCCCGAGCCTTTCGAGAGCGGTTACGAGGCCGTCGCCTCCACAGGCGGCTGCCTGAGCTGCGAGAAATGCGTCCGGGCCTGTCGGTTTGACGCCCTGCGGATGACCGCCGGTGGCAATGTGGAGGTCAACGGCCTCCTATGCGAGGGCTGCGGGGCGTGTGTCGACGCCTGTCCCCGTCAAGTGCTCAGTCTTGTGGAGAAGACGGCGGGTGAACTCTTCGTCTCCACGATGCGTTTCGGTCCCCTGGTCCATGGCAGCCTGGCCATCGGCCAGTCGGCCAGCGGCAAACTGGTGGCGCTGGTGCGAGCCCGCGCCCGGGAAATCGCCGTCATCGATGGCCGGGACCTGATCCTCATCGACGGTCCGCCCGGGGTGGGCTGCCCGGTGATCGCTTCGCTGACGGGGGTCGGCGCGGCCCTGGCGGTGGCCGAGCCGACCGTCTCTGGACTGCATGACCTGGAACGAGTGCTCGCCCTCTGCGGCCACTTCGGAGTCAGGCCCATGGTGGTCGTGAACAAGTGGGACCTTAACCCTGAGATGGCGGAGAAGCTGGAGAAGACCGGGCGGCAAGGGGGAGCGGAGGTTCTGGGCCGGGTGGGTTTCGACGGTACGTTCCCCGAAGCCCTGGCTGCCGGGCAAACCATCCTCGAGTACGCTCCGCAAAGCGCGGCGGCTGCGGCACTCAAAGCCGTCTGGGAAAAGCTCAAGGAGGGGGTCTCATGATGAACGGGAAACAAGCGGGCCGCTTAAAGTAAAAGGGGCTGTCCCAAAAGTGGGGCAGCCTCTTTTTTGGTGTGTGCCTCGCAGTTCAGTAGACCAGAGGATTAAAGTCCCTTCGCCTCTTTCGCACCGTAGAAGCGGTGTAGCCAAAAACAGGGGGGCCTAACCTGACCGAGGGACATTTTTTCAGACTGCTTACAGGGTGACAAGATCACAGTCCGGCGACAACCCGCAAAAAGGGTCTTGACACCCCACGGAAAATGGCATAAACTGGTGCTGAAGATTGTACTAATATATTAGTACAATGCGCCGATATGGATGAAGGCAAAGGATCAGACTGGCATGGCAGGAGATGCTGATGCCGGTTGTTATGGGCTTTCAACCTGGAGGAGAGAATCATGAGTTCGCAAGTCAGGGAGGGCAAGGTAGGGATCCCGCGGGCTTTGTTCTTTTACACATTTTATCCTGCTTTTCGCACCTTCTTTGAGGAGCTGGGGGCGACCGTGGTCGTCTCGGGGACGACCACCAAGGCCACTCTGGATGCGGGGGTGCAGGAGACGGTGACGGACGCCTGCGCGCCCATCAAGCTCTACCATGGACATGTGGCGGAGTTGCGCGGCAGGGTGGACTATCTCTTCGTTCCCCGGCTGGTCTCCACCAACGGGAAGCTGATCTATTGCCCCAAATTTCTGGGCTTGCCGGATATGATCCGGCACTCCATGGCCGGCCTGCCGAAGCTGATCGACGTGCGGATCGATGTCCGCAAGGGCAAACATGAGTGGTGGCGGGTCTACCGGGAGATCGGGCGGAATTTCACCAAAAGCACCTGGAAGATCTATCGGGCGTACCGCAAGGCCCTGGAAACGTACCGGCAATTCGATGGGATGCTCAAGTCGGGGGCCACGGCGCCCGCCGCCATGTATACCCTCTACGGCGAAGAGATTCTGCCGGCCCAGCCCGGGTTGCAGGCTGCCGCCGCCTTGGAGCAAGCGTCCGCCTCCGCATCGGAGCCGGCGGTTGCCTCCGGCACTGGAAGGGGGGCTGACCGCCGGCTGACCATCGGGGTTATGGGTTACCCCTATGCGTTCTATGACCCATATTTGAGCGCCAACCTGTTGGATAAGCTGGAAGCGCTGGGCGTCACGGCCGTGACGCCGGACATGATTCCCGACGAGGTGCTGGAAAGACAGGCCGATAAATTCCCCAAGGAACTCTTCTGGACTTACAGCGACCGCGCGGTGAAAGCCGCTTACCATTTCCTCGAAAACGGCCGGGGCCGGATCGACGGCCTGATTCACCTTACCGCTTTTGCCTGCGGCCCGGATTTCATCGTAAACAAGCTCATCGAGCTGGAATGCAAGAAGCAAAAGGTTCTCCCTTTCATGTCGTTGATGTACGACGAGCAAACCGGCGAGGCGGGGGTGTTGACGCGCCTGGAAGCCTTTGTGGACATGGTGCGCCGCCGGAAAGAGGCGGCGGTCAGGGCCGGCGCGCCCCTGGCAGAGACGCCCGTAGTTCAGAGCCAGACTACCGCGCGAACTACCGCACAAGCCGCCAGCAGCGCGAAAAAAGCGGGGTGATACGATGCGCAAGGTGAGCTTTCCTTATATGGGCGCTTCGCATCTGGCCTTCAAAAGCCTGATGCGTGAGCTGGGGAATGAGCCGATTGTCCCGCCAAAGCCGAGCCTCAAGACGCTCAATTTTGGCACCCGGTTTGCGCCGGAGTTCGCCTGCCTGCCTTACAAGATCCTTCTCGGGACCTATGTGGAAGTCCTGGAGATGGGCGCCGACACCATTGCGGCTTCCGGCGGGGTGGGTCCCTGTCGCGCGGGGCATTATGCTCAGTTGCACCGGCAGATTCTCACCGATGCGGGTTACAAATTTGAGATGATCGTCTACGAGCCGCCGAGTATCGGGTACCGGGATTTCGTCCACAAGATTCAGATGCTGAACAGCGCCCGCCTGCCCCTCCTGAAGCTTCTGGGGGCGATCAACCGGGGTTGGGCGAAAATCAAGGCTTTTGACCGGCTGGAGGAGCTTTCCCACTGGATCCGGCCGCGGGAGACGGGCAATGGCGAGACGAGCAAGGCTTACCGCCAGACCCTGGAGATCATCGACCGGGCCGAGAGCCTGGAAGAGATCAAACAGGCGGAGAAGGAGGCAGTGGCCCTCCTGAAGTCGGTGCCGCATGATCCCGACTTCAAACCGCTCAAGGTCGGCATCGTCGGCGAGATCTACGTTCTTCTGGAACCTTCCGCCAACCTGGAGATCGAGGAGACGCTGGGCGAGATGGGGGTTGAGGTGCACCGTTCCATGTTTCTGAGCGGCTGGACAAGGGATAACACTCTCTTTGACACCCTCCGGATCATGGCCAAGGGCGATCCCCTCAAGAGAGCCGCCCAGCCTTATCTGGCCGAAATGATCGGCGGCCACGGCCAGGACTCTGTTGGGCATACCGTTCTCTACGCCAAAGAGGGGTATGACGGGGTCATTCAGCTGGCTCCCTTCACCTGCATCCCGGAGATTGTGGCCAAGAGCGTCCTGCCAGCCGTCAGCCGGGATCTGAACATCCCGGTGCTCTCCCTGTCCCTGGACGAGCAGACCGGCAAGGAGGGGGTCCGGACCAGGCTGGAGGCCTTCGTGGATCTTCTGGCCCGCCGCCGCGAAATAAAGGCGAATACCCGCCTGGCCCACGAGTTGGGCGGTGGGGCGTGACCTATGTATAGGAGGCAACCTGATGAACGGCTATCTGGGTGTTGATGTGGGCTCGGTGAGCACTAATGTCGCGGTGGTGGATGACGAAAGCAGAGTCATTGCCAGCCTCTATATCCGGACCAACGGCCGGCCGATCCAGGCGGTGCAGGAAGGAATGCGGACCATTGCCGGCGAGCTCCCGCCCGATATTTCCATCCACGGCGCCGGGACCACCGGCAGCGCGCGGCAGCTCACGGGCGTCATCGTGGGCGCCGACGTGGTAAAAAACGAGATTACCGCCCATGCCGTGGCTGCTCTACATATCATGCCCGACGTTCAGACGGTTCTGGAGATCGGCGGCCAGGACTCGAAGATCATCTGCCTGCGCGACGGGGTGGTGACCGATTTCGCGATGAATACCGTCTGTGCCGCGGGTACCGGGTCGTTTCTCGATCACCAGGCCTCCCGGTTGAACATTCCCATTGAGCAGTTCGGCGAGCTGTCCCTGCAGTCCAAAACGCCGGTGCGCATCGCCGGTCGGTGCGGGGTCTTCGCCGAGTCGGACATGATTCACAAACAGCAGACCGGTCACAAGACCGAGGACATCATTGCCGGGCTCTGCGAGGCCCTGGTCCGCAACTACCTGAACAACGTGGCCAAGGGCAAGGAGATCCTGCCGCCCATCGTCTTTCAGGGCGGCGTGGCGGCCAATGTGGGTATCCGGGCGGCCTTTGAAAAGGCTTTGAAGCATCCGGTGACGGTGCCGCCCTACTATGGGGTGATGGGGGCCATTGGCGCCGCCCTCCTGGCCAGGGAGGAGGCGGCCAGGAGAAACGGCGTGACCAGCTTCCGGGGCTTTGCGGTCAGCAATATCAAGTACGAGGCGTCAAGCTTCGAGTGCAAGGGTTGCCCGAACTGCTGCGAGGTGGTGGAGATCCGGATGGAGGGAGAGGTTATGGCCCGCTGGGGTGACCGCTGCGGCAAATGGGCCAATTCCGTCCAGGCCAGACGCGGCGCCCGGAAAGGTTCCGCCGGCTCCAGCGGTGGCGATGCGGCGGTGGCCGACGCCAGTTGATTTGCCGTGGCCAGAGTGCATCTCCCCCCGGCCATGGGGTGAAAGCGATGGGGTGAGAGGATGGAATGGCTCATTGACCCCCGCAACGGGATCCCCATTTATGTTCAGCTCCGGGATTTGATCAAGCGGGCGATCGCCACCGGATGGTTGCAGCCCGGGACGCAGTTGCCCACGGTCAGGCAACTGGCGGTCAACCTGAAGATCAATCCCAATACGGTTGCGCGCGTTTATTCGGAACTGGAAAGGGAAGGGTATTTGCAGACCCGGCAGGGGAAGGGCACCTTTGTGGCGCAGGGAAAGAAAGAGACCGAAAACCAACGGGATTCTCGCTTCTCCAGGATCATCGACGAGGCCTTGATCGCCGCAACAGAGTTGGGTTATTCTCCAAAAGAGGTGATTGAGCGGATCCGGGAGAGGTTGGGGGAGGTGGAGGAGGAGGATGGCAATTAATTTCCAGGGGCTGGCGGAACGGTTCACGGAGAGGCGAAACGCCTTCGAACAACGGGTGAAACCCAATTTCAATCCCTTGAATATCCTGGTCTTCCTGATCTTTTTGCTCTCCGGGGTAAGCGTGGCGCTTTTGTGGACTGGACCGGCAATCATCCCGGCTTTTGTGGCGGCGGGGCTTTTGGTGGCTTCCTCTCTCAAAGTGGTGCCCCAGTGGCAGAAAGCGGTGGTGCTCCGGTTTGGGAAGTTGCGGAAAGTGGCCGGACCGGGGATCTTCTGGGTCTTTCCTTTTGTGGATACGGTGCCGTTCTGGGTGGATCAACGGGTGATCACCACTCCTTTTAATGCGGAACAGACCCTCACCAAGGACACGGTGCCAGTGGATGTGGATGCCGTGCTCTTCTGGCTGGTTTGGGACGCGGAGAAGGCCACGTTGGAGGTGGCCGACTATGCGCAGGCCGTGGCCTGGGCCGCCCAGACCGCCCTGCGTGATGTGATCGGCAAGACGCTCCTCTCGGAGATGCTGGTGGGGCGCGACAGGCTGGACGAGGAACTGCGCCAGATCATCGACCAGCGTACCGAACCGTGGGGCGTGGCGGTACAATCGGTGGAGATCCGGGACGTGATCATCCCGGTCGCCCTGCAGGACGCCATGTCGCGGGAGGCGCAGGCCGAGCGGGAACGCCGGGCCAGGATCATCCTGGGCACGGCGGAAGCCGAGATTGCCGACAAGTTTGCGGAGGCCGCCGCCAAGTACCAGGGAAATGAGGTCGCCCTGCACCTGCGGGCCATGAACATCCTGTACGAAGGGATGAAGGAGAAGGGCGCCCTGGTGGTGGTGCCCAGCACCGCCGTGCAGACCATGGGCCTGGGCACCATTGCCGGGCTGGCGGCTCTGGCGGAGCAGCAGGGAGTGTCGCCGGGGAGCGGCAAGCGCCAGAACCGGGCATCTGAAGGCGGGGATTGCGGGGCAGGCGCCGTGCGGGGTGATACCGGAACTCCCGGTGCGAAGGCCGGGGAGAAATAAGTTTGGCGGGAGCTTCCCGCAAATTATTCGGTGAATTTTTCCGAGAGGCGGCCCGCCTTACCTGAGTTTTCCCCCGCCGGTCTTCTTCCAGGCGAAATAGGAGTAGGCCACCGCGAAGATGGTGGCCGCCCCCATTCCCAGGCCCATGACCCTTGCGGCGACTTCGCCGCCGAAGAACGCACCCACCAGGCTGATCAGCCCGCCGATTACCCAGGCTCGCCCTGCCACCCGGTGGGTCAGGCGCCACACATCTTCACTGGAGAGCGCCCAGGGTGTCCTGATCCCGACAAACCAGTTGTAGCGGATGCGCCCCATCAGGTTGCCGAAGATGATGAACAGGACGGAGACCATCACCGGCACCACAAAGCTGATGTTGATGGGGACGCCCCTGGCCGCCGCCAACGTGATTCCCCCCAAGGCGGTCATGAAGATTACGAACGTCCACCGGAGGATGCGATAAGTGGACTGGAACTTGGGGTAGTTCTCCCGCCTGGGGTCAATGAGCGGCAGAACCAGAAAGAGCAGATACAGCCCGATAATCCCCGCCGGCATGATAAAGACACCGCTCCTGGACGACCATCCGTCGATCTCCCCGCGGATATTCCAATGGATCGGGATCCGGTCCGGCAACGTTGGGTAAAGGGCGAGCGCCACGAGCAGGCCTGCAGCCATGAGGAGCCAGAGTGGCCAGTCTTCCCGCAGGACCCACCTGCCCAGGCGATAAGTGTCCTTCTTTTCATCCACGGTCATTCTTTTTCCCTCCCGGCTGATTCTGGCTCGGCTGGTTCGGGTCTCTTCCCGCAAAGTTCAGCAGCCACGCCATCACGTCCTGAAAGACGGTGGTGTTCAGCGTATAAACGATATTTTGCCCATGCCGTTCATCCGATACCAGCCCCGCTTGCTTCAAAACCCCCAGGTGGTGTGAGATGCTGGGCTTGGTCATGGCAAACCGCTCGGCGATCTCTCCGGCGGTAAGATCTCCCACCGTCAGGAGCCGGAGTATCTCCCGCCGTGTAGGGTCGGACAACGCCTTGAAGGTCAGGTTGAGCGGTGACATCCTTACCACGACTCCTTTAGATATTTTGACAAATGCCTAATGATTTCTGATTCAAATATAGGCTTCCTGGGGAGCTTTGTCAAGTGCCTTTGCCTTCTGATCAGGCCTTGTTCTCACAAATTCAACCCCATCACCTGGGCCAGGATCCTGGCGATATCGGTGTTGTCCAGGACATGGGCAAACGCCTGGCCCGCGGGGCCTGAAGCATAGATGGCCACCTGGTTGCCGGAATGGCCCCCGGTCCTGCCCTGCGCCCGGATGGCGGAAGAGATGGCGCCCACGTTGGCGTGGGCTGCAATGATGCTGCCGATCTCGTAACCCTGCTTGTAAGGGGCCGCTTTGCTGGTTCCCTGGACGATCACGATTTCAGCGTCGGTCAGGTCAGTGATGCCGGCGAAATCCGCAAAGACCTGCTTGATGCTCTCGGCGGTGAGCACGCCGTCCTGATCCTTCTTCATCTGCAAGGCCATGTACTCCGGCGAAGCCTTTACCTGGCGAATGACCTCCGGCTTGAAGGGCTCCGTGACGCTCAAGCCCATGGTGTCGTGATCGGCGGTGACCACCACCAGGGTGTCTTTGCGGGAGGCGGCGAACTTCACGGCCACATCCACGGCGGCCTCAAAGTCCTTGATTTCGGAGACCACGCCGGCCACTTCGGCGGTGTGCGCCATGTGGTCAATCCTGGCCCCCTCGGACATCAGGAAGAACCCGTCCTTGTCCTTGCTGAGAACTTCCAATGCCTTGGAGGTCATTTCGGCCAGGCTGGGCTCCTGCGAATTTACTTCGTCGCGGTCGTTCTGATAGTTCATGTAGGAGGGATTGAAGAGGCCGAGAAGTTTGGAACCAGCGGCAGAGGCCAACTCGGAACGGTTGGTCACGTATACGTAACCGGCGGCCTTGACCTCATCCACCAGGTTCTTGCCGTCCGCCCGCTTGCCCGGGCCCACGCCCTTAGGGAGGAAACGGTCCGACCCGCCGCCGAGCAGCACGTCGATCTGGTGATCCACAAGCTGGGCGGCGATGGCGTCGGAGCCGCTGCGAGCCGCAAAATGGGCGCCGAAGGCGGCGGGGGTGGCGTCATAGATGGTATTGGTGGAGATCAGACCCACGGCCTTGCCCGCCTGCTGTGCGGCCTCCAGCACGGTCTTGACCGGTGTCCCGTCGGGTTTGACGCCGATCATCTCGTTATTCGTCTTGTAGCCGGTGGCCATGGCCGTGGCGGCGGCAGCCGAATCGGTCACCCACTGGTTGGCTGAATAGGTGGAAACCAGCCCCACATAGGGGAACTTCTCGAAGGTCAGACGTCCTTCAGGCCCTACCAGGATGTTCCGGGCGTACTGGGTCGGGCCAAAGCCCATGCCGTCCCCGATCAGCAGGATCACATTTTTGACCTGCCCTTCGGCGGCAAACGAGGGGAAGACCATCAGGAGCATTGCGCTAACCAACAAAAGCACGACAATGGAGAGACGGGAAACCTTGCTGTTTGAAAATTTGTTCATGCGCCGACCACCTTTCTTTGGAATTTATGGGACCTTTAACCTTTAAATTCGCCAGCCGTTGCGCGGATCCTTTATGCGGGTTAATTTCAAACAATGAGATTGAAATGTCTGGCTTTTTGGTGTATAACTGGATGGCGTAAGTTTTTCTGGCATAGAATTGTTTATAATGATGGGCCGGAGGAGATCCTGCAATGTCGGAAGTGCGCCTGGTTGGTGTCTCCAAGGAATACGCCGGGACGCCGGTGGTTCGGGACCTGAGCCTTGTGGTCCGGGAGGGAGAATTTGTGTCGCTCCTGGGGCCTTCGGGGTGCGGCAAGACCACTACCCTCCGGCTGATCGCCGGGTTTGAGCGCCCAGGCGGCGGCGAAATCCGGATTGGCGGGCAAATCGTCTCATCGGCGGCCAGCGGCCGGTTTGTCCCCCCGGAACGCCGGAATATCGGCATGGTGTTCCAGTCGTACGCGCTCTGGCCGCATATGACGGTCTTTGAAAATGTCGCTTACCCTCTCCGGGTGCGGGCCGGGCGCGCCTCTTCTTGGGGGCGCTCCTTCTTTGCGGGGTGCGCGCTTTTTGCCGGGAGGGCAATCCGCAAAAGGGTTGACGAACTGTTGAAGATGGTGGATCTGGCTTCTTTTGCCCACCGCTACCCCGCGAAACTTTCCGGCGGCCAGCAACAGCGGGTGGCGCTGGCCAGGGCGCTGGCCACCGGGCCGGAGACACTGCTTCTGGACGAACCCTTCGGCAACCTGGACGCCAGGTTGCGGGAGAGCATGCAGTTTGAGCTGAAACGCCTTCAAGCCAGGCTTGGCATCACCGTGATCTGCGTCACCCACGATCAGGGCGAAGCCATGGCCATGTCCGACCGGATCGCGGTGATGCACCGGGGAATGATCCAGCAGTTCGACACCCCGCGCAACTTGTATGAGCAGCCCGCCAACGAGTTTGTGGCGGGGTTCATCGGGCAGATCAACCTTTTGCCGGCCGAGGCAAAAACCCGGTCGGGGAGGGGGGGATCTGCCCTTTTGGCCGATGGCGTCGGGCGAAACATGGTTGATTTCTCTTACGCACCGTCCGGTTGCGTTGCGCCGCCAAATGTTTTAGTCCCGCCTCATCGTGAACATCATGCGCGGGGTGTTCCCGCCACCGGCCGTTCGGGCAAGGTGGTTCTGGCGATCCGCCCCGAGCAGGTGCGGATCGGGCAAGGCTCCGCCGGAATCCCCGGAACCGTGAAAGAACGGGTCTTTTTGGGCGGGCGGGTTGAATACTTTGTTAGAGTGGGGACTCTGGAGGTCAGGGCGGCGGGGGATCCCACCCTGCCGGAATTTGCGCCCGGCAGCGGGGTCAAGCTGGAATTCCGGCGCGTGCTGGCCTTTCCGGCCGGGGAGTGAGTGGAACGGGCAAGGGTGGTTGGATAAACAAGAGTATTGGACCAGAAGGGAAGCTTGACTCGTGGGCAAAGGGATGGGTGGCGGCCCTGATAGCGCTCCTGCTCCTGGGGCTGGCAGGCGCCGCTGAGCGCTGCCCACCGGCGAGAGAAGCGGTGCGCTGGTTATCAGCGAAAGGGGCGGTGGCCGGCCGGCTGATCATCTATACCTCGCTGGATCCCGAAGTGATCGCCGCAGTCAAGCCGGAACTGGCCAGGCGGTTTCCCGGCCTGCGGATCGGGTGGCATCAGGCCGGGTCCGAACAGATTGTGGCCAGGCTCTCCGCCGAGGTGCGCGCCGGCAGGATCATGGCGGATCTGCTCATGGTGAGCGAACCCTCCTATTACGTTCATCTCAAAAAGCAGGGCCTCCTCCTGCGCTATACTTCCCCTTATGCCATCCAGGTCGCCGCTCCCAGGGACCCCGACGGCTACTGGACCAGCGCCCGGATCTCCCACATGGTGATTGCGTACAATAAAAGGATTCTCAAGGTGGGCGAGGCCCCCCGCCGGCTCTCCGAATTGACCCGGCCGGTGTGGAACCACCAGGTGCTGATGCCCAACCCCTTGCTCTCCGGGACGGCCTTCAACTTCGTCGCAGCCGTCACCGGCCGGTACGGATGGGTATTTTTCGAAGATCTGCGGGCAAACCGCATCCAGGTTGAGGGGGGGAACTCCGCCATCACCCGCAAGCTTTTGAGCGGCGAGTTCCGCCTGAGCATCTTGAACCAGGAGAGCGTTCTGAAGGCGAAGAGCCGGGGAGAGCCGCTGGAGATGATCTATCCGGAGGATGCGGTGGTGATGATTCCCGGGCCGATCGCCATTTTACGCACCAGCCGCAACCCCGTGGCGGCGAAGGCGGTTTACGACTGGTGGCTTTCCAGACCAGGGCAGCAAGCGATTGTGAATGGATGGATGCATTCGGTGCGGCCGGATCTTCCGCCTCCCGCCGGCGCCAGGCCCCTGCCGGAACTCTTGCCCAGGGCGGTCCCGGTGGACTGGGAGGATGTCGCCGCCCACATGAGCCGCATTAAAGACACCTTCAGCCGCATTGTCCTTGAGCGATAGCCGAGAGGCCAAAGTATCTGTCTGCGTGGGGATAAGGCGCATAAGATCTGAACAACAGGGGGCAGGGCTGGTGCCAGCAGTTTTAAAACGGCGGGAACAGGCGGAAAAAGGTCTTTGGTCCGGGGGGCTCCTTTTCTTCGGCCTGGCGCTCTTTGGCAGCTTTCCGCTGCTGGTGGTGATCTGGGACAGCTTGCAGGTGGAAGGGGCTTTCTCCCCGCGCAACTACCTGGCGGTCTACCAGCGGCCGGCAAACCTGATCGCCGTGGTCAACACCCTCGAAATGTCGGCTCTGAGCATGCTGATTGCCACCACCTTGGCTTTTCTCCTGGCCTGGCTCCTGGAACGGTCGGACCTCCCCGGGCGGGGGTTTCTGCGCGCGCTGTTTCTGCTTCCTTACCTGGCGCCGCCCTTTGTGGGGGCCATCGCCTGGACCGAGCTTCTCAATCCCCGGGTCGGTTATTTGAACCGCCTCTTCATGCAGATCTTCGGGCTTTTGCACGCGCCGCTCGATATCTACAGCCTGGGCGGGCTGGTCTGGGTGATGTCCATCCAGGAGATGCCGCTGGCGCTTCTGGCGATCTCCACGGCCATGCAGCGGATCGATCCAGCCTGGGAGGAGGCGGCGCGGCTGGCGGGGGTGGGACGCCTGCGGATGATCCGGCAGATCACGCTGCCGGTGGTCCTGCCGGGCGTGCTGGCGGGGGCGATGCTGGTCTTCATGTCGGCGGCGTCGGCCTTCGGCGTGCCGGCGATTATCGGCATGCCGGCCCGGATCTATGTGGTCACCA
This sequence comes from Bacillota bacterium, assembly GCA_023381695.1. Classification (GTDB taxonomy): domain Bacteria; phylum Bacillota; class UBA5301; order JAMCQP01; family JAMCQP01; genus JAMCQP01. The sequence goes on along the minus strand of JAMCQP010000017.1, from coordinate 3,620 downwards.
CCCGGATCGTCTCCTATGTGTACACGGGCACCTCCCAGGGGATGGGGGAAGCCACTGCACTGGCGGTACTTTTGATGGCCGCCGGGCTGCTCTTCCCGGCGCTGGCGAACCGGTGGACCGCCGGGAGGAGTAACCAGCTGGCGGCGGCCAGGGCCTCGCGCCCGGGTCGGGTGGAGTTGGGACGCTGGCGGTGGCCGCTCTTCTTCCTCTGCCTTGGTTTTGGAATGGTGGCGGTGGCCATGCCCCTGGTCACCGTGGTGGGCACTTCCTTTTTGAAGGCCACGGGCCTTCCCCTGGCCGTGGAAAACCTCTCCCTCCGGCACTGGGCGTATGTCTTCACCCGGTTCCCTTTTGGCCTGGAAAGCTTCAAAACAAGCCTGCTGGCGGGCGTGATGGCCGCGACGCTGGCCACGGCCGTGGGGCTGATGATCAGCTACCGCCGGGTCAAGACCCACCTGCCGGGGAGGCAGGCGGCGGATCTGCTGGTCTTCATCCCTTTTGCCACCCCGGGGGTGGTGCTGGCGCTGGCCCTGATTGTCACCTGGTCCGGCCGGTTTGTCCTGAACCTATACGGCACCTTCACGCTGCTGGTGCTGGCCTACGCCATAAAATACCTGGCCCATGCGGCCAGGATTGTGGCGGTCTCGCTGGAACAGATCCACCCGTCCCTGGAAGAGGCGGGGCAGGGCGCCGGCGCCGGCAAAATGCGCGTTTTCCGGGATATCACCCTGCCCCTGGCGAAATCGGGGCTCATCGCGGCCTGGTTCGGCGTCTTCATCCTCTCCTTCTACGAGCTGACCATGTCCGTGCTCCTGAACGGCCCCTACACGCGGGCCATCGGGGTTACCATCTACGAGTTGCAGACCTACGACGATCCCCAGTCCGCATCGGTGCTGGCCAGCGTGGTGATCTTTCTGGTGCTGGCCGCCAGCCGGCTGTTGTTTCGTAACCGGGCGGTTATTCCATAACCGACAGGTCGCCGGGGGGCAGCCCGAGGTCCCAGGCTTTTAGGACCCGCCGGATAATCTTGCCGCTCCTGGTCTTGGGAAGGCTGTCGCGGAATTCGATCTCCCGCGGGTAGGCGTGGGTGGCCAGCCGTTCACGGACGAAACGCCGGATCTCCTCCTTGAGCTGTTCCGACGGATCGAAGCCGTTTTTCAGGGCGATAAAGGCTTTGATGATCTGGCCCCGCTCGGGATCGGGCTTGCCGATGACCCCGGCCTCGGCGATCGCCGGGTGTTCCACCAGCACGCTCTCGATCTCGTAGGGGCCGACCCGGTGGCCGGAGGTGTTGATCACATCGTCCGCCCGGCCCACAAACCAGTAGTACCCGTCGTTGTCCACGTAGGCCGTGTCGCCGGTGACGTACCAGCCGCGGACCCGGAAATATTCGCGGTACCTGGCGGGGTCCCGCCAGATCTGGCGCAGCATGGACGGCCAGCCCGGTTTGATGGCCAGAAATCCGGTGTGCCCCGGAGGCAGTTCATTCCCCTCAATGTCGATGATGGCGGCCGCCACGCCGGGGAACGGCTTGCCCATGGATCCCACCTTGATGGGCATGGCAGGGTAGTTGGCGATCATCATGGAACCCGTCTCGGTTTGCCACCAGGTGTCGTGAACCGGCAGCCCGTAGACGTGCATGCTCCAGCGGATGACCTCCGGGTTGAGCGGTTCGCCCACGCTCAAGATATGGCGCAGGCTTTTGAGGTTGTACCGCCCGGCGTATGGTTCGCCGGCCGCCATCAAGAGGCGCAGGGGAGTGGGAGCGGTGTACCAGACCGTGACCTTGTTGCGCTCGATGAGGGAATGCCACTGATCCGGGTCGAACCTGCCCTCGTAGGCCACCTGGGTGGCTCCGTTGAGCCAGGGGCCGAAGAGGCCGTAAACCGTTCCGGTTGCCCAGCCGGGGTCGGCGGTGCACCAGTAGACATCCTCGTCGCGAAGGTCCAGCACAAACCGGCTGGTTATGTAGTAGGAGATCATGTCGTTATGGACGTGGACAACGCCTTTGGGCCTGCCGGTGGTCCCGGAGGTGTAGAGGATGTAGAGCGGGTCCTCGGGGTCCATGGGCTCCGCTCGGAAGAGTTCGGAGGCCTTCTCAAACTCCGCCTCAAAGCTCGCCTCGCCTGGCCCGAGAGGCCCGCGACCGCCCACCAGGAGGATCTGTTCCAGAGCGGGCAAATCCTTGCAAATCCCCTCCACCCGCTTTTGCAACTCGGGCGTGGTAATCAAGACCTTTGCCTCGCTGTCGCCCAGCCGGTCCCGCACCCCTTCGGGTCCGAAGGCGGAGAAGAGCGGTCCGGCGATTGCCCCCAGCTTGGCGGCGGCGATCACGGAAAAGTAGAGTTCCGGAAGCCGCGGCAGATAGAGAAAGACCCGGTCGCCTTTCTGGACGCCCAGACCTTTCAAGAGGTTGGCGATCTTGTCGGTAATCCTCCTGGCCTCCAAAAAGGTGAATTCTTTCCGGTGGCCGTCCTCGTCCTCCCAGATGAGAGCCGTCTTGTCCTTGCGCCAGGTCTTGCAGTGGCGGTCGATGGCGTTGTACGCGATATTCATCTGCCCGTTGTCGAAGAAGGTCAACTCCTTGCACACATCCTCCCAGTCAAAGCGGCGGCACGCCTCCTCGTAATCGGCCAGATTAGCCTGGAGGGCCTTTTTCCCGATGACCTCGCTGATCTGCATCTTGATCCCTCTCCTTTTCACCGCGGTTACCGCGCTCCTCCCTCCCTGGCCCTTCGCGGCATCAGGCCATCCGTGGCCCATTCCCAGGGTTTTCCCTGGCGCCAAAAGGCTGAATTGGTTTTAAAAGACCAGTTCCTTTTGAATTGATGCACTACTTTTGCAATAATTATATAACAGTTTTGCAATAAAGTAAACCGTTATTGTCCTGATGGATCAACGTTACGCGGCTCCTGGGACTTGAAGTTCTCGGAAGGGAAGAAGAGAAGGGCATACCGGTAAAGTTTCCCGTCGGGGTCTTCCTGGATCTGGAGTTCGTGGACAAAGGCTTTGATCTTTTTCCCGAACTCGGCGATCTGTTTCTCGTTGAGGCGAAGGTGGCCGCTGGAAAGCATTCCTGTTTTTTTCTCGCGCGGGGGTTTTCCATCCAAACTGAGACTCTGGATGGCTTCGTCAAAGATCGACCTGAGCAGGTTTTGCGCCTGGGTGGAGGCATCTTGCCGCTCCTTGTCGGAAAAATGCCCGACAGAACGGTCAAAGGAAAAACCATCGGCCACCGCGCGGTAGTACTTCTCCAGGACGCCGCCCTTTTCCCGGGTTTCCACCAGTTGGACGATTCCGGCCCTTTCCAGGACCTTGATGTGGTAGTGGACCCTGGCGGGCACTTCGTCCAGGATATCCGCCACCTGCTTGGTGGTCAGTGGCTGACGCGTCAGCAGTTCCAGGATCTGGATCCGAAAGGGATCGGCAATCGCCTTGAACTGGATAGGTTCGGTCAGAACCTTCTCCGGGGGGAGATCTGGTATTTTGCTTTTCTGATTCTGTGGCTCTTTTTCAGGCATGAATAGTTCCACTCGCTTTCTTGCTACCATGACGTTTATATTCTTTTGATCTAAGTTGTTAAGCCCAATCCGAGTTTTCAAGCCGGGCTACTATGTGCT
>JAMCQP010000061.1 GCA_023381695.1 Bacillota bacterium | reverse complement strand
TCACCCGGTTCAGATCGTCGTAGACGTTTTTGGTGGTGTTCTGCCGGGCATCCGTGATGGAGATCTGGTTTCCCGCCCGGTCGTAGCCAAAGGTGGTCTTATGTCCGGCGGCGTCCTCCACCTCTTTCAGCCAGTAGCGCTCGGTGTAGGTGAACCTGGTGACGTTCCCGTTGGGATCCCGCTCGGTAAGCTTGTTCCCCACCTTGTCGTAGGTGAAGGCCACCGTGGGGTTGTCCGCCGGGTTGGCGAAGGGGTCCACCGGCGGGGTGTTGTCCGGCAAGATGGCCTGGATCAGCCGGTTCAGATCGTCGTAGCGGTACCAGGTGGTGTAGTCCCCGGCCACCTCGGGCGTGGCGTTCCCCCGCGGATCGGTGGTGCGGATCTTGTTTCCAGCCTGATCATAGGCGTAGGTGGTGGTGTTCCCCAGGGCGTCGGTCTCCGCCACCAGGCGGTTGCGGGCGTCGTAAGCGTAAGTGGTGGCGTGGCCGTTGCCGTCCACCACCTTTACCTTGTTCCCGGCGGCATCGTAGTAGGTTTTGGTCGCCCGCTGGTAAAGCTGCGGCATGCCCTGGTCGTCCACCTGGGTGAAGGGCTCGGTGGTCTTTACCAGGCGGCTCAAGGCATCGTGTTGGTATAATGAAGGAGGCTAAGCCAAAGAGTAGGTTTGTGCGGTTCTATGAGGGGCCGATACAAACATACTGGGCAGAGGGTGAAGGGCGGCCGCGTATGCCTATGGGTTTTCAAAACCCGTCGTCGTGTTTGGCCGCCCCCTCGACCCACCAATCTGGGTATAACCCGAATAGATGTGTGTCAGCCTTCGGGGCTCACACCTTCCTGGCGGCCTTGACTCCCTGCCCAAGCCTGACAAGCCTGAAAGGATGTATGCAAAGGATGGAACGCTTTTTTGGACTCGATGTCCACAAAAACTATGTGGTGGCTGCAGCTGTCGATCGCCAAAGCACCCAAGTCTTTGCGGACCGTTTCAACTTGTCCGACGGACTGGCCCGGTTCACCAAGCGGTTGCAACCCACCGACACCGTAGTGGTGGAAGCTTCCACCAACGTTTGGCCGATCCATGATCTTCTTTCGGCCAAAGCCGGCAAAGTACTGGTGGCCAATCCCATCAAAACTCGCGCCATTGCCGAAGCCCGCATTAAAACCGATAAGGTAGACGCCCTGACTCTGGCCAAGCTGGCTTCGGCTGGCTTTGTCGCCGAAGTTTGGGTCCCAGACCCCGACACCCGGGATCTGCGGGCGCTGGCCTCTCACCGCCAATCCCTTTCCGGGATGGCCACCAGGCTCAAGAATAAAATTCATGCCTTGCTCAAAAGAGTGGGCATCACCAATTATCCCGACGACCTTTTTACCCGCAACGGAAGGCTGTTTCTTGCCAAGGTCGAACTGAGGCCGGCGGCCCGCGCGGAACTGGACTCCTCCTTGCGGCTCCTGGACGCTACCCTGGCGGAGCTTGAGCACACCGAGGCGCAATTTGCTCAACGCTCCGCCCAGAACAATGCCGTGTACCTCTTAATGCAGATCCCGGGCATTAAGTATCTCTCAGCACTGACTATTCTATCCGAAATTGGCGATATTAACCGTTTCCCTTCCGCCAAGACGCTGGCTTCTTATGCTGGCCTGGTTCCCAGAATCAGCCAAAGCGGCCAAAAGCTTTATACTGGTCACATTACCAAAGCCGGTCGCAAGAAACTCCGCTGGATTTTGGTGGAGTGCGCCCATACCGCCGCCCGCCGCGATGCTTCCCTCCGGGAGTTCTTCACCAGAATCCAGCGCAAGAAGGGACGCAACGTAGCCGTCGTCGCCTTGGCCAGAAAGCTTTTGGTGATCATCTGGCACATGCTGGTCAAAGGGGAACCTTACAAAAAGGCCGAGCCAGCCCTGGTGGCCAGAAAGCTGGAGCTCCTGGCCTGGAAGCTGGGCAAGGAAGGCCGTCAAGGTCTGAATTGTGCTGACTTTGTCGCCAAAGGTCTTCAGTCCCTTGATCCTCAGGGCCAACTCCCTGCGGAAATCCTCAGTCGCTACCGGCAAAAGGCCCAACGACAAAAGGGGCTAGTTCTCACGGCCTGACGCCTATTAAGTGGGTAGAAGGCACCCCTCACGGGGTGCCAGCCCCCGTTGCGACTGGACGTGCAGTTTTCCCGCATCCAGCCACTCCAATGCTGTCCCTTAGCAGGGAGACTCGAAAAGCTTCAACTGATGCGTTCTGGATATCATCCGCTCCATCCGCGCCAGCCCTTTACCGTCAAGCTCCTCCGCCGTGTAGACTTTCCATCTTCCCCGATCCCGCCAACGGCGGCGTACATACGCTCGGACCCGGTTCCGGACCCATTTGTCAAGTGTCCGAAATAAGCCGGTGTTGTCTCCTTCGGCGTGGTATTTCGCCCATCCGACAATCCGGGCATTAACCGCCTCAATGACTTTTTCCACGGGAACATCTCCCTGTTGGCGTTTCGTCAGTTCTCGGACCTTGGCGTAGAATCCTTTCAGTGACTTCTTTGCTACCCCCACATGCCGTAGGGTAAAGTGGTACCCCAGAAAGTCAAATCCCTCCTGGAAACTGCTCATCGTTGTCTTTTCCGGCGATAACACTAGCTTCAGCCGGTCCAGGAGTTCCTTAGCCTTTCCCAATGCGGCTTCCGCTTCTTCCCGGGTGCGGCACAAGATGAGCACATCATCCGCATAACGGACATGAACGTATCCTGCTGCCTGCATCCCCAGGTCAAACGGCGTGAGATAGATATTGGAGAGAAGAGGACTAATTACGCCTCCTTGTGGTGTCCCACTCGTTGCGTAGCGTACCTCTCCTTCCTCCAGTATCCCCGCAGTTAGCCACCCCAGGATTAGTCCCAGCACGCGGCGGTCTTTGACCGCCTCCCGCACCAGTTTCATCAGGATGGCATGGTCCACTTCTCCAAAGAAGTTGCGGATGTCCAGGTCCACCACATAGCGATATCCCGTTTTTCGGTATCCCAGGATGGCTTGTCGCGCTGTCCGGGTGCTCCTCCCCGGCCGAAAGCCATGGCTCCCTTCAAAGAAAACCTCCTCAAAGGTCGGCTGGAGAACATTGAGCACCGCCTGCTGGCAAACTCGGTCTTTTACCGCTGGTATCCCCAACGGTCGCATCTTCTTGCTGCCCTGCTTGGCGATGTACTTCCGCCGTACGTGCTTGCTCCGGTAATTGTCCGCATATAGCTTGCCATGGAGTTGGCGCAGATGCGTCCCCTCTTTGGCTTGCCAGGCCGCGACTGTTACCTTGTCCACGCCCGGCGCTCCCTTGTTCGCGCAAACCTTCCGGCTGGCTTTCTCCAGGTTTGCCATCCGGTAGACTTTGTCGATAACGCTGTGCAGTGGTTTGACCATCTTGAAACCCTTCTCCGTCTGGCTTCCGGTCTCCGTGGGCCGGTACCTGTTTTCAGGTTCTGGACGTTCTCCTGCTGAGGTTTGCCCTGGCCCGTCCACGGTTCCTTGAAAGCACTCATTGGTGTCGTCCTTTCCTGAGTTGCCCCAGGTACTATGACGGCGCTGACTCCTCTTGCACCTTGCGGCGTCCCTTCGCCTGCTCCTTGCGGAGAGATGCATGAGGTCTCATTCGGTTACCCTTTCCCGTTGTTCAAAGCCTCCCCGCGCCTAATCACCTATGTGCACCTCCTCGGGGATTCCTTACCTTGCCCCGATTCAACCGTCGCCGGCTAGGCTGCGACTTCTAACGCAGTCTCGCCCAGTGCACACGCCACCTTGACCTAATCGGATACCGACCGTCGCTTGGGTATCCAAAAGCGGGTCTGCTTCTCGGCCTCAGGCCCTTTTCCGACCGCCTCGCGGCGCGTCGGATCACCTAACTCTGGTCCGGATTGTTCGAGGGTTCGACTCCCCGGCGAGCTCCCAGAGTATCCTCGAATCTTGGCCTCGCTCCAGCGTAAGGACTGGAGCGGGAGGACGTCACCTCCACTAAACGAGATAGGGCTGCGAATCGCCCGTTAGTATCGGATGTTTCTTTTGAAACCGCTCGTCAACTTGAATTCGACATTACCCGACAAAAACCTGCAAAAACCACATGTTTTTCCATTCGCACCCATAAACAACCTACGGGTTTTCTCGTTTTTCCTACTCTCTGGGACCTGAAACCCGCATTTTACGAGAGGGCGTTACCTCAAATGTGCCTTGTAACTGTACAACGCCAGTTGGGAGGAGGACCGTAAAGTAGACGCTGCGGGCTGTTTCAAGTTCGGCGGGCAGTTGTATGAGGCCGGGCCGAAGTTTGCAACAGGGTGGAGATCCGGTATGAGCCCCTGGACCCGCAAGAAATCGAGATCTGGCGGAACGGCCAAAAGGCAGCTGTGGCTCGCAAGCTGGATCTGAGCAAGCCACGGGAGAGCACGCCCGAAAAGGCCGGTACATCTCAAGCTCAAGTTGACCCGGCCGCCATGTCCAAAACCCCCGGCAGTTCCCGATACCTGGAGGTGCTCAAGTCTAGGAGCCTGTGCGGGTAACATAGGCTTTGGCAGCTACTGAACCTTGAAAATCGGGAGATTTTGAGGATAAGGATGGGCCAGGGATAAAAGGCAAATTCTCTGGGCGGTCTTTCTTAATTGTTGGTCGCCAAAACTAAACCCATTTGTTGCCCTCCATAACTTTAGGAGGTTATGGGCCGTGCAGGCCATTAGCCATTCAGCCCGCGCTTTGACTACTCCTCGTAAAAGGAATTGCCTTAAGCCACGGGCCTCCTTGATTTGGCCAAAAACCGGCTCCACGGTTTGCTTCCGCAAGACATATTCGGCCTTGCCCCGTTTGGTTTGCAGCTTCCGCCGCATCCGATCAGCATGCGAGATGTCTTTGGGCATTCTCCCTCGGGGAGCACAAATCTGTGCAGCGTTGTGCTTTTGCTTATCCGGTGGAATATACGCCGCAATTACTTCGTCCTTCAGACAGGTAAGATTGGTATCACTGAAATACCCGGCATCTGCCGAAAACCCGTAAGGTTTTCGGTTCAAGTTCGCTTCCACCGCTTTGACAACCTGGGGAAGATGGGTGCCATCCTGGGCCCGGTTGGTTAGTTCCGCCGCCACAATGATCTGGTTTTTACTGTCTACCGCCGCTTGAGCGTTATACGCTTGGATAAAAGCTTTATCTGAGTTTAGCATGATCCGGGATTCGGGGTCGGTGAAATTGTACTGGGCTTTATCTTTGGGCGTTCCAGGTGGATGCTTGCGTAGACGCCTGGCCCGATTCTTTCGGTGGTGCTTGGAATCCTCATTGCCAACAGCATGGTTTGCGGCCGAATCATAATCGGCCTCTTGCTCTTGTTCCCTTTGGCGGGCTTCGGCTTCCAGCGCGGCCTTGGCCTCGCGGATCCTGGCCAGGCGTTTCTCCCGATCTGCCAATTCCGGGGGCAATTCATCGCCCTGACGGTCCGGACCGAATTTCCGGTCTTCCCGTTCGTCAATAGCTTGGTTTTCGCGCAGGTATTGCTCGAGCTCTTTTTGCAGCCGAAGTTCGGCTTCTTTCATCCGACCGTAACTCATAGCTTTATGCTTGGAGGCGTTGGCCTTGATCTTGGTTCCATCCAACGCCACATGCTTCATCCCGATCAGCTCGGCCCGGTCACACATCAGGAGCACTTGGGCAAAAAGCCCGGATAACGCCTTCAGATGCCGGCTGCGAAATTCGCAGATGGCTCTGAACTTGGGGAAGTTCCCGGCGCCAAGCACCCGGAAAGCGACATCCTCCACCAGGCGACAGGCGATCTTTCTGGACGAGCGCACGCCCACGCATTGGGCGTAAAAGAGGATCTTGGCCATCATCCGGGGGTTGTACGGGGGATATCCGCGCTCCTCTCGTTCATAAACTTGTTCGATGGCGGACAGATCCAGCTCGTCAAAGACCTCGTCAATGAAGTAGACCAGATGGTCCTTGGGTAGCCAATCCTTCAAGGATGGCGGCAGGAGAAATAATTGTTCTGGGTGGTACGGGCGATATGTTTTGCTCATGCCCATTTATTCGACGTTTGGTTGTTATTTCCTATCTGCTGGAGCTATGTTACCCGCACAGGCTCCTAGAATTTCGAATCACTATGGTATCTGGAAAGGCTTGAGAAACAGCTTCTGCTGAATCATCATCAGAGGCGTTATCCACTACGATGACTTCGATATTGTTTGAGTTTTTATAAAGCGATTTTAAACATTGAAGCAGTAAATCGCGAGTATTCCAGTTTACTATAATGACACTAACCGTTGGTTGAGCCAATTTTCTACTCTCCTGCTTATTCAGCTTTCGTGGAGGCCCACAAGGATGATAGTTACCTTGGTGCCCCATTAATTTTCGTCGCAATCATAAGGATCTCCTCGCCTAAAGTAGGCCAGATCACCCAAACAATTTCTTCGATTGCCTGGAAAATCAAGCCTCCGACCCGTGATCGCCGTGGGGGCTTTTCTCCCTTTTGTTCTCGAGTACGATTTTTAATTATCCTGCTCATCTTCCATATAGTTGAAGCAGAATATGTAGAGGTTCTTATAAAGTCAATCTGCAACCCAGCCTGTTTTGCACAAGCCCCAAGTGCTTTTGGCGAAAACAAATGTAAGTGTCGGGGTGGCTCCAAACCACGCCAGGCTGAGTGGAACAATCGTGAACCTAAACTTTTAACATTCGGAGTCAATAACGCAAGCTTTCCACCCGGTCTTAGTAAGCGCCTGCATTGTTGAAAAAGAGCCACGGGGTCAGGCACATGTTCGATCACGTGATTCATCACAATAGCATCGAAGAAGCTATCCGGGTAATTTATTTGGTCCAACGTCCCCACATCAATTGTTAGGTTATAACGCTCCTTAGCAACCCGCGCCGCCTCACTATCAGGTTCCACACCATAAGGTTGCCAGCCTAAGTACTCCATAACATAAATACGGTGACGTATTAACGGTATCAAATTAGTTATTTTTATGGTATGATGTAGTCATGGAGGTGAGCATCATGCCGAGGAAAAGCCCGTTCATTATCGATTTAACGCCACATGAGAAACATATTGACGTTGTCCCAGCTTCCGTAGAAATTGCCGTTCACAGTATTTCGCCGGATATCACGCGATAGCTGCCTTTTTGAATTCCGGTGGTGCACTTAAGCCACCTGTGCTTTTGGCAAGAACATCGATTAGCACTGGGATCTCCTTGTAACCCTTGATGCGTCGGAATCTTTTCTCAACCTCCAGCAAAGCCGCCGCCATCCACCTGAGGGTCTGTTCTCCATTGCGCCATCTCTTCACATTTCTCGTATGGGCGGCTGTGCCATCGAAGGCAGACTCCATGGGGTTGGTGGACCTTAGGGTCTTCTTGAGAGTGCCAGGCAAGGCCAACCTGGTAACCGTGAGGGTTTCTTCCAATC
>JAMCQP010000072.1 GCA_023381695.1 Bacillota bacterium | reverse complement strand
GAGCCACCTCTAGCACAATTTTCGCCAACGGCTCATCACTGGCAGCTTCACAGCCTTTACCTGTAGTCGTTGTACTGGATTTTACACCATACATCTGGGAAGCACCATTGATGATTTGCATAACCCTATATTCTTAGCCTCCTGCCGTTTTTACTCGCCCATTCGGCATAAGCACCAAGAACTATTGTACTTACCTCTGCAGGCGATTTTTCTGAGGTCCCGACATCACCTCCGGATTTTTCGCCAATAGCCGCCATATTAAGGTTACTAACAATTCTACACCCAAGGGTAACACTACTTCGTCAAAGTCGAAGGTAGGTAAGTGGTGTCCAGCGGCTAAGTTTGTTCCCAAACTCATGTGGGTAGCCATACCACCCAGTTCTTGAACCCGACGCATCATTTCAGTAAAATCCTCCGAATCAGAAAAATCACAGAAAAGCAATGGTTCATTAAATAATGGTATTTCCTGAGCCACCTCTAGCACAATTTTCGCCAACGGCTCATCACTGGCAGCTTCACAGCCTTTACCTGTAGTCGTTGTACTGGATTTTACACCATACATCTGGGAAGCACCATTGATGATTTGCATAACCCTTTCTTTCATAAACTCGTTAACTCTGTTATTGATACCTCTGGTCTCTATCTGCATCGAAGCAAAATCTGGAATAGTATTTCGGCTTCTCCCGGCCGTTAAAACACCTACATTAATACGCGAAACCCCTTCTCCATGTCGTGGAATAGCATGTAGATGGATAGCTGCAGTTGCTGCAGCCAACAACGCATTTCTTCCCTGTTCTGGGTTTAATCCCGCATGCGCACCTACTCCTTGGAAAAGCACGTCTATCTTATCGCTTGCCAAGAAGTTTTTATTTCCACATACCAGCTGCCCAATGGAATGGGTATTACAGCCCAAGTGAATACCCAGGAGATAATTTACGTCATCCAATATATCGGCAGCTACCATGGATGCTGCTCCCCGAGCCCCTTCTTCGGCTGGCTGAAAGATAAGTCTCACACGGCCCGCTAGGTATGGTTGCAGGGTTGGTAATGCCGAGGCTACCCCCAAACCAGTAGCCAAGTGTCCATCATGACCACAAGCATGCATTACTCCAGCATTCACCGAGGAAAATTCTTCACGGTGGGGCCGGTGAGCGTTGTCGGTAGCTTCACTAACCTCCAAGGCATCCATCTCAAAGCGCATGGCTACCAGCGGTCCGGGGCGACCGGTATCCCACTCCCCGACCACTCCCGTAAAACAGCCACGCATTTGCTCCAGTATAGCCGGGTCAGCGCCCCATGTTAGCGCCCTTTTCCATTCTTTGTCTACCACCTCTGTTGGTGGTAAACCCATCCTAGCGCAGTCATCTGTAACTTCCGGTCCGAAACGAACCCGCCAACCCAGTTGGCGTAAAGTTTCTACTATTCGGGTAGCAGTTCGGAATTCCGTCCAGGCAAGCTCCGGGTGGCGGTGAAAATCACGTCGCCACGTTGCCATCTGATGGAAACCTGGTAATGCCTCGGAGATTATAGTTTTTTTGTTTAGGCTTTGTTTTTCTTTTAGGTCCAAAGATAACCACCTGCTTTCCGCAGAAGGATTACCAAAATAACGATTGGCAAGGTTAAAACGCTAGGCAAGCGTAGCCCTGGACGATAGTATGCTCAAGGCCAATTTATTAAGAGTATATTCTCAATGCGTTTCCACTCAGAGCGGCTTCTTTAGCTTCTTCGGAAATACTGGCACGGGTTATCCGTAAAATCTCTAGGCTTGGCTCCATCATCGGAAGATGACTTTCAAAAATTACTCTGTTTGGGCCAAGTTGGTTCACAGTATCCACCAAACGCTCGTGGCTACACAGTCCAGACGTCCCCATTATCAGATTAGGGCACAGTTTCATGGCAGTGTGTGCGTCCCCCCGAGTAAAACCGCTTAAATCCAGCTCCCCGCCATTGGTCATAACCACAGTTACCTTAGGATAACGTCTTGCCAGGTCTGCGATCTGTAATGGGTGGGATACATGCGGATAGCCTCCCTCTATCACTACAGGAAGTTTGTTTCTCTCTGCAAAATCCATTATTGGAAACACAATAGGATTATTGATTTGAAAGTTTTCTTCCCAAGGGTGTAAGGCAATCCCCTTTAGTTTCTGGTAGAGACACGCTCTCTCCAGTTCCTCAATAGCGTCATTCCCCAGCCAAGGGTCAATTCTTGCAACACCAATAAATTTATCCGGATAATCTCTTACTGCCTGAGCTACATAACTATTAGCCTTACTGAGATCATAATCTCTTGGCTTTACGGGGACGATGACGCTTTTATTAATCCCAACCTCATCCATCACTTGCAGCAACTGTTCAGGTGTAACACCCAAACCATATAATGATTGTCCTACATGCACATGCCCATCTATAACCAATGTTATCCCTCCTATAATTTAAGAATTCTAGCGATGTTACCGCCAAAAATCATCTTTTCTTGTTCTTCTGTTACACCAGCTAACTTAATTTTCTCCATTTCTACAAACGGGTTGGTGGTAGGTAAATCAGTCCCAAATAATACCTTTTCGGCCCCTGCTTGTTCAACTACTTTCTTGATATATTTTGGATATGGAAACTCACAAGTATCCACATACAAGTTTTCATAAGTGGCTGCCATCCTGACAACGTCATTGTTATGAAAGTACCCCCCCAGGTGAGCACAAATAACTTTGGCCTCGGGTACTTTCTTTACTGCTAGTTCTATTTGCAGCGGCAGGCTCATTTCTTCGTCAGAGCAGTGAAACATTACAGGAATATCGTAGTCTGCAGCCTTTTTTATAATATTGACTGTTTGCTCACCATAAGGGTGCAAAGTATAGTGGACGGGGTGGAATTTAACCCCTTTAAAATTGAATTTTTCTACCGCCTCAACCAATACTTCAATGGCACGGTCACCATACCAAGGGTCAAGCCTAACATAGGGGATAAGACGTTCGGGGTATTTGTTAACTGCATTAGCTACATATTCCATGGCAGTTGGGTTAAATCCAGGTAAGTTCGCATATGTGGCTACAACCGCCTTATCTATTCCGGCCTTGTCCATCAGGCTGACCAGCTTTTCCGGTGGATCAATCCACCCCAATGCCTGAACTTCGTCTATGTGCGCATGAGCGTCGATAATCATGCGTTAACCCCCCTTGTTTTAAAAGCTTAAAGCTATGTCAAAATAAATTTCTACCGCCTTCTCAAGCTCGGCTATTTCCACAAATTCGTTAACCTGATGGGCTACCTTCATGCTTCCCGGGCCTAAAATAATTGAAGGTACTCCTACTTGATTTATATAGAAACGAGCATCGGTCGAACCGACAAATCCACCGATTCCTAAGTCTTTTCCAACTATTTTGGTCACACTTTGCCTGGCTACCGTTACAATTCTTTCTTGCTCTAACGTCTCCGCGGGTTCTTCCACGTGGAATAATTCGATTTGCGCTAGATCACCCACTACTCTACGGATTTCTTCAAGCACGTTATCAGCTATTTCCCCCGGAATCATTCTCCGGTCAATTGTAAACTCACAGAAATCAGGGACCGTGTTGACACGTGTACCTCCCGTAATTGTACCAATATTAATCGTGGCCTCTCCTACCAGGGGATGAGTTTTGGGTTTAAGAATTTGTGGCATTCCTTTTTCCAATTTCATAATGACCTCGGCCGCTTTATTAATGGAATTTATCCCATTAAAAGGAACACTTGCATGTGCCGCTAACCCATAACAACGTGCCTTCATCCATGCGGCGCCCTTTTCCGCAATGTTAACCTGCAGATTGGTGGGTTCCCCAAAGACTGCAGCGTCTGCCTTAACCATCTCGTTTTCCACCAAGTAAACCGCGCCTTTGCCAGCATCCTCTTCATCAGGTACTAAGTGTAACTCTAAATGGGGTCTCTGGGCTTTAGGTACCTTCGCCAGTTTTTCGAAGGCCACTATCATTGACGCAATAGCGCCCTTCATGTCAGATGTCCCTCTGCCAAACAGTTTCCCGTCTTTTTCTTGTACAGTAGCCTCAAATGGAGGCGAAGCCCAATTGTCTCCTGGTGGCACCACATCAGTATGCCCATTAAAAACCAATACCCGGTCAACACCACCCTCCAAGCGACCAATTACCCCTAAGCGACCGGACGATATTTCCCAAACTTGAACTTTCATGCCTATATCATGCATAAAGTCAGCTAAAAAACGTGTGATTTCCCCCTCATTACCCGGGGGGTTGGTGGTGTTGAATTTGACTAACTTGCTTGTCAGTTCTACTACTCGACTCATATGCAAGTACCTCCTTTCCTCTATACCTGTGAGGGCGGGAGGCCAAAGGATGGCCTCCCTAGTTTCCTCTTGTTGTTACTAAGAAGCAAGCTCTACCTCGTCTTCGGTTTTTGGGCAGATGGTTTCTGTAGGTCTCGCAGCCTCTGCTTTCCATACTGAAGATATGGCCAAAAGTAACAGTCCTGCTTCAATGGCAAGCATCAGCAATGCCAATCCTGTCATTTCCCTTACCCCCTTATGCACCTAATTTTTTTTGAGAATTACCGGAGAACATCTTCTCGGGAGTAGTACCCCGCTTTAAGGCTGCAGACATCCATGGGTAGTATACAATACAAGTAGCCACCATCCCGTTTATTATGGATACCATGAATTGGTATTTACCGGTATAATATGCCACCAAGTATCCCACTAACCAAGCAACAATGGCCGCAGGGTTGATAGACATATCAGGAGCTTGGCCGTTCTCATACATTTTTTGTCTATTCGGGAACGCCCAGTAATCTAAGATAACAGTAGTGGCAATCGGAACAATGACGGCGGCCAAAAACTGCAACCACCAGTTAACCACTTTTTCTATGCCGAATATAGCCCCCAATACAGCAAAAGCCCAGAGTAGGACAACTATCAACCTTCTCGTTGCTTCTTGGTCTTTATACATTGGAACAGGTGGGGCCGCAAGCTGTAGGGAACAACCATAAACAATGGCCTGCCCGGTAGACCACGCCCCCAAGAATAAAGCAATAAAGGAGAAAGACATTAAACCAAAATCACCCATCACCAAGAAAATATTCCATTTACCTGTTACCGCCGCACCAAAAGCGCCACCACAAAATTGAACAAATACTAGCAACCCGAACGCAATTAGCATTCCATAAGCAGACTCCTTGGAGTTTTTGAAAAACCGGGCAAAGTCTGCCGACACCGTAGCTCCCTGGAGCCATCCCCCTGCCGCCATGGTGAACCCCGCCAGGATCCCCAATCCTGAACTTTTTTCCAAGGCAAAGAGGGCCCCAGCACCCCCGGCGGTTTGAAACGTCTTTACAATTACCGTCAGTAGAATAAGTATTAACGCCGGTACAGCCACCCAGTTAACATAACCAATCCACCTGATCGACTTATATGCCGGTATGACAAACAAGATGCTGATGGCTAACGTAGTTACCCAAAATACCGGAGACCCTACCGGTATACCCACCATATTGGTAAAAGCGTCCCGGGTAATGTTGACTATCACGGCAAACCATCCGATGCCGGTGAAAGCCATAACTATGTTCGGCAGCAACGTGCCCTTTCTACCGTATGAATAACGGTAGATTAGGGCTGAAGAATATCCCGTTCTAGCGGCAATTCCACCAATTAAGATCGCGACGAAACTGTTACTTAACGCCGCAAAAAAGATGATCGGAACAGCTAATTTGGGCGGAAAGTTTATCCCGACAATTCCACCTACCAAGAGGCTGGAAATTACAATCACGAAACCGGACATAACAGATAGATTGGTGCCAAACCCCAGTCTCTTGCTCATAGGTACTTTACACCGCGCCGCCTCACCCACGACCAGCTTGCCAGTCTCTGCCCGTTGTTCCATTGGATAATACCTCCTTATTCCAATTTTTTTAGAAAAGATCATCAATAGGACGATAGGCCTTAGGTTTTTTGACCCCAATTACCTTCAATTCTAAAAACTCGCGCCAGGTTGCTTCTGTCCAAAGAGCGCTTCCGTCACTTAATACGTCATGGGCTTTTTCGTATTCTTGTCTTTTTACTAATTCGAAAGCCTCTCTTATCTTTTCATTGGCTTTTTCCAATACCGCGAGAGCTTCTTCGCGCTGGAAAACACCGTTCTTCAAGGCGCGTTGGGGCATGGAATCTTCAAACTTCATAGAGCCATTGGTCAGGCTCTCCATGTAAGAGCGGAAGACATTCCACGGCTGGCTATATATCCGGAACTTTTCCCGGTCTGTCACTGTTTGCCTACCTTCTTGCTGGTCTTTTAGCGCTGCCATTGCCATCTTTTCCCCTAGTTTTTCTGCCTCCTTGAGCCCCTGGTCAAAATAACTTGCATGCACAGGAACTGCTCCCAGATACCTCAAACCGAAGTTAAAAACTTGTTTCGCGATGTCTTGGCTTGCTTGGTATTGAAAGCCTGAGTTGCTGGCGCAAGAAATTGACCCAAACGGCATCCCATTAATTCCTCCGCTCCAGATGAATGGATACATCCTTTCCAGAAAAAGGTGAGTGAGCGCACTAGATCCCCAAAGAAACACAGGGTCTGCTAAAATAATCCCGTTCGCTTTTTTTACCTTATTGAATAACCTCCCTTTACCGCCCATATCATCCTTTTGTGTACAAATGTGATCTTCTGAACGGATACAAGTAAAGCAAGCTTTACAGGAACTAATTTCATAATCATGCAAGTTTACAGTTTCAACTTCCACACCTTGAATCTTTTGTGCGCCGTTGCAGGCCCTTTCAAAAAGTTGCTGCGTCCAACCTTTCTTTCTTGCACTTGCAAGAACTGCTACTACGGTCGCCAAATTAAAGCACTCCTTTCATCTTAAACTTTTTACTAAATTACCTCCCCTTTTCCACATATCCCGAGAAATTTGCCTGGAAATCTCGTCTCCGCATAATCTTTTTGTGTATTCTTCGTTACTTGATTATGTCATGGTAATGCACCCCCCTTAGTTACCGCTTTCTATTTCCGGAGTTCAAGTAAAGGAGTGTTGCGGTTGCCTGTTACGAAAATTCCGTAGCATCGATTATTATTTTTTGATTATTATACCCAACCTCTCATTTTAATGGCTTTACTCAGCTTGTTTAAAGCATTGACCCAGGCGGCATTCCGCAACGAAGTATTCTTTTCCGCCGCCGTATTGACAGTCTTCTTATAGGCTTTGATAATTCTTTCGTTAAGGCGGCTCAAAACAGTGTCCAGATCCCAATAGTTGTCGGTAAGTCCTTGAATCCGTTCGAAACTGCAAACTATGGCACTGCCACAATTGGTTACAACATCAGGGACAATAGTTATCCCTTTTTCTTCAAGAATTTTTTCACCGTCCGGGGTCACCGGGCCATTGGCACACTCCATGACCAATTTAGCCTGGATGTTACCAGCGTTCTTGTCGGTGATCACACTTTGCACAGCGGCAGGAATGAGTATATCGCATTTTACCTCTAACAATTCCTCGTTGGTAATGGGTTCGGATCCTGGGAAACCGACAACCGACCCTGTTTCCCCGGAGTATTTTTGCAGTTTTTCAATATCAAGGCCGTTCTGAGCGTAAACCCCTCCCGTAATATCGCTTACCGCAACGATCTTAAATCCCTCGTTATAAAGAAGCTTCGCTATTACGCCCCCTACCGTGCCGAAGCCCTGGATCGCCACACTGGCATCGTTGGCCATACCCAGATCCTTAACAGCCTCCATGGTAACGTAAAAGGCGCCCGTGCCCGTAGCTTCCATACTACCTACGGTACCATTGACTTCATGAGGCTTATCGTTAATTGCCGCCGGGCTGTGATAGCCGACTATCTGCTCGTATTCATCCAGCATCCAGGCTTGGGTTTTGGCGTTGGTGCCAATATCGGCACCCGGGACATCAATCCATGCTCCCTTTAGCGGAAGGCTCCGTATGTAAGCACGGGTGAGCCGCTCCAACTCCCATTCGCTCAGTTCAGCCGGGTTTACTCTAATGCCACCCTTTCCTCCACCGGCGGGAATACCCGCCACGGCATGTTTAATGGTCATCCAAAAACCCAGGGCTTTTACCGTGTCCACATCTAAGTTCGGTACAAACCTTGTTCCGTCTTTTACCGGCCCCTGGGCGTCATTATAATGGACCCTGAAGGCATTAAAAATCCTTACTTTCCCATCGTCCATTTTCAGTGGAATCGTGAATTCCATGACGAGCTTCGGTTGGCTGAGAAGTTTTACCACGTCGGGATCGGTCCCGGCTATTTCACCAGCGACGTATAAACTGTTTAACGCTGTTACAAAGGGATTGCTGCTCAAGTTGAGTTCCTCCTGTTTACAGTCTAATAAGCGGGGCATTTAGGCACTTTACCCAAGGGAGGCTTAAACTAAGGCTTGGGTACAGCCAAATCTGGCGTACCGGCTTCGGAACAAATCAGGTCCGGAGCAAACCTGTTAATCCATTCCATCACGATCTGTACTTCTTTGACTTTCTCGCACGCCAGGAAGGCCTGGTACTCGGGTTGAACCCAGGTCTTGTAAATATCACCTTCGGATTTACCGGGTTCGAACTTGAAGTATACCGGGGCGCAAACGCGGGCGATCTCCGCGGCCTCCATGAAGCGGTAGAACCCTCCCATGGCATCCACCAGTGCCGTGTAAACATCCAAGGGGATGTCTACGGTCTGACGAATAGCAGCCAGCATGGGTACCGTTAAATCGGCCAGTGGGTTAAAGGTGTTAGCCCCGAGCATCTGCAGGACCTTCGCTCCAGCAGGGTTGGCATGACCCGCAAAGACGGATACCTTTAAAATCACGTCTTTTGGGATGACACCCTCTTCTTTCAACCGCGCCAACGTCCAAAGCAGTCCCTCATCCACCACCAGGAACCCGCGGAAACCTGCCTCGATGCACCGTTCAATATCCTTCAGGACGTAATAGAGGTTGTCAACTCCCCTGATACGAAGCCCTGAGACGTAACCTTCCGGTGTCACCAACTGGCGCCCGTTGTCCCATGAACGGCTGGGGCCCGGTGTTACTATGGCTTCATACTTCTTCTCCGCCGCCAATTGGGCAAGATCTTTTAGTTCTTGATCAGTAAGCAGGGTAACACCCTTAACCGTACAAATAATCCGGTGAATAGGTACCTGGCGCTTTTCGGCCTCATGGATCATTGCTTCCAGAACAGAAACGCCCTCGATACCAGCAACCTCGTTCCGGTAATGGGCACCGTCCGGGAAGCGTTTGGGGGAAGACTTTAGCTCGTAGTCATCCCTGGTAGGTAGTCCCAATTTGCTCAACCCTTGTTCGATCTTGTCCATCATTTTAACCTCCGCTTCTCGCCACTCCACGGCTCAATGTTGTGTTTGCTTTTAAATTCACTCTCGCTCCTTCTAGAGTCAGGGCATCCCCCTTTGATCCAATCCAGTTTGTTCCTCTAATTAGAACTATGTTCCTGTTTCAGGTTAATTTTTTTTACTCCTTACCCCCTTGCCAACCCATGTAGCCCGAAAGTTCAGCGGCAGCGTGTAATAAACTCTCCTTAATCTCGAGAAGCCGGGCAAAGGTCATTCGGTGACTGGGGCCGCTCAGACTTAAAGCCGCAGCTATCCTTCCAGTATAGTCCCGTACGGGAACAGCGCTATCGAGGTGTTAAAGCTGCAACTCTTCGCTGTCGACGGTATAGCCCCGTTGACGCACGTTCTTAATTTCCTCGACCAACTGGGGTACTGTTGTGATGGTATTTGGCGTCAATTTTTCCAATTCATTATCGCCAAATAATTGTTTAATTTCTTCAGGAGACATGTCCGCTATCAAGGCCTTACCCAAAGCAGTGGCATGGAGCGGTTCCCTTTCCCCTACCTGGGGATTAGCCCGGAGTCTGGAATTGGGGTCAGCTTTATCAATAATTACAGCCGCCTTGCCATCCCTGATGGCAACGTTGCTGGTCTCGCCAAACTCCTCGCAAAGACGCCATAACACCGGTCGGAAATAACGGCGGATATCCCTGGATTCCGGGACCCGGTTCCCTATTTCGAAAATACCCCATCCCAGTCGATATTTGCCGGTTTCAGAACATTGTTCCGCAAACCGGTGCAACATTAGTGTTTCAAGAATACGATGAACGGTACTTTTTCCGAGGTTCAACCGCTTGCTCATTTCAGTTAGGCCCATTTCTCCCGAAGAGCACTCTGTAGCCAGCAGCTTTAACACCTCGATAGCGCGGTCAACGGTTTGAACGAGGTATCTCGGTTCTTTAAAATCCTTTGCCTGACTCATTTCAATCGCACCTTTTCTTGTTCCTATAATTAGAACAGCGTATTAAATTTAACAATCTAGCATTTCTACCTTTCGGTCCATTCTCCTGCCAAAAATTAAGTCCGTTTGAAAAAATTTTTTTCGAGTGGTAACCAACTTCTCCTGCCGTGCCTCTAAGCCATCTGGCGAAGCACTTTATTGATATTAGTGAAAAGTGTAGTTGCCTCTACATCAAGATCGATTTTCAAGGTATCAGATCTCACATATGGGTTAAGTCGTTCATGTTTAACTAGCGGAAGTTTCTCAGATATTCACGTGAACGGGGGCCAAATTCCCGTCCAGATTGGGTTTGGCCATGTAAGGTTGTATTACCCTACAATCGGAAGCTTTCCAGCCCCAGACTGGTGAATAATTGCTCCTGGGCCTTGCTCATCTCCGTGAGTGTGAGATGCGCCCTGGTATGGGCCGTTTCCGGATAGATATGAGCCACCTCTTCTATTTCGGATAATGTCTCAATGATGGATGGAATGCTCATGTCGAGCCCTTTCTGGTGAAGCCATTTTTTAAGCAACGATACCAGGCAAAGCGCCAGTACACAGTAGAAGGCATGTACCCGTATCTTTTGATCTGTCCAGTGAAACATCGGAGTCCAACTTACAAAATAGGGATCCTTCATTTGCCGGAAATCATTTTCGAATCCGCCAAGCCGCCTATAGGCAGCAACGATTTGCGCCGTGCTCCAATCATGATTGTCCGTGCACAGAAGGGTCTTTCCGAATCGCGAATCCGTGATTTCCTTCATCTTTTCTTGATCGATGGTGTACCGAAGAGAGGGAAATCCTTTCTCTGAACCGCTCTGAACCTTGACAATCTCATGGAGATACGGCTCTTTGGCCAGGATCTTTTCCACGCGCTTGGTTACAGAGGCAGGGGTTGGCTTCTTCCCCTTGGCTACTTTACCCGCGATCCAATCAGCCAGGCTGTGCTGAAGTTCATTTAGGGCGTCGGTGGTTCGCCTCAAGGTGGTGACAAGCCCTTGCATTTGGCCCAGACGAAGGCTTTCGCTGTAGAGTTAATCAGGTAGACAAAGACCCCTTTGCGGTGACCATGGTAGACGAAGGCCTTGCCTACCTTGGCAAAACCCCGGGTTTCGCCAAGGTAACACCAGTTGGCGGCCAGATAACAGGTGCCCCGGTATTTATTCCGATCCACAAAGGTCTCTACCAACCAGGGTTCGGTGCCGTACAGGGCGGGCCAGTCCCGCACCAGTCGTCTCAGGGTGGACGCCAGCAAGTGGGAAGCCAGGTTTTTCACCCGCACCCACGGCAAGATGAGAAAGCGGTTAAAATCCAAAGGTTTGGATTTTAACCGTTATCCAAACAAAAATAAAATCCAAACCTTTCAGAACAAAGCCGCGTAATAAAGCCGCTTTTCCCGAAAAAGGTTTGGATTTTTTCTATGGTATGATCTTACTATCAATTTTGATAGGAGGTCATCCATATGAATGTAGAGAATCTAAGAAACAACTACCCCAAGCTCATCACGTACATGGAAACTGCCGGGTATTCGAATGACTACATTAGCAGGTTACGGAGGGAAATCCAGTGGATTCTGGCGGAAGCTGACACTAGGGGCTGGAACTGTTACAACAACGTGTACCAGCACTACGAGGCAATCCCGCTGTCCCCTGGCAAGCTCGAAAAAAAACGCGCGTATATCGGCGCCATCATGGAGTTCGATCTTCACGGCAATTATCCTGACGGGAAGTGGTCGGGGCTTGTGGAAAGGGGTGCATACCCAAAGCTGGCACCCGAGTTCAGGTCGCTGATCGACTACTACTGCATGGCGGCGCGGGAACGTGGCAAGAAGGAGTCCTCCATAAACACGGAATCAAAAAACGTTTCCGCATTTCTACTCTCCCTGCAGGATGCTGGAATCAACCGGCTGGATGACATCACCGAGGAAGCCGTGATGTCTGTGTTCGTATCGCCGGATGGGGAACAACTCAAAAGCTATAACTACAGAAAATTTATCTCTGCTGTCCTCAAGGTTTGTATCCCCCTGAACCCGGATGCATGCAGGAAAGTGCTGTCCTCCTTCCTCCCTGTGACGAAGAGGGTAAGGAAGAACATACAATACCTCACGCCACAGGAGGCGCATGCCATCCTCGACGCGATGGACGACATGTCCAATGCGCTCACTTTGCGCGACAGGGTGATCGGGAAACTTGCATACTATACCGGTTTGCGGTGTTGCGACATCGCGGCCATGGATCTGGCTTCGATTGACTGGGAATGCGATCTCATAAGGATCAGACAGCAAAAGACGGAGGAACCCCTGGAACTTGCCCTGACTGCAACCGTTGGCAACGCCATATACGATTACCTGACTAATGAGCGTCCCCCAGTTGATTGCCCAATCCTATTTCTGACCCAGCAAGGGCCTTACAGAGGGATGGAAAGCAGCAGCATTTGGAGGGTGGCAGCCCGAATTATGGAGGAAGCGGGCATACGCCAGTCGAAGGGAGACAGGAGAGGTTTCCATATCTTCCGCCACCACCTCGCGACAACCCTTTTGGGTAACGGTGTACCCCAAGCGGTGATTAGCGGTGCGCTCGGACATGCCGTACCTGAATCGGTGGAGGCCTACCTCTCGGCAGATCTTGTCCACCTCAAGGGATGCGCCCTTAGCATAGCCCGTTTTCCAGTGTCCGAGGGGGTGTTCGCCGGTGAGTAGGTTTCCGTCCTTTCTTACCCCCTTGATGGAAGCGTTCATCGCCTTTCAGAAAGCGTCCGGGCGATGGAACGAGACATACGAGCAAAACCTGTTCCTTTTCGACAGCCATTGCGCACGGTTGTTCCCGGAAGCGGAGACGCTGACTCAGGAAATGGTGGACGGTTGGTGCGTGCAGCGCGCCACAGAGACAAACAACAGTTGCAGGACGAGGATCTTCGTCATCTCGAACTTCGTCCGTTACCTGAGAGTTCGGGAGATAGCAGATGTCGTGGGGCCGAACATCCCAAAGATGGAACCCCGCACCTACGTGCCCCATGCGTTCACGGACTTCGAACTGGAGAACTTCTTCCGGGCATGCGACAACCTGCCGTCCACACCCCGCACCCCGGCGGTGCTTACACGCAGGATCGTCGTGCCGGTATTCTTTCGACTCCTGTACAGCAGCGGGATAAGGACCAACGAGGCGAGAATGCTCCGTGTGGACGACGTAAACCTGGTTCAGGGCGTTCTCAACCTCCGTCATTCCAAGGGCCCTTCCCAGCACTATGTCGTCCTGCATGACACCATGCTGGACCTGCTGGCGCGGTACAATGCCGCGATCCAGGCGCTGCACCCGAGGCGGGAGTATTTCTTCCCTGCCTCAAAAGGTTCATCTCTCACGAATGGGTGGGTGGTATACAATTTTCGCAAGCTCTGGCACAAGCACCACACACCGCATGCCACGGCGTACGAGTTGCGCCACAACTACGCCGTGGAAAACATCAACCAGTGGATCGGCGAAGGCTTCGAGTTCTTTTCGAAACTCGTGTACCTGAGCAAGAGCATGGGCCATGCTTCGCTGGAGAGCACCAAGTACTACTTCAACCTGGTACCGGCTATGGCCGATATCCTGGAGCTGACCGGGCGTGATTTCGACAACATCGTGCCAGGGGTGGATTATGAAGAAGGCTGAGACAGAGTCCATCGCCATCGCCCGGCACATCCACACGTTTCTGAGAGAATATGTTCCGTCCCAGAAGAGCCGCAGCGAAAACACCCTCAAGTCGTATGAGTACGCCATCTCGCTTTACATAGGTTTCCTCGAGGACGAAAAGGGAATCGATCCGGAGAGGCTGAGCTGCGGCTGTTTCAGCAGGGACATGATTGAGGAATGGCTGCGGTGGCTGGCCGATACTCGCGGATGTTCCCCGGAAACCTGCAACATCCGGCTCGCATCCCTGAGGGTGTTCCTGAAGTACCTCGGGGGCAAGCAGGTCTCCATGCTCCACATCAGCGAGGACGCATCCGGCATACAGCGGAGGAAGGGGACGCGCAAGAAAGTAAAGGGCATGAGCAAAGATGCGGTGCGGGCACTGATGGCGGCGCCGGATACTTCTACAACGGCGGGTCGGCGCGACCTGGCGCTGATCGTCGCCATATATGGCACGGCGGCAAGAATTGACGAAATCCTGTCGATGAAAGTTGGACAATTGCACCTGGATGCAAGGAAACCCAATGTCAACATCATTGGGAAAGGCAACAAGATAAGGACACTGTACCTCCTGCCAAAGGCGGTCGCCCACCTGAAGAGCCACCTCAAGGAGTTCCATGGGGACGTTCCGGCCCCGGATGCCTACGTCTTCTATTCACGCAACGCCGGCCCACGCAGGAAAATGAGCCAGATGGCGGTAAGCAAGCGGCTCAAACTACATGCTGAAACAGCCCACAAGTCGTGCGTTGAGGTCCCCCTGGACTTCCATGCGCACCAGTTGAGGCACGCGAAGGCGTCTCATTGGCTGGAGGACGGGATGAACATCGTGCAGATATCGCTCTTGCTGGGCCATGAACAGTTGCAGACGACGATGGTGTATCTGGACGTTACAATCGAGCAGAAAGCGAAAGCTCTGGCGACGCTTGAAGATGAGAACAGTCGGAAAGCCCCAAAGAAATGGAAGGACAACAAAGCATCACTGGCGAATTTCTGTGGCGCGAAACCAATCAAGCGGTAAAAAAAATCCAAACCTTTTTCGGGGAAAGCGGCTTGATTACGCGGCTTTGTTCTGAAAGGTTTGGATTTTATTTTTGTTTGGATAACGGTTATTGTTGACCACCTGCGGCAGGAACTGCTGCTTCTGCGTGGGTGTCCAACCCAAAAACGTATCCCGCACGCCCACGCGCAGTGCCGCCCGATTGTAACTCAAAGCCGCGATCGGCCTGTCTTGGTGGAAAACCAGGTACTTGATCCGGGGCCCAATCATCTTTTCGTAGCCAAGGTAATGGTAACTCCGGACCAGATAATCCCAGACCGGTTCCCACGCAGTCTTGTTGACTAACCGGACCTCCAACGGTCGAATGTCTTTGAGTTTCCCGACCAGTGGCCGTTCGTTCAGCGAAAAGCCATTGTTCATCTCTGCCTCTTGGATTGCATTAATTTGCTTGCGTCCCCGAACCCCTCAGCATATTATACCAAGTTAGTTTATGATTGTTCAGATCATTTTGCTTACGATGTAGTGTTAACCCGGCCTTGCCAAAACTTATTGCCCAAGACCCTTGCCGTCACCCGAACCCCCAAATAGTGACCAAGAGGGTGCCCAATATGATGCTCCATCAGCCGGACTGGAATCCGGAGCTGTTGGCGGAGATCGGCCTGGACGTGCAGGAGGCCGGGAAACTCGGAACCCTGTTGGACGAATACCTGGCCTCTTTTGAGGACTGCTACCACCGGGACGAACAACAAAAACACGGGGAGACGTTTGTCAAGGGCCTCTTGAGCGATCTGGACCGCAAGTCCATCTGGCGTTGAACAGTAAGTAGTAACAAAAAATGCCCGAAATGCCCATGATAATTATACCCCATCCATTTACCAGGCGAAAATCATTGTGACTACATAGTCCCCCTTGCGGGGGTGGATATGGAGTAATAACGCGGTGGCGGTTTCAGTTTCAGGGTTTCAAATAGCTTTTTCTGGCCCTCATCCACCGGATTGGTTTGCCAGACCTCGCCAGAATGGGTTCTGTGGCCTCCCACATGCAAGGTCGAAAGGGCCTTTTTCATCTCATGCCAGGTCTGCTCTGTTTCATTCTCGGCAACCCGGATGAGCAGCATGGCCAACCAGCACAACAGAACATGAGCACGAATCCGATCCGCCAGCCGGTGATAGACGGGGCGAATATCCACCAGGTGTTTGAGGTCCTTAAAGACCCGCTCGATGACCGCCAACTGCTTGTAACCCAGTACCACATCCTTGGCGGAGAGTTGGTCATCCGAGGTGCTCACCAGGTACTTCCCAGCCAGATGCTCTTCAGAGCGGATTTTGGCGTGATTTAAAACCAGCTTGCCGGTTCTGGTTTGTCTCAGATACCGACCATAGACCTGGTGGCTGCGCAGAGCACAGGCCGCCTTCTTATGAGGCTCTCCAGCCAGTTGCCGGAGTTCCTCCAATCGGCGTTCCACCTCTTTAACGATCTCCTGGCGCTTCTGGCTGTCCCTTTTGGCCTCCTCGGGATTGCGCACCATGACGAAGCGCCGCCGAGCCTCACTGTCTCCACCAATGATCACTTCCTTGATCTCCAACCCGTTGTCCAACTTTTGGTACTTGCCTTTGCGGCTGAAGGCCTCGTGTGGCTTGCCTTGGGAACCAAGACGCATCTTTTCCCCGATGAGGTAGTGACCACCCGCCCCCTGCAAGATCCGACGGTTATCCTCGGAGTTGAAGCCAGTATCCTCAACCATCAGCACGCGTCCTAATTTCCAGCCATTCAGGTCTTTCTTGACCTGCTCCACAATATTTTCATCCGCCGTATTGCCGGGCCAAACCCAGCAGCGGACCGGGATGCCATCGCGGGTCACGGCAAAGGCGATCACTACTTGAGCCAGTTCCGGGTGGTTGTCTTTGCCGTAACCCCACTTGCGGAGCGCTTTTTGGTCCTCGTGGTCTTCGTCTTCGCCTTCGATTTCAAAGTAGGTCGTGGTCGTATCCAGAAAGAGCACGTCCACTTCCAGGTTCAAGAGGCTGGCCACCGAGAAGAAGACGCGTTCCTGGATTTCATCCGCGGACTCGATCAAAAAATCCATGGCCCGGTAGAGCTGATGCACATCCACCTCGGGCAGTTCATCAATGAGGGTCTCCTTGGCCACCCAATGCTCCAGATGCAACTTGCTGGCCGGCGCCAAGGCCCGATTAGCCACCATCGCCAAGAGCAGGCTCTCTATCGGGGTACGGAAGTCTCGCTCGGATAGAAGCTGCTGAAGCGTCTTTTCGATCCCCAGGCGTTCCCACATCCCGTCAAGGAGCCAGCTACCGCCTATTTGCCTGGAACCCAGGAATTCAAAAGGCGACTCTTCGCCCAGTTGCTCCCGGATGGCCATGGCCTCTTGGGGCTCCAGGAAGCGAGAGACACTCTTCACCAGCCGGCGCAAGGCATCCAGATCGAGTTGATCAATGCGCCCAAAGTTGTAAAGGACGACCGCCTTGGGCACGCCGGTTTTTGGGTCTCGCTGGTTATGGGCCAACTGAACATATTTGGCTATGCCGTTTTTTGTTTTGGTCTTCGTGGTACGTATATACATTGTAACCACATTATACCATAAACATGCCGAACACGCAAGAACAAATCTATCATTTATTGTGCCTACAGGTTTTCTCGTTTTTCCTACGTTTAGGGACCTGAAACCCGCATTTTACCGGAGGGTGTTACCCCAAATGTGCCTTGTAACTGTTCAACGCCAGCCTGAGGGTCTTAATGTTTCGCAACGATCTGCGATACTCCCCATTAAAGCAGCGGGCAAGTATAGCAGAAACGACACCCCTTCTGGCTGGGGATAACGTTTGGATATGGCTCTGGAGATCCTGAGAAAAAATGCTATCAGCATAGAGATTGAGTGTTTTGTTAATCGCCCGCCAGTTCAAAATGCTTTTGTGCTTCCTGAAGGCTTGGAGGTTCGGGTAAACCCGTATCCACAATGAGTCGCATAAGGCTAGAATAAAAAGCAGGAAAAAGTTCATCAGCTAGCCGAAGAGCCAATTCCGTCGCTTGTTCCACTTCTAAGCCATCTTTTAACTTCGCCCCGTTCCAAGGGGACGGATCCGAACCAAAAAGCAGCCTGCCGAATCCCCCTGCTTCCACTAAAAGGTCAAGTACCCGGCTTGCATTTTCTGCCGTAAGTTGTTTGAGTTTCTCTCCACGCCAACGCACATTGGTCTTCGCTTCTTGAGGAAGGCGCAGAAGTCGGCCCTGCAATTCATAAGCACTCATTCCCGAAGGAGGGCGCTGAAGGTGAATACGTTTCACATGCTCATTTAAACGTTTACGCCGATCTAAGAGCCTCGTATGAAGCTCCGCACAATTCACTGGTGTAGATCGCCGAACAAAGTCCAGACTATCGGATAGCTGTTGCACCACGCTACGCCGGGAAATATCAGCCCCGTGAAGATCCAATGCAATATGGCCTAACCCAACAGATTTCAAGCGCCGGAGGACCACATCTAGCGCAGCACGTTTCTCAGCAACAAAAAGGACAAGGGCGCCCTGTGCCACCAAAGCGGTAATTAAATTTACAATGGTCTGGCTTTTCCCTGTGCCTGGTGGACCTTGGACAGCAACGTTCTGCCCGCCCAAAGCCGCAGATATTACCCGTTGCTGGCTAGAATCCGCATCCAGTACCAAAAATTCGTTTTCTGGGGGGACTTGGTCAAACACTCCAGGATCCACATCGTGTTGGCCAGCCTCAATCTCACTGCAAGCATTCGGGTCACCAGCGATGGCAGCAATGATATCGTGCATGGCCATCTCCATACCGTATTTCTGGAGATCTTTAACCATCGCCATTTTCTGAAACGAGAAGTTACCAAGAACAATCCGCCTTTTGATCTTAAATCCCTTAACATCCTGAGCCGCCATACCCAGTCTATCAAATATCGGGAATGGGTCAACTGTTTCTTCTATTTCTTTTGGAGTAACAACCTCATGTGCGTCCTCTTCCCTGTTTTCATCGGAAAACTTCTTTGCCCCTCTTGGCGAAGAGATCCCTTCTGCAGAATCGATTTCAGTTAAGCCTTCATCCTCCACCCATAGTTCAATCCCGTTGGGATAACGAACAAACGCACCAACATCTCGATGTTCAGGTGGTTCTGTAGATACTTGGTTTCTTTCGATCCACGATACAAGTCCATTAGGGAATCGCACCCACAAAAGACCAGAATCTTTAGTAGAAGTAATTATAAGCGGAACCCCGTGTTTATCATAAACGATTTGTCCTTCTTCAAATTTTTTAACGTGAGTGGGTTTGTCTAACTCTTTAGGGTTACCATTTGGTGGAGCCAACGGTTCTGCAGGATGTTTAGCCATAGTTGTTTGTTGCTGGGATCCGCTATGGCCATTTTGGCTGGTCACAGAAGAAGCAGCGCTATCAGCTTGAGTCTTGCCATTTATTAGGTGCGCTAAATCTTCTTCCCCCTCACCCAATAGCGACTCTGCATCCATTTTGCAGCCGTATTCCGTCTCAAGCACATGCAGCAGGACAGGATTTATTTGTGGTTCCCCGACCAACCGAAGACTGAAATACCCACCCTCACGTCCATGAGACTCTATGACGATCGGCACCATTAAAACTGGAGATTCGGGGGGGCGTCCCCCATCCATAGTATCCCAAGTTGCCATACCAAACACCAAGAATAAGGTCTCAAGACCTTTTTCTTCGAGGTTAGAGAGCGCCCGTCTACGGATTTCATGGATCTTTGCTCGCATCTTATTTTCGTCTTCATTGGGCAGTAATTTAGTAATTTGAACACTTTTGCCAGCTAACAATGCCGACATCGCCGTAGAATCAGCATTGGAAAAATCGACCGTTCCTGTTTTCAGATCTCGATAATATATGAGTATGTTTCTCCGTGATAAGTCGATCAAGCGCCTAATCCATCCATCACGGGCTTTATCTATAACAACCTTACGATCTGGATCAACTCGCTCAAAGGACTGCAATTGATCACCCGAAACTGGCCGGGAAACACCGTTCAATCCAAACCCTCCCTCGTCATGCAGGACATCCCATCTTGCTAGATAACTTCTCTATTCAAATTTGAACTTCCTGCGAGTGATTAAGCCAATGTGAGCTTTTGATCCTTGATGAAGCGGGTTTTGTCCCCTTTCATCGGGACGGCTCGGATCTGCTGTTTAACGTAATTGCCGACTGCTACGAGCGTTCCAGTGTCATCATTACCTCCAACCTGGAGTTTGGGCAATGAACCAGCGTATTTGGAGACAGCCGGTTAACTGCCGCTCTGGTGGATCGTCTGGTGCATCACGCGCACATCCTGGGTTCACCGGGGAGAGTTACCGCCTGCGTAAGGCCTTGTCCGGCTCCAAAGAGCAATCCAAGCGACTGGCCGGA
Organism: Bacillota bacterium; assembly: GCA_023381695.1. Lineage (GTDB taxonomy): Bacteria > Bacillota > UBA5301 > JAMCQP01 > JAMCQP01 > JAMCQP01. The sequence continues at coordinate 81,920 of JAMCQP010000072.1, read as the reverse complement.
ACAACCATTTAGTTATGCCCTTAAATTCCGTCGATTAAGATCTTGAAGGCGCTGTAGGAGGGATGCTTAGAATCTTACTTTTGGCTGGCAAGTCTCTGCAAAAATTTATTGCCGTTCTCTGCATTTTTTACTTGCCAAACACAAGCAGTCAAATTTTGAGGACGTCGCCCATAACCTGGGCGGCGTTTTCTTGCATGTGCGCGTGACGTGGGAGTAACGATTGAGGGTCATGCTGATATCCGAATATCCAATCTCTCCTGCACTACAACCTTTGGATGCGTTCCATGGCTCATCAGAAGCTTAGCGCAGGCTTTAGTAACAGCAACGTTGATTACCCTACTGCCAGGCCCCGTTGTTTACCCTCTTCCAGGATCTCGATTGCTTGATGGATTTCCTCTACCTTAGGACGTCTGTGCATGAGATGCACCGCAAGCTGCTCCTGTTCCAGGGAAAGAAACTTTTCATATCTGTTCTTCTGCAAAATGATGTACCAGACCGTTTTGTCGAGGCGCTTGAGTCTCTCCATCTTTTCCCGATCTGCCTCATTTATCCTGATCTTTACCGAGGATCGTTCTGTCCCCTGTGATGAAACCGACGACGCCAACTGGGAATAGTACGAATCGGGCAAGCTGATATTCAGATCCTTTATAACCTTCCAACACGCCTCTTTTTTGCACCATTCAGTCACGTTGGCGTTTCCTGATGGATTGGTAATGGTTTCCACCACCTGGAGGGAGACTGTGATAATTGCCTGTTCTAACTCCGGCCAAAGCCGTTGTGTTTTCCAGATCCGTTGCAAATCAATTCGCTTAGAACATCTCCCTGCATCCTGGTAGAGCCAGGCCAGTGTATAAGTCACGATATTGGCACGATATCCTCCGTATTTCTGAGAGCTTACTATCTTTTCAGTCTGCTTAAACAGAATTGCTTTGGCAACCAATTCCTCAAAGTAATGCTGATCCGGGTCTACTGGCGATTCCTTCAGGCGAGTCATAAATCTGGCGAAGTTCTTCTGTGCGCCTTCGCTCACATAATGTGGCAACTGATACCAGGTATGTTCGTATTTCGCCAGATCAATCTTCGTGAATTTCTGTTGGGGTGGATTCTGCGCCTCGAACTCCCGACGTTTCGCTGGAGTTCCTACCCGTGCGCGTTCATCAGCATACTGCCCCCTGGCCCGTTCATAAAACCAGCGTGTTTGCTTTTCCGTACCAGAAGCCGATGGAGCCCAGATTGTGCGAGATAGTTCCTCCAATTTACGGTGAAATGGTTGATTCGCCGAAAAATCCGCCATCTGCACTTTATTTTGCGTGTTTGCAGACTCCGAGATCTTCGGTACGATATCATCCATTCTGTCACGATCTTTCAGCACTGTCAGTTTCATCTGGACGAACAGTCCATCGATCTCCGCCTTATCCCTGTTTACAGCGTGATAAATTGAAGCGGTCGTCTGGCCACCATTCACAATCTGAAAGTCTTTGATCACACTGATACCAGTGCCTCCATTCGGTAATTGTGTGAGTTCAACTTCCTCAGCAGTCGACGAGATGCCGTTATTGTAAGCAAGGAACATACGCGGTGTTTCCCGGATTGTTTTCCTTATGGCCTGGTTGACACTTCCCCTGGCCTGGAGAAAAGAACGCACATTGCGCTCCAGCAAGCGTGGTCCATACATATCATAGATGCGATAAAGTATCTTGCCAGGAATCAGTGCCAGGTATGTGCTGTATTCCATCTCATCACTATCCGGCATCGCCAAACATGGCAGGGCCTGATGAAACTGCTCAAGGAAGTTGATTCCGATCGTCTCGCGACGCCGGCCGGAACTCCAGGATCGGAAAAGGCGTTCAATATCCCATACTTGCGCTGATACCGGTATTTTGATCCCGTTTATAGAGATACCCTCGACATCCTCCAGAACGTTCATTTTGGTCAGGCAATCAGTGAGAAGGAACAGTCGTACACGGCCCAACGCCCCTTCCTTTTTTAACTCGTTGATATGGTAAGCGAGATCAAAAACCGGTGAAGACTCAGGCAATTGCTGGTAGAACCCATCGAGAAGTGATTGGCTGAAAAAAGAGATCAAACGCTTCAGGTCGCGCTGGACCTCAGACTTTGGCAAGGATTCCGGCGGGACCGTACCGGTGTAATGCGAAACCAGCAGGTCCAGGCATTCTTCGTCCATGCTGAACCCGTATCCGCTCACTTTCCAGCCATATCCCTTCTGGGAACATACCTCTGCATCATCAAGTTCACCATTCTCACAGAGATACTCGATCATTAATTCCGTAAAGGCATCTTCACGGAAGTTTTCTCCTTCATCATTCTCTACACGTGTCAGCACATCTTGCTGGAAATCAGTGGCGAATTGTTCCAGTTCCATGCTTCATTCCCCGCTTAACATCGTAATGAACTTCGAGTCCTCGATAGCAAAATGTTTGCACTCTGCGACGCCGATGGCATAATGCACGTCGCCTACCCCTGCGCGAAGATCCCGCACAATAATTCGGGGAAATTCGTCTCGCACACGAAAAACGTTATGTTCGCGTACATGATAGCGGTTCTGCTGGTAACGATCAGCATGGGCATCCAGGTAGCCTGCGATGAGTAAGACCTGCTCGAAAGCCTGGTGAACCACCGGATACCCTTCCATGGCTTTGCGCAGGGCATATACCATTTCCGGCAATGACTCACCACCGGTTCGGGAGACATCCAGCGAAAGGTGGAACAAATAGAGGGCAGGTATATGGGTTTCGTCCAGCTGCCGTTCGTTACTGACCCTGATCTGTTGAGGTTGCTTCGATGAGGTCGTCTTCACCTCAACTGCGCAGTGTGGAAACTGAAAATCGTGTGGAGCACCCCCAGGACCTGTCCATGCCTGAACGGCAATAAGTAAGTCAGTATGTCTGAAAAGGGAGTGGCGCAGGAACCATAACTCCCCGTATAGGCCCTGCTGAGCCTCTTTACTCAAGCCTTCCGGCCCATGAACCGCCAGAAATCTCTGCCAGGTTAGCAATCGCGAAAGGAAGATCTTCAGCATGTTCGTATCATCAGGTGTAGACGTTATCGCCGCTACCACATCCTCAACAAGCACTGTGAAAATATCCTGGTACCGCTTATCCGAAAGACGCAACATCAAGGTAGCATGGTTAGGGTCATCATCGCGTTGCGTCACCGGTGCCACGACAAATCCTTCTGCCCCTGGAAGCATGTCGCGTGGGGGTAAGGTGCTAATCGGTATCCGCAGTAAGAGCAAGCGCACGTCTCCCGGGCGCTCGATGGCAAGGGAGATATCCGGGCGATCTTGGGGATGAATGCGCCTGCGAATCATGCCGGTGGTTACATGCTGTTGTTCTACCTCAGCCTCTAATTCCTGCCAGAGTTCTTCAATCATTCTTCGTCCTCGTTCCCGAAAAGCTGCTGGTAAACCGGATTGACATCGTATTCAATCGGAATGGGCCGTTCGATATATGGAAAACTCAATGCAATACCCATAAAGGGATAGGGAAATGAATCATCCTGCAATGGGCCTGATGGGTCCAGTGGATAGATAAGCAATAAGCCACTTCTATCAGAACGAACCCTGCGAATTGCGGGGCCAGATGCCACCGAAGCGTTCTCTGGTTTACCTTTCTTCGCCCGCTCTTGATTGGTTAACTTAATTGCCTCGCTGATCTTTTCAGCAGAAAGATCAAGCGCCTCATCCGGTGGGTTTATGATTCGATTCTTACTCACGGCGTACTTTTCCCGATCAAATGGCCTCGATTCAGCCAGAGAAATGTCGCTACGTATCGTCATGTGAACCGGAAGACCTGCAATTTCCTTCGGTTTACCGGTCTGATTGGAAATAAGAGCAACCGTCCAGGAAACCAGTTTACCATTCTCCATCTGACGGGCGATAAAAGCTTTCAGCAACCCGGAAGATGCTTTACGAACATGGGGATGAACTGTCAAGCCCTCCAGCAACTCGATGATGAAACGGCCCGGTACCTCATACCACATGTAATTATCCCGCTTGATCTCGTTATAACCTTGTAAATTCTGTTGCCATCTCTCGACCAATCGGTAGTTCTGTTCAATAATATTCCGAGCCTTGTGGAAGGCAAATGTTTCGACAATATCATTATCAAAGGTAACCTGCAAACGCTGACTGTGCCGAAGTTTGCTGGTTGCGGTAATTTGCAGCCCTGCGGGATGGCTTCTTACTTTCAGCCCATAATCCCTCGGTGTGCCTCCACGGTCCACCATCTCATCAAACTCACGACGTAGTTCTTCATAAGCCAGGGTGATATAGCGGTACCAGTCAAGCAGCTCTGCACTTGTGTAAAGGCGGCAATAATCCAGATACCCATGCCGGTAGCCGAACCAGCGCCCCATCTGCAGGAGGGTATCATACATATTTGAGGCACGAAGGAAATAGCTGACCGAAAGCCCTTCAAGCGTTAAACCCCGAGAAAGTTTATCTCCTCCCACGGCGATCACCGTCATACCGTTGGGATGATCAAAATAATCCAGCGCATCTTTCGCACTGCCATTTATCAACTTGAATTCAATGGATTCCACAACCGGCAAAAGATGTGGCTCGATGTCCTCCCAGGAAAGCGGGATGATTGCCGGATCGTTCACCATTCCCATGATTTGCGTCGTGCGAGGAGCAAATTCTTTCTCCCAGAAGTCACGAAGTTCCTCACGTAACGCAGGCCGTACGTTACCGTCTCCATATCTCATCCGTCGCCGGAGCGTATAGACCTCATCCTTTACAAGATCCATGACCTGCTGCTGTACCGCAGTGAATCGCGTAACATGAATGAGCATGGAATTATGAACCCCAGTCTGTCCCCGAACCTGGCGGGCGGCACAGCCTAGCCAGAAGGCACGCATGGCTTCTTTCAAGGACGGCGGGAGCGCTGGGGGCGTCCAGTCTTTCTTGTGTTTTGCAGGAATGGTGATAGCAAAGTCGTCCACAACGCGAACAATTGGAAGGCCTTCCTGAGCAGTTATCCCGGATCGAACATCATCCTCAAGCCCAAAAACCCGAACCGGGCCGATATAATCGGATGAAGGAGGTAAATTTATAATAAAACTCTCTGGAAACAGATCACCGCCGTATGGGTCGGTAGAATCAATATTCTCCGTTGGATAGATGAACAGGTTGGCAAATGGGGTAGCCGTATAACCAACATACGCCCTCTGATCAAAGCAATTCAGAATCTGTCGGATCAGGCCATTGATACGTGTGGGATCATTATCCTCTAACAGATTGCCATGACTGTCGCGCGGAGCGGCATTGGCATCAATTGAGGCATTATCAGCCTCATCGTCGATCAGTAAGAAGGGGGTATCGTGTAAAACCCGATGATCATTATCTCCATCAACTGGTAAGCTATAAGAACGTACCCATGTCAGGATATTACGTAAAACTGTGGCATTCTTTTTCACAACCAGGAGTATCGGCTCTCCACCGGGGGGAACATTGACGTTGACCCTTGATTTGTTGAAATCTCCATGCTCGGTACTATCTGTCAGAGAGTACACTCTCCATCGAGGGTCAATTAATCCCACACCAATTCCTGGTAAGCTTTCATCACCCACGCGAGATTTCTGAGAGTCATGGCCAACTATATCCTGATCCAGGCGAAGCTGGGTCTGGCTGCGCAAGCTGTTATGCAGTCCGGCAAAAACGATTATAATTTTGTATCCCGCATCAAGCGCTTTGTTGATCAAACCTGCATAGTTTGCGGTCTTTCCTGATTGCACTTTCCCGACAACAAGGCCTCGTCTGTCCCATTTTCCCGTCCGTTTCGGATTTTCCAGCAACCCAAAAATGACGTCGGTAAAGTCATCAATACCCCGAATTGTATCTTCAGGAAATTGCTTGGCCCGTAATCTGCGTTCGTAACGGTTCCAAAACCGCCAGTCAATCTCACTTCTCTTCTCCGGTAACCAGGGAATATGGATTGCGGCCCGGTCTTCCAGGATTTGAATTTTCCCCAGAAATGTCACGGAAAACCGGCTCTCCAATTCTCGAACAATCAAATCCCTGCTGACCCCGGGATAGTTACCTGCAAATTGATCGACTGCCCGTTCAATTGCTTCTTTGGTCCGTGTCTGTTTATGGAGTAGAATTGTTAATGCCAGATCCATTACCAGTTTCTCGTCATCGGTCATCAGATTGATTATCTCCTTCCCCATCTTCTAATGTGGCCAGCAATTCCGGGTACTGGTTGAATGGCGCCATGGTTGCCAGCAACTCAATTGCGTGTCCCTTTGAATTGCCGGAGGCCACCAGTACCTTGAAAAGCAGATGGCAGATAATAGAAAGCTGAGACAAATCGTTCAGAGTACTGGCCTGCCCTTGAACCTGGCGCGATGTGTCAGGATTTTCGTTCGCGCAACTGACCGGCAAGGTCTCTTCGATCAGACGCAGCAGAGCATCAAAATATTCCCACGTATGTTCACCGCACAAGCGTCTTACCGTAGCAACAGCAGGGTAATCACGATTTATTATAAAACGATTCTTTCCATGACGTCTCAATGTGTCCCATAGAAAGACCACCTCGTCAGAACGTGCTCTCGTCAGTACCTTTCCCCGGGAGCGATAGACTTCGACGGCCTTTGTTCGCGTCAGGCTGGCAATCCTCCGCAGGTCATCACGAATTGCTGCCGGAGGTCTGGCACGAGACTTTTTTACATCAATCTGCCAATCCATATCCATGGCCGTGGTGATGTTAAGTTCGATACGTGCCAGCTTGCAGTGCTCTTCTTTTTGGAGTCCCAATCCTAACCAGTCACCGGCAACCAGCATACGCCCATTTCTATAGACGTAAAACCCCTGCAGGTCATTCCATCCCCTTGAACCGCCAGCCAGTTTGAAAATCTCCGGTTTGAGACGTGATTGATGCGGAAGAATATAAGGAAAGACATCGACAGTCTGGCCATTATAATGAAGATGTTCTTCCGGCAATCCCTGAGTGGCCGCCTCACGAGGGAGGAATGGATTCCAGGGAGAGACCTTGTTACCGTTGGCCCAGCAGGTCAGACCACCATTTGGTCGCTCCAGGAACTTATGGAACACCATGCTGTTATGTTCGATAACCTGATCAACACGCTGGTAAAAACGATCCTGTTGCATGCGGTTTTCGGTTTGATTGTGAGCAACCAGTCGATCCATGTCCTCCCAGAGAACAATTGTACCATGGGATTTAGGGTTGAACTCTGCGAGATGGGATTCGGAGAGTTCGCTGATCTCTTTGAACAAACGCCACTCTCGACTTTCCGTCACGTAATCGAGATCCCAGCATCGCGTACAGGCAGGAGCGTTCTCCGCCTTCGTCCTCACTATCAAGCGTTTGCACTGGGAGAATGATGCCGTCTTTAGTCCCAGGCCAAATCGACCAAGATCGCGATCACTGCGATAGGCTAGCGGACTCAGGCTCCCCAGACGCATCGCGTTGACCAGTGTTTTCTCATTCATTCCAGAGCCATCATCCCGGATGGAAATCCAGGAGCGTTCTCCGTCCCAGAAAAAAGCCAACCATATGTTACTGGCGCCTGCAGCGATGCTGTTATCCATGATATCTGCAATGGCAGTGGGCAGGTCATAACCTATGGACCGTGCAGATTGGATAATTGCATCCGCGTGGGGCTCGGCGATGTCATAATCCATGGCAACATCCTGATTTCTGGTTACCATCTCGTTTTCTCGCTTTCCCTTGTACCAGCCCTTCAGTGCCCTGTTTTTACTTCTTATCGATTATGAAATGTTTATAAAACTCACAGCAGGATGCCTGGGAAAACGGGCAGCAATTGCAGAACGGGTTCTTTGCTGTACACACTTTCGCCGCAAAATCAAGCAAAGCATACTGGTATGTAACCGGATCATCACGATCTAACGCGGAGTCTGTAAGATCATGCATTTCACGCCGCCTTCGCGCTTCTCCCTGGATATCGACGCCGAAAACCCTCCCGAGCACCCGCACAACATTCGTATCGATCAATGCGACCGGCTGGCCTCCAGCAAAACAAGCTACTGCGCCTGCGACATAATCACCAACCCCGGGTAGAGTAAGTAATGCCTCAATGTCTATCGGTAACACTTCACCGAATCGATTATAAGCCTGATTCAGTAAATCAATGATGTTCTCTATTCGCCAGGAAAGACCGAGCGGATACAAAATAGCCCTGATATCGCAAGGATCAGCCTGGGCTGCCATGGCCAGAGTCGGATATGAATTGACAAACCGCTCATAAACAGGCACTACCTGATCCGCACGTGTTCGACGCAACATCAATTCGGCGATTAAGGTACGATAAGGGGAACGATGGTGACGCCAGGGAAAATCACGACTAGCCGTGAGCCACCATTGTTTGAGGAGGTGTCTGAATTGCAGGAATTGCCCCACGACATTTTCTCCTGATGTCTGGCGGTCATGAATCCTCTTCATATGCAACGACGCCATCACCATCGATCATATGGCCCGAGGCAACCAGCGATTGATAGATAGCTTCTGCAATGGCTCGGGCCAGCAATGGGGGAACCGCATTGCCAATCTGGCGATATTGTTTTTTCATTGCCCCGGCAATCAAGTAGTCATCAGGAAAACTCTGGATTCGAGCCGCTTCACGAACGGTAAATGTGCGGGCCTGTGAGCTATCTGGATGAATGAACCGGTTTCCATCACGCTCAAGGTGAGCGAAAATTGTAGTACTGGGACGTTTCCATTGTTGCTTGCGATATTTGTCCTTGAAACTCTCCATATCATATCTAATGAATCGACTCAACACCCGCAACTCTTCAGGCCCTTCGAAAATATTCTTTGCAGTTGCACCCTCCGGCATCTTTTCAAACAGCTCAATATCGGACACCTGCTGCTCACGTGCACGATGATAACGAAGCACCAGACCATGAGATGCAGCAACAAAATCCAGGAATGCCTTGCCCTGCTTGCCAAGTGATTCATAATGCCTTGCAAAACGCTTTTCGTGGAAGGGGACGCCATTGGCGCCATTGTAACGACTCTCATTTTCTTTCTTCCGCTCTTCCCATTCATCCAGTGTGATATTGCTTCTGGTAAAATGTGCCTGGAGTTGCGGAAGATCACCGATTGCATCCCATAACGTCACCCAGGGCAATCGACCTTCAACCTGAACGCCCGAACCATTTGGATCAAAATGAGTGGGTGTTGGTGGCGATAAGGTTATACCCATCCTGTTGCCCACGAGGAAAATTCTATTGCGAATCTGTGGCACACCAAAATCAGCAGCGTTCAAGCGCAGAAACTTTTCATCATGTCCCGTGATCTCAAACCGGTAACCAAGTCTCTCAAGTTCTCCAATAATCCGTGACAGATACGTCTGTCCCTGCTTGTCTTTTTTGCTACGAATACCATCAACATTTTCCAGCACAACGAATAATGGCTGTAGTTGGCGAACGAGGGCAACGTATTCCATGAATAACAAATCGCGCCTGTCATTCTCAAACTTTTTATCTTCCACCCACCGGCCACTTCGTGTACCGATCATGGAAAATGATTGGCAGGGAGGCCCACCAACAATAATATCAACTCCCGATTTGCCAACCCGCTTCACTACCTTATCATGAATTTCGACAGAGGTGAGATCCCCCTCAAAAATCAAGGCATTTTCCTCCTCTGCAACAAGTGCCGGATGATTCTTGCGCAAGGTTTCGCAGGCGTCATGATCTACTTCAACAGCCCCGGCAAATTCGTAGATCCGCCTACCAATCTTGCCATTGAACTTTTCAAACCCCAGAGACAGTCCCCCCGTCCCGGCAAACAGGTCAAGAATTCGCAAAGGGAGGCCTTGGCTGTTTTCTTTATTTCTTATGTTCACCACGACCCCTGTCCATTATGGCAATGCCTTTGTAATAAGGAGACACTGCGCAGTTGATCTTGGATCTTATTACTAATCATTCGTTATCCCCTCTGGGAATTCCTGCAATTGTTGTCAATACAACTCTTCAGCATAAGCGCGACTTGTTACTCCTCTGTAATGAACCTATAAATCACAGTGTGGCTTCTAACAATCTTTGGCCGCATTCCTCTCTAATTCATTGGCCGGGCGGGTGGTAGTCCAATTGTCCACCCGCCCGTCTACCGTTATGCCGTAAACTCGTCATCTCGCGCCACTTCTCCAATCATCCGGTCGCCAAGCAACATCTTTCGTGGCCTTGGCCGCCTATTTCAAGCTTCATCCCCCACAAACAGCGGGAACTCCACAACAAATTTGCTGCCCACCCCCGGGGTGCTTGTCACGCTGACCCGCCCGTGGTAGGCTTCCGCAAGGTATTGCACGATTGACAGGCCCAACCCGGTTCCGCCAGCGGTCCCGCCAGCCCGGCGGGACCGGGCTTTGTCCACCCGGTAGAACCGTTCGAAGACGTGCGGCAAATCGTCCGGAGGAATCCCCACCCCGTTGTCCGAGACCACCATCCGACCCCGGTCGCCCTGCTGCGCCACCGTCACTTCAATCCGGCCGCCATGGCCGGTGTATTTGACCGCATTCACCAGCAGTTCCGTGAGAATCCGGCGCACCGCGTCGCGCTCCGCCCGGACCAGCACCTCTCCGCCAAGTCGCAGGTCCACCACCCGTTCCCCGGCCAGGATCCTGGCGTCGGCCACGATCTCCGCCGCCACTTCCCGCAAGCCCACGGCGCCGCCTGGCGGGGCTTCCGCCGCGTCCGTGCCGGCCAGCAGCAACAGGTCGTTCACGATGCTTTCCATCCGCCGCGCATCCTTGAGGATAAAGGCCACCGATTTCTTTAGAACTTCCGGATCCTCTTTGCCCCACTTGTCGATGAGAGCGGCATGGCCAAGAATGGCTGCCAGCGGTGTGCGAAGTTCGTGCGAGGCGTCGGCCGCAAAATGCCGCTGCCGGTCGAAGGAGACGGCCAGCCGGTCGAGCATGCCGTTAAAGGTTCCGACCAGGCGTTGCAGTTCGGCCCCGGCCGCCCCCACCTCCACCCGCCGGTCCAACTCATGCGGGCCGATGCGCTCCACTTCATCCACGATCCGTTCCACCGGGCGAAACGCCGCGCGCGCAAAAAACATGCCCCCCGCAAACGACACGCCGAGCCCCAGGAGACTTCCCAGCCATAAAAGGCGGCGGACCATCGCCAGAAACTCGTCCAGAGTGTCCAGCCGTTCAAAGACCTGGATGGAGCCCGACCACGCGCGGTTGCGATATACCGGTACATTGACCACGACGATGTGGCGCCCGCTCGCCTTTCCCACCCAACCGGCGGGCGCACGCGGCTCGGGCACCGCAGGCACCCCGAACGGAACGGTGATTTTTTTGGTCACCCGGCCCTGAGCGTCCACCAGGCGCAAGTACACATCCTTGCCCCGGATCTGGCGAATGAGTTCCTCGTCGCTCAAATCGAAACCCGCTCCAAAGGTGGCCTCTTCATTCCCGAGCGACTGGGCCATGGTCTGCGCCAGGTCGCGATCCTCGGCCAGGCGGGAACTTTGCAAGCTGTACTGGAGCCCGAGGTACACGAAGGTGCTGAAACCGGCCAGCACCACGCCCAGAATAAGGACGTACCACAGGGTCAATCGCCATTTGATGGACATGGGGACTCCTCCCGCAATACGTATCCCACCCCGCGCACCGTATGAATCAGGCGCGGAGAGGAGGGACGCTCCAATTTGGTGCGCAGGTAGCGGATATATACATCGATCACCCCGGGTTCCCCCTCGAAATCATAGCCCCAGACCCGGGAGAGCAAGCGGTCGCGGGAGAGCACCTGATTGGGGTGGCGGAGCATGTATTCCAAAAGATCGAATTCGCGGCGCGTCAGCTCCACCAGGCGGCCGTTCTGGGTCAGCCGCCGTTGTAAGGGATCCAGGCAGAGCGCTCCCAACGTCAACACGGCTCCCTGTTCCTTCCGGGTCGTCCTGCGCAGGCAGGCCCGCATCCGCGCCAGCAATTCCTCGATTTCAAAAGGCTTGGTCACATAGTCATCCGCTCCCAGGTCCAGCCCCGACACCTTGTCCGATATGCCCTGACGCGCCGTGAGCATGACAATCGGTGCGGAAAAGCCGGCCCGGCGCAGGCTATGGCAAATCTCCATTCCGGAAATCGACGGCAACATCAGATCAAGAAGAACCAGATCCCACGTGCCGTTCTGGGCGGTGGTCAATCCCTCCCGGCCGTCGGCGCGCGCGGTCACCGCATACCCCGCGTGTTCGAGTTCCAGTTGCATGAAATGGGCCAGGGACACATCGTCTTCAATCAGGAGCACCCTTGGTCGGCTCATCCACTCACTCCCAGGACCTCATATTTCCCGCAGCGCTTCCACCACTTTGAGGCGGGATAAGCGCCGGGCGGAAATCCAGGCGCTGCCCAGCATCCCGGCCACCGCCAGCCCCACCACCGTGCCCATAAGGGCAAGCAACACGGAACTGGCGACCGCCAGGGCGGCAATATGCTTTAATCCCGCTCCCCGGGTGCGCAACAGCCCAAATTCGCGACGCTGTGTTTCCGCAAAGATCTCCGCCGCGGCAACCGCAAACCTGGCGTCCAGGTTGTTGCTGATCTTAAGTTCGCCGGGGAACTGGCGCTCCAGCCCTCACTGAATCGCCTGGGCCTTCTTTTGAGCCCTGGTCGGATCGGCGGGCAAGCGATCCCGGTCGATCCTCAGATGAAACTGCTGGTCGACGGGCAACGCCACCGCACCTGGTCGGCCGTGGCTGAATCCAGCTCGCCGGTCAGCTCGTCGGCCAGGAGCAAATCCGGTTCGTTGGCAAGCGCCACGGCGATGGCCACGCGTTGCCGCTCCCCGCCGGAAAGTTGCGCCGGGCGGTGGTGTAAACGTTCCTTCAGCCCCACTTCGGCCAAAAGTTCTTGCGCCCTCTTTTCCCGCCCCGGTCGCGCCGCGAGCTCCATCGGCAACAGCACATTCTCAAGAGCGGTCAGGAAGGGAATGAGGTTGTCTTGCTGGTAAACCGTTCCGATGTGGGACCTGCGAAACGCCGCCCGCTCCCCTTCGTGCAAATGGGTGATCTCCACCCCGTTCAATACCACCTGTCCCGCATTTGGTTGGTCCAGGCCCCCGATCAGGTTGAGCAAGGTGGATTTTCCGCTGCCGGACCGCCCGCGAATGTCCAGGAACTCACCGCGGGCCACCGAAAGATTCGCCCCCCGCAGCGCCACCGTTTCCACGTCGCGCCCGGAGTGGATTTTGTACAGGTTTCGCAACTCTACGGCCGCAACACCTTCCATTTTCATCATACAGCACCTCACCATCGTTGCACGAAACTTCCTACTTCTTGGCCAGGACCCGGAAACTCAAGGCAATGTCGCGAAACTGCTCGCGGTCAAACTTCTTGATGGGGGCGCTGCCGGTAATTACCACCAGCCGGCTGTCTTTGGTGATCCAGTAGTAGCGATCGCTGCGATCCCGCAGCGGTTTTTCCGTCACTCCCGACTTGCCCGCATCCCATTCATAGGACAGGACATAGGCACCTTTCACTTCGGAGGAACGGAACAAACGCAGCTTTTTAAACCCCGGCGCGGCTTTAAGCAGCGCCTGGCTATCCTCCTGTGCATACGCCTCCAGGCTCTGCTTTGGCAGGGGAAGAATCTCCACCGACACGGACTGATCACGTCCGGTGAAGACTACGCCGGTCCCGGCAGTCTGTTGTCGGGACCAGCTCTGGGGATAGGAAACGCTGAAGTGCTGAGCATAGTCGGTGTAGGGAATGAGCGCCTCGTCGCCCGCTTCTCCGTTTGAAGGTTCCGCAGCCTGGGCCGGAGCGAACCCCAGCGCCATAAGCAGCATGAGCCCGGCAACCATCCCCAGGGTCCAGCGGTTGTGTAGCCGGTTGTGCAGTTTGACCATTTTATCGACTCCCTTTATCGTAATGTGTGCACCGACCGGAGCTCCCGCAGGCTTGCCATGTTCCGCGGGAGCGGTCGCTGCCTCTCCTTCAATTGTAAGCGAGCATTCTTAGAATTTCAGGAGAATAACGCCAAAAGCAATTTGATCAAAAACAGCGGCTCCATGATGGAACCGCCTGTTTTGGCCGGGGCATCTTCCCGAAATCGGATCTTTTTGTTTTGAACCGCCGGGGCTTTCTGATACGGCTGAAGCGGCGCTTTCTTGATTTAGGCGTTGTTCCTCCTGAAGGCCCTACGGTTTATCGCTCCTGGTTTCGCCGGTTCTTTACCGTGGTGTGATCCACATAACCCGCTTTCGCATAAGGCGAGATAATGATGGCCGGAACTCTCGGCCCGTATCCGTACTCATCTTCCTGCGGCGGCGACCAGATGGGCCATCAGACTACTGTTCTTCTTGAATGATTTGAAGCCCGGTAAAGGGTTCCACAACCCAAATGAGCGTGGGTTGGGCTTGCCGTCGTAATATTTCCAGGAAACCCTGGAATTATCAAGCAGTTCCGCCAGGGTTTCAAAATCCTGAGCCAGAATGTTCTGTACGGCCGCAGTCCCTGATTAATCAAAGTGCCAGGTATTTTTGTTCAGACCGGTTCAAGGGCATAAATGCCAGGCAGATGCCTGTGAGCATGTCGGTACCGGAGGTGGCGCCAAAGGCCAGGAGGGACGGAACCACTCCTTCCAGCAATGTGTCACTGCCGGTGATAATTGCCTTGACCACGCCAAGGGCCGCTTCGGGCAGTTCCCCTTGTGACGCACACCGAATCGCCTGGTACCCAAAAATGTTGGTGCAATCGCTGGCCGCAGATGCCACTGCCCCCAGACAGCGCTGCATGAGGGCGCTTTGCCGGCCGAAAGCCCTTTCTCTCCACCACCAGGCTCCAATTAACCCCGCCAGCAAATCATCGCCGGCCGGGGTCAGTCCTGGCCCCAGCCCCGCTATGGCTTTGGTGGCCCTTGCCGCCGCCCAGGGATTTCTGCTGGCAAGAGCCTGGAGTAAATCCCCCAGGGCTGCCTTTGCCCGCACCGCCCACCTGTCCGGTTCCGGGTTTGCCCGACCCGGGGCGCTGCATCCTGCCAGCCCGGGAAGCAGCCCTCCCAGCCCGTCCAGGCTGCCATGCAGGCAGCCGGTGCAAGCGGCCGCGTGAGCAGCCCGAGCTACCCTTTCGTAGGTGCCGGGCCTCAGCGGCGAATTTGCCCCGCGCCAAATATGCGAACTTTCGAGGTATATCTCCAGGCCCGCGTCCGGTATCACCATCCACCCGTTCCTGGTGGTAACGGGCATACCAATGGAAAGGCGCGCTGACAAGGGTTGGCGCCGCACATTAACGGCCAGGCAGTGGCGGTCCTGGCCGCTCAGGATTCCGAAAACCTGGCCATCCGGCGTCCGGACATTGAAGGCACTGCTGAACACACTGTGCACTCTGCCTGTCCAGTGGTTTGACTGGAGCAGCCGTTTTACTTTCCACCCGATGCTTGTGGCCACCAGCAGTTCCCGCCCGGCGGGGGTGCCTTTAAACAAACCGGAGGTCAAGACCGCCAAGTCCATTAATTACTCCTTTTAACAGGCGGACCGCGGCAACGGCATCATTGATATCGCCGACTTCCGCCGGGGAATGCGCGTAACGGCGAGGAATGGAAATGAACCCGAAGGGAACACCCCGTCCTGACCTGTGGACTGCCGCCCCGTCAGTCGTCCAGTGTCCTACTTCCGCGGCCAGCTGTACCTCAACCCCTACCTCTGCGGCAGCTTTCAAAATTGCGCCCTTGAGCGCAGGGTGAGCCATTGTTCCCACCCACGCCCTTTGGACTCCTTCGGCCAGCTGGATCACCGGGCCGCGCCCAATGCCAAATTTGACGGGACCCCCGGTGGTATCATTGGCCGGCACGGTATCAACCGCTATGGCACAGTCGGGCTGGAGGCGATAGGCCGCGATTCCGGCCCCGCTCATGGTCGTCTCCTCCTGAACGTTAATGACCCCGTAAACTTTTCCGGCAAAACTCATGTTTTCCAGTTCCTGAAACAGGCGGATGATAATCGCGCAGCCGATCCGGTCATCTATGGCATGACCACAAATGCGGTCGGGGTTTCCCAGTTCCACCAGATCACCCATGAAAGAAACGGGAGTCCCGACTTCGATACCCCAGGCCTTGACTTCCGCGGCGCTGGCAGCGCCTACGTCTATTTTCAAATTTCCCGGATAACCGGGCTGTCCAGCGGCTGAGCCTGTTTCAAGATGAGCCGGCATGGAGACTATGACCCCGGTTATCCCTCCCACCCGAACCCGGGCCGCCGGTAGCACCGCGTCACTGACCACACCTACCGTCTTGAATTTTAGCAAACCGTCCGCCAAAACCTCGCAGACAACACCGCCCACTTCGTCGGAATGGGCCAAGATCATCAGGCTCGGCCCCGGGGCGCCGCCTTCTTTGGTGGCATAGACGTTGCCGAAATTGTCAATTTCAACCCTGTCGGCATGCTTTTTCAGCCGCTCCGAAACATTTCTGACGACATCCTGCTCAAAACCGGACACCCCCTGGAGGGGAATCAGTTCCGCCAGGATTTTTTTTAAATCTTCCTTCAAAAGCCGCACCCCCCCTTAGCCCTGAAGCCCGGATCCTTTGGTAAACTTGGCCGCCAGTGCCCGTATTGCCTTTTCGAAGGTCCCTTTGGGAACCCGTACTATTCCAGCTCCGACCAATCCATGTCCCGGTTCCTTGTGGGCGATACCGGTATTGATTATGGGTAATATGCCGGTTTCAACCACTTTCCGCACATCAATGGCGGTTGGCGCCCCGATAAACGCCATGGTGGGCAGACGGTAGCTGTCGTTGGTCCCGGTGGTAATCTCATACATCTCTCTGGTCAGCCTCATGGCCTCTTCCGATGTTCCACCAACAAACTGGACAATCGCCGGAGCCGCGCCCATGACAAACGCCCCGATGCCGCCGGTCTCCGTGATGGCACTGTCCCCGATATCGGGATTGGCATCGGCCTCGGAATAGCCGGGGAAGTACAACCCCTGAGCCACGGTGGCCTCTTCGGTGAACCATTCGCCGCCAAGACTGCTGACTGTGATGCCCACCTCCACACCGCTTCGGGCAATTGCCGTGACAATGGTGCTGTAAGGAATATCCTGCAGGGGAACCAGACTGGCTTTGCTGGCGGCCATGGCCAGGTTAAGGAAGAAGTGCTCGTGGTTCCCCAGGAAGGAAACCACCTCCTGAACTGTGCCAATGTCCAGGTCCCCCTTAACCAGAACCGGCGCAGCCATCTTAAAAAAGAGGTTGGTGGCGGCGATATCACGGTTATGACACTCGTCACCCATTTGCAGAGCCTGGGCGATCATGCTCTTTATGTCGATGCCCTGCGTCTGATCTATCAGGTATTTCATGGCTGGGGCCAGCCTGGTTTCCATCCATTTTAACCTGGCAATTACCTTGTCATCGTACGCCCCAAACCGGAGGGCTCTCCCCCACCCTTCGTTCATGGTGGCAAACGCCTGATTTCCGAACGTTTCGTTGCGAAGAACCCAGACCGGCATCGATGCTGAAATAATTCCGGCCATGGGGCCGACAGCATTGCGCGAGTGGCAAGGAGCGAACTCTATGACTCCACTGCCGGCCAGTCTTTCGGCTTCGTCCACGGATTTGGCCATTCCCTCGTACATAAGGGCGCCAATGACCGCACCGCGCATGGGTCCGCACATCCTGGCCCATTCAATGGGAGGGCCGGCGTGGAGAATGGTATGTTCGGTCATCCCCGGTATTGCTTCCCGGGCCGGTTTGATGTCCACAACGACAGGCCGCGCTGACCTGATCCTGTCAAGAGCCTCAAGATTGGCGGCGACGATTTTGGCGCCAAGGCTATCCGGAGAGGCATCATCAGCCAATCTGGCCACCATCCGGGCCAGCTCGGGATCCCCCCAGCCGGGGGGCTGCCAGTCTATGTGAACGGCCTCCGTAAACCGGGTTGCATCGTTAAAAAATGACTTGAGCCCTATATTGACAACTTTGGGCCCTTCTTTCAGGCTCGCGGCCGCAAACGTCATCAGTTCGCACCCCCCGTGGTTCTCTCTTTTGTCTGGCCGGCTAAAAGTCTTACCGCCAAACGGGCCGCCTGGGCATTGGTTGACGCCACAATGGCGCCGGCGGCCCGGAATTTTTCCGCCTGGGCGCGGTAGGATTGTGGGTCAGAATCGGTCCCCACCAGACTGATCACAATTTTGAGGTCCCGTCCATCAAACCGGGCCTGGTTGAGGGCATCCACAATGGCTGGCGCCAATTCCAACGCCGGGTCGGGATTGGAGCCAAAACCCAGGACAACATCCATCAGGATTACGCCCACTTCAGGATCGCCCGCTTCCCGCAGGAACCGCTCAACCCGGTAGGAGAAATCCAGCATGGGATGGGGCCGGCCGACCGTAAACTCGTCGTCGCCCATATCAACAATCGTATTCTTTTGGCTGTGATAAGGGTTTTCCAGTTTCGCCGCCCCGCCAAGGTTGGAGAAGACATCCCCGAGCCGGCCCTCGGCAACAAGCAGGGCCTCATCAGCCAGGGTACCGCCGGAAAACAGGCCGCGCAGGTACCCACGGCCTGGCTGCAGTTGGAAGGCAGTGTCCGGAATTCCCAGTTCCGGTTTGCGCCCCTGCTCCAGGAAGACAGCCGTCTGAGCGGCCTCTTCCAGGGTTGACGCCAGGAATACTCCCCGCCGGTCAGGGTAGTGGACCTTGTAGCCGAGGAAGCAGACTACCACCAGTTTGGAGACACCGGCGGCCTGATCTAGAATGGCCCTGGCGACACCTGGCGCCGGAGGTTTGGAGACGAGCACGATGACCCTGGTGCCGGGGTCTTCGGAGAGAACACCAAGAGCATCCAGCATTGTCGCCCCGCCCACCCTCTCGCTTAAATCCCGGCCGCCTGTGCCAAACGCCTGGGAAACACCGCCACCCCACCGGTCAATCAGGCTCATCACTTCCTGCAGGCCGGTTCCGGAAGCACCCACCAAACCTATGCCGCCGCGACGAACAGCATTGGCAAACCCCAATGGGATTCCGCCCACAAACGCTGTTCCGCAGTCGGGCCCCATGACGAGAAGTCCCCTTTCGTGAGCAAAATGCTTGAGGTCAATTTCATCCTTCAGGGGAACATTATCACTAAAGAGAAACACGTTCAGGCCGTTCTTTAAAGCCTTTAAGGCCTCAGCCGCCGCATAGACGCCAGGTACGGAAATAACAGCCAGGTTGGCGCCTTTGAGAAACCCTGCGCCAGCCGCCACCGTGCGGTACCTGGGCGTCTGAACGCCTGCTGCTTCCGGCGCCGCCGGGGCCGCAAGGACCTGCTCCACCAACGTTAAGGCCGCGGACCCCGCTTCTTCGCTCTCCGCTTCCACCGCAACCACCATATCCCCAGGCCCGGCGCTGGCGGCCAATTCATTGAACAACCCTGCTTCCCTGAGTACCTCTTTGTTCTGTGCGGTTGCCATCATCACCGAAGCCTGCTTGATGCCGGAAGAAGCCCGAACCTGGCGGGAAATGCGCATCAACGCCACCGAGTCCTGGTAACTTCCCTTTTTCACCAAGGTTTTCACAACCAACTTGAGCCACCTCTGATCGCAATTGCTGTAAAACAAGCTTAACCCCCTCGAAGGGGTATTACCATGCGGTCCAGCCGCCGTCAACGGCCAGGCACTGCCCTGTTACCCAATCGGACTCGGGTGAGGCGAGGTAAACCGCCGCGTAAGCGATATCTTCGGCAGTTCCCAACCGCGGCATCATCGTCCGGGCCACGTACTCCTTGCGAATCTCCGGCGTTTCCGCGAACGGCTTGCACATGGCCGTTTCAGGAATTGTACCCGGCGCAATGGCATTGACAGTAATTCCTGCCCTGGCATAGTCAACAGCCAGCTGCCGGGTCAGGTTCGTAACCGCCCCCCTGGAAGCACAGTAGCTTGCCGCCATTCCTGTCCCCAGGAGGCCGTGAATCGAGGAGATATTGACAATCTTGCCATATCCCTGCTTCACCATTTCCGGTATCAACCGGCGGCACGTGTAAAAGTACCCGCTCACATTGACCTGCATGACTTGATCCCATTCTTCGTCGCTGATATCGGCAACGCAGTTGCGAATGAAAATGCCGGCACAGTTGACAAGGATGTCCACCTTCCCGTGCGCTGCCAGTACCTTTTCCATCGCTTCATTGACTTCGCCCGATCTGGTTACATCGGTCTTCAGGTAGACGCCGCTCCCGCCCCTGGATTTAATAACCTCCACCGTTGAGGGAGTTTCACTGTCCAGGCGGGACTCCTCCCGGATATCGAGGACGGCAACCCTGGCCCCTTCCTCGCTGAATTTTACGGCAATGCCTCTGCCAATCCCTGAACTGCCGCCGGTTACCACTGCTACTTTTCCATCCAGCCGCATCGCTTGCCCCCCTTAGAAGTATTCTTGGCCAGCAGGTTTAACTGTTGTACCTTGGCTGTATGAAACCGAAGCCCCAAATATAGCCGCAAACAACGATCACGATACAGACAACGGCCACCAGGGCAATACCGGAAGCTGTCCAGCGGAACTCATCGGTATACGTCCGAGTTTTGAAAAGCCCGAAACCACGGCTGTCCATGGCAATGCTGGTGGTCTCGGATTTCCGCAGACCGTTGACCAGAATCGGGAACAAATACCTCTGCCAGTTGTGGAAAGCCCCCTTGATCCCTTTTTCCGGCTTGACCCCTCTGATGAGATGGGCGTCTTTGATTTTGGAAATTTCGTCCTGAATCAGAGGGAGGAACCGCAGAGCCACCAGCACGGCAAAGGCAAACCGGTATGGAATTCCAATGTAGACAAGACCAATCGCAAACTCCTTGGGGTTGGTTGTCCACAAAAAAGTGAGGGCGGCGCATCCTATGGTTGCCATCCGAAGGACAAACAGCTCCGCCAGGTGCAGCCCATCCGGCGTAATCTTAAGGAAAAGAACCCGTGCCAGAACTTCTCCGGTCTGGTGGGACACCAGCTGAAAAAAGGCCACAAACAGGCCGAATACCATGAAAACTGAGAAACTCCAAAATACCACCGAAAACCTGACCCGTCCCAGGGCCATGGCCAGAAAGAAAAGCAGGATCGGCATGGGCAGGACCTGAACCGGGTTCCGGAAGAAATAGACGGCCACACTGACCAGGATTACAACCAGAAGCTTGCTGATCACATCAGTGCGGTGCAGTACGGAGTCGTGTCTCAGGTAAGTGAACTTGATATTCTTTAAAATCACGGGACCATCACACCTCCTTGCCGGCGGCTGCCTGGTCAACAAACTCGTCCACCCGGCGGGTGCCTTTCCAGATTTCATGCCCGCCCCGTTCGAGCAGCCGGGTTAACTCCTGAAGAGGCGGGGCCTTCAAGGTCGCGTCCTGCTTGAATTCTTCATCATCCCACAGGCCCTCAGGAGCACCCACATACGAAAGTTTCCCATACCGCATGACCACAACATCATCGGCATAATCCTGCACCAACCTCATGCTGTGTGTAATCATGACGATGGTCACACCATTGCTCAGTTGGTCCTTGACGAGGCGCATGAATGTCTCCACATTTCTAAGGTCCTGACCGTAGGTCGGTTCATCAAGAATAAGAAGCTCCGGTTTTCCCACCAGCATGGTGGCCACGCTCAGACGGCGTTTTTGGCCCCCGCTGAGCCCGAAGGGATGCCGTGTCGCGTATTCTTCCAGCTCAAACATCTGCAGCATCTCGTCCACGCCGGCGTCAACTTCGGCCTGCGATTTTCCCAAAACCTCGAGGCTGTAGGCGATCTCCTGCTTGACAGTGTCCCGGACAAACTGGTGCTCCGGGTTCTGGAACACGAAACCTACCTTCTGGGTGATGGCCGCGGTTGATGATTTTTTCACATCCATCCCGCAAACTTCGACGTTCCCCTCTTTTAATGGAAGCAGCCCCACAATCAACTTGGCTATGGTGCTCTTCCCTGACCCGTTGGGACCCAGAATGGCGGTCAGCCGCCCCTTGTTGATGTTAAAGGAAACATCCTGGATGGCATGTGTTCCATCAGGGTAGCAAAAATCCACGTTTTGAACTCTGACCACCGGTTCAGATACTGACCCTGGCCTGTTGCAACGGCCCGGCACAAAACGAAAACCCTTGTATTTCTCGTAAGCCTCCTCAGCGGTCAAAGGCATATAGTCATTAAGGGTCATTTTACTCCTCAGCCCCAGTTCCACTTCAGAGATCTGCGGGATCCAGACCCCGAGTTCTTCCTTCAACTGTTTCCCGTGCTTTCCGATCACTTCCCGTGGCGTGCCGTTGGCGAAAACCCTCCCCTGGTGCAGGACAATGATCCTGTTCGCCAGGTGAATAAATTCATCCAGCAGGGGTGTCGCCAGGAGAATGGTCTTCTTCAGGGAGTTCATCTTGGCCAGCACGCTGAGAATCTCGGCGGTGCCCACCGGGTCCAGATTTGCGGTCGGGTCATCCAGAGCGAGGATTTCGGGTCCCATGGCCAGCACGGAACTAATGGCCAGCCTTTGCTGCTGCCCGCCCGACACTTCATAAACATATTTGCGCTTGGCCTTTTCCAGGCCAACATACCTCAGCGCTTCGTCGACCTTTTTCAGGATTGCGCCCTTTTCCACCCGAAAATTTTCGGGCCCGAACGCCACCTCATCAGCGATAAACAAGCTGCACAGCTGGCTTTCCGGATCCTGAAAAATGAGACCTATCCTGGCTGCCATCTCCTGAACTCTGAAATCAGCTACATTCTGGCCGCCGGCCCACACCTCACCGGACGTTTCCCCGCCTCTGATTTTCGGTATGATCCCGTTCAAAGACTGAATCAAGGTACTCTTGCCCGACCCCGAAGCGCCAATCAGGAGCACAAATTCTCCTTCCTCGATCAAGAAAGAGATGTCTTCCAGCGTGGGCTTTTCGGCGCCAGGGTACGTGTAGCTGTAATTTTCCACCCTGATAGCTGTGTTTCCCAATTAAAATCTCCCCTCCGGAGAAGTACTCCGGGCCGCGAGGCCGGCAGGAAAACTGCCGGCCTCGCGGCCCCAAACCTTCAACTACGCACTCAGGCGACGGACACTCTGGATTAAACCTGTGCGATCCAGGGCCAGGCCAAGAATCCAGGCAATAAGGCCGGCTTCAATGGCGCCCCCGATCAGGGCCACCGGGAGAGACGCATAATAGATTGACCAGGCGGCCTTCCAGCCGAACAGGAATACAAACATAAGCTGTGAACCCACGTTGGCTAACCCGCCGGCAACGAGCATGGTCCCCATTCCGATCTTCCTGTAACCCCTGGCGGCAAATGCCACTTCCGCGCCCAGACCCTGGGCCAGGCCGAAGGGGAACAAAATTACACCGGCAGGGTTTCCGGCCAGGAATTGGGCGGTGACGTTAATCATCATCGTGAGTGTTGCCGCACCAGGCCGGCGTACAATATACCCGCTTAAAACCTGGCTGATTTGCACAAACCCACCGAGGGCGGCTGAAGCCAGCGGCCCTGCCAACGCCCCGCCCCACTGCGGTAACGCTCCAAGAAAGATGTTAGTAAGTCCGAAAATTACCCCCAGTACAGCCAGCAGTACAATTTCCTGGGTAGTGTAGACCAATGATACTCTGGAACTTCCCTTCCTGTCTGCCATTTTGACACCCCTTTCAACTTGGCCTGAGGATCTCCTCAGGGGTAACGATCACTCTAACCTTTTTCGACCCGGCCACCCCATCGCCTGTGGCGAATTACGATGATTCTGATCCTTGCTTTTTTGGCGAAGTTCCACATGCTCTCTTGCTACCCGTTTCGGAGTCCGTCCATTTGGGCGACTTTCATGGCTACCTGCAGGTTCAGCCGCTGTTCCGTGTCGTTCAAATCGACGCCCGTTATCTCCTGAACCCTTTCCAGGCGGTAGACGATTGTATTGTAGTGGGTGAACATTTCCCGGGCCATCCGGCTCAGGTTTCCGTTACACCGGAAAAAAGTCTCAATAGTGGGGACCAGTTCGGTATGATGTTCCCTGTCATAGGCCTGAATGGGGACAAAGATTTCCCGGGCGAACTGTTTTAACTCGTTGCTGGTGCTCGAATGGAGCAGCCGGTAGATGCCCAGGTCCTCAAACCCGGTGATTTCACCTTTCCCCTTTACCGACCGCCCGATATCGATGGCTTGGCGGGCTTCCCGGTAACTCTCCTTCATGTCCAGGAGGTTGGGATAAAATCTCCCGATGCCTATGGAACAACTGAGCTTCGGGACGGCCTGACCCAGTTCGGCATGCAGCAGGGAAGCCACCTCCCGCGCCCTCTCCTTAATTGACCGGTCGCTCCACGAAGCCTTTACCCGTACCAGTAAAACGAAACTGCTGCCCCGGTCACCAATAATGAAGTAATCCCGCCATCTATCCATCACCCTGATGATCGCCCGCTGGACTTTTTCTTTAACCTTGAGCAGGGAATCGGCGATTCGCCTGGCCTTTGACACTACCTGGCCGTATTCATCAATGTCAATAACGAGGAGGGCAAAGCTGTTTTCCAGGTCCCATCCCACCAGTTTCGCCCGGTGGATCAGCTCTTCCACTTGTTCCACTTCCCCCCCGAGCCAATCGTAAAGAAGTTCGTTCCTGTACTTGGTTTCCACCGCCTGAACTGTTTTCCGGTGCAAAAACGTCATCGCCGCCAGGGTGGCAGCCTGTTCCACCGCAATCAAGTCAATGTCCCTGAGGGGCCGTTTTTGTTCCCACACCGCGATCAGGCCGTAAGTGGTGCTTCCCCCAATTATGGGGCACAAGACACCGCGGTACTGTTCCTGGTTAACCGTAAACTTCTCCCACTTAATCCGTCCCTTGTCCAGACTGTCTGGAGCCGGTAAGTTATCAGGGCAGCCTGAGTGCCGTTGCTCCGTGTCACCAAAAGCAACAGTAAGCGCCACCCTTTCCTGGTCATAAATGGCCACAGGGTTATCCACCAACTGGGCCAGGGTACTGGCGATCTGCTCCAGCCCCCCTCCTTTTAACAGAACAGCCATAGCCTTCTCGTGCACCTCAACCGTTTTCTTGAGCAGGGATACCTGGCGGTTCACCAGTTCAGAGTAAATCCCCTGCAGCATTCCCGGGTGGTTTGCCTCGGGCGGAAGCTCAATCAACGGAAAGGAGCTGACATCAGCCGCGGCAATCATGGCCGCGGGAACAGCATCAAGGTACCGTTTGGGTTTGAACGCAAGCCCCGCCAGGCCTCTGCGGGCCAGCTCCGGAATGAGCTTCTCCTGGGCTTCCTGGTTGTCCTTAATGGAAAACCCGGTAGTCAGCAGCAGTTGTCCTTCTTGGACCCAGGGCAGAATGTCGGGCACTTCCATGACATTGACTCCCGTGATCAACCGCCCCAACCCGTCTTTACCCCCAACCACCATGGAGCCCTTTAAACAATCCAACGACAAAGCATACCGGACTGTAATTCCGTGCAGGGAGGCCACTGTACCCTTCCCCCTAAATAAAAAGTCGAATTTTGGCTAGGTTTTGGGTATTTTTGCTGGATAATTTGTGAATTCGCCATCGCCTTCCGATTCCCTTCCGGAAACACTCCGTTCCCGCGCCGACCGCGGTCAGTTCAGGCAGCGCCCACGGTGTTCGGGGCTCACGTTTTTTCCGTCCAGAATTACAATTTCCCCCCGGGCAACCACGGCATAAGGCCAGGCTGTAAACGTGTAATCCTTGTAGGGAGTATAGTCAACTATGGATCCGGTTTCAGCCGGATCCAGGCGCTTCTTGATCCCGGTGTCCATGATGACAAGATCCGCATCACTGCCCGCGTTCAAAGATCCCTTTGCGGGGTAAAGTCCAAACAGCTTGGCGGCATTGAAACTGCTGACCCTCATCACATCTGACGGGGACAGTCCTCTTTTGCCTACCCCCTCGGTAAACAACACCGGCAGGATGCAGGAATTCCCGGGAAGCCCGCACAATCCACCCCACATTTCCAGCTTGTGGGCGCTCATCCAGGCATTGTGGTCGGACCCGACAATAACCTGGTCTCGCCTGGCGACCGCCTCCCAAATCTTGTCCCGATCATCGCTGTGCCGGAGGGGCGGGCTCACCTTGCCGAGGCTTCCCAGGCCCGCATCGGCTGTAAGAGCCAGGTAGTGAGGGCTGGTCTCAAAAATTATCTCCTGGTTTTGGGATTCCTGAATCGCCTCAACCGTTTCCTTGGCGCTGATATGGGCAATACACACGCGGCAGCCGACTTTGCGGGCCAGGTAGAGAACCTTGACCACCGCCTCCCCCTCGCAGATCCCGGGCCTGGTTGCCTCCCAGGCGGCCATGTCCTGCCGGGACATGGCCTGGAACCGGCTGGCATAGTAGTCGATCAGTTCGGGGTTTTCCGCGTGCACTATCGGCAGACCGCCGTACTGCTTCAATTTGGTGAAGGCTTCCACTATCTGTCCATCGTTAAGGCTGCTCAATCCGCCCAGGTTTAAGGCTTCAGGTCCTTTATAGGGCAGGAAAATTTTGAACGAGGTGATTCCCAGACTATGGATATATTGTTTGATATTCTGCAGGTGCACATCATTCATCAGTGCCCCGTGAAACTTTATGTCCACCATACTGTGTTCCGCAGTCATTCTCCCCAGCCCCGGAAACACTTCTTCCAGGGAATCCTGGGTAAAGATGTAGTTCATAGCTGTGGTGACACCGCCATACATTGCCGAAGAACTCTCCGTCTCAAAGTTTCTTTCCCGGGTCTGCACTTTGAGCTGCCCTTCACCCGGCATCTGGCCGATGTGTGAATGGCTGTCAATGGCTCCAGGCAACACATAGCGGCCGCCGGCATCCAAAACCCGCTGCGCTCCCTCAACCTCCCCTCTCCTGGTAACACCCACAATCTGCCCGCCTTCAATAAGCAGGTCTCCTTCCACGGCACCGCCTGTGTTGACCAGTTTGCCATTCTTAATGATTAAATCCAGCATGGCGCTACCTCCTTAAGCCTGTTCCCCAAAACAATTTCGGGAAATACTACTGGACTGAATAGCGGAACGGTATTACCCCCGTGAAAATCAGCACGTACCAGACAATCACGGCGAGCACACAAATTGCTGATATTACTTTCCCGGTTGTGGTCATCCGTACCTGCTCCACGTAGTTTCGCCTTGGATGCGCCCCAAACCCCCGGCTCTCCATGGAGTGGGTTGTGATGGAAGCATCCCTCAGACTCCGGACCAGCAGAGGGACCGTAAACCGTTTGATATTTTCAAGCCGGTCCTTGAACCCCGTCTTCTCACCGTACCCCCTTACCTTGTGGGCCTCGTTAATGCAGCGGGCTTCCTCCTCAATCATGGGGATAATCCGGAGCGCCAGGAAAAACGCATACGGGACTTTATAGGGAATGTTCAATATCTGCACAAAACCGACGGCCAGATCGCGAGGATGGGTGGTCCGGATGAAGATGAATGATACCAGAAAGATGGTGTAGATGCGCAACGACACCGCCGTGGTATAGTCCACCGTTTCCAGGTAAATCACCTTGTGGCCCAGGCTAAACAACGCTATCTGACCTGGCACTTTCAGCATGTAAGTCTGCACCACGAAAAAGAAGATGCAGGCCAGCCCCAGCCATTTGGTGCCCCTCCAGATCTCCCCGGGGGACAGGCGGGCCAGGCCAATGGCAATCACCAGACAGAGCACGAGGAGAACCAGCTGCGGCCAGGTCTTAAAACTTCCAAAGGCCAGAAATGACATGGCAAAAAGGAAGATGGTTTTGGTCACGGGGTCCAGCCTGTGAATGAAAGAATCCTTCTTCCGGAATTGAAAAACTAATTCCATGGGTTTTCCTCCTTTTCTAGCAACTCTCAGGCCGCAGCAGGGATTCGAACTGTTCCATGGTCAGCACCATGGCAGGCAGTTGCGGGTTGGTTTCCCTGAGCTTCTGCATCAGGACTACCAGGGGTGGAGGCAGAAGCGATGCTTTGTCAAGCAGGTCGGGATCCATGAACACGTCTGTGATCTGGCCGTCAAACAGGAGGTGTGAATCAGACATCACCACAACGCGCTCAACCCATTGTGACATCAGCCTCATATCGTGAGTAATGATGATCATCGATTTCCCCTGACGGTTAAGCCTGTCCAGGTAACCCATCAAGAGATTGGAACTGGCCTGATCCTGGCCTATGGTGGGCTCATCAAGGATGATCACGTCCTGGTCCACCACCAGCATGGTGGCCACGCTGAGAAGCCGGCGCTGGCCCATACTGAGGGCAAATGGGGACAGACTGACATATTCAGTCAGGTTGAACAGGTCCAGGACTTCATTGACCCTCTCCTGGACTTCGGCTTCAGCGATGCCTCGCACCCGGAGGCTGTACGCAACCTCGTCAAAAACTGTATCCGCCACAAATTGGTGGTCGGGGTTCTGGAACACATAACCAATGGTCTTGGAAGTTTCAAACAGGCTCAGGTCGTTGATGTCCTTCCCTTTGATGAATACCTTTCCGCGGTCAACCGGGTTAATTTTCATCAGTGTCTTGGCAAGGGTGGATTTACCCGATCCGTTCCTGCCGACGATCGCCAGGAATTCCCCCGGAGCAACTTTCAGGTTAACATCCTGCAAAGCCTGAACGCCATTAATTGCATAGGTAAAAGTGAGGTTGTGAACCTCAACCAGAGGTGGAGTGGAGCCCGCTTCAGTCCCCCGGTCCGCACGTTTCCCGGCCTGCCGGGAATATCCCCCGGTGGCAGCCTTCCCGATGGCTTTCCTGATTGGCTCCACGGCTTCGTCAACCACAAGGGGAAGTTCCTTAAACTTGACAATATGCCCGATTTTCTGGGCCACTTCTGAGATCTGCGGCACCCACAGACCCAGTTCCTCGGAAAAATCCTGGAAATTCTTGCCAAAAACCTCCCGTGGGGTTCCCGAGGCCAGAATGGCGCCATCCTGCATAACCACAACCTTATTGATGAGGCCAGCCAGGTCGTCCACATCATGTTCGACCACAACCACCGTTACCCCCAGTTCCCGGTTGAGCCTGGCGAGGATTTGGAAGACCTCTACTTTACTCTTCGGATCCAGGTTGGCTGTCGGCTGGTCCAGGGCTATGACTTTGGGACGCGAGGACAGCACCGACGCCAGGGCCACTTTCTGCTTTTGCCCTCCCGACAACTGGAATACTTCCCGTTCCATAAGATGATCCAACCCTACCATGCGCATAGCCTGCAGGGCGTTTTCCCTGATCTCCTCGATCGGCATGAGCAGGTTCTCTGGACCAAAGTATACCTCGTCTTTTATGAATATATTGACCAGCTGCGATTCAGGGTCCTGAAACACCAGACCAACGGAGGTGGCCAATTCGCTGACATCGTGTTCCCTGGTGTTCATGCCATCAACAATGACGTCCCCGTCCATCTTGCCTTCAAAAATGTTCGGTACGGATCCGTTCAAAAGGTTAAGCAGGCTGCTTTTCCCGGCGCTGCTCGGCCCGAGAATCAGGACAAAATCCCCCTGTTTTATGGTCAAATTGGCATTTTTGAGTGCCGGCTTCTTTTCTCCCAGGTACGTAAACGTCACATCTTTGATTTGAATAATATCGTCGGGTTCCAACCCTTTGACGGGCCCGTTTTCAGACACGCACCTCAGCTCCTTGCTGATTCCAAGTAAGTTCGCAAACATTGGTAAAGAAAAAGGGGAGGGGGAAGGGAATGGCCATCTTATTATTTGGCCAGTCCTCTAACTTCTTTATCCAGGGCAGTGCCGCGAAGAACGCCCGCGCGTGCCACAGCGTTGAAGATCATCATGCCCACAATCCCGAAAACGGCTCCGCTGATCATCCGGATAACCCAGGCCACAATGTTAAACCAGAAGCCGATTTCCAGCATACCGAAGAAGTAAGCGTCAATCCAGGTTCCCAATATCGAGCTGAGACCGCCAGCAAGCATAACCATGGCTGGCGTCCATTTGCGATACCCGCCGAGCGCGAAGGCTACATCAGCTCCAAGTCCCTGCAGGAACGTGGTTACCAGCACGATTACCCCATTCGGGTTTCCGGACAGGACCTGGGCCACCCCGCTGATCACCTCTCCAATAATCGCTGCGCCGGGTTTGCGGACGATATAACCGCTCAGGACTCCTGCCAGGTAGAACCACCCCAGGATAGCGGCAAAACCCATCCACCCGTAAGCGCCAAGAGCGGTCATGAAGAACCTGCCAACAAACACCATGGGGGTTCCCCCGACTCCAAAGACAATACCGATAACAGCCATGACTACTATTTCACTGACCGTGAACCCCTTCTTTTTCTCAGGCACGGAACCTTGCTCGACCATTAGCTTCCCTCCTCTTAGATGATAACCAGCCCTGCCCCTTCCCCAAATTGAACCAAAAAAGAGAGGGTACCAATCTAAGGACGGATTGCTACCCTGACGGTCGTGCCACCGCTGTTCATGTAAAAACGCATCGCTTCATCGGCCTGTTCTAACGGGTAAACCTGGGTGACCATCTTCTCGACTGCGTATTTGCGCGAGTTGATAATTTTTACAGCCGCCTCTGTATCCCAGGACTGCCCCAGCCCGCCCATAACCTGAAGCTCTTTAAAGACAATCAGGTCCGTGGTCAATTGGCTCCGGGCAAAGCCGCACGTGCCGATCAGGACGACGCGGCCCGCCGGTCTTGCCAGTTCCAGGCTCAGTTCCATCATGGGGCCGGCCCCCGTCGTCTCAATTACGACATCGGCCATCTCGCCACCGGTAATCTCTCTTACAGCCTCAATCGAATCGGTGGCGGTAGTGTTAACGAGATAATCAGCCCCGTACTCTTTGGCCAGGTCCCACTTCGGTTGATACTTGCTTCTGCCAACGACAATAATGGGACCAGCGCCGGCCTCCTTGGCGGCAATGATCGTAGCAAGCCCCTGAGCACCTGGGCCAATGATCACCACCGACTCTCCGAAACGAACCTGGCCCAACCGGCGCACCCAGCGCACGCCATTGCCCAGCACCGATGACATGCACGCCGCCTCAGCGGGCACCCTCGCGTCAATCCTGTGAACCCGGGCTCCGGGGGACCCATACATGTATTCTCCATATGCGCCCCACAGGTAGGGCGGTTCACTGCAAGAAATGTTCACGCCATACACCCTGGAGTTCTGGCAGAACTGGTACAGCCCGTTCAGGCAGTAATAGCACTTTCCGCACACAATATACGGTTCGACTGTTACCCTGTCGTTTTTGTTCACCTTGTAAAACTTGGACGCCTCCTCGCCTATGTCAGCGATGGAGCCCACCACCTCATGTCCGAGGATAAGTGGATAATGGGTCTTGCGGTTGCGCCCTTCGTATTCAATCGGATCGCCCCCGCAGATGCCCACCATTTCCACCTTGAACAGGAATTCCGCCGGCCCAATTTCCGGGATGGGAAACTCCCGAAGAAGCATCTTCCGGGGTTCCTCCAGAACCATGGAAACCTGTTTGGCCATCCTATTCCGCCCCCACTCTAGTCCGGGCCATTTTTTCCAGCAGTTCCGCCGCCCTTTCCGGGTTAACCACCCCACAGTGACAGTTTGAGGCCAATTCCCGGGCGGCCGCCTTTGGCGTCATTCTCCCTTTTTGCACTTTTTCCACCAGGTGATCGACCAGCTTGAAGCTGACCATGCCATGACCGCACATGGTGCTTATTTCAAGGTTCTCCCGCTCCGGCAGCAAATCCGTCCTGCCCCAGATTCCGAGTGAACACTCGACGGTATGCCGTTGAAGTCCTGCCTCCCGGCAGCATTTGTCCGCATGATCAAGAAGGCCCGTCACCACAACCGACATTCCCAGGGCAGCCTCTTTGAGTTCGTTCAACAATCGCGCCACCGTATCGGCGTCAGTAAAGACCCCATGCACGATGGAATTGTCACGGATGCCTTCCAGGACCTTTTCCTGACCCACCGAAATTGCGTTCCCGGTTTTCATGTCCCCGAAGTTGACCGGGTTGTATTTGAGGACAGTTTCCAGGAACTTGCGCAGTTTTTCCGCAGCGCCATCCCGGTTTACACCCTGAGCCGCCATGGCAAACACCACGTAATCACGCTCGAGACTTTCCACGGTACCAGCCCGATGCAGCGTGTGTGTCACCGAATAATACCACCTTTCCTACTTTCCCAGATTAGCCAGCGGGCGGCCTAGCCCGGCATTGGTCTTTCCGTTGCCGCTACATTCGTAGCCCGCCGCCATTGCCAGTTCCATGGCTTTGACCTTGTTTTCCTCGTTGACCCAGCATGCCAGGTCAAGGCTGAAGACCGTATCAATCTTGGAGGACACGTCCCGGAGCACTTTCAAAACTTCCGGAACCATCTCCAGCGGAGCATCAAACTCCACGATGGCGGAAAGCGCTTTTTCTTCAAGGACATCATCCCGAATTTTGCCGGTGGCCCTGTCCGTCATCAGGCTGGTAACCGGGTTTTTGTCTTCAAACTTAACGCCGAGAGTCGCCACCGCCATGGCAACCTTCTCCACATCGCGGAAGCGGGTGCCGGTACCGGGGCGGCCCAATTCCACGGCAATACCGGCATATCCTGCCCGAAAGCGACCGGTGACATCATTTGTTTTCATTTCTTCGGTGCCACGGCCCGGCACCCCGGTGGTGCTGTGTGACTGTAAGGGATCACTGAAGACTGATCTCACCTCTCTGGGCCAGGTCAGATCTTCTTTCTGCAGGGCTTCCACCGGACAGACGCCGGAATAGTAACAGATGTTGCATTCCACACATTCTTTTTCGTCCACCATGCAGTGCTCGTCTTTGACAGCCAGAGCGTTCATGGGGCAATAAGGAATGCATTCCCCGCAACCAATACATGCCTCAACATCAACTCGCATTGCAACCTTCCTTTCCTGAACAGACTTTTCTCCACTAACATTTTTCCATACCTGGGACAGCAAAACTATAGGGAAACCCGATAAATGACTTGCGTCACTTTTTGGGGAAATTCTCCTAAGGAATCTTTCAACCTGATCAGGGTTTATAATTTGAGTTTTCGTCTTGGGACTCGGATTGACAACAAAACCCATAACGCATATAATACAATTAAACGGTTGCTTAATCGTTAATCCGATCATGGAAAGGGGCGCCTGGTCTTGAACAATCACGAGAACCGGTCCCGGGACGTGTGCGGATGTTATAGCCCTCACTCGGAAAAGGTAACCCCTTTGAAGGAAAGGCTGGTGGAGGTAGCCGGCCTGTCCGAGCTCTTCGGAGCCCTGGCCGATGAAGTTCGCACCAAGATCCTGTACCTGCTGTCCCTCGACGAACTCTGCGTCTGCGATCTTTCCGATGCCCTCGGGCTCAGCCTGCCGGCCATATCCCATCACTTGCGGCTGCTCAAGATGATGCGCCTGGTCAAGTACCGCCGCGAGGGGAAGATGGTTTACTATTCTCTGGCCGATGATCATATTGTGGAACTTATCAAGGTGGCCCAGGCGCATTACGAGGAAGAACGTTAAAGACACTGCTTCAAGGCCCCTGGAGATGGGCCGCAAAGGGGAGGTCGTGAAAATGGCCGCCACGGAGCGTTTTCTGCTGGAAGGCCTGGACTGCGCCAGCTGCGCCGTCAAGATTGAGAAGGCTCTTCAAGCCTCCGAAGGGCTGGAGGACTCCCGGGTCAACTTTGCCACCTCTTCGGTGGTCCTTGATCCAGCCTTTCTGGAAAAAGCCCGGACGATCATCGCTTCGGTGGAGCCGGAGGTGGAGGTTGTCGCGGCTCCAGGAAGCATCGCGAAACCCGGGCACGAGCCTGAGTCCTGGTCCGGATCCGGGTCCGAGCCCGGGTCGGGGTCCGGGACGTTACACGCCCGACGCAAGGGCTCCCTGCGTGAGTTCGCCCGCGAACAGCGCGCCTCCCTGGCCAGGATCGGCCTGGCGGTGATTCTTTTGTGGCTCGTCCTGCTCTTCGAAGACCGGCTCCATCGCGCCGGACCGTGGTCGTTCGTGGAATACGTGATCTATCTCGCCGCTTATCTTCTGGTGGGGTCTGGCGTGCTGCGCGCCGCTGCCCGCAACACCCTGCGCGGGAACGTCTTTGACGAAAACTCGCTCATGTCCATCGCCACCCTTGGCGCGATTGCGATTCACCAGCTTCCCGAGGCGGTGGCCGTCATGCTCTTCTATTCCATCGGGGAAGCGCTTCAGGAGTTTGCCGTCGGCAGGTCGCGGCGTTCCATCTCCGCGCTGGTCAGCATCCGGCCCGATCAGGCCCGGGTCAGGCGCGGCGATGAAGTCCTGACCGTTGAACCACAGGATGTGCGGGTCGGCGAGCGCATCATCGTTCAACCGGGGGATCGCCTCCCGCTTGACGGGGCGATCGTCGAGGGAGAATCCTTTGTGGACACCTCCGCCCTTACCGGCGAGTCCGTCCCCCGGCGAGTGGCGCCGGGGGACAAGGTTCTGGCCGGGATGGTCAGCACCACCGGCCTGCTCACGGTCCATGTCGAAAAGTCCTTGGCGGACTCGGCAATCTCGCGCATCCTCAGACTCGTGGAAGACGCCGCGGGCCGGAAAGCCCGGACCGAACGGATTATTACCTCTTTCTCCCGGTACTACACCCCCGGCGTCGTCGTCCTGGCGGCGGGGATCGCCGTCCTCCCGCCGTTGCTGGTTCCTGGGGCAAGCTTTTCCGTCTGGCTCTATCGCGCCCTGGTCCTGCTGGTGATCTCCTGCCCCTGCGCGCTGGTCGTTTCGGTCCCGCTCGGGTATTTCGGCGGGATCGGCGCGGCTTCGCGGCAGGGCATCCTGGTCAAAGGGGCCAACTTCCTGGATGTGCTGGCCGGCCTGGAGACGGTGGTCTTCGACAAAACCGGCACCCTCACCCAGGGGACTTTCCGGGTCACCGCCATCCACCCGCACCATGGGTTCGCGGAAGGGCAGGTCCTGGAGACCGCCGCCAGCGTGGAAGTCGCTTCGCCCCATCCCATCGCTGCGTCAATCCTGGCGGCCTACGGTCAACCGGCCGATAGACCCGCCGAGGCAGGCGCCCTCAAAGACTACGCGGAAGTTCCGGGTTATGGGGTCAAAGGGCGCCGGGATGGGCGGCTGATCCTGGCCGGAAATGACCGTTTCATGCACCAGGAAGGCATCGCTCACGACGAGGCGGTTTGCAATGTGCCGGGCACCGTGGTTCATGTGGCGGCGGACGGGGTCTACTACGGGTACATCGTCATTTCGGACGAGATCAAGCCGGACGCCGCCGCAGCGTTGCAACAATTGAGGGGTCTGGGGATCAAGCGGCTGGAAATGCTGACCGGCGATGATGCCACCGCGGCGGAGCAGGTCCGGCGGGCGTTGGGGCTGGACAATGCCTGGGCCGGGTTGTTGCCGGGAGATAAGGTGGCAAAGGTGGAAACGCTGGCCGCCGCTCCCCGCCGAGGAAGACTGGCCTTCGTCGGCGACGGGATCAACGATGCGCCGGTGCTTACCCGGGCGGATGTGGGGGTGGCCATGGGCGGCCTGGGCTCCGACGCGGCCATCGAGGCGGCGGATGTGGTGATCATGGACGACCACCTGTCCAGGCTGCCGGTGGCGGTGCGCATCGCCCGCCGGACAAGGTGGATCGTCCTGGAAAACATCGGGTTCGCGCTGGGAATCAAGGGCCTGTTCATGGTGCTCGGGGCGGCCGGGATCTCCGGCATCTGGACGGCGGTCTTTGCGGATGTGGGCGTTTCTCTCCTCGCCATCCTGAATTCCACTCGCATTCTCCGCTTTCAGCCCGGCAAAAAAGGATAGGTCTTTCTTCTTTTATTGGCAGGGCATTTTCTGCGGCAATGGAAATAAGATTGTGATACACCAGGAGATGATAAGGAGGCGCGTCAGCGATTTGGCCACCTCGCCTTCCGGAATAGACATTAACGTGGACTTGATAGACATGGACGCTTGCCCCCCCTGTCTTTTGGATACCGTTACCAGGGAGGGCGAGCTTCTTGCAATGCGGAAAGAAGGAAGTGACCGGGATGAAGGGGATGCGAACCAGAGAAGACATACTTTCCGTGATCGGGCAGATCGATAACATCATGAAGGGATTGGCCATTATCGTGGAAGAGGCCAAAAGAAAGGCCGAGGAGTTCTCTTCAACCCCGCCGGAGCCTTTCGATCTCCGCCGACCTGGCGCACCGGTTGGAGTAAACTGGAGAACCTTCCTTCGTCCTTTTTGCAGCAGACGTGAACTACCTTTTGGATAGTCCAGGCATAGTTTGGGCATTCTACCCATAAAATGTATCAACTACCTATCGGAATTCCCTCTCCCACCTCTGCCTTATGCTGCTTAACGTACCGTCGATACCAAGGTTGACATAACTTACTAGTCTTGGTATTATAGGGTTGGGGAGGGGTGAATAAGAAATGCACAAGGTTGGGAGCAACACCGTATTTTCCCAAGCAGTCATCGACAATGAGAGGAGTCGATTGGTCATGTTTTGGGAGAAAATTAAAGAGTTTCCCCTGTACTTCTGGTTATTTACCGCATACTTTGTGTTAGCTTTCGTAGGCTTGATCATACTAGCCGTAGTAGGTTCCATAGCACAGCTTCCGCTTCCACCCATAGCTGCGGTAATTGGTGCCTTGTATGGCCTACTTCTCATGTCGATCATCTTTAGAAACCTCGACTATTGGAGAGAAAGAAGATGAGCGAACAGACTCCGCTAAAAGGCAACCCTTTTGGCCCGCTTGGCGAAATGTTTGTGAGCGTGGCTTCAAAGTTAGATGAGGTCCACGCTTCTTTAATGGCCACATCTCTGTTTTTCCTCGTTGGATGTGTCTTTGCCTTTCTAATGGCTTGGGGCGTAGGAATGAAGCACATTCAAGCAGCGATCGTATATGGTCTTTTTATTGTATTGTTTTTTCTATTTGTGCCCTTTGTTGTCTTTCTAATGTTCCGTTCTACTCGCAAGAGCAGGCGGTAACTTCCTAGTTCTCATTCAGGATACGAGCTTCATTGCTGAAGAAAACGGTAACCTCGTCGCCTTCTTGATTGGGTTTGTATCACAAACCTATCCCAACGAGGCTTATATTTACTTTGCGGGCATTCACCCCGAATACAGACAGAGAGGGATTGGGCGACAGTTATACCACCTGTTCTTTGACGAGGTGCGGCGACGAGGCTGCGATACGGTCCGTTGCGTCACTTCGCCAGTCGGGAGGGATGGTTTATTGTGAAAGATCTTTCACTGGAGCAGTTAAACGCCTTCATCGTCCGGGCCAAGGCAGCCACCTACGTGGGCCGGGGGGCGAAAAGCCTGTCATACCGGCCAGGATCGCATGATCTGCAATACCACGAAGAAGCCTTCTCGTACCTGGACAGCTACTTTGGAGGGACAGACTTTCTCGGCCAGGAAGTCGTCTACTTCGAAGGGAAGCCCGTGTGGTCCATGAGCTATTACGGCCGCATTCTCGAACCCTCGCTCATCTCCGCCGCGGAAGCAGGGCAGATTATCCAGGAAAGCCTATCTAGAATGTATACGCAAGGGCGTTTTCTTGAGGGATTTGAGCACTCCATCGGAGACAGCACGTATTTTGACACAAGTGACGGAGATCTGACCTTCTTCACGGGAAAGGAATGGATTACTCGCGGAAATGCCATGGTTTACGAACTTCTCTACCACGGCGGCCTGGTCAAAGAGCCTTGAAGCATCAGGGCCGTAAGGGCAGCACGATGCTGAACCGGCTGCCTCGATCGGGGTGGCTGTCCACGGTAATCCGCCCTCCGTGGGCTACCACTATTTCTCTGGCCAGAGAAAGCCCCAGGCCAAAGCCCTTCCCCTGGCTGCGCGCCGGGTCCCCCCGGTAGAAACGGTCGAATATCCTTGGCAGATCCGCCTCGGCTATGCCCGGCCCGGTATCAATGACGGAGAGGATCGCTTCTCCTTCCTCTTTATTCACGGTAACGGTCAGGGTAACTTCTCCTCCAGGACGGCTATATTTGATGGCGTTGTCCACCAACGCCCAGATGGCACGGCGCAGGTGGTATTCGTCGGCGACTACCACCGCGGGCTCCGCCGGGCCCAGTTTAACCGTTATCTCTTGAGATATGGCCCTGGCATCCTGAACCGTCTCCTCCGCCAGCTTTTCCAGCGGCAGAGGTGCGGTATCCATGGGCACTCTGGCCTGCATGCGGGCTAAAAGCAACAGATCCTTCACCAGCCGCTCCACGATCGCCACCGCTTTGGCCATGGCCTCGACGGATTCTTTTACCACCGCCGGATCATCTTTTCCCCAGCGGCTCAGCAAATCGGTATAACTTTTGATTACCGCCAGAGGCGTGCGCAGATCATGAGACGCCGCGGCCACAAACTCCTGCTGGCTGCGAAAACCCTGCTCCAGCCGGTCCAGCATCTGGTTAAGGGTCTCTCCCAGCGCATATAATTCATCCCGGGGACCGCGTAAGGCAATACGACGGCTCAGATCCGTCGTGCTGATCCGCCTGGCCGTGGTGATTAATCCTTGCACCGGTCTCAGCGCCGCCCGGGTAATCAGCCACCCCCCGGCCAGGGCGAGCAAAAGCCCGGCCAGGGCGAGCAACCCGAAGACACTGGCCAGTGTTCCGAGAAAAATCTCTTCCCTCCTCAACGGCCGGGCCACCTGCACCAGTGTGCCGCCCGTAAGTTTCGCCCCCGCCAGCAGAACCCTTTCTCCACGGAAATCAGCCGTGACAGGCGGTCCGGTGTAACCGGGAGCTAAAGCCGCCTTTCCCAAAGCCCGTGAACTGTTCAATACCCGCCCGGCCTGGTCGGTTATTTGCACCCAGAGTATCCCCTTTTCAACCGAAGCAGTCAGCTCCGGGTCATCCAGATCCACATGATCAACTTCCTCGTTTCCATTTTTGTGGCTGGTGAGCTTCTGAACGGTTGCCACCGCTGTTTCCACGTCCCGGGCCGCTTCGGTCAAAAGCAAATAACGCACGCCTCCCAGCGCCGCCGCGCCGCAAAAGATCAAGATGCCCGCTAAAACCAGTGCATACCACAAAGTCAGCCGCCAGGTAATGGACCGCATTTCATTTTTCCTCCCGCAGCGTATAGCCTACCCCACGTACCGTGTGCAACAGTTGGGTAGAGAACGGCTCATCTATCTTGGCTCTCAGGTAGCGGACATAAACATCCACCACATTGGTGTTTCCATAAAAATCGTAGCCCCAAACGTGCGTCAAGATGGCTTCCCGGCTTAAAACGAGACCGGCGTTTTCAGCCAGATAGACCAGCAGGTCAAACTCCCGCCTGGTCAAGGAGATAGGCCGGCCGTCTCTCGCCACCTGGCGCGTGTCCTGGCGGATGACCAGATCCCTTATCACCAGTTTGTTCCCCTCCTGGCGGGCCACGGGCGGACGCCGCAGCCGCGCCCGGATCCTGGCCAGCAGTTCCTCCATCACAAAAGGCTTGGTCACGTAATCATCCGCTCCGATCTCAAAGCCTTTCACTTTGTCCAGGGTGTTATCCCGCGCGGTAAGCATGATGATGGATACATCCGTATGCTCCCGGATCCGGCGGCAAACCTCAAACCCGTCTATCCCAGGCAACATGAGGTCCAGAATCAGCAAATCCCATCTGTCTTCGCTGATTCTGCCCAGAGCTTCGTAGCCGTTCTGAGCCGTTTCCACATGGTAACCCTCGTGATTCAGCTCCAGTTGGAGAGAACGGGCCAGACTGGCCTCATCCTCCACCACCAGGATGCGTGGCAGGACACTGTCCTCCATGCGCAACACCCCCTCTCTATTTTACAAGAAAAAGATTAAAAGATCCTTAGAACTGGTTCTAATCCATTTTTAATCCGGCTTTAATGTCTGTCCAAGATCCGGAGGCTATACTTAATTCTAAGCCAAAAGGCCATCCAGGTAAACGGGAAGGAGGTGCCCGCCAGTGACAGACCGTTAGAAGATCCGCGCAAAGAGACCCCGCAAAAATGACGAAACGTCTGAAAACTTGTCCCTAAAAACTTTGTCAGGAGGAATTACCGATGAATAAAAAGCTGACGATTTTCCTGGCGGCGGGTATTTTACTTGGAGGCATCGGCCTGGGCGCTTATACAGTTAACGCCGCCCAGGCTGTGCAAACTGCTGCACCGGCTTCTCCGGCATCCCAAACAAATACCCCCCAAGATGAACAGGCTCCAGCCTACAGCAGCTCTATCAAGACGGCCAACCCTCAGGACGCCGGAGACAAAGAGAACCAGGATCGTGAAGCAAAAGAAGAAGGCCAGGGCCATGACGCGGCCGAAGAGGGACAGGACAACGAAGCAGTGGAAAGTACCTCCTTGCAGTCCGTGGCCAAAATCACCGTCAAACAAGCCGAAGCCAGCGCCTTGAAAGCCGTGCCCGGCAAAGTAACGGGCGTAGCCCTGGAAAATGAAAATGGCAATGTGGTTTACAGTGTGGGAGTGCAAACCACAACGGGGATCACCGACGTGAAGATCGATGCGGGTAACGCGCAGGTACTGTCCCAGGATAGCCAGCAGGACCGCCGAGGCGATCATGAAAGCGATAAAGAGAAGGAGGACCATGAGTCAGACAACGATCATGTTGAATCAGAGCATTAGAAGCAGATAGCCGGCAGCGGGCGCCTGCCTCATCCAGGAGTCAGGCGCCCGTTCCATCAATCAGTTCAGAGTGCGTCAGGTCATGACTTCATCCCGGTCAAAGCTATCCCCTGGACGATCTGCCGCTGGAAGAAAGCAAACACCATCAGGACCGGGATGACCGCCAGGCTGGCCGCCGCCATAATCAACTGCCATTCCGAGCCAGCCTCCCCCCCGCTGAAGAGCGAAAGGCCCACCGGCAAAGTCCGCGTCGCCGAACTCTCGATGACGATCACCGGCCACAGGAAGGCGTTCCAGTTTCCCAGAAAGACGAGGATGGCCAACGCCGCCAGGGCCGGTTTGACCAGGCGCAGCGCCACGTGCCACCACACTCCGAACTCGTTGAGGCCGTCAATCCGCGCCGCATCCAGCAAATCTCCCGGAATTCCGGACATAAACTGGGTCATGAGGAAGACTCCGAACGCGGAGATCAGCCCCGGCAGCATGACCCCCCATAAGGTGTCGATCCACCCGGCCTTTGTAAACATCATGTACCAGGGGATGATGAGCATCTCCGTGGGGATCATCAGCGTGCTCAGGATGACCATCAGAATGATCGACCGTCCGGGAAACCTCAGCTTGGCCAGAGCGTACCCCGCCATGGAATCGAAAAACAACTCGCTCGCCGTGACCACCATGGCCACTACCGTGCTGTTCAGGTACCAGCGCAGGTAGTCCGTATCCTTGAGGAGGTTGGTAAAGTTCGCCCAGGTGGGTTCCCTGGGAATCAGGTTGATCCCGTAAACCTCCGCGCCCTGTTTGAAGGAAGTCGCCAGCATCCAGAGGAACGGGAAGATCATAAACAGGATTCCCACCAGCAAAATAGCATGTTTCAACAGCCATGTCCGGTCCTTGACGCGGGT
This sequence comes from Bacillota bacterium, assembly GCA_023381695.1. Lineage (GTDB taxonomy): Bacteria > Bacillota > UBA5301 > JAMCQP01 > JAMCQP01 > JAMCQP01. Next base: position 40,573 of record JAMCQP010000072.1, on the reverse strand, counting down.
TGCCGCGCGCACTTTCCCGTCATTATCCACGTTGCCGGTCTTTACGGCCCCTTCCGCCATCCTTTCACCCCCCTTCAGCCACTAATATTCGATGCGCCTGTTCAGCACCTTCATCTGCACCAGCGTCACCACCAGAATGACGGCGAACAAAACCACGGTGATCGCCGAGGCGTAGCCCATCTTGAACTTGTAGAAGGCCAGGCTGTAAATATAGACCACCAGGCTGAGGGTGCTGTTCAGCGGCCCGCCCAGATCGCCCTGTCCGGAGCCGCCCGAGGTCATGTTCATGATCTGCGCGAAGATCTGCAGCGAGCTGATGGTTCCTAAAACGGCCAGGAAGACGATGGTCGGGTTCAGGAGCGGCAACGTGATGCGCCGGAAGATCTGCCAGGCGTTGGCGCCGTCGATCTTCGCCGCTTCCTTGAAAGTCGGCGGGATCATCTCCAGCCCGGCCAGGAAAATTATGACCTGATAGCCCAGCGCCTGCCAGACCACCACCGCGGCAATGGAATACAGGGCCTGCGCCGGCCCGGAGAGGAACGGCTGGGCCGGCAGCCCCACCGCCAGGAGCAACTGGTTGAGGATGCCGCCGTTTTTGAAGTAGAGCCACCGCCACACCCAGCTGACCGCCACCGTTGAGGTTATGTATGGTATGAAATAGACCGTTCGATAAAAGCCCTGAAACTTGTTGACGGACTGGATGAGGGAAGCGACGGCAAGGCCCAGCGCCAATTCCGCGGGAACGGTGATTGCCACGTACCAGAATGTATTGGTGGCCGCCTTCCAGAACACGGGATCCGCGGCCAACTGGCGGAAGTTGTCCAGGCCGACAAAAGGCCTGGCCCGTGACATGATATCCCATTCATGCAGGCTCACGTTGAACGCCAGGAGCGCCGGATAGATCCTTACCCCGAGAAAAAACAGGAGCGGCAGCGCCATAAAGGCATAGCCCCACAGCGCCTCCCGGTGCCTGAGTTTGAGTTTGAATTTGATCCCCCCCTCTCGGTTTTGCGGAAGCCGGAACCGGCGCGCGGCCGGTCCCGGATCACCTTACTTAAAATACCCGTCACGAACCTTTTGTTCGGCCTGGACAAGCTGGTCAAGCGCCGTCCTGGGGTTGGTTCCCTTGAGGAGAACCTCGTTGGTCGCATCGATCAGCGCCTGACGCTCGGAAGTCTCGTCCACAAAGAAGGTCGCATGGGCGTACTTCAGGCCCGCGAGGAATGGCCCGTAGATCGGGTCTTTCTGGAGATCGGCGTCCTCGGCCAGTGCCTGGCGCGCCGGCAGTTCGCCCACGTCCGTGAGCCATCTCTTCATGACCTCGGGCGAGGTAAGAAACTTCAGGAACTTGATCGCGGCTTCGCGCTTTTCGCCCCTGGCATTTACTGTCAGGCCGTTGAGCCAGAAGGAGCCGAAATTGGACTTGACGCCGTTGGCTTCGCGAACCGGAAGCGTCGTCACGCCCCAGTTGATGTCCTTGGCTTTGCTCTTGAGCGTGCCGAGGGCAAAGGACCCGTCAATCATCATTGCGGCCTTGCCGGAGATAAAGGCGGTCCGGTAATCGCCCATAAATTCGGGCTCCCCCACCTTATACCTGGTGGCCAGATTCGTCCACCATTCGAAAGCTTCGTAACCACCCGGCTTGGAGTTCCAGAGGACCTTCTTGTTGTCCGGCGAGAAGGGATTCACGCCCCACTGGCGCAGAAGGACCTGAACAAAGACATGGTTGTCCTGGCCGCCGGCGTTCCAGGCGTAACCCTCCTGGAGGAGTTGGCCCTTATCTTGTTTGGTCATCTTTACCGCGTAATCCTGTAGCTGCTCCCAGGTGCGGGGAGGCTTGTTCGGGTCAAGGCCTGCTTCCTTGAAGAGATCCTTATTCCAGAAGAGAGCCAGCGCCCGCACCGCGGTGGGCAATCCCCAGTACTTCCCATTAAGCTTCACGGCGTCCACCATTGGCAGGAATTCATTTTCAATCATCCGGGGAGAAAACTCGTCCACGGGCAGCGGTTGCAGATAACCGGCCTCAACATACTTCGGCGCCCAGCCGTAGTACAGGTTCACGACATCCGGACCCTTGCCCGCCGGGACGGAAATGGCCACCTTCTGGTTGAACTGCTCATACGGGAAAGTCTTGTGCTCGACCACGATCTCCGGGTTCTGCTTTTCAAAGATCTTGATCAGCTCGTCCATGGTCTTGGCTTTGCTCTCATAGTAATACTGCCAGTATTCGATGGTGACCTGCTTGGCGAAAACGCCGGAGGCGCCCGGAACAAGGAACAGCGTCGCGGCCAGCGCCAAAACCGTCACTACTTGCCATCTTTTACGCATTGGTTCAACCTCCTTTTTAATACGCTGCCATGAAACCCGGTGATGCTTCTGCACGCTTCTGATGCTTTTTCATACCCCTGCCACACAATTTCTGCAAACCTCTTTAACCACCTCCCATCCTTATAAATTTTGATCTTGCGGCGCCCCCGCCGCACTCCGCCACTCCGCCGATAGACGCGCCCGGTAAGCATCCAGCAAGTTTTGTCTACCGGCCCAGAGCTTTTCTGTTTCGCGCAAGGACGAAGCACGCCCGGCAAGATAAGGGCCAAGCTGTTCGCCTGCCGGGGCGCCGGCGTTCTTGCGGCGGCTGATGAACTCCTCCGGGCTCAGGGCTTTTGCCAGATCGGCGGCGGAGAGCCCGCTATCCCGTCCCGTCTTTTCCCGCATCACGGCGTTAAGCTCTTTAAGGTTTAATCGGCCCCATGGCCGTCCTTCGGCGTTGAGCCGGTTCACGAGTGCGCTTACCACCTGGTGAGCCGCGCGAAACTTCAGGCCGTCCTTCCGAACCAGTGTATCAGCAAGTTCGGTCGACATCGAAAACCCGTCCTTTACCCGCTGTTTCAGCAGCTCCCGGTCGACGCTCACGCCCCGAACCACCCGATCCAGGAGGCGAAGCGCCCGGCCCATGAGGTCGCACTGTCCATGGACCACCGGCTGCAACTGCTCGCCGGCGTCATTCACATCCCCGAAGGGAATGTTGTGGAGCAGCAGGTACGCCGATTGCGCTTCCCCCAGCGCCTTTCCCACAAGGGCGCGCAGATGCTCCAACGCCACCGGATTCCGCTTCTGCGGCATGATGCTGGAGACCTGAATAAATGAGGGGTCCAGCTTGAGCGCCGCCACCTCGTTGGCCGTCCAGAAGAGAAGGTCGCTAAGAAACCGGCTCAGGTCCGTGGCCAGGACCGCGCAACAGGACGCAATCTCGGCCAGGTAATCGGCGGACGATACGGCATCGTAGGTGTTTTCCACCAGCCCCTCAAAACCGAGAAGTCCCGCCTCATATCCGCGATCCACCCGAAATCCCGTCCCGGCAAGGGCCGCGGCGCCCAGCGGGGAAAGATTGGTGCGGCGCCACGCGCCGTCCAGCCTCTCCGAGTCCCTGCCCAGGGCGGCCTCGACCGCCGCCAGGTAGTGGCCCAGCGTGGTTGGCTGCGCCTGCTGGTGATGGGTATACGCCGGCATAATGGTGTCAATCTCATCTCTGGCAAGCGTGATCAACGAACCGCGCAAGGAGGCCAGCAGCGTCGCCAGCTCGATCAGGCGCTCCCGCGCCGCCATGCGGTAGATCGCCGTATCCATGTCGTTGCGGCTCATCGCCAGGTGCATGCTGCCCACCGCGTCAGCGCCAGCCATTTCGGCGGCTCGAACCTCGATCATGAAGAACAGATCCTCAAAGGCCGGATCGTAGATCTCAGGAACGTCGCGCTTTTCCATCATCGGGCCGCTGGCCTTCAAGAGCGCCACTCCGTCCCGCCTTTCCAGATGGGCTTCCCTGAGAAGCATCAGCACGTGGGCCACATTCACCTCGAGCATGAAACGAGCCAGCCGGTCCCGTGCAAAAGAGAACCCGGGCTGCAAGACAACATCCACGTAGACCGGATCGCGGCCCACCCTCGGAACCTCGACACGGCTCTGTCCAGCCTGGCTCTGTCCAGCCTGTTCCGAACCTTTCATATCGCGTTCAACAACCTTTCCTTGGCAGCGTCAATCGCCAGCGCCGCCGCGCCTAACATCCCGGCGTCCGCTCCCAGCGACGAGACATAGACCTGGGGAACGATGGGGGAGACCTGCTTGAGTTTGCGCTTCACCAGTTCAACCAGCAGATCCCCTGCCTGGGAAACCCCGCCCCCCAGGATGATCGCCTCCGGATCAAGAACCACCGCCAGGTTGGCAAGGGCAATCCCCAGGTATCCCGCGACCTCCTCGACAACCTTGACGGCGGCATCGTCCCCACGGCGCGCCAGATCGAAGACAGCTTCCACGGTCACTGGATCCGTGTTATGCTCCGGCGCCCGGAGAACGGAAACGCCTTTCCTTAAGATCGCCGGGGCGGCCGCCATGCTCTCCAGGCAGCCAAAATCGGTAACCGAACCGGGATTCCAGGTATGATCGATAACGAGATAGCCGACCTCTCCGGCGGCGTGGTTTCTTCCGCGGTGGAGCTTTCCGTCTATAACAACCCCGGCCCCGATACCGGTGCCAATGGCCAAAAAGACGAAGTTGCCGAGCCTGGGCCCGCTGCCGAAGGTCATCTCGGCCAGCGCCGCGGCGTTGACGTCATTATCCACATGGCATGGGAGGCCGAAACGCTCGCTGAGCAGGCGCTTGACCGGGGTCTTGTTCCAGCCGACCGCCGGGGCCAGAGCGACAAGCCCGGTATCCGGGTCGGTTACGCCGGGCGCTCCGATGCCAATGCCGATAATATCCTTCTTCATTATCCCCGACTCTTTCACGAGCCGTTCCACGGCGGCAAAGATCGCCCGGGTCACCGAGCCCTCCGCGGCATTCTCCCTGGGGGTTGGTTCATCCACGCGGTGGAGGATTTTGCCGGCAAGATCGGTGAGCCCCAGCTTCAGGTTTGTTCCACCCAGGTCCACACCTACCACGAAGCCCGCTTCGGCGTTGTAAGCAAGCAGCTCGGGCCGCCTCCCCCCCGTGGAATCTCCCGCCCCGATGGCGCGAACCAGCCGGCTTTTCAAGATTCCCTCCATGGCTCCGGACACGGTCGGCTGGCTGAGGCCGCTGATGCGTGAGAGTTCGGCCCGGGAGATGGGCCCGCGCGATTCGATGAGCTGCAACAACGTCGCCATATTGTGCTGCCGCACGGCGGCGGTGTTCTTCAGGGGGTGCATCTAACAAAGATCACCTCTGTGTCTGGAAACTTACTTTATCCCTCGTTACCTCATCTTCGGAAGGCTGATCATGTTCGCAAAGATCCGGTACCCGCCCGGCACAAGGCTGTCAAGCTGCCTGTACCAAACCAGCGCGGTGTAAATGTACGTGCCCTTGCCGTAGCCGGCGATCAGCCACGCACCCTTTTGCTCCGGCTCGTTCGGGTCGTTGCAGGAAACCAACGTGGAGTATTCATCGGCCCATTTGTCGGGGAAGTAGAGTCCCCGTTCCTGGATCCAGCCGTCCCAATCCTGGGCGACGATCTTGTTGGGAGCGTTGAACAGAATGTGCTTGGGATCGAGGACCGTCATAGGCGCTTCCTCGACGGTGACACGGTTTGAGCCGACAACGATGGGGAACGGCGCAAACTCCGGTTTCCACTCGAAGGTCTTGTGGTACTGGACGATCAGGTTGCCCCCATTTTTTACGTATTCCAGAAGGCGCGGGTTATGGGCGACCAGATCCGGCCGGTTGAGATAAGCCCTGATCCCGAGGATGATCGTGTCATACCGCGAGAGGTCGCCGGCGGTCAGGTCGTCCGCGGTCAGCAACTGATAGTTGACGCCCATCTCCCCGAGATAATCAGGGACATTGTCGAAACCGCTGCTGACATAGCCCACCTTAAGGTTGGGAGCAAGCTTCACGTCAATTACCGCCGCCCTGGTCTCGGCAGGTTTGTCGAGATACCTGGCATCAATGTGCGGATAAGAGATGATCTGGTAGCCGGTATTGGAGCTGCCGCCATCGTAGTCCGCCGCCGCCTGGATCGTGTAAGCGCCCGGCTTTGCCCCGCCGGGGATGGTCACACCCACGGGCACGGAGGTCTCCTCTCCCTCGGATGTCATGGCAAATGCCGTCTTGGACCCGGCGATTGTCCACCCTTTTGGCAGAGCAAGCCGGATCTGCCCCTTGACGGCCGCTTTGGCATTGTTGCGCAGTTTGACGGAGAGAGTTCTGGTGATGGGGCTGTTGGAAACCGGAACCATCAGTTTCTCGGGGTTGAGCGATACCGCTACCGCCGGAACCGCCCGGACCTCCGCCGCACCTCTGGTGGCCAATTGTGCGCCGAAAACCTGCCAGCCGGCAACCGCTTGAACGGGGCCTGCGTCGAAGGCACCGGTGTACGAGGCATTGGCCGGCACGGTGACTTTGAATTTTGCTTCAGCTTTTTTGTTATGGTCCAGTTTTGAAACGACGGGGGCCTCCCCGCTGGCAATCCAGCCCGAAGGAAGGTTTAAGGCCAGCCGCACGTTTTCCACCGGCTCCTCGCCGCGATTCCACAAAGCAACCGTTGCCGTAAAGGTCTGTCCGGGAATCACATCGGGGTCATCGGCTACCACATCCAGGGACGTGGCAAACATGTCCCGCGCCGCCTGAACGAAGTCACGTTCCTTGTCGGAAAGCCGCTGGCCGACAACTGCCTTGTTTGCGCTGGACAACGTCGAGGAAGCCACCTCGTTTTCCAGCTGGCGGACCAGTTCAAGCCCTTTCAGCAGGTCTTTGGCCACGCCCGAAGGATTGGAGGGGTTGAATCCCGCCAAAACGCCCTGAATGATCTGGTCGAGTTCAGCCACCTCGTGATTAATCGGCGCAAGTTTGGCCGGATCCTCGTTAAGGCCTTCCGTAATGGCGTTCAGGGAGATGTCCACCCCGTCCACCATGTTCTTCTCTTTGCCTGGAGTGCCAATCGTGCTCTTTACCAGCTTGTAACTGCGGATTTGGTCGCCCTTCAACCCCGGGCCCGCCATACCCTGGGACTTGTGCATGGAACGGGCCAGCATGCCGATCTCATGGTAAGAACGGCCCGGTACCGGGTTGAATTCACCGGCGTTTATCTGGAGTGTTGGATTCTTATCGCTTACATAGAGCTTTTTGACCTGCCACGGCTGGAGACCCTCTTTTCGGATCTGGTCGGGAAACCTCTTGGGATCGGCAGCGGCATCAAAGGCTTCGAGGATGAGCGTGCCGACCGCCTGGTGCTGGCCGTGGCCGCTTACCGTGTCGTGATGCGTCAATACGATGTCCGGACGATAGAGGCGAAGCATGCGAACCATCCGGCCAAGATATTCTTCGTGGCCCCACTTTGCGAGGGCCTCCGCCCCCGACTTGGAATACCCAAAATCGTACGCCCCGAGGTAGAGCTGGGTGGCTCCATCAATAGCACGCGCGGCAGCCAGCTCCTGCGAACGCAGAACGCCCAATGCTTCGTAAAGCTCGGGGCCGATTTCGTTCTGCCCGCCCTCCCCGTAGTTGGAAACAAGATAGTAGGCGTTAAGATGCCGCCCTTTGCTGAGATAGGCCAGAAGCGCATTATCTTCGTCGTCAGGGTGCGCTCCCACTTGCATCACTGTGCCGCTTACAGGAAGCTTCTGGAGATCCAGAATCAACCTGGCGATTCCGGTTTCGGGAATGGCATTGAACTCTGCATTTCTGGCCAAGGCAACCGGCGCAGTAATCAGGATGAATGCGATTGCCAGAATCAAAATTTGAGCAGTCAAACTCTCCATAGCGGCTTCTCTTATCCCTTTTCATCCTAATTTATATTTCCCGACTTACTTCATAACCATTAGTAAGTTAGTGGATATGATTCGACATTTTGATTGGCAATCCTCCTTCCTCCAAAATAAAAAAAGCCAGTTCTCTCCCCAATTCTATTCACCTCGCGGGATCACTTTAAAGGTAAATGATCCAGGGGGCGGAATCGCCCTATCATTGCCCGGATCCCTGATGTGCCTTGAATCGGCTGGTCTTCTAAAAGGCCAGTTTCAGCCTGGCCTCGACTGTAGCCTCACGCATGCCGGGCAAGGGCCCGGCCGGCCGGTATTCGCTCCCCTCCGGGGCGCGCACCAGGATTCCCTTGAGGGAGAGGGTCACCCCATCGGCAACTTCCGTGGTAAAACCAGGGGTGATGATCGTCCCCTCGTCCTTCAGATTGCGCAGGACCGACAGGCTCAGGCTGGAGTAATCATCGGTCTTGTAGGTCAGAGCGCCGAAAAGGTAGTCGGTGCCCAGCCACTGCCTGCTTGTCCCAAGCAGGTCCCACCTGTATTTTTCGGGGCTGTCCCCCCCGCTCTGGTCGTGCAGATATTCGACCAGCGCAAAGAGGTTCTCGCCCCAGCTGTTGTCCACTCCCACTGCGTAGGTCCATTTGCCCTGATCGAAGGCTCTGCCTGGATACTCGTAAACCGCTTCCGCATGGTAGCCCACCAGAAGGTCGCCTTTGGCCTCCAACCCCAGGGTCCTGGCATCACGCACCCTATCGTCCGCCACCGAGACGGCCAGATCGGTCTGCCCCACATTGGTGCGCGCTCGGAGGCCGGTGGTCCAGGGGTTGGCGACGCCTGCACCCGAAGCGCCTCCGCCGTCATGCACGGCGATGGCGGATATGGAAGAAAGCTGGCCGAGCGGCACCGTCAATTCCACCCCGTTCTTCCCGGCCCTGGTGCTGGAAGGATCAACGGGGTTGGGCGGGTTGAAGCGGTCCACCGGCCGGAAAGCCGTCCCCATTCCCCAGGAAAAGCGCTGTTTGCCCACGGTCAGGTCGAACGCGGGATTGTTGTACGTGACATACAGGCGATCAATGGAGATTGGTTGCAAATCCGAGATCCCCGGCTGTTCCGCCCCAGAAAGGTGCACGGCGTTGAACTCCGCATGCGCGCCAAAGTCCTTGTAGTCTGGAAGATCCAGGCGCAACTTGAGATGGTTGGCCAGCAGGTACGACGGTGTATCATCCCCCGACGGCGAGCCGCCGCCAAACATCCCCTGGCCCGTGGTCTCGAAATAGCCGCCGACCTGCAACGCCGCCCTTGCTCCTGTTCCCCACACGGCCAGCAGGCCAAGCGTCAGGAACACGATCAGCAAACGATTACAACGGTTGCCGACAAACTTTCTTATCCCAAACTTCCAAATCCCTGAGTTACTCATCTCAAACTTCCTCATCCAGAGATCCCCTCCCCTTTATCCAGACGCTTCCGATGCTTCTTCAGTGCTTCCCCAGTTGCTTGAGAGAGAACGTCTCCGGTGTGATCGCCGGGTTGAAATCGATCTTCTTGATGATAAACACCGTTTTGGAATCCTTTTTCAGGAGGTTATCCATGACCACCTTGGTGGCCAGGTACCGGCCGCCGAACTGCCGCACCTCCTCGGTGGTCGCCACCTTGACCATCTTCCCGCTCTGGGCGAAGAGCTGCTCCTTCATTGAGACGTACTTTTCCTTCGAGACCCACATCTTCCGGGTTGCGTAGGCCGGGTTCTTTCCGGGCTTCGCCTTGAGCTCCAGTACATAGCACTGCTCCCCGTTCACCGGTTCCTCGCCGGCGAGCGAGATATCGTAGGAATCAACCAGGCGGTTGGACTCCAGCGCCTCCTCGTACGACACATCGCTCCCCATCATCCCCTGCCGCAACATATGGCCGGAGATCTTGACGATATCCTCCGCATCCGGGAAGTACATCCAGAGTTCCTTGTCAATCTTCAGGTACTTGGTGCCGCGGTCCCTGGCATTGGTGAATTCCACAAAGGCCCTGGAACTCCCCTCGGTGACGGCCACCATCTCCTTGACCACATCCCGCCCGCGGCTGGACATGACCAGCGTGGCCTCAAACCTGGCCTTTCCGATGTACGCCTGCTGATCGACCTTCTCCATGATCTCCAGGGGGGTGACAGCCTGGGCGGGAATCCCCGTCGCCAGCGCTCCGACGAGAAAAATTGTCGCAATGAAAAACCTCTTCATATACATGTTCCTCTTCATCCACATGTCGCGCTCTGCCTCCTTCGGTTTGTGCACCAGCCTGGCCGTTCCTCCTGCTTGTCGCCCGCACCTAGTTTGTGCGCAGCGCCTGCGCCGGCTCCATCCGGGCCGCCTTCCGCGCCGGGAAATAGGCGGCCAGCATGGTGATGAGCACCCCGGCCACAAAGGCAAAGGCCAGATCGGCCAGCGTAAACTCCAGATAGATCTTCGGGAACAGGAGAAACTCCTTTCCCACACTCTCCATCATCGAGGAGATGTCGATTCCGGCCACGGAAAAATATTTGGTCACGCTTCCGCCCAGAATCACGCCGGCGGCGCTGCCCAACAGTCCCACCAGCAAACCTTCCTGGGTGAACAAGCGGCGCAACTCGCCGGGTGAAAAGCCCATCGCCGCCATCATGCCGATCTCTTTCCGGCGCTCGTTGACCACCATGACCATGGTGTTGATCACCACAAAACTGGCCAGCAACAGGATGATCAGGTAGATCTGGTAGTAAGCCGTTTTGGCCTTCTCTATGAAGCTGATCATCTCATTATGCTCGTACCACGGGATCAGGACGTACTTCCGGCCGGGATCTTTAGCCCCAAACAACGGCTCCATCTTCTTCAAAACCGCCGGGGTTCTGGCGTCCCCGCCCCGGCCGAGCCCTACGACGATCTCCGTGGCTTGCCCGGGCATCTCAAGCATTTTCCGGGCAATATCGATCGGGATATACACAGCACCTTCGTCGAGCGGTTGCAGCCCACTTTTGATGGCTCCCACCAGCGTAAACGAGTACCCCCTCATCGAACCATAACTGGTGTTGGCAACCATCGTGATCTTGTCCCCAACCTTCAGCCCCAGTTTCTTCATCAGGCCGTACCCGATAACTCCTTCGCGCCGGCCCGCCTTGAGCCACTGGCCCTCCACAAACCTGGTCAGGCGCGACAGCCGGTCTTCGGCCACGGGATCCACGCCGACCCCCAGGACCCCTTCATATTTTTCTTTCCTGCCCACCAGCGTCCCAAACCTGATCCGGGGCGAAACGGAGACCACCCCCTCCACCTTTTGCAGGTCGCGGATCATGCCCCCCATCCCCTCGCCGTCAAACCCGTCCACCGGGTAATTGAGGGAGAGCAGGCGCTCCTTGACGCGATACTCCCGGTCGATGATTCGCACATGGCCGGAAACGATGTCTATCGAATTCCGCACCAGGGTATTGATCATCCCGTCCACAAACCCCTTGGTCACAATCACCACGGCGACACCCAGGCAGACCGCCAGGACGCTGAGCAACGTCCGGGCCGTATTCCTGCCAAGATTTCTCGCCGCCATCCTCCACAAGTAATTCATATAATCCACCCCTCATGCCGGTTAGCATGGCGTAAAACTCCCGCCGCCTGCGTGCACGACATCTTTTGCCGCCTAGGCGTGGCGCAGCGCCTCGACCGGATCCTTGCGCGCCGCGTTGCGGCTCGGCCACCACCCCACAAGCGGGCAGATGGCCAACCCGAACAGGAATGCCACCACCATGGTCGTCCAGTTCCAGACGCCGTAGATGACCCCGTTAATCGGGTAACCGACCTCCATGTCGCCGATCATCGAGGTCAGATCGATTCCCACGTTGACCAGGTACAGGTTGGTGGCGATCCCCAGCCCCACCGCCACAATTCCTCCCAGAAGGCCGATGCCGGTGGACTCCAGCAGAAAAAGCCTGACTATATCGCCCTCATTCATGCCGATGGCCTTCAAGGTGCCGATCTCGCGCGTACGCTCGATGGTGGCAAGAAGCACCGAGTTAACGATCCCCACCGCCGCGATCACCATCACCAGGCCCAGGAAGATCCCGTTATACAGCCGTTTCCCCTGGCTGATGGCCAGAAAGCTGCCTGAAAGGTCCTTCCACGAGGAGACATCCACGTTAAATCCCGAACTTTTGAGCGAAGAGCGCAGGTCCTTCGTCACCCGATCCACGGCTTCCTCTCCGCCGAGGCGGAGATCGATCTCGGTCACCCGCCCGTCCAGGCCCAAAACGTTGGCCGCCACGTCAAGCGGCAGGAAGACCATGCCCGTGTTGACCATGGGATGGGGCGAGTTCACCAGCCCCACCACTTCCAGATCGATGGCTTGAAACGTATTGGCGGCGGTGCGCATCACCAGCGTGAAGGAATCCCCGATCTTGAGCTCCATGAGTTCCGCCAGCTTCTTGCCCAAAGAGGCGCCGTATTCGCCGTTTTGGAGCTTTCGCCCCGCTACGATATAATCAGTCAGGGTAAAAACCTCCGGATCCCTATGAGGATCCAGGCCCACCGCTACAACCGGAAATTCATCCGTTCCGTTGTTTAACTGGGCCGCAAACCTGATCCGGCTGGTAACCCCGCTGACCCGCGAATCGGACCGGATCATCTTGATTAACTTACTGTCCGCCGTCCCAGCCGCCAGGGTTTTGTCCAGAGGTAATTCGTCCCTATGGGCGAAATATCCGGCGGCGCTCACCTGAACATGGGAGGTTTCCAGATCGATCACGTTTCGCCCCGAATCCCTGTCCACCCCTGCCAGGAGCGAATCCATGACGATAAAGGCCCAGAGCCCGACCGCCACCGCCAGAACGGTCAACAGTGTCCGCCGCCTGTGGCGGGCCAGGTTCTTCAGCGCCAGGCGCACATAGTAGTTAATTTGCCTTGGCATGGCGGTCGACCTCCTCGTCGCTGGCTATCCTTCCGTCCTTCAACCGTACCAGACGGCGGGCGTAGCCCATCACCATTGGATCATGGGTGGAGAAGATGAAAGTCACCCCGTTCTTCTGGTTCATGCGGGCCATAAGATCCAGCACGGCCTGGCCGTTCTCGGAGTCGAGGTTGGCGGTGGGCTCATCCGCCAGCACAAACTTGGGGTTTTTGATCAGAGCCCTGGCGATGGCCACACGTTGCTGCTGCCCGCCGGAGAGTTCCGCCGGCCGCCTACTTTCCAGACCAGCCAGCCCCACCTCTTCCAGCGCCGCCATCACCTTCTCCCGGATCTCCGCCGGGGTAAACCTGTTCAGCATCACCAGCGGCATTTCGATGTTTTCAAACGCTGTCAACACCGGGATCAGGTTGAAGGACTGGAAGATGAAGCCGATCTCCTGCCGCCTGACCCTGGCCAACTCCAGCGGCGTCAATTTGGCCAGTTCCCGCCCTGCCAGTTCGATGCTTCCGGCAGTCGGCCGGTCGAGGCAGCCGATCAGGTTCAGCAGGGTGGTCTTGCCCGAGCCCGACGGCCCCGCGAACGAGAGAAACTCGCCCGCCTCAACGGAGAGATTCACCCCCCGCAACGCCGGAACCTGCATCTTCCCCTGCGTGTATTCTTTCGTTACATTGGTCAATTCAAGAACCTTCATGCCGTTCCCTCCCTAAGCCATACTTCAGGAAACTAAAGAACTCGTCGATGTTTTTATCGAGTTTTCGGCGGCTGTCCGGGTCGTCCAGGTCCAGGTGGTCAAGCATAAAGATCTCCCCTGGGTACAGGAAAAAGTGTTTGGTCAACCTGGCCACAAAATCCTTGCTCAAATCGCTTCGGATCTCGCCCTTTTGAATTGCAGCGCCGATCATCGGATCGAGAAATGCTTCCACCCTGGCTTTTGCCTTTACCCTGATCTTTTCCTGTATTTGGGCATCCTTTATCTGGAGAAGCCTTTCGCCAAACTTTTTATACCTGGGCATCTCCAAAGCAAAATCAACGCCGATCTTCAACTGCAGCTTGATGATGCTGAAGAAGTCCTTTTCGCCCGAGCGATCCGGGTGTCTCCTCAACCAATTGTTGATAAATTCGAGGCCTGCCTTCTTCCCCTCATCGGTGAGGAAGAGGAACAGATCCTCCTTGTTGCGGAAATGGTAATAGAAGGTCCCCTTGGAGATCCCCGCGTTCTTGATAATCCTGTTGAGCGAGGCCGACTCAAAATCGTGTTCGACGAATTCATCCAGCGCTGCATCGATCAGTTCCTGCTTCCGCTCAAACCTTTTTCCCACCTTGCTTATGCTCATCCAGCCAGGCCACCTCCTCCAGTTCGCCGCCGCAACCGGTCTGAACAGAACATATAGACCATGTAGTCTAGACTGTCTGGTCTAGACTACATGGTCTATATTACATCCTTTCTTTAATGTTGTCAATATCTGGCAAGGTTAGGTTACAGTTTTTTCGCGCTACACCCTTTCCCTGGCGGCGGCGGCCGCCGCGACGCCCACAATCAGCCCGTAGGCCAGCGCAAACCAGAAGGAGGACTTGAGATAGTTCACTTTCATCACCTCGCTGGTAAGTATCTCCCAACGAGAAGCAACGGATACGGGTAGAACCAATGCCGGAGCCAAAGCCCCGCGATCTTGAAGGCCATATGGCGGGCGTCCTGGATATATACCGGAACGGTCTTATCCAACCTGATGGCCTTCCCGTCCGAGGCGGCCACAATTGTGCCGGAGGTATCCGTCCGGTAGACCTCCACCATTTTAGAGGCCAACCTGCTCAAGGTCTGGAGCGTGGGGTGTCCGAATTTGTTGCCGGCTCCCACGGAGATGACGGCATATCTGGGTGAGACCGCCTTGAGAAATTTCAAGGTGGTGGCGCTGCTGCTCCCATGGTGGCCGACCTTGAGCAGATCCGCCTGGAGACTATCCTTTCCGGACAGCATCTCCTCTTCTGAAACGGCCCCGGCGTCTCCTTCCAACATGAAGGCGGTCTGTTTGTAGGTCACCTTCAGCACCGCGCTGTAGTCATTAAGGTCGCTGTAATACTCGCCATTGGGCGCCAGAAACCTGGCGGAGACGCCCGGGCCGGCATCCATGCTGACCCCGGCCCTGGCCCGGATTCTCTTCGCCCCGCTGTCGCCCACTGCCTGGAGGAATTCTCCATAGGTGCGATCCTGGTAAACGACATCGGGCATATACACCGTGGACACCGGGAAGGCGTGAAGCACCGCGGCGAGGCCGCCGATGTGATCTTCGTGGGGGTGGGTGGCGACAATGGCGGCCAGGCGCTTTACCCCATGGCTCCGGAGGTAGTCAACCACCAGACGCCCGTCCGAGACATTCCCGCCATCAACCAGGATGCTCTGGCTCCCGGGGGTTTTGATCAGGATGCTGTCCGCCTGTCCCACATCTATGAAGTGGATGCTCAACGTTCCCG
The DNA here is from genome assembly GCA_023381695.1 of Bacillota bacterium. Classification (GTDB taxonomy): domain Bacteria; phylum Bacillota; class UBA5301; order JAMCQP01; family JAMCQP01; genus JAMCQP01. Next base: position 25,466 of record JAMCQP010000072.1, on the reverse strand, counting down.
CAGCACGATGCGGCAACGCCACCAGCATTAACCCCAGAAGTACGATGAACAGGGCGGCAACCACCGGGTATAACCGTGATTTGCGCATAGACAGCCTCCTTCCTCATGAAAACACTCCATAAAGGTCTATTCACACCGGAGGCCATCTATTAAGGAAAAACCCGGGGAAAAACCCAAAGAAAAAACCCATTTGAACGATGTCCCATGATTCAAATGGGGTTCCATCCCTTTATACGCCTGACGATTGCTTGATCTTACTCCCGGTTGGCCAATCCCTCAATTGCTCTTCTCCGGGTCTTTGGGGCCCCTCTTCACGCTGATCGCGCAATCCGGGCAGATCTGGGCGCAGATATTGCAGACAATGCACTTTTCCATGTCCGACTCCACCCGGGGGGAGCCGTAAGCGCCCAACTCCGTGGACCAGCGAATGGCGTCGGTGGGGCATTTTTCGATGCAGAGGCCGCATCCCTTGCAAAGCTCGGGGAAGATGGTCCAGCTGCCTTTCGGCGCCTCGGTGACCAGACCTTCAAATACTTTGTTGTCTCTGCTCGTGACGTCTCTGGTTGTAAGTCCCCGGGTCATAAGCTCATCTACCTCCCGGCCCCCGCCTGCTCGGTTTCCACCAGGGAAAGGCCACGCTCCAGCGCCGCAAAATTATCGTCGCGAAGTTCGGGGCGCTGCGCGAACTTCTCCCTGAACATGTGCTCCATGGCCTCCCTGGCCGCCTCCACCGTGACCACCTTCGTGATGGCCAGGATCGCCCCCAGGATCAGGATGTTGAAGACGCGGGGTTGCAGCTCCTCCTTGGCGATCCGCGCGGCGGGGATGCCGACGGTGCGCACATTGGAGTCCCGCCGGACCTCTTCCCCCTTGATGCCTTTCCCCGGCCGGTTTCCCGCCATGTCGGCGAAACCTTCCGGCGCCAGCGTCTCCCAGCTCTGAATTCCGATGGTCATGTCGTCGATCTTCGGCGCCTCAATGGAAGAACTGTCGTAGATCACCGTCGTCCCGGGCGTCACATACCCTCTGGTGCGTTCCACCGAACGGGGGCTCAGAACCACCAGGACGTCCGCGCGCTTGAACTTCGGCGACCCGATCGGCCGGTCGGAGATCTGCACGAAGGCGATGGACACCCCGCCCCGCTGCTCAACACCGAAGTTGGGCATATAGGTGGTTTCCAGGCCCGATCTGTTGGCCGCCTCGGCGAGGATCTCCCCGATGGATTGCACCCCCTGCCCTCCCTCACCGGCCACCGCTATCTTGGTGTGCATGATGCTTCCTCCTGGATGGACATTACTCTTCCCCATTGGACGCTACTTCTTTCCAACATTACTTTTCATCTTCGGGCTTGAGAAATTCCCCGACCTTGTAGACCCTGGTCATGTCGTCCTCGACGAAATCCCAGGTCTGCCGGGGAGTGGTGCGCCAGTTGGTCGGGCAGGTTGACAGGACCTCCAGGAAGGAGAACCCGCGATCCGCCAGCTGGTTCTCCAACGCCTTTTTCGTAAATTTGACGAGCTGCCGGTAGTTGGCCACCGTCCCCCGCGCCGCATAGGCCCCTTTCCGGCCGATGGCGGCCATGAGTTCCGGCCCCAGAGTCGGTTCTCCGGTCATGGCGGGATCCCTGCCGTACGGGGTCGTCTCCGTCTTCTGCGTGGGCAGGGTTGTCGGCGCCATCTGGCCGCCGGTCATGGCGTACACCGTATTGTTGCAGAGGATCACCGTGACGCGGTCGTTGCGCATCGCCGCGTTCAGCAGATGCTGCGAGCCTATCGCGTATCCGCCGCCGTCACCCATGTAGGCGACCCCGATCAAGTCCGGTCGGGCCCGCTTCAACCCCGCGATTACCGGCGTGGTCCGCCCGTGGTGTGTCTGGATGCTGTCCAGGTTGAAAAAGTCCCAGGCGAGCAGGGAACAGCCGATGTCGCAACCGAAGACGGTCCGCCCCTGGATGTCCAGCTCCTCAACCGCCTGGGCCAGGGCTTTCAGGATGATCGGGTGGCCGCACCCCGGGCAGAAGCGGTGGGGCTTGGTCTCCCGGCGCCAGACCTTCGGCATGGCCTCGTTGGGGGTGACGACCGTCCGCGTGGTGAAGCCTGTCTTACTCTCACTGGTTGCGCTCCCGCTGGTCTTGTTCTCCATTTTTAAAACACCTTGCTGCCTTTCCTGATCTAGTGCACCATACTGCTCTTTCTCAGGTATTCCTGGACCTGTTCGGCCGCCTCATCGGTGCAGATCCCCACGCCGGGCCGCAAAAAGGCCTCGATCTTCACCGGAAGCCCGCCGACGGCCTCCTTGACCATGCTCAACAACTGCCCCAGCGCCGATTCAAAGACCATCACGGCGGGAACCTTTTCCACGGCCTTGCGCAGCTCTTCCACCGGGAAGGGCCGCAGGGTGACGGGGCGGAAGTAGCCCACCTTGACGCCCTTGTTTTGCAGGAGTTTCACGGCCTCCTTGATCGCCCTGGATACGATGCCGTGGCCGATGAGGATCATCTCGGCTTCGTCGAGATAACCGGATTCAAATTCCACAATCTGCGGCGTCAGGGCCTCAAACTCCTCCTCGCGGGCGTGCACGATCTCGTAGATCTCCTCTTCAATGTTGAAGGTGTTGCGGTAATGAGCCGGCGCCCGGTCAACCCCGGGGACGCCCGGCCTGCCCACGAACGGTTCGGTGGGAACCAACTTCACCCCGTGATCTTCCGGGTTGTAGAGGGTCACCGCCTCCCGCATCTTGCCCTGGTAGCCGTCCCCGAGCAGGATCGTGGGAAAACGGTAGCTCCAGGCGGTGTTGAAAGCCTTGATCAGGTAATCAAAGAGTTCCTGGTGGGAGCTGGTGGAATAGACGACCCGGTGCCCCTCGCCGTTTCCGCCGAAACAGGCCAGCCGCGTCTCCTGCTGGCCGTAGATCACCGTAGCCGTCGAGGGGGCTCCCCGTTGCTGGATGATCCACACGGCGGGAATCCGCATCATCTCCGCCATGCAGATCGGCTCCTGCATCAGGATGTCCCCCGGACCGGAAGTGGCCGAGAACGCGCGCTTGCCCGCCATCACCCCGCCAAGGGTGGTAAACCCCGCCGACAACTCATCCTCCGTCTGGAGAAAGCCCCGCTCGAAGCGCGGCGCCAGGCGGGTCCAGTAATGCATGATCTCGTTCTGAGGGGTAATCGGGTACCCGTACATGATCTCCGCGCCGGCGGCCAGCGCCGCCCAGGCCAGCACTTCGTTCCCCGTCATGAACATCCGCTGGTCGTCATCAACGATCCTGGCCAAGATCCCACCTGCCTCAAAAAGCTACTTGATCGGAAAACTGCCGTGAACTAACCCATATAGTGGCCAAATTTCATGCCACTTATAATCGGTTTGCTCCATTTCGGCAGCCAGGGGTTTGAAAGACGCGGTGGCAATGTATGGAATGCCGGTGGCGGCCGAAGCCTCCTCAATCTTTTCTGCTCCGGATTTGATCAGATCCAGGTCGGTATCTTTCCCCAGGTGGGTATTGTTGACAAAGCCGTGGATCCCCGGAACCCTCCGTGCAGCCTCAATGATCCCCGGTACTGTGGCGGTCAGCGGCTGGCGGCAGTTGATCACAAAATAAAAAAGAGGATTCAGGGCGGCCAGCCCGGGAATCAGGTTCAAAAGGCGGTGGGATTCGGTCCCGTAGCCCACATCGATGATGATCTCGCCGGATAGCCAGCCGATGCCCAGGAGGCCGGGGAACAGGACATTCCCGGCCTCCCCCATTCCAGGCGGGTATCTTTCCGGCCACCCGATCACCTTTACCCCATAAGCGGCAAGTTTCTCCGCCGCCTGGGAGATCCTGAAGACCGGATCCGTCAGGTCTAGATCCGCAACGGTCACCGGCAGCCCCCGGCCCGCCAGGAGAATCGCCCGTCCCGCGCTTACCTCGCTCTTCCCGGCGCCATACTCGCCCAGAAACACCTCACCCATCTTGCCGCCTCTTGACCAAGAAACTATACCTTCGGTAGTTGCAGCGCCTTTACCACACGCTTCCCAGGCAGTGGTTAGTCTTTCCGCGCGGCCGCATTCCATGCGGTGAGTTGAATTTTGGTGGATTTGACGGCAGGATTTCTTCTTTGGTGGTGGAAATTTACGTTAAAGCAGACCTGAAAGGTGGTTCTTTATGCGTCCTATTGCCTATTTACGCGCAAATCCCCCCTGGCGTAAAATTGCGCTGTGGGGCAGGGCCATCCGGCCTTTTTCGTTTACCGCCTCCCTGACGCCGGTGGCGCTCGGCACGGCCCTGGCCGCCAGCCAGCATGCCTTCCACCCCTTCCTGTTTTTGCTGACGGCTCTGGGAGCCGTCTCGCTCCATGCCGGGACCAACCTGATCAATGACTGCGTCGACTTTCTAAAGGGCGTGGATACCAGAGCCTCGTTTGGATCCAGCGGGCTGCTGGTCGAAGGGAAGTTGACCCCGAAACAGGCCTTTCGTGGGGGGCTCTTCTTCTTCGCCATCGCGGCGGCCGTCGGGATTTATTTGTTCCTGGCCCGTGGAACGGTGATTCTGGCGCTGGGGCTGGCCGGCATCTTTGCGGGCTATCTTTATACCGGCGTGCCGGTTTCTTACAAGTACCACGCTCTGGGCGTGCCGATAGTCTTCCTGTTCATGGGGCCGGTGATCGTCTGGGGATCTTACTACGTGCAAACCGGAAGCTTCAGCTGGCAAGCCATTATCGCCGCCATACCCATCGGTTTTCTGGTGGCGGCCATCCTCCATTCCAACGATCTGCGGGATATTTCCCATGACAGCCGGGTGGGGATCAAGACCCTGTCCATCCTGCTTGGTCCTCTGGGCGCCCGCCGGGGCTATGTGGCCTTGCTTGCCGGCAGTTACCTCTCGCTGGCCGTGATGGTCGTCTTCAAGATTATCACGCCGTGGGCGCTTCTGGCACTGGCCAGCCTGCCATCCGCCGTCAGAGCGGGGAAGCTGGTCATGAATTCTCCCGAAGGGGCGCCGCAACTGGCGGCCATCGATGCAATCTCCGCCAGGTTGCACCTGCAATTCGGCATGTTGTTCACCAGCGCGGTGCTCCTGGCCGCTATTCTTTATAAAGGATGATGTACCCCATGCCCGAAGGAAAAATGCCCGAAGGAGAAATACCTGAAGGAGAGATGCCCCAAGGAGATCATGCGGGTCTGTGGAGGCCGGCTCTGCTTACCCTCCCGGTTCCCATAATCCTCTGGTACATCATGTTTGGCCTGCGGCCCCTGAACTTCTGGCTGGAGATGAGCATCAGCACCCTGGGGCTTTCGGTTCTGGCCTTTGCGGTCGGCGGCCGGATCCTCCCGCGGGAAAATTTCACGCCGGCCAGTGTCCTTTTGGGAATCGGCTCGGCGTTAATTCTCTACTTCATCTTCTGGATGGGGGACCTGATCTCCGGTTACCTGTTCACCTTCAAGAACAGCCAGGTCCTGGCGATCTACGCCAACCGCGCCGAAGCCAGCCCGGTCCTGGTGGGCCTGCTGCTGTTTTTGGCCATCGGCCCCGGCGAGGAGCTTTACTGGCGCGGTTTAATCCAGCATGCCTTCTCCGCCCGTTTTGGGCCTTATCCGGCCTGGATCATCACCGCCGTCATCTATGCGCTGGTTCACATCTGGTCGTTTAATTTCATGCTGATCATGGCCGCTCTGGTGGGGGGACTTTTCTGGGGGTGGCTGTACCTTCGGACTGGAAGCCTGGGAACCGTGCTGATCTCCCACGCGGTCTGGGACGTGGCCATCTTCATCCTGTTTCCAATTACGCATGGTTAGCAACCAAATGGCCAGGACTCAATTTCCGGCCGGTGTCTTTCTACTGCCGCATATCAAGTGATGCCTTTGCTGCGGATCACCGGCAGCCGGGGCCGGGGCCTTTTCACAATCGGGTGGATACCAAGGTGGGCCAGCTCGGCGACCAGGTACGGCCAGGTAAGGTTGCCCGGCCATTTCAATTGGCCGCTAATCACCACACATGGAAGGGGATCCAGCTTGTCTTTGGCCATCTGTTCCAGCCCGGCAAATCTTTGCACATCCGGGCCGGCCACATCCACATATTCAACCCTGACCTGGTCTCCATAATACTTTTGCGTCAACCGTCCAAAGTAACGGCTGATCTCCTCGCGATCTTCACCGGGGCCGCAACCGCCTGAGAAACACAGGCTCTTCTCGCGGGCGCCGAAGATGGTAATAGTTACACCAGTGTCCTCCGCCATTGGCATCCACCCCTTTCTCTATAATATCATAAGTATTACGATAGTGCAGCTTATTTTACCATTAGCCGGTATAGTATCACATTTGCCTGGGATCGTCAAGGGACCCGCAGGTGCCGTCAATCACTCAGATACCCGATAACCTCCACCGGTTTGCCGGTAATCCTGCGCAGTTCCTCGTCGTCCCCGCCTTCAAGCGTTACCACGACGCAAGTTGCCGGCCCCGCCGATTTGGCAAGATCCAGGGAAACGCCGGGATAGAGATTCAGTTTGCACCTGGCCCCCGCGGCCAGAGCAGCGGCTTCCCGGGCTATCCCCGTGGAGCCAACCGGGAGCGCTTCCCGAACATAGGGAAGCCCCATGAGGGCCCTCAAGGCCAGGAGGTCCATCATCTCCGCATCCGCCGCAACAACCACTTCCTCGCCCACCCGTGGCACCCCCACGCAGGCTACCAGGTGGCCAGGCCGCGACTTCCCCAACCGCAACTCCTCCGCCCAGGCCAACCCTAGAACCGTTATTCCTACGCCGGTTTGGATGGTGGGGATGTTCTTCTCGGTGCTACCGGTGATGGCCAGGTCGGGATCCAGGCCAACCAGGCGAGCCTCCTTCCGGACCCCTTCCAGGATTTCCTTTCCAGTCGGTTCCGGTTCCACGCATAGATTGTTCACCAGGGACACCGGTGTAGCCCCGGCGGCCATGACCTCCATGAGTGCCACCCGCGCGGCAAATTTCCCCACCACCCGGCCAGGCACCCGCACCGCATCACCCTCCTTGGGGCCCACCCCGCCAGACGAATCACAGGATACTACCAGCACAGGGCCACCCTTTTCCAGGTAAATCAGGGTCAGGTCCCGAAACCGCTCCAGCCGTACGCCGGGAAAGGCCGGCCCCCTTCGCCCCCTTCCCGCATCCCCCTGCAACCTCCATCACCCCTTCTGCTAAACTTTAAACTTTCCCCCTAAGCACTTCCTCAACCACGGTAAGCATCGCTAACCACGGTGAACATTGCTCGTCCCGCCTTCAACCATCGCTCCTTTCCTGCGAAAGAGAGCCCTGTGGACTGCGGCGGCCGCGGCCACGTTCACCATCGATCCCACCAGCAAGGGGATCACCATGGCGGTAAAGAAGGCCAGGCCATAGTGGGGAAAAGGTATGAACAAGGCGGGAGCAACCACTCCGTTCAGTACCATGGCCAGAACGATCCCACCCCCCAGGTGGCGGGAGCCCAGCCACCCGAAAGCGGCGGCAAAAGCAGCCATCTGTGCGGCGATAAAAAGGTGCACGGGGATTGAGAGGGGAAATCCAGCGGTGGCCGCACTCAAAAGGTGCCCCAGCGCGGCGATGAGCATCCCATCCTTAATCCCGAAGACCAGGGCTCCCAAATAGCCGGGGAGGGAATCGAGGGCTACCGTCCCGGTGGGGCTGGGAATCTTCACCATGGCCCCGGCCGCCGCCAGGGCAACAAAGACGGCCAGCCTGGTCAGCCGGCGAAGGCTGCCACTCCGGTTAAGACCTGTATCTGACGACATCTATCTTCACCTCCTTTCACGGAAACTATTTCAGTACTCTATCCCCCGGCGGGCAGCTATGCCGTAATCCTTAAAGGGGTGTTTGATGCCCGCCATCTCCGTTACCAGATGGGCCATTTCGATAATTTCCGGCGGCGCGTCGCGGCCGGTCAAAACCACCTCCACGTGTTCCGGTTTTCCTTTCAGCAGGCCAACAACCTCACCCACCTCGAGAAGGCCGTATTTAAACGCGTTCAGGATCTCATCCAGGATGACAATATCGTGGTCCCCGCCCAGAATTATTTCGCTGGCGTGGCGGAAGGCCAGGGCCATCTTCTCCCGATCTTCTCCGGTAATCTCCTCCCTCTTGACGAAACACTCGCCGCAGCCGGTACATTTCATGAACCCCTCCTTGATCAGGGAAGCATGGGGGCAATTCCTCCCGAACTGGACGATCCGCAAATTGGGCGACAGCCTTGCGGCGGCGTAGAGTTCGCCGGTATAGCTGCTTCCCTTGAGAAAGGAGATCATATAAACCTGAAAACCGTGACCACAAGCTCTTAGGGCCAGTCCCAGGGCCGCGGTGGTCTTCCCCTTGTTGTTGCCGGTATATACCTGGATCAGTCCCCGTTCCAGCCGCTGTCTCATCTTTTGGCACCTCCGGTGGAAGAGTTAAAGCATGTACAACAAGGCATTGATGATGCAGGCCGCAATGGTGCTCCCTCCCCTGGTCCCGTGAACGGTAATATAAGGGAGATCCATCTGAGCCAGAAGCCGTTTCGCTTCTTCGGCCCCCACAAAACCGACGGGGGTGGCGATCACCACCGCCGGCTCGGGCTGGCCGGCCTTCCGGGCCTCTTCGATCAACCGCATCAACTCAAAAAGGGCGGTGGGTGCATTGCCAATCACCACGATATTGCCGGAAATCGCCCCGGCCAGGCGCCGGATGGCCAGCATCGCCCGGGTCAGGCCGGTCTTTTCCGCTTCTCGCACCACCACCGGTTCATCTATGGCGCACACGACCTCACTGCCCAGTTCGGCCACCTTTCTCGGGCTAATCCCGGCCTTAACCATCTGCACATCGGCGATGATCTTCTTGCCGGCTCCCAGGGCCGACAGGGCGGCGTCAATCGCGCGGGGATGAACCTCCACCAGCCTGGCATAACCAGCATCACCCGTGGTGTGGACAATACGCTTGATAATCGACCTTTCTTTCTCCGGCCAGGTGGTTCCGCCCAACAGGCCGTCGATGATCTCCATGCTTCTGGCTTCAATAACGCGAGGGTCGGTAAGAAAGTCCATTAGCCAGCCTCCTTGATCCGGTCGACGATGATCTCCACTATCCGGCGGTCCGCCCCCAGGTGGGAGGCAAACCTGATCTCCACCTCTCCCCGGTACTTCTCCCTGGCCTGGGCCAGTTCCACCGGAATGTCCTCCTGCAAGTGGAGGCCGTTGGTGAGAAAGACCGGCACGACAATAACCTTTCCGGCCCCGGCGCCGACCACCTTGTCAATAGCCTCGCCCAGGCCCTGCCGCCCCGATTTCCGGTTCATGAAAGCCGGTTCCACCAGGTCCAGATCCAGTTGTTCTTTGACCAAATCCTTAACCAGGGCGGCAATGCTGTCCAGCACCAGGTTGGCCTCTCCCACCCTGGCCTGGCTGCCGTGACCCAAAACGACGATTCCCGTCTTCATGGCTTCTCAAAATCCGCCTCCCTCAACCTCATTACGGGGATGCTCACCACCTGAGCGGAGCGCCGCACGGAGCCCCTGGTAATCATGTACCACCAGGCCGTATTCCACTTCCGGCCTTTGAATCAAGACCACCGGGATGCCCAGAGCCAGGGCGGCCTTGACTTTGGTATCCGTCCCTCCCGCCGAGCCGCTCTCCTTGGTGACCAGGACCGTGGCCTGGTACTCGGCCAGCAGGGCTTTATTCAACTGGTAACTGAAAGGGCCCTGCATGGCGATAATGTCCGGCGGCCGGAGACCAAGGGCAAAGCACCTGGCCATGACTTCCGGGTCCGGAAGCACCCGGGCCACCACCCTTTTTCCCGTCTTCCTGGCTTCTGCCAGGAAGAGCTCCAGGGTCTTGCTGCCCGTGGTCAAAAAGAGCACCTCGCCGAAAGCAGCGGCTTTTCGGGCGGCCTCTGGAAAGTCCCGGCAGCGGTGGATCAAGGGGTGATCCGGGATCCGCACCTTTTCTCGCTCGAAACGGAGGTAGCTGACGCCTGTTTCCCGGCAGGCGCTGATGGCGTTCTCGGACGCCCGCCGGGCAAAGGGGTGCGTGGCGTCCACCAGAGCGGTAATTCCCTCCGACTTGATCAAAGCCAGCAGATCATCTTTGTCCAGGGGCCTGGCGATGGTCCTGGCGGTCATTTCCAGCAGTTCCCCGCCATAGGGCGTGGCGGCGGCGGCGATGACCTGGTAACCGTCTTTTTTCAAACCGGCCAGCAGAAGCCTTCCATCGCCGGTCCCCGCCAGAAGAAGAATCACAGCCGGTACCCCCTCGGGGTGATCAGATACCCACCCTGGACATAGGTCCGTGAATTGCCGATGATCACGGTGGTCAACATGTCGATGGGATGATCCAGCATCCCACCCAGGTCGGTGATCACCGTTTCTTCCCCCTGGCGCCGGCAATTCCGGATGATCCCCACGGGCGCCGCCCGGCCGCGGTGCGGGATGAATATTTCCCTCGCTCTGGCGATCTGCTCCGTTCTTCCATGGCTTTTGGGATTGTAGAGCACCGTGACAAAGTCGGCCCGGGCCGCGGCCTCCAGGCGTTCTTCGATCACCTCCCAGGGGGCCAGCAGATCGCTCAAACTGATCACCGCAAAATCGTGCATCAACGGGGCGCCAAGGGACGAAGCAGCGGCGGTGGCGGCCGTGACGCCGGAGATAATCTCCACCTCCAGATTCGGCTGTCCGGGAGGTTCCAAGGCAAGGAGTTCCAAAACCGGCCCGGCCAGGCCATAAACCCCTGGATCACCGCCGGAGATCACCGCCACCCTGTGCCCCTCCAGGGCTTTGCCAATGGCCAACCGGCACCGCTCGATCTCTTCCCGCATCCCCGAACGGTGAACTTCCTTACCAGCCAGCAATTTCCCGATGAGTTCGAGGTAAATTTTATACCCGACCACCACCTCCGCTTCCTGGATGGCGCGGTGGGCTCTGACGGTCATCTGGTCCGGATCCCCGGGCCCAATCCCGACTATGGACAGCTTTCCTCGGCGACGGCTACCGTTACTCCCTGGTGAACGATCTTTGGCAGCACCAGCCGGGTCCTGTTCCCTCCCGCCAACATGGCTACCGGTTCGCATACCGCACCCACCCCCACTGTTTTCTTGACAAATTCCGAGACCGCAAACTGGCCTTCCAGGCCCTGGATCTCCCGGGCACTGAAGAGTTTCAGAGGGATCCCCAACCGCTGGGCGGCCTGGATGAGACCCTTCTCCGCGCTCTTTACATCGATGCTGGCCAGCATCTTCAAGCTGGCCGCAGCCAGACCGGCCCTGGCCAGGGCAAGGCCAACCGCCGCCAGGATCGTCCCGGCCGCCGTTCCTCTCCGGCAACCGATCCCGGCGATCAGGTTCCTGGGCCGGAGGAAGAGGAAAGGCCGGGTGATCCGTTCAATATCCATCTCCATCTTCTTGTTCGTGACCAGAACCACCGCCTCCAGGCCGGCCGGCGGCAGCCAGCCGGGCGGATTGGCCGCCGGTCAGACGTGTGCTCTTCCGATCTCCTTACCGCCGCTGGCCGTCCTCTCCCCGCTACTCAACTCTTTCCAGCTCCAAAAGGCCTCAAAAGGAAAAAGCTTGATGTTGCCGGGCAAATCATTTCCAGGTAAATTATGGGAAAGATCGACCTCCGAGAAGATCCCCACTTCTTCACCATTGACAATGGCCGCGTTGATTCGCCTGAGGTTGGCGAAAGGCTCCACCGCCAGATTCAAATCCCTGGCCGCCAGATCCATGGCCAGAACGCCCTGCACATCGGTGGCGGTGGTGATCACCTCCTGCGCCCCCAGGGCCGCCGCCACCTGCCGGGCCAGGGCATTGGCCCCGCCCAGATGCCCCGAAAGGAGGCTGATGGCGAAGCGGCCGGCTTCATCGACGACCACCACCGCCGGATCCGTTCTTTTGTCCTTGATGTGCCTGGCCATGAGCCTGACCACGATGCCGGCGGCCATAATAAACACAAAACCGTCAAACATCTGGATCAAAGAGCCAACAAGGCCGGAAAGGGGCTGGTCATAAAGGCGAACCTGGCGCCGCACCGTGCCGGAACCTGCCGTCCCGCAAAAAATCTCTTCACCGGCGCCAAATTTCTCCGGCAAGAACAGGACCATCTCCTCGACCTCAAAACGGCTGTTGGGATGAAGGTTCTGCGGCGGATTTTGCAGGAGGCGGATTCCCAGTTTGCTCCCCTGTCTGGTCAGGGCGATTACCGCCACCCGCTTCATTCCGCCTTCCCCCTGAACCCGTGCTGAAAGCCGGGGTGGTAAAGTTTCGACGGCTGGGATTGGGCCAGAAGAAAGTCTCCCACCAGAATCAGGGCCGTTTTCCGGATCCCTTCTTCCTTGACCAGCCGCTCAATGTCTTCCAACCTCCCCCGCAGGACCCTTTCTTCCGGCCAGGAAGCCTTCTCCACCACCGCCACCGGCGTATCGCCGGGATAGCCTTTCTTCAACTCCTCCACCACCTCCCCGATCAGGTGGACGCTGAGAAAGATACACAGGCTGGCCCGGTGGCGGGCCAGCAGAGCCAGCGCCTCCTTCTCGGGCACACCGGTGCGCCCTTCCAGCCGGCTGATGATCACCGTCTGGGACACGCCGGGAATGGTGTACTCCCGTTTCAGGGACGCCGCCGCCGCCAGAAAAGAGCTGACGCCGGGGACGACTTCATAGGGAATCCCCCGCCGGTCCAGCCAGTCCATCTGTTCCTGAATGGCCCCATAAAGGCTGGGATCGCCGGTATGCACCCGGGCCACCGTCTTCCCTTCCCCGATGGCCTTTTCCATGATCGCCATGATCTCCTCCAGGGGAAGCGGAGCGCTATCGTAAATCTCCGCCATCTGCCGGGCATGACACAAGACTTCCGGATTTACCAGGGAGCCGGCGTAGATAATCACCTCGGCCTGCTGGAGAACCTTCACCGCCTTTAAAGTGACAAGTTCCGGATCCCCCGGCCCGGCCCCAATGAAATAAACCTTCATCTTTCCGCCTGTGAACCTCCTTTGGCCATGAACCGTCCGCTGACCATGCACCGTCCGCCTCCTTTGGCCATCACCGTCCGCCTCGCTTGACGATCAGCATGGAAAAATAGTCCTTCTCCTGGCCAAGCAGGCTGTCCAGATCGTCCGTGGCAAAACTTCCCTCCAGGCCGCACCGGCTGGCGAAGAAAGCTTTGTCCTTCAGGTGAAGATCCTCCAGGACCTGGACCACCTGATCGTAATTGCGGGCGACCTTCATCAGCACCACATTCTCAAAATTTTGCAAGGCGAGGTGGAGATCTGCCGGGTTCCCAGGGGCCGGAACAACGGCCAGCTTCTCCTGGCCCTGGGCCAGAGGTGTATTCCGGGCCGCTGCGCAGGCCAGAAAGGCGGCCACGCCCGGAATGGTTTCGATCTCCACCTCCGGATGCAGCACCCGCAGTTTCTCCACCAGATAGGCATAGGTACTGTAAAGGCCCGGATCCCCCAGGGTCACGAAAGCCACGTCCTTCCCCTGTTCCAGACGGCTGCCGATCTTACCGGCCGCCTCCAGCCAGCGGCGTTCCAGTGCTTCCCCATCCCTGCTCATGGGGAAGACCAGCTCCATAATTTCGCACCCCTCGCCGGTAAAGCGTCCAGCAATGGAAAGGGCGATACTTTCCCGGTCGGCGGCGGATCGTGGTGAACAAACCACCTGCACCCCCCCCAAGACCCGGTGCCCCTTGAGGGTAATCAGTTCCGGATCCCCGGGTCCCACGCCGACGCCGAAAAACCGTCCTTTCATTTCAACCGCCCTTTCCTGATTCCGCAGAGGAATCTTTCATTTTTAGTACATTACTTTTTCCCCCACCACCAGACAAACGGGATTCAGCCCCTTCCAGATCCTGGCCGCCCCAACCCGTTCCGTGCGGGCCACCGTCAGGCTCACCGTCCCGGCCTCCCCAAACCCCAGCTCTTCCAAAACCTTCACGGAAGTGGCCAGGGTGTCAATGGTCACGGCGTTGACCACGATCCGGCCGCCTTCTTTCAACCGGGAAGCCACCACTCTCAGAATCTCCTCCAGCCGCCCGCCGCTTCCCCCGATGATCACCCTGTCCGCCGGCGGCAACCCGTCAAGAGCCTCCGGCGCTTCCCCATGGACGACGGCGATATTCTCCACCCCGAACCGCCGGGAGTTTTCCCGGATCAGCGCCACGGCGGCCTCTTCTTTTTCCACGGCGAACACCCGCCCCTCCCGGGCCTGCAAGGCCGCCTCCACGGCGATGGAGCCGGTGCCCGCCCCGATGTCATAAACCACGCTGTCGCTTTTCAGGCGAAGTTTCCCGATCACCAGGCAGCGGATCTCCTCTTTGGTCATGGGGACCCGGGCCGGTCCCTGGCCGCGCTGGAACAGATCATCGGGAATGCCGGGGGTGGCAAATTCCCAGCCGCGATCAGTCATCGATAATCAACACCACACAGTTCTTGAAATTTTCCGCCATGTCGGCCACTCCGGCCAGATCGCTTTCCAAAAACCTCTCCGTGGGATAGGAGAGCTCCTCCGCCACCAGCATCTTCTTCCGGCTCACCCCGTGGTCCAGAAGGTACCTGGCGATCCTCTGGGGAGGGAATCTCGCATCGGTGAACAGGGCCACCTTGGCCCGTTCCCGCACCGCGGGAAGGACGGCCGCCGGCAAAAGACGCTCTCCGTCCCGGCCGTGCAGGCTGAAGACTGACGCGTCGTGCCAGGGCATCTTCGCCCGGGCAAAAGCCACCTGGACCGCGCTCAGGCCCGGAATTACTTCCAGTTCCTGGGCGGGAATATGCTGTAAAAGGTAATCGAGGAAGCTGTAAAATCCGGGATCGCCGCTCACCAGGACGGCAATCTTCTGCCTCCCTTTCCTGGCCCGCAGAGAAGCGATCACTCTCTCCAGATCCGCGGTGATTTCCACCTTCTCCTGATCAGGGTAGTCGAAGAGGTTGAGGGCTCTTTTCCCGCCCACCAGCACCTGCGCTTCGGCAATCGCCCTGGCGGCCGCCGGCACCAGATAATCCTTTCCCCCAGGCCCAATGCCGATGACCTGAATCTGCCCTGGCATCCCACCGTCCCCCTTACGATCATCCATCCCGGCGTATTTGCGGGAAACCCTGCCTGCCGTGAGCCATTCTGACCTACCGTGCGGCAATCTGCGCCCAGATCTCCGTGGCCGCCGCATCCATTCCCAGGATCTCCCCGGCCAGGGAGACCAGGACGGTGCCCACCGCCACTTTCCCTTCCACATATTCCCGGGATCGGCGGCTGGCCGCCGCGGCAATCTGCGCAAAGACCTCTAACAGGCTGTTCTTCTTTAAAATCTCCACCGTTTCCTCCGCGGTGGCGCTTTGCCAGATCCCGGCGATCACCTCCGGCCTGGCCCCCAGCAAGGCGGCATGGGCGATAATGGTCTCCAACCTGCCGTCCGCCACCCGGCTGTGGGTCTGAAAGATGCCCGCCGCGACCTTCACCAGCTTGCCATGGTGCCCGAAGAGGAGCACCTTCCTTACCCCCCGGCGGGCGCACTCCTGCAGCATGAAGCCCACAAAGTTGCTCATCTGGACCACCGCCTCCGCCGGGAAGCCGTACCTTTCCGCCGCCAGCTTCTCCCCTTGCCGCCCCGGCGTTAGCACCAGCTCCTGGTGACCCCGGGCCAGGGCCTGGGAGATCTGGAGGGCCAGAGAGGACTTGAGAGCCTCTTCGGACATGGGTTCCACAATACCGGTGGTCCCCAGGATGGAAATCCCGCCTATGATGCCTAATCTGGCGTTCATGGTCCGGGCGGCCACCTCCTCGCCGCGGGGGACGAAGATGGTGATCTCCACGCCACATCCTGCCGGCAGAACCCCCGCCACCTCCCGCTGGATGACCTGCAGTGGCGCAGGGTTAATGGCCGGATTGCCGGGGGGTACAGCCAGGCCGGGCCTGGTGACGATCCCCACCCCTCGCCCGCCTTGAATATGGATCCCTTGAGGGATGGGCCTGGCTTCCGCCCAGATCGCCAGCCCATCGGTCACATCCGGGTCGTCGCCCGCGTCCTTCCGGACATGGCACCGGGCGTACTCCGGCTCGATCTCCTGCCCATGGAGCAGCAGGGTGAGGGCGATTCCCGCGGGGGTGGCCACCTCCACCGCCTCTACCGGCCGGCGGCCAAAAAGCATCATGGTGGCCCCTTTCGCCGCCGCCGCCGCGCACATGCCGGTGGTAAAACCCCTTTTCAGGATCTTCCCGTTAACGTTGACGTGGCCCAACATCTTATCCAGATAGCCCGACATCTCATCACTACCTCATAAAACCTGTCTTTACCCGCGCCCCAGCAATTCCAGAATAACCTCCCGGGCTGCCCGGACGGTGAAAGGAGGCCGCTCCACCAGGGGGTGATCCTTTTCTGGCAACGAGGCAAAGACCTGGCCGATGCGGGGAAGGCGCAAGCCGGCCCGGCGGATCAAGGCCCCTTCCCGGAAGAGATCCTCCGGGGTCCCGTTGAAAATGATGGTTCCCCGGTGGAGGACGTGGACCCGGCTGGCATACTCCGGCACCAGGTCCACATCATGGGTGGCCATGATGATGGTCAACCCCCGTTGATTCAAGCCAGCCAGAAGATTCATGATCTCCTCCACCCCGGCCGGGTCCAGCCCAGCCGTAGGTTCATCCAGGGCCAGAATCCCTGGTTCCATGGCCAGTACCCCGGCGATGGCCACCCTTTTCTTCTGCCCGTAACTCAAGTGGTGAATGGCCTTGTTTTCGTAACCTTCCATTCCCACCGCTTTCAGTGCCTGGCGGGCCTTGCTTTCCGCCTCCTTGGAGGGTAACCCCAGGTTGAGGGGGCCAAACAGGAGATCCTCCAACACGGTGGCGGCAAACAACTGGTCATTGGGATCCTGGAAGACCAGGCCGACCTTTCGCAAAACCTCCGCCTGCCTGTCCCTCACGATAGGCTCTCCTTCCAGGAGCACCCGGCCCCCTTCCGGCGCCAGCAGCCCGTTGCAATGTTTCAGCAGGGTGGTCTTCCCCGAGCCATTGGCTCCCAGGAGAGCCACGAACTCGCCAGGTTCTATGGCAAGATTGACCTCTCGCAGAGCGGCTGCTCCGCCAGGATAGGCAAAAGAGAGCGCCTCTGTGGCTAAGATGGGCATGAAAAGTACCTCCCGTCAATCAGGGTGCATTTCTGTCAACCAGGGAGCCTTCCGGCCAACTCAAGGGCGATCCTCCACTCGAAGACGATTCTTCTAACCTGAAGGCCACCAGGCAAAAAAGAGAAAGAGGCTGAGCACCAGACCCAGGCCGGCCGCCTCCAGCCAGTCGCGGCGGCTGAAGACCCCCGGCCTCCCGGCGGGAATCTCTCCCTGGTAACCTCTGGCGAGCATCGCCTCGTGAATGTTCCAGGCCCGGTCGTAGGCCCGGATGACCACCATGCCGGCCAGGATTCCGGAAGATTGCCAGCTGCGCCGCCAGTTCAGGTAGCCCAGACGGCACCGCTGGGCCTCCTTGATCCGACCGGCCTCCTCAAACAAGACGAATACGTAACGATAAGTGAGCAGGGTCAGATCGACAAATCCTTTTGGCGCCCGGAAGAAGGCCGCCGCCTGGACCAGCCGGTTTACGGGGGTGGTAAAGGTGAGAAACAGCATCAGACTCGTTCCCCCGATGATGCGTCCCAGGGTGCTCAACCCCTGGAAGAAGCCATCCCGGTACCCCGTCAAAGCCAGTCCTCCCGCCTTCACCTCAAAAAGCGGCATCTGCCCGGAGAAAAGGGTCTGAAGCGTCAACACCATGAGAGCCAGCAAAAGCGGTCTCCGTAATCCTCTGAGGATTGCTGCTGGTTCCACCCGGATCGCCAACAGGCTGCCCAGGGAAAAAAGGAAGACCAGCCAGGAGACAGCCAGGTGCGGTGCTCCCAGGCATAGAACCAGGGACAGGGTGGTAAAGAACAGTTTGGACCGGGGATCCATTCTGGTCAGGTAATTTTCCTTCTGGGCATAGGTTTCCGAAAAAAATCCGCCGGTCTCAAACATCAACCGGTCTCTGCTTTTCGGCAAAAAGGGTCCGCCAGAGATAGCCGGAGGTAAAGCCGGCCCCAAAGCCACCCAGGGCAAACAGGAAGAGCAGGAGGTCCCCCTGATCGGTATTGATGAAGGGTTCCCTGGCCCGGATGCCTCCCAGGTCTTCCGCAAATTTCTCCACGATGGTATCCGTGCCACTCCATTTGCTCCCTTTGGGCTTCTCCTGGGCCATGGCCCCGGCGGCAAATGCGGTTGCCGCCATCGCCAGCAGGAGCAGCGTCAGAACGATCATCAGAGCCGGGGACGGAGTTTTCAGCCGCTTTTTGCGGTTCACGCCATCACCCCCCCTGTCTTCCCCTGGGATACCCCCAGTTGGATGAGAATGTCGGGCCGGTGTTTCCAGACGTAGTTAACCATGCCGGCGGTGATTACCCCTTCCAGGACAGACAAAGGTAATTGAGCGGGCAGAAAGGCTCCGAAAATCGCCATCCCCACCGAAAGAGCGGGCCGGGTTCCATGCAAGGCCAGCGCCAGTTCCGCCGAGGTGGTGGCGTAAACGGCCAGGTCACCCAGCCAGCCGGCCAGCCCCGCCGCCAATCCGAGCGATACCCCTCTGCTCCTGAGCAGGCGGAAGACACCATAGCCGACCAGCGAGCCAACCACCCCCTCGGAGATGATGTTGGCCCCCAGGGTGGTCAGGCCTCCATGGGCGAAGAACAAAGCCTGCAGGAGCAAAGAGACGGCCGCCAGCAGGGTGCTCAGGAAAGGACCCACCAGGATGGCCGCCATGGGCGTGCCACAGGGATGGGCGCAGGTGCCGGCGATGGGAACAGGGATAGGCAACATGGAAATGATGAAGATGGAGGCGCCCATCAGGCCCAAAACCGGTTTGAACGTGGGTACTTCCTGGACTCTTCTTTTGAAGTCCTTGAGACCTTTGGCCAAAAAAGGAGCGGCCGCGCCGAACCAGGCAACCGCCCATTTGGCCGGTAAAATTCCCTCAGAGATGTGCATTTGCTTTTAACCTCCCTTTGCCAGATTAGAAATGGACACTACGACTAAAATCAAGGCCGCCGCCTCTTTTAAACCGCCGGCAACTGGCCACGAAATTCCGGGCCAGCTGGGGATGGGCCGCAAAATGCAGGTGCAGGTAGGAAGCGAGAACGTTGCCTGGCAAGACGAACCCCTCCGCCCGGTCTTCCCTTCCCCTCCCGCCGGAAAGTCGATAGGCCGCCGGGAGAGTCTCCGGCAAACCGGTCAATCTTGACCAGTGAAACTCGTGCCCCCGGACCTTATCCCCCTTTTTGGCCAGGATATTGTCGTTCTGGACCTCTCCCGTCTTATATCCCAAAGCCTCCAGCTTCTTTTGCATCTGCGCCTGGCCGGGAATGATCCCCACCATGGGATAAGCCTGGCCTGCAAAATCGACAATCGCTTCCGTGAGGTACATGAGCCCGCCGCATTCGGCATAGAGAGGCATTCCCGCCCCCGCGGCCCTTTTGAGGCTCTTCTTCATGGCCTGGTTGCCGGCCAGTTCCTTCAGAAACATTTCTGGAAACCCGCCACCGATATAGAGGCCGTGAATATCTTCCGGCAGTTTGTCGTCCGCCAGGGGGCTGAAGTAGGCCAGCTCCGCCCCACAAGCCTCCAGCAGCTCCAGGGAATCCTGATAATAGAAGTTGAAAGCCTTGTCCCTGGCCACGGCGATTCTTGCTGCTTTCTCCCGGGGCTTGACCGGGAAGATCCTTGCAGACACCGCTGGCATGCCGGGGGCGGACCCGGCGATTTCCAGGATCCTTTCCAGATCAAGGCTGGCGGTCATCAAATCCGCCAGGCTTTCCAGGTAAGAGCTGAGGCGCTCCTTCTCCACGGTAGGGACCAGGCCGAGGTGCCTTTCCGGCATCTTCAAGTCCCGGTTTCGAACCAGGTACCCCACCGCCGGCAGGCCAATGCTGGCCTCCACCGCTTCTTTCAGCAACCGGTAATGCCCTTCGCTCCCCACATTATTGAAGATGCATCCGCCGATCTTCACCCGGGGATCGAACTTCACATAACCAAGCGCCAGGGCGGCCGCACTTCTGGCCATC
Organism: Bacillota bacterium; assembly: GCA_023381695.1. GTDB lineage: Bacteria > Bacillota > UBA5301 > JAMCQP01 > JAMCQP01 > JAMCQP01. Next base: position 5,428 of record JAMCQP010000072.1, on the reverse strand, counting down.
CCGCGGGCGTCAATCACCAGGATCACGGGAGCCTCCAATATTTTGGCCACCTGGGCGGTGCTGCCTGTCTCCCGGGTGCCATCGCAACCGTCATAAAGGCCCATGACGCCCTCAATGACGGCGATGTCCGCCGTTCCGGCCGATCTGGCAAACAGCTCCCGGATGGTTCTGGCGGGGAACATCCAGCTGTCCAGGTTCCTGGAGATATTGCCGGTGGCCGCGGTATGGAAGCCCGGGTCGATAAAATCAGGCCCGACCTTGAAACCCTGGACCCGGTATCCCTTTCCGGCCAGAGCAGCCATCAGGCCGGCGGCGATGGTGGTCTTCCCCACCCCGCTCTGGACACCGGCGATCACAATCCGGGGAATCCGGGGGATCTCCACGCCAAAACACCTCCTGGGAGAAGACCTCCCTGGCTAAAATAAAACCCGGCCCCTCGTGGGACCGGGAAAAAAGATGATAGACGACGCCGGAAAAGGCCAACAGGCAAATTCAAGCCGGCTGCGTACACCCCCCCTTTCCTGCGAAGGCAATGGTGTGCTGCGAACAGGCAGGTCTCCTGGCTTCCGGATCCTCGCTCCCTTAAACCTTCCCGTCCCATCCTCAACCAGGCCGGACAGCCTGGTGGGCCCATGGACAGTGGTCTTTGCTAAGGTCGCTCCCCGGTTACAGTGGCGGGACCGCGCCGGCTCCGTGAAGCAGTCTCTGGCCGATCTGGCGTGGCGGCTGGTGGCGCGCCATGCTGACGGCTTGATCATCTGCTCCACTACCCGGACTTCCCTATTATCCCCGGCAGGGGCACCTGTTCACCCGTATTTGGTTTTATGTGGTTATTATACTCGAAAGCTGGCGAAAAAGCAAAGGGTATGTTTTTAAATTTTAAATGTAAACCTATCAACATACCCGGCGCACAGTCCATACGGCAGCGGCAAAAAAGGTCGCGGCATAGCTGGCCAGCACCAGGGCCGAAGCGACAGGGATAGTCCCGGCGGCGGCCAGCAACCGCAGGGCGTAACTGGTATGGGTCAGGGGTAGGATACTGACCACGCCCGCTACTATTCCCGGTAAATTTTCAGCCCGGAAGAAGGTCCCGCAGAAAAAGGCCATAGGCAGGATGATGAAGGTGCTGAAGTTGGCCATATCCTCATGAGAGTTGATAGTCATGCCAGCCACCACCCCCAGGGCGGCAAACAGGAAACAAGTGGTACCGGTGACGGCAAAAAACCAGCCTGTTACAGCAAGCCGTGCCCCAAACAGAATACCAAGGACCAGGATGACCAGCGAGCTTATCAGCCCTCGCACCGTCCCGGCCAGCACCTTGCCAAGGACGAGGGAAGCTGGGCTGATAGGAGCGATGAGGTATTCCTCCAGGGTGTTGTAGTAGAGGCGGCTCATGTTAACTCCATTGCCGGTGGCATTAAAGCTGGTGGTCATGGCGCTGAGGGCAATGATCCCCGGTACCACGAAATCCAGGTAGGAACCGCTATCGGTACGGATGTTCCGCCCCAGACCCCAACCAAAGGCGGTCAGGTAAAGTACGGGGCTAACCAGCCTGGATGCCAGGAACTTCCACCAGGTGCGTTGGAAAACCCGCATTTCGCGCCAGAAAACGGTATAAAAATCCATACTAACCACCCACCCTGCGTCCGGTAAGTTGAATAAATACGTCCTCCAGGCTGGTTTCCCGGATGGCCACCCCGCCCTCCAGGTGGCCGGCGGACCTCAGCGCCTCTTCCCGCGTCCCGTAGAGGGTATAGGCCGCCTCTCCGCCGTTCAGGGACTCCACCGCAAACCTTCCCACGCGCTCCTTAAGTTCTGCAGGCGTGCCCAGGGCGATCAGCTTCCCGTGGTCCATCACCCCAACCTGGTGGCAGAGCACCTCGGCCTCTTCAATGTAATGGGTGGTAAGCAGCACGGTGACCCCGTCCCCGTTCATCTGGCGTACCAGGTCCCAGATGCGGCGCCTGGCCTGCGGATCCAATCCGATGGTGGGCTCATCCAGGAAGAGCACGCGGGGCTGGTGCATCAACGCCCGGGCGATCATCAACCGGCGCTTCATACCCCCGGAGAACCTGCTGACCAGATCGTCAGCACGATCAGCCAATTCCACAAAAGCCAACAGTTCCGCGATACAGCGGCGGCGCTCGGCGGCAGGCATTTTATGCAGCCTGCCGTGGAGTTCCAGGTTCTCACGGGCGGTTAGTTCCTGGTCCAGGTTCATGTGCTGCGGCACCACCCCGATGGCTCGCTTGACCCGGTCCAGGTCGCGGGACACCTCGTGCCCCGCGATAAAGGCTTCGCCCGAGGTGGGCCGGGTAAGCATGGTAAGCATGCGGATGGTGGTGGTTTTGCCGGCGCCATTGGGGCCGAGCAGGCCGAAGATCTCACCCTCCTCGATTTTCATGTTGAGGTCGGCTACCGCCCGCAGTTGGCCGTAGCTTTTATTGAGACCCCTGGTTTCAATCAAGGTATATACCTCCATTATTCCTTTTCCCGCACCACCGCACCTTTACCGCACCTGGCGGGCATGGACATGGGAGTGGGTATGCCCCAGCACCTCGGATAGTTTTGCCTCATCCAGCGCCAGTTCCTGGAAGGGTCTCCGGCGCATGCGGTGTAAGAGTGCCAGGTTGGCCGTCTCCCGGATATCGGCTTCGGTAACCTCGGTACGCCCGTTCAGGGCGGCGTTGGTCCGGGCGGCCTTCATCATCACCAGGTCGGCGCGGTGGCCGTCCACGCCCATCTCCACCGCAATGCTGGCGATCCGGAGCAGCAGGTCATCGGTGATGTTTACCCGGGGCAGGAGTTGGTGGGCCGCCACGATCCCTTCCCGGATTTTTCGCTGCGCTTCTTCCCAGGCGGTGGCAAACCCCTCTGGATCGTCTTCGAAGGCCGCCCGGCGTTTGACAATTTCCACCCGCAGGGCCGGGTCGGCCACCCCGGCGATGTTGACGCACAGGCCGAAGCGGTCCAGGAGCTGCGGCCGCAGTTCCCCTTCCTCGGGGTTCATGGTGCCCACCAGGATGAACCGGGCGGGGTGGATAAAGGAAACGCCCTCCCGCTCCACGGTGTTGACCCACATGGCCGCGGCGTCCAGCAGCACGTCCACCACGTGGTCGTCCAGGAGGTTAACTTCGTCCACGTAGAGGATGCCCCGGTTGGCCTCGGCCAGCACCCCCGGCTCAAACCGTTTTTCGCCCTTTTTAATGGCGTGTTCGATATCCAGGGTGCCCACTACCCGATCCTCGGTGGCCGATACCGGCAGGTCCACCACCCGCATCTTCCGCCGCCGCTGGGACAGTTCCTCGCCGGCGGCCAGGCGCTCCCGGCAGGAGGCGCACATAGTGGTAACGTCATCGGGGTCGCACCCAAAAGGGCAGTCGGCCACCACCTGGATCTCCGGTAAAAGCTCGGCCAGCGCCCGCACCGCGGTGGACTTGGCCGTTCCCTTCTCCCCCCGGATGAGCACGCCGGAAAGCCTGGGGTTGACGGCATTTAAGAGCAGGGCTTTTTTCATCTCTTCCTGTCCCACCAGGGCAGCAAAGGGGAATACTTGTTTAGTTATTTCTCTCATCAGTAGAATCCTCCTCTCACTCCTGCAGCGCCCGCACCGCTGCCACCAGCACATCCGCCCGCAGATCGTCAATTTTATAGTACTCAGCGCCTAAAGAATCAGCCAGCCGCCGGGCGAGGCCGAAGGCCAGAAAGCCGTCCTTTTCCGCGTCCACCACCAGGGATTTGATCCGGCGTTCCTCCCGGATCAGCGCGGCCACCCGCCACACCTCGTCCAGCGGTTTCGCCCTTGCTAGACTGACGTTGCCCCGCCCGTCGGAGATGACCACCAGCAGGGGGGAAAGGCTGGGGTTCTTGAGGAGATGGGTCCGGGCCACCTCGTAAGCCTTGAAGAGCCCCGCGGAAAGCGGCGTCCGGCCGCCGGTGGGCAGCTCGGCCAGGAGTTTCCGCGCCAGTTCCACGCTGTTGGTGGGTGGTAGCAGCACTTCCGCTTTTTCGCCCTTGAAGGCCACCATCCCCACACGATCACGCTTTTGATAGGCGTCCAAAAGGAGCGAAAGCACCGCCCCTTTCGCTGCCACCATCCGCTGCTGCGCCCCCATGGAACCCGAAGCATCCACGGCAAACAGCAGAAAGTTGCCGATGCGTTTCTCCCGCACCTTCTCCCGGATGTCGGTCGGTTCAATGGCAACGGCCACGCCCTTCTTCTCCCGCCGTCCCTGGTAGGGAGCCGCGGCCCGCAAGGTGGCGTCAAAGGCCAGGTCGTCCCGTTCCCGCCGTAGGGTAGCACGGACGTACCGGCCTGCCTTGGTCGGTGTTTTGGTGCGCGAGCGCCGCCCGGAGCCCTTGCGCAAAAGCTGGTCGCGCCGGTGCTCAAGCCGCTTTACAGGGAAGGTATCGCCCACGGCGAAGGTCATCTCTGACCCCCTGGCCGGGGGATGCTTCTCCGGCGGCCTTGCTTCCTCCCCTTCGTCCCCCGGGGGATCCGGCGATTGTGTTTCTTGTAGCTGCTCCAACTCCCGTTCTTCCCGCTGCTCGGGCTTTGCTTGCTCTTCCTGGGATTCGGGCGGCTCTTCCATCTTCGATTCTTCCGGTGGCGCGGGTGGTGGTGGCTGGGCCTCGCGCCGCCGGTGGCAGAGAACCAGTTCCGCCACACGGCGGACATCCTCCGAGGCCACCTTTTCCCGCCCCTCCCACGCCGCCAGGGTACGCGCTGCCTGCGCCAGCACAATCTCCGCCCGGTGCCCGGCCGCCAACGCCTCCGCCGCCAGGTCCGCCACCAAACGCAGGACTGCATCATCCACCGTCACTCCCGGCAATATCTCCCGCGCCCGGTCGATGCGCCGCCGCAGTTCTTTTTCCTGCGGCGCCACCTCCGCCAGAAAGCCAGACGGGTCGGCGTCGAAGGCCTCCCGCCGCCGGGCAACGGCCACGCGGGCCGCCGGGTCATCTATCCCCTCCACCGGCACGCAGAGGCCGAAGCGGTCCAGGAGCTGCGGCCTCAGTTCACCCTCCTCCGGGTTCATGGTCCCTACCAGGATGAACTTCGCCGGGTGGGAGAAGGCCACCCCCTCCCGCTCCACCACGTTTACCCCCGATGCCGCCGCATCCAGCAGCACGTCTACCAGGTGGTCATCCAGGAGGTTCACCTCGTCCACGCAGAGCAGGCCCCGGTTGGCCCGCGCCAGAATCCCCGGCTCAAAGCGCCGGCTCCCGTGCCGGACGGCGTATTCGAAATCAAGGCTTCCTGCCACCCTGTCTTCAGTGGCCGAGATCGGCAGGTCCACCACCGGCACGCGCCGGGTTGCCGGGGCAAGTTTTTCTCCTGCCGCCAGCCGCTCTCGACAGAAGGGGCAGAGCCTGGCCGCGTCAAAGGGATCACAGTTGCAGGGACTCCACCGCAAACCTTCCCACT
>JAMCQP010000099.1 GCA_023381695.1 Bacillota bacterium | reverse complement strand
CGGTCACCACCACCACCGCGGCTGGTGAAGGCGGGTTACAAGGAAGTGATATTGACCGGGATCCACCTGGGTTCTTACGGACGGGACCTTGACGATGCCGATGGAATCGACCTGGCCGGGATCACCAGGATGGTGGCGGCCGTCGACGGCCTGGCGAGGGTGCGGCTCAGCTCGGTGGAGCCGACGGATGTAACAGTGGAACTCATCCGGCTTGTGGCGGAGAACCCCCGGGTCTGCCGGCACCTGCACATTCCCCTGCAGAGCGGGAATGACGCCACTTTGAAACGCATGAACCGCAAGTACTCCACGGCGGAGTTCGCCGGGGCGGTCCAGCGGGTGCGCCGCGAGGCGCCGGGCGTGGCGATCTCCACGGATGTGATCGTGGGCTTTCCGGGGGAGACCGACGCCGATTTTGCTTCCAGCCTGGATTTTGTTCGAGAGATGGCTTTCAGCCGGTTGCATGTCTTCAAATACTCCCCGCGCAAGGGAACGGCCGCGGCCAGGTTTCCCGGCCAGGCGCCGGGGCGGGTGAAGGAAGAGCGCAGCCAGGCCATGATCCATCTGGGCGAAGAGTTGTCGCTGGATTTTCACCGGAAATTCGTGGGAGAGGTTCTGGAGGTCCTCTTCGAGCAATCGGAAGAGCCGGGGTATCTCAGCGGGTTGACCGATAACTATATCAAGGTGGAAGCTCCTGTTGTAGGAGCCGAGACGCTCACCGGCGAGGGCGTTGAGGCACTCACCGGCGAGATCCGGCCCGTGCGGTTGATGAAGGCTTATGCGGACCGGATGCGGGGCGTCATCGAGAGCCGGCCAGGCTGATCTCCGGCGGCCGTGCGCCGTGCATAGAATTCTCCAAAAAATTTCTCGCCAAATTTTAGAAGGGATTTGCTGGTCCATCACGAACTATGTTATGAATGAAATGGCAGGTGACAGCATGGAAGGTTGCCTTTTTTGCAAGATCGCCGGAGGCGAGATCAAATCGGACGTGGTCTACCAGGATGATCGGGTGGTGGCCTTTCGCGACATAAACCCCCAGGCGCCGGTGCACCTGTTGATCATCCCCCGGGAACATATTCCCACCATCAGCGATCTTCGGGAGCAGCACCGGGAGTTGGTGGGCCATATCTTCCTGGTGGCGGGCAAACTGGCCGACCAGTTGGGCGTTGCCCGGGAAGGCTACCGGGTGGTGGCCAACTGCCGGGAGGCGGCGGGGCAGACGGTCTTTCATGCCCATTTTCACCTTCTGGGCGGGCGGCAATTCGGCTGGCCGCCGGGTTGAACGCCTGATCACGGTGGTTGATCCCGGCCGGTTGAGCGATAGCCAGTTTATAAACCGGCACGGAAAAACCTCGGAATTCATTCCGGGGATGATGGCGCCGTAGATATCTAAGTACCGCCGGCGTATACCAGTCAGGTGTGTTCAAACTGCGGGGAAATAGTAAAAAAACCCTTGCGGTCCGTGTCCATCGCTGCCATGCTTGCGGGCTGGTAGTTGACCGGGACGTGAACGCGGCCAGAAACATCCTGGCACTTACGGGCTAAGTCAGCAAAGAATAAGGGCTCGGACGGATCCTTCGGGGATGTGGGCGCACTGGCGCCTGCAAATGAACCGAGAAGCCTCGGACTTCGGTCCGGGGAGTCGTCACTGTTGACATAATTCAACAGGATGTAGTATAATAGGCATTGTTACGTATTTGCTCAGTCGCAGCACCTTTGTCGGCAAACATGGTGGTTGAGATGGGCAGCGGAGGGAGGGAGATCGGTGTCGGAGGTAAGGATCGGCAAGAACGAGTCCCTTGATAGCGCACTACGGAGATTTAAGAAGCAATGCCAGCGTTCCGGGGTTTTGAGCGAGATCAGAAAGCGGGAGCACTATGAAAAGCCAAGTGTGCGCCGGAAGAAGAAGTCTGAGGCAGCCCGGAAGCGGAAATTGCGCTAGATCGACCTATCCCTCTCTCAAATTCTTAAAAAGTCTTCTTTAGCATGTGTGCCGAATGCTCGATATCCGAAGTGGTATCGGGCATTTTCGCTGAAAGGAGGTTGTCCAATGATCCGGAAGGTACGGGCGATGCTGGTGGCGCTCTTGCTTCTGCTGGCTGCTGGTGGCGGGCTGGCCCGTGGGTCGGCTGGCATACCAGTTGGTTTACAAGTTGCTGTGCCGGGTACGGCCTTCGCGGCGCAGAAGATGGCCGAGCCGAGGGTCTATGTGATACCGATCAGCGGCACCATCGAACCGGGATTGGCCAGCTTTGTGAAGCGGGCGTTGCGCACGGCGGAAAAGGACGCGTCAGGCGGCCGGAAGGTGGCGGTCCTCATCGAGGTGGGGACCTTTGGCGGCAGGGTGGACGCCGCCGTGGAGATCAAGGACGCCCTGCTGGGGAGCAAGGTGCCGGTCATCTCTTTTGTGAAGGAGAGGGCCTGGTCGGCGGGAGCCCTGATCACCCTGGCCGGGGAGCATATCGTGATGGCTCCCGGCAGCAGCATCGGCGCGGCCGAGGTCAGGACGGAGGACGGCAAGCCGGTGGATGAGAAGTATATCTCCGCTTTCCGGACGGAGTTTGCGGCCACCGCGGAAAGCCGCGGGCGGAATCCGCAGATCGCGGCGGCGATGGTGGACAAGGACATCGAGATCCCGGGGGTGGTGCAGAGCGGCAAGCTTCTGACCCTGACCGCCACCAGGGCCAAGGAACTGAACTTTATCGATCAGGTGGCGGCCAGTCGCGGCGAGGTGCTGCGGCTTTACGGCTTTGAGAACGCCTCGGCGGTGGAGATCTCCATGTCCCCCGCGGAGCGGCTGGCGCGGTTTTTGACGGATCCGGCGGTGAGCTCGATCCTGCTGGCGGTGGGGTTTATCGGGTTGTTGATCGAGGTTCTGGTGGCCGGATGGGGGCTGCCGGGCACCATCGGCCTGATCGCGCTCGGGCTCTTCTTTGGCGGCCGGTTGATTGCCGGCCTGGCCGGGCTGGAAGTGATCCTGCTCTTTTTGCTCGGGCTGGCGCTGCTGCTTCTGGAGATCTTCGTGATTCCCGGTTTCGGCGTGGCCGGCCTGGCGGGGATCATTGCCGTGGTGGCCAGCATCTATATGAGCTTCTCGAGTTCCACGGAGGCGCTCCTGGCCATCCTGGTGGCGCTGGTGAGCACCGGGGCCGTGGGATTCTTCGCGTTTAAATACCTCAAGCGCACCAGCGCCTGGGACCGGCTGATCCTCAACACCCGCCAGGAACGCGAGCTCGGTTACGTCGCTCCGCTGGAGCAGTCCGACGTGGTGGGCAAGGTGGGGAAAGCCCTGACCATCCTGCGGCCGGCCGGGACCGTGGAGATCGACGGCCGGCGGCTGGATGTGGTGACCGAAGGGGAGTTCATTCCTTCGGACAGCCGGGTCCAGGTGGTGAAGGTGGAAGGGACCAGGGTCGTGGTCCGGCGGGCGGAAGGGGCCTGATAAAGGTTGGGCCATTGGATGAGGCGCTTTCGAGGCGAACATTTCAGGTCTGGTTATCGTTTAACTCTAAAGGTAACGCGAAAGGCAACGCGGGTAGTCTAAATTCGGGGGAGGTTGATACCGTGGAATTGGCATTGGCGATCTGGTTTCCGATCATTCTTCTGGCGCTGTTCTTCATTATTCTGTTGAATTTCATCCCGGTGGGGCTGTGGGTCTCCGCGCTGGCGGCGGGGGTCCATGTGCGGATTATCACCCTGGTGGGGATGCGCCTGCGGCGCGTGCCGCCGGCGAAGATCATCCTTCCGTTGATCAAGGCGGTCAAGGCCGGATTGAATGTGAGCGTCGACAAGCTGGAAGCGCATTACCTGGCGGGCGGCAACGTGGACCGGGTGGTGGACGCGCTGATCGCGGCCCATCGCGCGGAGATCGCTCTCTCTTTTGAGCGGGCGGCGGCCATCGACCTGGCGGGGCGCAATGTGCTGGAGGCCGTGCAGATGAGCGTGAACCCCAAGGTGATTGAGACGCCGATCGTGGCCGCGGTGGCCCAGAATGGTATTGAACTCAAGGCCAAGGCCCGGGTCACGGTGCGGGCCAATATCGACCGGCTGGTGGGCGGCGCCGGGGAGGCGACGGTAATCGCGCGTATCGGCGAGGGAATCGTCACCACCGTGGGTTCATCGGCCTCGCACAAGGAGGTCCTGGAGAATCCCGACCGGATCTCGCGCACGGTGCTGAGCAAGGGGCTGGACGCCGGCACGGCCTTTGAGATTCTCTCCATCGACATCGCCGACGTGGATGTGGGGCGGAATATCGGCGCCCGGCTGCAGATGGACCAGGCGGAGGCGGACAAGAACATCGCCCAGGCCAAGGCGGCCGAGCGGCGGTTCGCGGCTCTGGCCAGGGAGCAGGAGATGAAAGCCCAGGTCCAGGAGATGCGGGCCAGGGTGGTGGAGGCCGAGGCGGAGGTGCCGCGGGCCATGGCGGCGGCGCTGCGCGAGGGCAAGCTTGGCGTGATGGATTACTACAACATGCGCAACATCCTGGCGGACACCCAGATGCGCGAGGCGATCTCCAAAACGGGCCAGGGCGCCACAGAACCCGCGGATACCCCCGAAAAGGGGTGATTCTGTGAACGACTTTCTGGTGGCCTTGCTGATCTACACCGTTGGCGTTGCGGTTTTCATGATCATTAAAAAGGGTAAAGGGTGGCCGCCGATCCTCAGGCAACCCTATGAGCGCCGCTCCACGGACACCGGGCCGCGTTCCGCGCCTGTTCCAGCGGGAACGGCCCGAAATGAACCCGAGGAGGACTCGGAAGGAACCACGCTGGAAGGCGATTTCCGCACAGACTGGCGGGAGGATGCTTCCGATCCCGAGGGCGTGAGCCTGGAAGGGCGGGATCAACCCGAGATTAATAAAGCTGAAAAAGGCGATAAGCCACAGAACGATAGGGAGTTTCAGCCCTTTGATTCCCGGGAGTTCGGGACCACCAGCCCCGGAGATGTCCAGGGGGAGTGGACAGAGGAGGAACTCGCCTGGGATCAGGCGATCCGCGAGGATGCCCGCCGGGAGATCTTGCGGGATGGGGAGGCGTCTGCCTCACCTGAAGCCGTTGGCGCCGCCGGCGTCGCGGGTGGTTGTTGTGCCACAGGTTCCCGCGGGCGCGCCGGGGCCTGGGCCGGCGCAGTTACCTGCCGCAGTGGCGGCAAGAGGGGCCGGCAAGGGTTTGTGGCCCACCGGCAACCAGGATATCATCCGGGGGTTCATCTTTGCGGAGATCCTGCGCCCTCCGCTCGCGCTTCGCCGGGGCAGGCGATAAACACGGGGATCTCCCAAACCATGTCTGCATCGGGGTTTCACCGCTTGTTCCCCGTTATGTAAATAAAAAAACCTCATCCGGATTATATTTTATGGAAAATCCTTCACAGACGTGGAAGGATTTTCTTTTGCTCTGGAGAAATATAAGACGTGCCAGTAATGGGGAAAACTGGCGCGGTAAGAAACCTCTGTATATCGCCTACCCGGTTGATCGGTCTGAAAGGAGGTGGAACATCCCAATGGGATCGATCAGCGCCGATGGTAGATGATAGAGCTCCGGACGGCGGGAGGAAACAAGGATACTCCCATCGGAAAGAGCGATAGATAAAAAATAAATCAAAAAACCAAAGGGGGATTTTTCAATGAAGAAGATTGCTCTTCTGTTGGCCCTCGTGATGATCCTGGGCATCGCCGCTGTGGCTTCCGCGGCTGAGGTAAAGACCAGTGGTGGGGTCGGCTATTACCTCAAATATGCTGATGGCGGCCTCAACTTCGATGGGCTGGATTTTAATCTGCAGGTTGCTGCAACGATTTCCGACCAGGTCAGCGCTACTATCCGGTTGCGGCCTTCCGAAATGAGTTTTGTGACGGTGGATACCGCTAAGCTGGTGGATCCCGCCACGACGGATCCCACCACCGCCTTCGGTTCTACCACGACTCATGGCTTGAAGTATGACAAGGCCTATGCGACCATCGCCAATTTCGGCTTGCCGCTGTCCGTGACCCTCGGCCTGAACAGTGTCTATAATGATCCGTTCGGCGGGGATGGGCTCGGAACCGTGGGTGGCAATCTCGGCATGATCAACGTCAAGACCGATGACTTCTCAGGGTTCAGCGCCCAGGTGCTGAGCACTCTTGATAAGACTTTGGACGCTACTTCCGGTTCCTACAACCTGAAGGCTGGCTACCTGAACTACAACGCTGAGTTCGGGTCCTTTGGCCTGGTTGCCAAACCGGTTAGAGTTGCCGCCGACGACAAGTTCGACTTCGCCGTGAACGCCAAGGTTCCCGTGCCGTCGACTCCGTTGACCGCGCAGGCTGAGGTTATCTCCTATGGTGATTCCACCAAGAAGTTGAATTACATGGCGGGAGCCAGCGCCACTGTGGCCGGTGTTGATCTGTATGCCAACTACTTCGCCCAGACGAACGCAGCTACCAGCCGGATTACCGCTGGCGTCAGCAAGGAGATCAGCGGCGCCACCTACTCTCTGGATCTCGAAAATGTTGACAACGCGACCACCGTCAGCGCGGGTGTCGGCGTCTCGTTCTAGATCAAGTCTGGTTAGAAGGGAATAGGATCTCACCCTGTTCCCGGGTTGCTGGCAAACCCACCGTTTTTGCGGTGGGCTTGCTTTTTTTTCTGGTTCGCCTTCAGCAGGCTTTCTCCAGAGGCCATATTCCCGTGGGTCATTATCTGCGTGCTTGTCGCATAGATTAGTTTGGAGATCCAGGAAAAGGGGGATGGCCATGGCGCCTCGGGTTCCCAGGGAGAAGTTGGCGCGCCGGCTGGCGGACATGTTCGAGCTGCCGCGCGACATCGTCCTGGATCTGCCCAAGATCACCCTGATCGGCAACATCCAGGCGTTTGTGGAGAACCACAAGGGCATCATCGAATACGTGCCCACCAGGGTGCGGATCAATACCACCCGGGGTGAACTGATTGTCACCGGGGAACGCCTGCAGATCGGGAACATCGGCCGGGACGAGATTATAGTGGAGGGGAGGATCGGGGGCGTGATGTTCGCCGACTGGGGAGGCGATTGAATAAAGGGGGGACCGGTGGGTGCTGATCCTGAGGTTGTGGTCGTATCTTACGGGGTACGTGATCATCAGGGTGAAGGGGGCGGCCCTGGAAAAGTTCATCAACATGGCCAACCAGCGGGGGATCCGCCTGTGGGGGATCCGGCGCGCCACAGAGGACATGCTCTTCATCAGGGCGGGCATCGGCGGTTTCAAGGCCATGCGGCCCATCGCCCGGAAGGTCCACTGCCAGATCAGGATTGTGCGCCGGAGGGGGCTGCCCTTTTTTATTTTGGCGCTCAGGCGCAGAAAACTCCTCCTGGCTGGAATCTTCCTCTTCCTGTTTGCGATCTACACGCTGTCATCATATATCTGGTTCATCGACGTGGTGGGAACAAAGCAGATCCCATCCGCCAGGATCCGGGAGGTGGCCCGGGAGGCGGGTTTGTGGGTCGGGGTGCCCCGGAGCGCGGTGGTGAAGGAGACCATCGAAAAGCGGCTGCTCACCACCCTGGATCAGCTGGCGTGGGTCGGGGTGGATCTGAAAGGCACCCGGGTGGTGATCGAGGTCTCGGAGAAACGCCTGCCGGACCCGGAAAAGTACAGTCCTGCTCACCTGGTGGCGCGCCGGGACGGCCTGATCACCTCCATCATCCTCTTCTCCGGACAGCCCATGGTCCGGGTGGGGGATACGGTACACAGGGGGCAGGTGCTGGTGAGCGGGATTGTTACACCCTTGGTCGCCAGGCGGCAAGAAATACAGGCTGCGCCGGAGAACAAGCCGGGCTCCCCCCCCGGCGGCCATCTTCCGGTAAACCCCATTGCCCAGGCGGGTGGCTTCTTCTACGTGCGCGCCGAGGCGGTGGTGGAGGCCCGGATGTGGTATGAAAGGGAGGCCAGGGTGCCGCTGGCCGAGCAGGTCTTCCGGCGGACCGGGCGCAGCAGGGATGTCTCCGGGATCGTGGTGGGGGGCAAAACCATCTGGCTGGGCGGGCGGGTTCCGCCCTTTCGAAAATTTGATCGACAGACGATAACTTCCAGGTTATTCATCAACAGGAAAGTTCCGCTACCTGTCGAATTAAAGAAAGTGACATATTATGAAATGGAACTCATCCAGCGGGTGAGAACCCGGGAAGAGGCTCTTCTGGAGGCCATCGACCGGGCCAAACGCCTGGTGGAAAAGGAAGTGCGCGGGGATGCCATCAGGATCGCCGAACAGGTGGAGACTTTCGGCGCGGGAGATACGGCCGGCGCGCGGGTGATCCTGGAGATCCGGGACGAGATCCAGTCCTTGCAGCCGGTAAAAGTTGGGGATAAGCCGCCTTTTTGAGGAGTTGTGGATTGTGGCCTACTGGGCTAATTTTGTAAATTTTCTTCAAAAGAAATTTGGTGAGAACTTCTTCAAAACACCGGCGGTCCGCCAGGGGATTCTTGGCGGCATCGTGTTTGTGACGCTGGTGGGAATCCTCCTGGCAAACCTGGTGCCCGAGCGGGTTGATCTGCAGATTGGCCAGGTGAGCAAGTGGGATATCAATTCGCCGCGCACCATCATCGACCGGACCAAAACCGAGCAACTCCAGATGGAAGCCGCGCGCACCGCGATCCAGACGGTAACCCAGAACCGCCGTAATTATGTGTTGAGCACCGCGGAAGCCGCGGCGGCCAGAGACAAGGTGGCCGCCATCTTCGCCAGCATCCGGGGCGCTCAGGCCGCGGGACAAGCCGGGGGTGGGAGCGACCGGAACGCCGCGGCTATTCCGGTCCGCAACCGTACGCTGACCGAAGACGACCTTGCGGCGCTCCAGGGGCAGATCGATCAAAATTTTGGGGTGCGCGTCTCGCGGACAAGTCTCCGGCTCGCCACCAGGGCGGACAACGATACCCTGGCCCGGGTGGAGAGCACTACTGCTTCCATTGTGGAGACGGTGATGCTCACCGAAAGAATAAACGAAACTAGCTTAGATCATGCTAAAACCCGGGTGGATCGGGAAGTGAGCGTGGCCGAGATTCCACGTGGGTATGCTGAGTTGGTGGCTTCGATAGCCAGGGGCTCCCTGAGGACCAATATGATCCCTGATCCGGAAAAACTGCGCCGCGCGCAGGATGCCGCCATGCGCGCCGTGGATCCGGTCAGGATCTTGAAGGGCCAGACCGTGATCCGCAAGGGAGATATTGTTACGGCCGAGCACGTCCGCGTTCTGAAGGATCTCGGCATGTGGCGGGCCTCGGTGGCCTACGGGATGGCGGCCGGCGTGATCCTGATCAGCCTGATTCTCTTGATCATCATGACCGTCTATTTGCGCCAGTACAACAGGGAGATTCTCGAAGACGAGAGTCTGCTGGCGCTTTTTGGGCTGGTCATCATCGTCATCGGGTTCGGCGCCAAGATCTTCAGCACCTTGCCCCTGCATGGGAATGGGTATCTGATACCGGTGGCCTATGGGACGATCCTGATCGCCCTGCTTTTGGACGCCCGGCTGGCGATGCTGACCACCGTGGCTCTGGCCCTCTTTGTGGGGATCGTCACCGGCAATGACCTGCGGTTTGTGGTAGTGGCGCTGGTGGGAGGACTGGTGGCGGTTTACAGCGTTTCAAAGATCAGCCAGCGCAGCGATCTGGTGCGGGCCGGGGTCTTTGCGGGCCTGGCGAATTTTTTGACCATCGCGGCCCTGGCCGCCCTGCAAAGCGAGGTTCCCTCGATTCTGGAAAGCGTCTTCGGCCTGGTGAACGGCATCGTCTCGTCGATCTTCGCCATCGGATCCCTGCCGTATCTGGAGAGCCTCTTCGGCATCACCTCCTCCATACGGCTTCTGGAGTTGTCCAACCCCAACCAGCCCCTGCTGAAGCGCCTTCTGTTGGAGGCCCCGGGCACTTACCACCACAGCATCATTGTGGGAAATCTGGCGGAGGCGGCGGCGGAGGCGGTGGGGGCCGATCCGCTTTTAGTGCGGGTCGGAGCCTATTACCACGACGCCGGGAAGGTCCGCCGGCCGTACTTCTTCGCGGAGAATCAGCTTACCTGGGAGAACCCCCATGACAAGATTGCACCAAGCCTCAGCACGCTGATCATCACCTCCCATGTGAAAGACGGCGTGGAGATGGCCCGGGAACATAACCTGCCGCAGCCCATCGTCGATATTATACAGCAACACCATGGGACCGACCTGGTCAGGTACTTCTACCACCGGGCCACGGAAATGGACAAGGAGGGGACGGTTCTGGAACAGGACTTTCGCTATTCCGGACCCCGGCCCCAGACCAAGGAAGCCGCGGTGGTGATGCTGGCCGATTCGGTGGAAGCGGCGGTCCGCGCGGTTTCCAAACCCACCCCGGGGCGGGTCGAGGGACTGGTGCGCAAGATTATCAAGGACCGGCTGGCGTACGGCCAGTTGGACGAGTGCGACCTGACCCTCAAGGACCTGGACCTGATCGCCAGGGCTTTTGTGCGTGTTCTTTCCGGGATCTTCCACGCCAGGGTGGAGTACCCGGAAAATATCATCAAGGAGATCGAGGCCAAGCGCGGAAACAACGGCGGCAAACCCGTGACGGTCGCCAGATCTGGAGAGGTGGAAGTTGGAAATCTCAATAAGCAATGAGCAGGATAAAGTGGCCGTAACCACGGACATAGAAGCGCTTTTGGAGTCCACGGCGGCCAGGGCCTGCTTCTTGACGGCTGATCAGTGGTCTAAAAGCCCCAGGACCGCGAAGGAGCGCTTCTTTGCCGGGACGCTCTCGCCGGACGGGCTGGAGAGGCTGGAGGTCAGCATTCTTCTGGTGGATGACGCCGCCATCCGGAAGCTGAATCGCACCCATCGCGGGAAAGATCAGGCCACGGACGTGTTGTCGTTTCCGATGCTTGATCCGGAACCGGATGCGGCTCTACCCGGCCCCCTGATGCTGGGGGATATCGTTATTTCCATGCCCACCGCGGCTCGCCAGGCGGAGGAGTACGGGCACACTCTCCAGCGGGAGTTGGGTTTTCTGACGGTACACGGGGTATTGCACCTTTTGGGGTGTGATCACGAAGAAGAAGGCGAACGGGCGAGAATGCGGGAGCTTGAAGAGCTGGTTCTCTCGGATCTGCGGCTCACCCGGCAGGCATAGCGTACAGCCAGGCGGGCGAAAGCAGCTCGCCTGCTTGCCGGTATCTTCGGCAGATAAAGGTGGTTTTCATGGAACCTCGAAGATTGATCCAGAGCTTCAACTACGCTTTTGATGGGCTGAGATACGCCCTTCGGACCCAACAGAACATGCGGATTCATCTTCTGCTGGGTACGCTGGTGATGCTTCTGGCGTTGGCGCTCGGGGTTTCGCGCCTTGAACTGTTGATCCTGATTCTTACCATTTCGGTGGTGTTGGTGGCGGAGATGATCAACACGGCGATTGAAACCGTGGTGGATATGTTCACCAGCAGTTATCATCCGCTGGCCAAGGTGGCCAAAAATGTGGCGGCCGGGGCGGTGGTAATCGCGGCGGCCGTGAGCGTGATCGTTGGTTATCTGGTCTTGCTTGGGCCCTTGAGCCGCGGGCATACGGCGGCGCTCCAGGCGTTGGCGCACAACCCGTTATACATCACCCTCTTGGGAGTCACGGCCACGGTTCTCATCGTAATGGGGGCAAAGGTCAAAAAGGGAGAGGGAACGGTCTTTCATGGAGGAATGCCCAGCGGGCACAGCGCAGTGGCATTCGGTATCGCCACCGCGATCTTTTTTTTGAGCCGGGTTGGGCCGGTGACGGTGCTGGCCTTCATACTGGCCTTTTTGGTGGCTCAGAGCAGGGTGGAGGGCAGGATTCATTCCTTTTTGCAGGTAGCGGCCGGCGCAGTGCTGGGAATCTTTGTGACCGCCGTGGTATTCCGCCTCCTTGCATAGGGGAGGACTTTTGATGCAACAACGCATAGTGGGGGACTTTGGATGCAACAACCGCTTCAGGCCTGGGAATTGATTTTGATGGGGCTGTTTCTGCTGCTTTCCGCGTTCTTTTCCGGCTCGGAGACCGCGCTCCTATCCATTAACAAGCTGCGGCTTCGCCATCTGGCGGAGGCCGGGCACAAGCGCGCGCAACTGGTCCAGGCGCTGATCAACAAGCCGAATCGTTTTCTGGCCTCGGTGCTGGTGGGAAATAATATCGTCAACACCGGTGCGGCGGCGCTGGCCACGGCCATCGCCACCAAGATGATCGGCGGGGGCGCCAGGGCGGCCCTGTTGGCGACGGCGGTGGTGACGGTCCTCCTGGTGGTCTTCGGGGAGATTACCCCCAAGACCTTCGCCAGCCAGAATTCCGAACGGGTGGCCTTCCGGGTGGCCAGGCCGATCTCGGTGGTGATGGTGATCCTGGCGCCGGTGGTGCAGCTGTTGACGGCCATCACCAACCAGGTGATCAAGATGCTGGGGGGCAAGGTCGAGAAGCAGGGGCCTTTTGTGACCCAGGAGGAGATCCGGACGCTGGTGAGCGTCGGGGAGGAGGAGGGCGTCCTGGAAGAGGCCGAGCGGGAGATGATCGACAGCATCTTCGAGTTCGGGGATACCGAGGCCAGCCGGGTGATGGTGCCCAGAATCGATATTGACAGCCTCGAGGCGAACGCGCCGCTTACCGAGGCGCTGGCGCTCATCAACGAGGTGGGCCATTCGCGCATTCCGGTCTACGAGGAGACGATCGACAACATCATCGGCATCCTCTATGCCAAAGACCTGCTCAAGCTGGTTAACTGTGATGAACTTACCTCCAAAACCGCGCGGGGTGTAATGCGCCCGGCGCACTACATCCCGGAGACCAAGCGCGTGGACGATCTTTTGCGCGATATGCAGCGAAAAAAGGTGCACATCGCCATTGTGCTGGATGAATATGGTGGAACGGCGGGCCTGGTGACCATCGAGGACATCCTCGAAGAGATTGTCGGGGAGATTCGCGACGAGTACGACCGTGAGGAGCCCGCCATTGAGATTCTGGGAGACGGGGCGGTGCTGGCGGACGCCCGGGTGGGGGTCTACGAGATCAACGAGGTGCTGGAGACCTCCCTGCCGGAGGAGGAGTTTGAAACCATCAGCGGCCTGATCTTCAACCTCTTTGGCAGGGTGCCCAGGAAGGGGGAGACCATCAAGTTTGAGAATCTGGTCATCACGGTGACGGAGATCCTGGGCCGCCGGATCATGCGGGTCAAACTG
The DNA here is from genome assembly GCA_023381695.1 of Bacillota bacterium. Classification (GTDB taxonomy): domain Bacteria; phylum Bacillota; class UBA5301; order JAMCQP01; family JAMCQP01; genus JAMCQP01. The sequence goes on along the minus strand of JAMCQP010000099.1, from coordinate 19,820 downwards.
GAAAAGAAGCCTCCGGTGCCGGCCGAGGGAAGCCCTCCGCCCTCTTGAAATTTGAGCTTGGAAAGGAAAGCGACGAAGATGAAGAGCAAGTTCATGAAACGCCTGCGCAATTACCTGATTACCGGGATGATCATTCTTTTGCCCCTGATGGTCACCCTGTACGTGCTGTGGACCGGCTTCAATATTGTGGACGGCCTGCTGGGCGGCCTGATCGCCAGGCTCCTGCACCGCGAGATCCCCGGGGTGGGCGCGCTGGTCACCCTCTTCCTGACGATCCTGGTTGGCGCCGTGGCCACGAACATTATCGGGAAGAAATTGATTGTTTTTGGGGAAAATATCCTGGTGAGGATCCCGGTGGTCCGGAGCATCTACTCCACCGTAAAACAGGTGATCGATGCTTTTGCGGTCCAGAACCGGGATGCCTTCAAGCGGGTGGTGATGATCGAATATCCCCGGCGGGGGCTGTATTCGATTGGCTTTGTCACCGGCGAGGGGCTTGGCGTGGCGTCGGTTGGGCATGTTACGGAAGACCTTTTGACAGTCTTCATCCCCACGGCTCCCAATCCCACCACGGGCTTTTTTGTGCTGTTGCCGCGCGCGGAGGCGATTCCCGTGGACATGACGGTGGAAGAAGGGTTGAAGCTGGTCATCTCCGGCGGGGTGCTCACCCCCAACCGGACAGGCGGAAAAAACGGTTTTAAAAATGGCGGCTCTGAGCGGCAAACCCAGGCGTCTGAAGCCGTTTCCATCCCAGGACGCTGGCCAGGAAAGGAGAAGGCTGCGCTACGATGATTGACCGGGCCAACGCAGGAGAAATCACGGACGAGCAGGCCAGACAGCTGGTGGAAAAGGCCAGGGAAGCGCGTCAAAAGGCTTACGTTCCCTATTCGCACTTTCCGGTGGGGGCGGCGGTTCTTACCGGAAGCGGCAGGGTCTTTACCGGCTGCAACGTGGAGAATGCGGCCTATGGTCCCACCATCTGCGCGGAACGGACGGCCGTGGTCAAGGCTGTCTCGGAGGGGGAACGGGAGATCGTCGCGATTGCGGTGGTGGCGGATACCGAGGGGCCCTGCAGCCCTTGCGGCATCTGCCGGCAGGTGATCAGCGAGTTCGGCAAGGAGATCCGGGTGGTGATGGCCAACCTGGCGGGCGCGATCCGAGTAAAAACCATCGGAGAACTTCTGCCGTCGACTTTCGATGCCGATCAGCTCTATTCTTCCGGCGAAAGGGGTTAGTCTTGGCTAAATCCGGTTTTGTGGCCGTAATCGGGCGGCCCAATGTGGGCAAATCTACGCTGGTCAACGCCCTGGTGGGTGAGAAGGTGGCCATCACCTCGGATAAACCCCAGACCACCCGCAACATTCTGAAGGGGATTCTCACCACCGCGGCGGGGCAGGCGATCTTTTTGGATACTCCCGGCCTGCACAGGCCGCTTCACAAGCTCGGGGAGGCCATGGTGGAGGCGGCGCGGGAGACGCTTTCCGACGCGGATCTGGTTCTTTTTGTGGTCGATGCCGCCGCCGGCCTTCGCGCGGCCGACCGGCTGGTGGCGGAGGAGTTGAAGACGGTGGCGGCGCCGGTGGTCCTGGTGCTTAACAAGATCGATCAGACCGGCGCGGGGAACGTTCAGAAACTTGCCGCCCAGGCGGGGGAGATCGGGGATTTTGCGGCGGTTGCGGCGGTTTCCGCCAGTACCCGGGACAACCTTCCGGAACTTGAGCGGCGTTTGATGGAGCTTCTGCCGGAAGGCCCGCCGTTTTACCCGCCGGATCACATCACCGACCAGCAGGAACGGTTTATCTGCGCGGAATTCGTCCGAGAAAAGGTTCTTGAGCTCACTCGGGAAGAGGTTCCGCATGCCGTGGCGGTGGAGATGGAGAGCTTTGAGGAGTCGGAGGGGCTGGCCCGCATCTCCGCCACCATCTATGTCGAGAGGGATTCCCAAAAGGGGATTGTGATCGGCAAAAACGGCCAGATGCTGAAAGCGATCGGGACTCAATCAAGGTTGGCGATGGAGGCCATGCTCGGCCATCGGGTCTTCCTCGAACTCCGGGTGAAGGTTAAAAAAGATTGGCGTGAAGACGAAAAGGCCCTGCGGGGTTTTGGGTACCGCTGAACGGTGGTTTGCCCGGGGCGGTCTTTCGGTTTCCGGCGGCCCCCCAAAAAAGAGGAGACCTGCGAATTAATTAAGGGATTGAGGTGGAAGGGATGGGCCCACCAACTAATCGCGAGGTGATTCCCAGCCAGGAGCGGCGCAACCGGGAAGTTTGCGATTGGGTCATCCGGGCGCAACGGGGTGATCGGGCGGCCAGGGAGAAGCTTTTGCGCGAATACTTGCCTTTTGTGCTCAAGGTGGCTGCCTCGGCAAGCAGGCGTTACGTGAAGATCGGCGAGGATGAAGAGGTCAGCATTGCCCTGTGCGCTTTCGATGAGGCGATCAGTGATTTTCGGGCCGGCGAGAGGGCCTCTTTTCTGACCTTTGCCGAGATGGTGATCCGGCGGCGCCTGATCGACCACTTCCGGCGCACCGCCCGGCGGCGGCGCGAAATACCGATGGCGGGCCTGACCACGGAGAATGAGGACGAAACTGAAAGCAACCGGGTGGTCTTTCTGGCCGAGGTCAGGGATGCCATGCGCAATTATACGCAGCAGCTGGAGGCCAGAGAGCGGCGGGAGGAGATCTTGCGCTTCAAGGAGAGGCTGGCGGAATTCGACATTCGTTTCGACGACCTGGTCAAAGATGCGCCAAAGCACTCCGATACCCGCCTGCGTTCGATGGGAATCGCCTCTTTAGTCAGCAACCGGCCCGAGTATCGCAGCTACCTTCTTAAGCGCCGGAGCCTTCCTCTCAAGGACCTGGAGAATGAGGCGGGGGTCAGCCGCAAAACGCTGGAAAGGCATCGCAAATACATTATCGCCATCGCGCTCATTTTGATCGGCGAATTTACCTATCTCCGGGAGTATATAAAGTTGGAGTAGCGGGTTTCAACGGGCTTGACCGGGTTCAAGTTTCAGGTGGCCCAAGCGGTCGAGTGGCGCAAGTGGCCGGGAGGCGTGAAGATGCCTAAGAGTCAGGGACTTGTTCTGGAGCGAAGAGGCAACCGGGTATTCGTCATGACCCGGGCGGGGGAGTTTCGCGAGATACCCCTGCGCGGGCGGATACCCAGCGTGGGGGAGGAGACCGGGCTTCCCAGCCGGTGGATCGCCTGGTTAACCGGGCCGGATCTGATGCGAAAGGCGTGGCAAAAGGTGAGGGTCAGAAGGGCGGCGGCCGCTGTGTTGGCTGCTTTCCTGGTTTTGGGGCTGTTGTGGTGGCCATCCTCGCCCTTTAACCTGGCGGAGATGGCGGTAGAGGCTAAAACCGTGGCCTATATCACGGTGGATATCAATCCCAGCGTGGAAATGGGCATTGGCAAGGAACACCAGGTGCTGGTTGCGCGTGGCCTGAACAAAGAGGGCAAAGAGATCCTGACAGGGTTGTCCCTGGCCGGATTGGACGTGCGCACGGCCACCCGGCGGCTTACCAACGCCGCGATCCGCCTTGGTTATCTGGGCCGTACCGGGAAAAACGCCGTGGTCATTACGGTTACGCCGAAGGTCGCCGCCCGTGCGGGCGCCACGCCGGCTCAGCAGCCATCATCGGTTCAGCGGCCATCATCCCCGCGATCCCCTGGTGTTTTGCCGGAAGAGGCTTTGAAAGACGAGGTTGTTTCCGAGGTTGCGGCGGCGGTTGACGCGGGTTTGGGAGGCCGGAGCAGGTCTGCCACGGTGCAGGCGATGGTGGTGTCCGGCGAGGTGCGCCGCCAGGCCCGGAAGATGGGGCTTTCCCCCGCAAGATACCTGGCTTTCAGGCAAGCTGAGGTTTCCGGGCCACGGGCCGGCGAACCTGCGAGCAGGGAACTTGTGAAGTGGGAGAAGAAGATTGCTAAAAGGCCGGATCAGACCAGTGTGCTGCATATTGTCGATGGCCGGGAGATCGGTTATGGGCCGGCGAAACAGGGACCGGAACCGCCGGAGATCGGCCCAAGCCAGCCGCCCAAGCGCGAGGGGGCAGCTAAACCGGCTCACAAGAAAACAGCAAAGCTAGATCCCAAGGGCTACGAGCAGCAAGCGAAGAAAGATAAGGAAGATCATAAGAAGGCGAAGGAAGAGCCGAAGGCCAAGGCGCAGGAGGACAAGAAGCAGGAGGACAAGAAGCAGGAGGACAAGAAGCAGGAGGACAAGAAGCAGGAGGACAAGAAGGAAGAGGACAAGAAGGAAGAGGCAAAAGACGGCCAGAAAGACACCGTCCTTGAAGACGTGAACCAGAATGAGGAAGACGACTGATGCGCCTGGATGACTTTGACTATGATCTGCCCCAATCCCTGATTGCACAGACGCCATGTGAGCCGCGAGACGCCGCGCGGCTCTTGGTTTTGTCCAGGGCCGGCGGCCGGCTGGCGCACCGGCGTTTCAGGGATCTGACGGAATACCTGGCCCCGGGGGATGTGCTGGTGCTCAACGATACCCGGGTGATTCCCGCCCGGCTTTACGGCGCACGCCGGCGGGAGGGCGGGCCGGATGCCGGCGGGGGCGGGGACTCAAGTGCCGGTGTCCCGGAAATCAAGGTGGAGGTCCTGCTGCTCAAGCGCCTGGCGGATAAGAGTTGGGAAACGCTGGTCAGGCCGGGCCGGCGGCTGAAAGCAGGGGATGCCATCGTCTTTGGCGGCGGGGAACTTCTTGCTCATGTGGCGGATAAGACGGAGGCCGGCGGCAGGGTTTTGGAGTTTGAATACGAGGGGGTTTTTGAGGAGATCCTCCATCGCCTTGGCCAGATGCCTCTTCCCCCCTACATCACCGCGCCCTTGAAAGATCAGGAACGCTATCAGACCGTTTACTCCAGATACGAAGGGTCCGCGGCGGCGCCCACCGCGGGATTGCATTTCACCCCCGGGCTTTTAGAGGAGATCGCCGGCCGGGGGGTGAAGATTGTTTACCTGACCCTGCATGTCGGCCTGGGAACCTTTCGCCCGGTACAGGCGGAAGAGATCGAGGAGCATCAGATGCACTCCGAGTTTTATACCGTGGCCGCGGCGGCCGCGGCAGCCATCAATGCCGCAAGACGGGCCGGAAAGAGGGTCTTCGCGGTGGGGACCACGGCTATCCGCACCCTGGAGACCGTGGCCGCCGATACCGGGGAGATTGCGCCGGGAAGCGGCTGGACAAGCATCTTCATCTATCCCGGCTACCGGTTCAAAGCGGTGGATGCCCTGATCACCAATTTTCACCTGCCCAAGTCCACGCTTTTGATGCTGGTAAGCGCCTTCACCGGGCGGGAACTGATCCTGGCCGCCTATCGGGAGGCCATTGCCAGGGGATACCGGTTCTTCAGCTTCGGAGACGCCATGCTGATCCTCTGACGCCGTTACCTTGAAACGGATCATCCTGGAACCGAGCTTTCAGTAAAGGATGGAAAGCCTTTGGGAACCGACTTTGAATTTGAGGTGCTCAGGACCTCCGGGCGCACCAGGGCGCGTCTGGGGCGCCTGCACACCCCCCACGGAGACGTGGAGACCCCGGTCTTCATGCCCGTGGGCACGCAGGCCACCGTCAAGGCCATGACTTCCGAGGAGCTTGTCTCGATCGGTGCGCAGATCATCCTGAGCAACACCTATCACCTCTACCTGCGACCGGGGCAGGAGTTAATCGCCCGGGCCGGCGGCCTGCACAAGTTCATGCACTGGGACCGGCCGATTCTCACCGATAGCGGGGGGTTTCAGGTCTTCAGCCTGGGGGATCTGCGCAAGATTACGGAAGACGGCGTCACCTTTCGCTCGCACCTGGATGGGTCGGAGCATTTTCTGGGTCCCGAGCGGGCGGTGGAGATCCAGGAGGCGTTGGGGTCGGACATCATCATGGCCTTTGACGAATGCATCCCTTACCCCAGCGAATACGACTATACGGAAGGTTCGACCCGGCGCACCACCCGCTGGGCCAGGCGGTGCAAGGAAGCCCATGCCCGCCGGGACCAGGCGCTCTTCGGCATTGTCCAGGGCGGCTTTTACCGGCCTCTCCGGGAGATGAGCGCCCGGGATCTGGTGGAGATGGACTTGCCGGGATACGCCATCGGGGGGCTCAGCGTGGGCGAGCCGAGCGAGACCATGTATGAGGTGCTGGATTACACCGTCCCCCTTTTGCCGGAGAACAAGCCCCGCTACCTGATGGGGGTGGGTTCCCAGGACTACCTGCTGGAAGGGGTGGCCAGGGGGGTGGATATGTTTGACTGTGTTCTGCCCACCAGAATTGCCCGCAACGGGACGGTGTTCACCGGAAACGGCCGCCTGATCGTCCGGGACGCGGCTTATGCCGCGGATTTCGGCCCGCTGGATCCGGAATGCGGCTGCTACACCTGCCGTAATTATACCCGGGCCTATCTGCGCCATCTTTTCAAGGCGAACGAGATCCTCGGGTTGCGGTTGGCCACCCTGCACAACCTTCATCACTTGCTGGCTTTCATGGGGGAGATCCGTTCGGCGCTCCGGGAGGGCCGTTTCGAGGAGTATTACGCCCAAAAACGAGCGGAATCCGGGCGCATGGCGGCCGGGGGGCGGAGGTGGTAGTTGGGGTGCGAGGAGCTTTTCCAGGACCCAGGCGGCGATTTTTCAGGTGAAAGAAGACAAAACCTTGCCAGGTGGAGAGGATTTTTTGCTCTGTTGTGGAATAATAAGGGAGTGTCCCGGCAAGTGCGGGATTAAAACTACCGGGAGGGGAAAAAATGTTCACTTTGCTTACCGCCGCCGCCCAGCCGGCATCCACTCAAAACCTGACCCAGCTTTTTCTGCCCTTTATCATCATGCTGGCCATCTTCTACTTCATCCTCTGGCGTCCGCAGTCCCAGCAGCAAAAGAAGCGGAAACAGATGTTGACCGAGTTGCAGAAAGGCGACCGGATTGTCACGGTGGGTGGCATTCACGGGGAGGTCACGGGTCTCAAAGACGAGGTACTGACAGTGCGGATTGCCGACAAGGTCGAGGTCAAGCTTTCCAAGAGCGCGGTGGGCCAGGTTCTCGGGAAATAAGGGCTGGGCGCCCGGCGTATCACGCCAGGTGTATCGTACAAGGTGTATCGCGCAAGATGAACCGCTCCATACCGTGGAAGGGCGAACATATGGTTCGTCCTTTGTTGCGCGCCGCCCCAAACGTATTGGCGTCCGGCTTGCGGGGGAGATTAGGGAGAGATTGAGCTGCAGGGCTTGTAACACACTGGAGGTTTGGCCGTGACTCTCGCTACGTCGCCGGTTACCCTGAGGGAAGTAAAGAAGAACCCGCTGGTGGACGTATATATTCATAAGGCCAACGAGCATCTGGGCGCCATGGGGTATACCGAACACGGGCACCGCCATGCCGGCCTTGTTTCCAGCATCTCGCACAACGTGATGACCCGCCTGGGCTATTCGGAGCGGGAGGCGGAGCTGGCGGCCATCGCCGGTTACCTTCACGACCTTGGAAATGTGGTGAGCCGGACCCACCATGCTCAGATCGGTGCGTTGCTGGCGGGGCGCATTCTGGGGGACATGGGGATGGATCCCGCCGAGCTGGCGACGATTATCGGGGCGATCGGCAACCATGAGGAGGAGCAGGGGGAGCCGGTGAGCAAGATCTCCGCCGCCGTGATCCTGGCCGACAAGAGCGACGTCCATCGCACGCGCGTGCGCAACACCGATCTGGCCACCTTCGACATTCACGACCGGGTGAGCTACGCGGCGGTCTATTCGTTTCTGAACGTGGAGCCGGAGATCCGGGCCGTCACCCTGGAAATTACCATTGAAACGGAGATCTGCCCGGTAATGGAGTATTTTGAAATATTTCTCACCCGGATGATCATGTCCCGCCGCGCGGCCGAATTGCTCGACGCACGCTTTGGTTTGGTGATCAACGGCGCTAAATTACTTTAATTGACAACCTGGTTTCAAAACGCTATAATGGGCTTGTGTGCTTTGTGTCATGATATTTTGGCGCTAGATACTTTTGGTGCTAGGGGGAACAAAATTTATGAGACGGGAGAACCTCTGGAGAATCCTCGGCGTTCTGGCGGTAACCGCTCTGGCCGGGGTGGCGCTCTACCTGTTGCCGCTCAAACTCGGGCTTGATCTCAAGGGCGGCGTGCATGTAGTGTTGGAGGGCCAGGATACCCCGCAGGTCAAGGTCAATGAAAATGTCATGCAGAGAACCAAGAACGTCATTGAACGCCGGGTCAACGGCCTCGGGGTGGCCGAGCCCGTTGTGCAGTTGAAGGGTTCCAACCAGATTATCGTGGACTTGCCCGGAATCCGGGATCAGCAGAAAGCCATCGAGGTGATCGGCAAGACCGCCCAGCTGGAATTCCGGGATCCCCAGGGGAATGTGGTGGTCAGCGGCGCCCAGCTTATCGAGGCGCGGCTTTCCCAGGACAGTTACGGGCGGCCGGCGGTCTCCTTCCGGTTGAATAGCGATGCGGCGGCCAGGTTCGGCGCGATGACCACCGCCAATATCGGCAAACAGGCGCCAATCGTCCTGGACAACGAGGTGATCTCCAACCCGGTGATCCAGGGCGCGATTACCGGCGGGGAAGGCCAGATTACCGGGAACTTCACCATGGATGAGGCCAAGCGTCTGGTGACCCTGCTGAACGCCGGCGCATTGCCGGTGCCGCTCAAAGTGATCGAAAATCGCAGCGTCGGCCCGTCCCTGGGGAAAGATACCATTGACGCCAGCCTCCGGGCGTCGATGATCGCCATCGCCCTGGTTCTCTTCTATATGTTCCTGTACTACCGCGTGCCCGGTCTTTTGGCCGATCTGGCCCTGGGCATATATATGGTGCTTCTGATGGGCGCGCTGGTGGCCATCCATGCCACCCTGACCCTGCCGGGCATCGCCGGTCTGATCCTGTCGGTGGGGATGGCGGTGGACGCCAACGTGCTGATCTTTGAGCGGATCAAGGAAGAACTCTTCGCGGGCAAGCACCTGCGGGCGGCGATTGATTCAGGTTTTCACCGGGCCTTCAGCAGCATCTTTGACTCCAACGCCACGACGTTAATTTCGGGCATCGTGCTGTTCATCTTTGGGACAGGCCCCATTAAGGGATTCGCCGTAACGTTGTCCATCGGTATTGTGATCAGCATGTTTACCGCCATCACCGTGAGCAAGTTGTTGTTGATGCTCCTGGTGGATCGCGACCCGGACAGGTACGTCAGGCTCTTTGGAGTAAGGGGGTAAGGGGATGTACTTTCTAGATAGAATCAAACTGAATGTTATCGGGCATAAGTACCTGTGGCTGTCCATCTCCGGCGTGCTGTTGCTCATCGGACTCAGCTTCCTGGTGACGGTGGGCCTGAAACCCGGGATCGACTTTACGGGCGGGACCATCCTGCAGCGAACCTTTGAAGAGAAGGTCTCGGTGGCTCAGGTACGCACGGCCCTGTCCAAGCCCCCTTTAAGCGAATTGGGCCTGGCCGGGGAAGCCTCGATCCAGGCTGGCGCCGGCGGCACGATTATTGTGCGGACCAAGCCGCTCTCCCCTGAGCGGGAGAAGCAGTTCGACGCCGGTCTGGAGCAGCTGGTGGGCAAGATCGACCGGGATAAGAGCAGCACCGACACGGTCGGGCCGGTAATCGGACGCGAGTTGCTCTCCAAAGCCATCTGGTCAATCATCCTGGCTTCGGTGGGCATCCTGATTTACGTGGCCTTCCGGTTTGAGTTCAAGTTCGCGGTGGCCGGCGTCCTGGCCCTTCTGCATGACGTGCTGATGACCATGGGGCTGTTCGCCATCTTCGGCAAATTCATGGGGCTGGAAGTGAACAGCCCGTTTGTGGCGGCGATGCTGACCATCGTCGGTTATTCCATCAACGACACCATCGTGATCTTCGACCGGATCCGCGAAAACCTGCGGTTCCGCAAGAAGGAGAGCTTCGCGGAGATCGTCGACAAGAGCATCAATCAGACCCTGGCCCGGTCCATCAACACGGTGGCCACTGTATTGGTGACGGTCATCGCCCTGCACTTCTGGGGCGGTGCGAGCCTGCGGGACTTCACGCTGGCCCTCTTGATCGGGATTACGTCGGGCGCTTATTCGTCCATCTTCATCGCCAGCCCCTTGTGGGTAATCTTCAAGGGTTCCGAGCAAAAGAAGGCCCTGGCGGCCAAGACTGCGCGCTAATTGAAAAGGGAGACCTCCGGGAGACTTCTGCCAGGGGGTCTCCCTTTTTCGGCAAGATCTGGAGTTGTGATGGAGAGAACAGGAATAAAAAGGAAGGCGTTTCTAAAATTAGTGTCGAGGAGGGGTAGACATGTTTGATCTGGTGAAGAAACCCTTGATCACCGCGCTGGGGTTGGCGGTCCTTACCAAGGAGAAGGCGGAAGAGGCGGTCAAGGACCTGGTGAAAAAGGGCGAGATGAGCAAGGACGAGGGGCGGCAGTTCCTGGAGAACTGGGCCAAACGGGCGGAGGAGGAGAAGGAGGAGCTGCGCAAAAGGATCGGCGCCGAGACGCAGCACTTTCTGGAGACCACCGGCATCGCCACCAGGGCGGATGTGGATCGCCTCGAAGCCCGGATCCGGGAGTTGGAGGAAAAGTTGTCCAGATTCGAGCCCAGGAGCTGAAAGCCGGAGGTGGCCCGGTGCAGCTAGGAATGGTTGTCCGGCGGTACCGGCACATCAGGCGGTACCGCCGGATTGTGGAAATTCTGCTCAAACATGGTTTTGGCGCTTTGATCGGCCAACTGAACCTGGGGCGCCGTATTCCCTTTTACAGGTGGCTTCGCCGCCGGCGGGAACCGAAGAAAGCCCCGCTCTCTTTTGGAGAGCGCCTGAAAAACGCGCTGGAGGAGCTGGGGCCCACATTTATCAAATTCGGCCAGCTGCTTGGCACCCGGCGGGATCTCCTTCCACCCGAAATCCTGGACGATCTGGAGAAATTGCAGGATGAGGTTTCCCCGGCGCCCTTCCCGGAGATCCGGGCGCAGGTGGAACGGGAACTGGGGGCGCCGGTGGAGGAACTCTTTGCTTCGCTGGACGAGACGCCCCTGGCCGCGGCTTCCATCGGGCAGGTGCACCGGGCCACCCTTCCCGGCGGGGAAGAGGTGGTGGTCAAGGTGCAGCGCCCGGGGGTGGAAGGGCTGGCGCGCACGGATCTGGAGATTCTCCTGGATCTGGCCCAGGTCGTTCAGGAACGGTTTGAGTTGACCCTGGTCCGGCCGGCGGCCGTGGTCGAGGAATTTGCCCGGAGCATGCGCAAGGAGCTGGATTACCGGGCAGAGGCTCAGAATATCGAGCGGTTTCGCAAGAACTTCGCCCAGTCGGAGACGGTGGTGATTCCGGCGGTCTTCTGGCCGCTCACCAGCCGGCGGGTATTGACCATGGAATATATGGAAGGGGTGAAGGTCAGCGAGATCGACGGCTTGCCGGGAGTCGATCGCCGGCAGATCGCCCGGATCGGAGCCGAGTCTTTTATAAAGCAGGTGCTCGTCGACGGGTTCTTCCACGCGGATCTGCATCCTGGAAATATCTTTGTCAGGCCGGATGGCAGGATTGCGCTTATTGACTTCGGCATGGTCGGCCATCTGGACGACGAGAGCCTGGAGGAGATCACCAACCTGTTTCTGGCGGTGATGGAGAAGGACAGCCGCCGCCTGGTGAAAGGGTTGACGCACCTGGGGGTGGTGGAGGGAAACGCAGGTACCAGGGAACTTCGTTCAGATATCGAGGCAATGCTGGAAAGCTATTATGATAAGCCGCTGGCGGAGCTGGCGCTGGGGGAGATCATCAATGAATTGCTGACGGTCACCCGCCGCCACGGGATCCGGCTTCCGGTGGATCTGGCCCTTCTGGGCAAGGCGATGGTGACCGTGGAGGGGGTCGGCAAACAGCTCGACCCATCCTTCAACGCTTTCAGCGTGGCCAGGCCTTTTGCGGCGGATCTGATCAAGAGGCGGCTGCAACCCGGGAATTTGATCCGGCGGTCCGCGGATGAATTCGGCCGGATGCTGGAGTTGTTGCGGGCGCTTCCGGAGCGGGCGGACACCATCCTGGCCAGGGCGGGCCGGGGTGAACTGGAGGTTCGGATCCAGCCGGGCGGCCCCAACTACGACCGGCGGACCAGGCGGATGGAGATGGCTTTCAACCGGCTGTCCCTGTCGGTGGTGGTTGCGGGCATGTCGATTACCACCGCGATACTGTTGGGAACCATGGCCGGCCCGAAGTTTATGGGCCTTCCCGTTTTGGGGATCCTTGGCGTTCTTTCGGTGGGGTTTTTCACGTTCTGGCTGTTTGTCGGGATCGGGCGGTCGGGACGACTTTGATATTCAGGGGGGGTGGACAAGCTGCAGATCCGGCTTATCCTGGCGCTGGCGTTTGCCATGGTGATCGCGTTGTTTGCGGTCCAGAACGCCGCGACGGTGGAGGTCAAATTTCTGGTCTGGCATTTCAGGACAACGCTGGTGATCGTCATTTTGGCCTCCACGGCAGTAGGGACGCTGGTGGTGGGGCTTCTGGGATTTTTCAAGCAGGTGCGGCTGGGATATAGATTGCATGGCGCCCAGGGGCAGGTGAGCCGCCTGCAAGAACTGCTCGGGGAGACCAACCGGGAAAAGAGCCGGCTGGAGGCGGAGCTTTCGACCTTGCGGGGCGACGGCAAGCCGGACAACCATGCGGCAAATGGTGCAAAACCCGGGGAGGAGCGGCAAAACTCGCTTTAGGCGCCAAAGATTGGGAAGACCCGTTGGCATTCTGCAGAAGCCTTTTTGGGACCCGGCAGGGACCCGTTGTGCAGAACGCCGACGGGTCTTTTGTCTTTTTTTCAGGTGTTTTGCCCCTGCTACACATTGCAATAGTAACTAACAAACAGATGATAATGATAAGAGGTAACAGGGTTGCAGGGTTGAATAGTCATAATTAGCTGATGATGTTTTTCAGGTATGTGTTTGCCTGGTGAAGTTGAGCTTATTCCCAGTGGAGGTGTTCTTATGGCGGAGATCAGCCCTAAGGAGTCGACACGTCCCGGCCTGGCCCCTCCGGAAAAATCCGTGGATACCGGGCGGGGTTTGAGCAGAAAAGAGTTCTTGCTGGATTTATTGATCGGGTTGGGCCTTCTCTTTTCGGCGGTGGGAGGGCTGGCCAGTTTTGTGCGCTATGTCATCCCGCCGAAACTTGGCTTCCGATCGCAAGCCCAAAAGGAGGAGGTGGCTTCGCTGGCGGAGCTTCCCCCCGGCGAAGCCAGGAGTTTCCTGTACAATAACGCCCCCTATGTGGTAATCAATGTTTCGTCCGGGATAAAGGCATTTTCTGCTAAATGTACCCATCTCGGCTGTATCGTGAAGTGGAAAGAGTCCGAGCAGATCTTTGCCTGCCCCTGCCATGCCGGGATCTTCGACACCAATGGGCGGGTGGTGTCCGGACCCCCGCCCCGGCCGCTGGAGCAATTGGCGGTGGAAGTCGCCGCCGGCAAGATTTACGTGGGAGGTGCTTGAATTGTCCCAACCGACGCCCCAGGGACCTGCCGGGAAAGTCGAAAAGGTTTTGCGGTGGCTGGATGCGCGGATTGATGTCAAGGAACTTTTCGGGTGGGTCTTTTCATTTACCGGCCTCCTGTATGGCGAACTTGACCGGCGCCTGGATTTTCGCGAGGCGCTGGCCAAGGCCCTGAAAAAGCCGGTGCCCAAGCATGTAAACTGGTTGTTCTGTTTCGGCGGCATCACCTTTTCCCTCTTTACCACGCAGGTGATCAGCGGGATATTGCTGACCCTCTACTATCGCCCCACACCGGAAGTCGCCTATGAAAGCGTGCGCCACATCATGAACAACGTCACCTTCGGCTGGTTGGTCCGGGGGATTCACCAGTGGGCGGCCAACTTGATGATCTTCTCCGTGCTGATCCACATGGGAAGAGTCTTCTTTATGCGGGCTTACCGGCCGCCCCGGGAGTTGAACTGGCTGACCGGCGTACTGCTTCTGGTTTTAACCCTTGGTTTCGGGTTTACCGGCTACCTGCTTCCCTGGGATCAGCGGGCTTTCTGGGCGACCACCGTCGGAACCGAGATGGCGGGGGCGGTGCCGTTTGTCGGCCAATACTTGTTGCTGATCCTTCGAGGTGGAGCAGAGGTCACCGGCGCCACTTTAGCCAGGTTTTACAGCGGCCATGTGATTATTTTGCCGGCGGTGATCGTGATCTTTTTGGCGGCCCATTTCTTTATGGTGCGCCGCCAGGGGATCTCCGGGCCGCTGTAAAGGGGATACGGTAAAATAAATGCGGTAAATCGGAACCCAGGGGGTGCAAGAAGTGGATAAGGTGCAAGGAGAGTTAAACGCTGCGAATCCGGCCCTGGAAAATCCGGCCATGGGAATCCCGGCGCGGGTGGGTTTAAAGCAACCAGTTGCGCAGGAAGAAGGAGTGCCGTTCTTTCCAGATCATCTTTTAGCGGAGCTGGCCGTGATCTACCTGGTTTTCAGCGTCGTCTTGATCCTGGTGGCCTTCTTTCCATTCGGGCTGGAAGGAAAGGCGGATCCTTTGAACACGCCGGAGCACATCAAGCCGGAGTGGTATTTCCTGGCGTTATATCAGATTCTCAAGCTGGTGCCCCGGGCGACCGCCATTTTCGGTGCGGGAACAGCCATAGTGGTGCTTGCTCTGTGGCCTTTTATTGACAGAAACCCTGAAAAAAACCCTCGGCGTAGAAGAGCAGTGACTGTCCTGGGGATAGTGGCAGCCGTTGCACTGGCCGGTTTTACAGCCTGGGGAATGATTTCGTAGGGGGTGGCGAAGATGGGCGTGAGGGAGACGTTTCTTGCCGCAGTAACTTTAACCCTGGTCTTGTTTTTCGGGGTGATTGCTCCGGAGGCTGCCGGCGCCGCCGGTCCCGCGGGTGCCGCCGGCGTTTCGGCCGCTCCCAACACCTGCGTGGATTGCCACAACGCCCTGGGCGGCGAGAACAGCCGGCTGGTGGGCGAATGGAAAGAGAGCATTCACGGCGCCAAAGGGGTCGCCTGTTCCGGTTGCCATGGCGGCAATCCGGCGGCCGCCGACATGGGGGAGGCCATGTCCCAGGCAGCGGGGTTCCGCGGCAAACCGGGCCACCAGGAGATACCGGCCTTTTGCGCGCGCTGCCACGCGGATCCCAAATTGATGCGGCAATACGGCATTCCCACCGATCAATTCGCCCAGTACCAGGTCAGTGTGCACGGGCGCCGGCTGGCGGAGAAACAGGACGCCAATGTGGCGGTCTGCACCAGTTGCCACGGCACGCACGATATCAAGGCCAAAACCGATCCTTCATCCAGCGTGTACAGGACCAACGTGCCAAAGACCTGCGCCAGGTGCCATGGTAACGCCACCCTGATGGCCAGGTACGGGCGCAAGAGCGATCAGTATGAAAAGTATCTGGGCAGTGTCCACGGCCAGAGGCTCCTGGAGGCGGGGGACGCCGGCGCGCCGAATTGCGCCGACTGCCATGGCACCCACGGGGCCGCTCCCCCGGGAGTGGCCGAGGTGGCCAACGTCTGCGGCCAGTGCCATGCTCAGACCCAGGAATACTTCAACCAGGGCGCCCACCGGCTGGCTGCCGCCAGGGGCGCCTTGAAGTGCATCGCTTGCCACGAAAATCATGATATTAAAAAACCATCGGATCTGCTGTTGGAAAGCGATGGACAGGGAGGATGCCAGAGCTGCCACGCGGCCAACTCGGTGGCCGGACAGGAGGCGCGGGGGATTGCTCGGGAGCTTCAGGCGCTGGTGAGTTTGAACACCCAGGCCGGCGAGGCGCTGGATAAGGCGGAAAATGCCAACATCAGCCTGCCGGAAGAGCGAGCCAGGCTGGTGGCCAACAACACGGCGCTGGTGGAAGCCCGGGCGCTTCAGCACGCGGTATCGGACAAAAAAGTGCAGGATCTGATCCAACCGGCGCTGGCCACCGCCAGGGCGGTGAAGCAGGCGGGTAATGAGGCGGTGGGCCGCAGCCGCAAACAGCATGCCTTTTTGCTCTGGATGGCGGCGATCCTGTTGGCGATTGCCGCCGTGACCTACGCCAGGAAGCTGAGTTATTCCTCACCGGCCGCAAAGGCGGCGACGGGGATTGGTGGCCTCTCCATTCCGGTGGATTTGTCGGGAGGAGAGGCGGGTAAAGTAGCCGTCGGGAGAACCAGGCGGGGCTGGCTGGCCTGGATCTTGAATGTGGCTCTGATCTTTACCGCGATCTACTTTGTTCTTTCCATGGTGACGATGCTGGCCGGATACAACTACGGAATCTCAAGCCTGGTGGAGCAACTGGTGATCGCTCTGATCCTGGCGGTGCTCGTCGGGTTGCGGCTGATGCTTTTCATGGATTGAGGTTGGCAGGATTCCCTATCCAGCGCGTGGAATTTACCTCCGAGGAAGTTTCCTCTGGAGGAAGAAGATGCCTGCAAACTCCCGCAAATGGAAAGTCCGTGAACCCGACCCGGCTCTGGTGGAGAAATTCTGCTCCGAACTGGGCCTTTCCCCCATTGTAGCCCGGGTGCTGGCCAACCGGGGGATTGGCACGCCGGAGAAAGCCAGAGCCTTTCTGGAGGCGGGGTTGCCAAGTTTGCACGATCCCTTTCTGCTTCCCGGCATGGCGGCCGCCGTCCAGCGGATCCAGCAGGCCATCGCCGCCCGGGAAAAGATTCTGGTCTACGGCGATTATGATGTGGACGGAATCACCAGCACCTATCTCCTTCTGACCGTTCTGCGCCGCCTGGGGGCGGAAGCGGACTATTACATCCCCAACCGCCTCGAGGAGGGTTACGGGGTGAACAGGGAGGCCCTGGCAAGGGCCTCCGCCGGCGGTTTCCAGCTCGTGGCGACCGTGGACTGCGGCATAACGGCGGTGGAAGAGGCGGCCTATGCCGCCGGGCTGGGGATGGAAGTAATCATCACCGATCACCACCAGCCTCCGGCGGTTCTCCCGGAAGCGGCGGCCGTGGTCAACCCCCATCTTCGCGATTCTTCCTACCCATCGCCGGGGCTGGCCGGGGTCGGGGTGGCGTTCAAGCTTTCCCAGGCCCTGCTGGGCGACGGCGCCCTGGATTTCCTCGACATAGTTTGCCTCGGCACCATTGCCGATGTGGTGCCTCTGGCCGGTGAAAACCGGATCATCGTCAAATACGGCCTCCCCGCTCTCGGCCGGACGGAAAACCCCGGCCTGCGGGCTCTGTTGCAGGTGACGGGGCTGCAGGGGAAGGAACTGGCCACCGGGCATGTGGGTTTTGCGCTCGCTCCCAGGATCAACGCGGCCGGCAGGCTGGGCGATCCCCGGCTGGGCGTGCGGCTTCTGGCATCGGCCACGGACGCCGAGGCTCTGGAATTGGCGCGGCTCCTGGACGGCGAAAATCGAGCCCGCCAGACCCTTGAGGAGCGCATCAAGGAAGAAGCCCTGGCAAAGCTGGAAGAGCAGGTGGACCTTGCCTCCCAAAAGGTCATCGTCCTGGCGGGGGAAGGCTGGCATAGCGGGGTAATCGGCATTGTGGCTTCCAAGATCACGGAAGCTTATAACCGGCCATCCATTCTATTGACAGTCGAGGGCGATCAGGCCCACGGATCCGGGAGAAGTGCGCCCGGATTCGACCTGTATGCCGCTCTTGCGGGATGCGGCGGGCTTCTGGAGAAGTTCGGAGGGCACGCCCAGGCGGCGGGCCTGGCGCTGAAGGCCGGCCAGATTGATGCCTTCCGGAAACAGATCAACCTGGTCGCCGACCGCCTGATCTCCTGGGAGGACCTGCAACCGGAGCTGGTGATCGATGCCCTGGTGGACCTGCCGGAAGCGACCGGCGATCTGGCGGAGCAACTGGCTCTCCTTGCCCCATATGGCCCGGAGAATCCGGCGCCGGTTCTGGCTGCAAGCGGGGTACTGCCGTCCGAGTCCCGGGTGGTGGGCTCAGGCGGCGCGCACCTGAAGTTGCGGGCGCGGGATCAGCACACCGGGATGGAGATTGACGGCATCGGCTTCAACATGGCCGGTTACACGGAACTGTTGTCGAACCATTTCGGCGCGGTGGATCTGGCCTTCACCCTGGAACTTAACGAGTGGAACGGCAAGAAATTGCCGCAGCTGGTATTGAAGGATCTCAAATTGAACGAAGCCGGGCTCTCCCGGATCGACGCCCTGTTTCGCGAGGCGGTCGGCGGCCGGGCGGAGGATCCTTACAAGGACATTCTGGACGCGGATGAATTTTACACCAAATTGGCCGGGGTCACTTTTGGGGGACGGCAAGAAGAGATCCGCAGGATCTCGCCTGCTCAGCCCCTTTTTCTGATCCGGGAACCGGAGAATATTTATGATCCCAACGCAGTGAAGGTGCTTGAACCGGGGGGGGCCACCATAGGATATCTCAAGGCGGATCTGGCGCGGCACCTGGCCGCCGTGATGGACCGGGGCATGGACTACCAGGCCCGGGTCGCTTTGGTGACCGGTGGCGGCGACCGGGCCTACGGCCTGAACATCTTTATCCAGCGCGAGGTTTCCGTCGAGGAAATGATCGAGCATCAGGCCACCCGGCAACGGCGGGGGGAGCTTTCCCGTCTGGGGGACGAGGCGGTGCGCGAAGCCATCCGGCAATGCCTCCTGGGTGAACATCCTTATCGCCCCAAGCAATTGGAGGCGATCGAGGCTCTCCTGGCGGGTGAAAACACCCTGGCCATCCTGGGCACCGGCCGCGGCAAGTCGGCGATCTTTCAGACCGTGGCGGCCTGGAAAGCCCTGCGCGAGCGGATGGCCACGCTGATCATCTACCCGCTGCGGGCTCTGGTAAATGACCAGTACGAGGCGATGCGCCGCCGCCTGAAACCGCTCGGGATCCGGGTCTACAAGGCGACCGGCTCGCTGCGGGCCAGGGAAAGGGAAGACCTGGCGGCCGCCCTGGCCGCGGGTGAGGCGGACATCATCCTGGCCACCCCGGAATTTGCCGAGGCTCATCTGGTGGGCCATCCGGATCTGACGGGCCGGCTGGGCTTTTTTGTGGTGGACGAGAGCCACCACATCGGCCGCGTCAACTCCAGTCGCGGGGCTTATCAGCGGTTGGACAGGCTTTCCGCCAGGCTGGGCCACCCTCTCATTCTGGCCGTGACCGCCACCGCCGGCCGCGAAGCCGCCGGGGAGATCAACCAGATGCTGCGGATCACCAGGGTGGTGGTGGATCCTTCGGTCCGGAGAAACCTTTCCATCGTGGATGGCCGGTCCACCTCCGAGCGCCGGAAGCTGGATGTGCTGCGAAAGATCGTCGCGTCCGGGGAAAAGGCCATTATTTACGTGAACAGCCGGGAGCAATCCATCGAGCTGGCCCGGCTTCTCCGACGGGAAAACCTGGACCGCAAGGATGAGATCGCCTTCTACCACGCCGGGCTGGATAACGGCCAGCGGGTCATGCTGGAGGATCTCTTCCGCAGCGGGGCCGTGAAGGTCATCGTCGCCACCAGCGCCTTCGGCGAGGGGATCGATGTCCCGGATATCCGTGACGTGGTCCATTACCACCTGACCTTCAACAGCACCGACTTCAACCAGCAGAGCGGCCGGGCCGGGCGGGACGACCATCCGGCCAGGATCCATCTGCTTTTCAATGAGCGCGATGTGGAACTCAACCGTCGTATTCTGACCGCCCGGGCGCCTGATCGGGCTGCTTTGCGGCGGATTTACCTGGCTTTGCGGGATCTGGCCGGGCCAAAAGCCGGGCGGGAAGACCCGGTTGAAAACGGATCCGGCGTGGGGGTAGAGGTCGTCGTGGGGGCTACCTGCGCCACCAATCAGGAGATCGCTGACGCCGCCAACAGCCTGGGCGCCGCCGCCGATCCGGGCGCCGCCGGTCA
>JAMCQP010000062.1 GCA_023381695.1 Bacillota bacterium | reverse complement strand
CAATGCCACCGACGCCGCCGATTACCTGGTGAATCGGGGGATGCCCTTCCGGGAGGCCCACGGCGTTGTCGGGAAGGTGGTTCTGTATTGCGCCGGCGCCGGAAAGACACTGAACGACCTGACCCTGGAAGAGTGGCGGAGCTTTTCCCCGCTCTTTGACGCGTTGATCCTGGAGGCGGTGGCCATCGAACGGTGCGTCGAGGCCAGGGTTTCGGCGGGCGGGGTGGCCAAAAGCCAGGTAAAAGATGCCATTCGGAAGGCGAAAGAGGGGTTGACGAAAGCCAGGGAATTCTGGTAAAATCAAACCCAATATATATTCTCTGGAGATGAAGTGAAGTGGCGGTAATCGTCCAGAAGTTCGGCGGGTCCGCCCTGGCCACGCCAGAGGGCCGGGCGCAGGCGGCCTTGCGGGTAAAAGAGGCCCGGGACAAAGGCTACGGGGTAGTGGCGGTGGCCTCCTCCAGCGGGGAGGATCGCGATCCCTACTCCACCGAGGCCCTGCTCGGGCTGGCCAAGGGGGTCGGTCTGCCCCCCGACCCGAGGGAACAGGACCTTCTCCTCTCGTGCGCGGCCACGATCTCCAGCGTCTTGCTGGTGGACGCTCTGGAAAGAATCGGGCGCCCGGCGGTGGCGCTTTCGGGAGGCCAGGCCGGCGTGATTACCGATGAGCGGCACGGGAGCGCCGAAATTGCGCGCATCGATCCCGGCCCGCTCCAGGCGGTGCTCGCGGACGGCCGGGTGCCGGTGGTGGCGGGCTCCCAGGGGGTAAGCGAGGACGGGGAGATCACCACCCTGGGCCACGGCGGGACGGACACCCTGGCCACGGCCCTGGGGGTGGCTCTGAAAGCGGAAGTGGTGGAGATTTACCGGGATCACGCCGGGGTGACCACGGTGGATCCCAGCCTGGTCCCCGAGGCCAGGACGCTGGAAGTCATCTCCTACGAGGAGTTGTATGAGATGTCGCGCCACGGGGCCAGGGTGGTCTACCCGCGGGCGGCGGCCCTGGCCAGGCGCAACGGCGTTCAGATGCGGGTGCGCAGCGTCTTTGAGGCGGGGCGGCAGACCACCCTGTCGGAGGCCCTTCCCCCGCAGAAGACGCCCAGGCAGGCGCCAGCCAGGATAATCACCGGAATTACTCACAATACCGGCCTGGCCCAGCTCCGGATCAAGGTTCCCCTGAGTTTTGGGCTGACGGGCATGGGCAAGAGCCACCACGAGGTCGCCCGCAAGCGTTCGGAGACGGAGGTCAAGATCTTCGGCCGCCTGGGCACCGCCGGAATCAACGTGGATCTGGTGAGCCTGGCGGAGGATATGATCTGCTTTACGGTGAGGGAAGACGTGGCGGAGGACGCCCGCCGCCTGTTGGAAGCGGAGGGCCTGGCCTGCGACGTGAGCGGTTCCTGCGCCAAGATCACCCTCATCGGGCTCGGCATGCAGAATATTCCCGGCGTGCTGGCCGGGGTGATCCAGTGTCTGTATGACGCGGGGGCGCCGGTGCTCCAGACGGCGGACTCGGAGATCACCATCTCTTGTCTGGTGCCGGAGACTGAGCTGGGAAAGGCGGTTCAGGCGTTGCATGCCAAATTTTTAAGCTAACTTTCAAGTTGCCTATGACTTTCAAGGTTGCCTATTGACAATACCCTCGGGTCATGATAAAATTCGCTTTAAATATCTTTGAATAATGGCGATAATATCTTTGAGCAAGCGACAAACAGGCGACAAATAAGCCATAGATAAGCGATGACGGGGAAGAACGGGAGAGCGGCCGCTGCCACAAGAGAGCCGGGTCAGGTGAAAGCCGGCGCAGGACGAACCCGGGGCCTCCTCGGAGCTGTCCGCCGAACAGATCGGGGTTGCCGGTTTCAGGGCCAGCGATCAGACCTTGAATCGGACCTTGAGACCTTGATCAGTAAGCCGGACCGGGCACAAAAGTGTCGGGCGCCCGATACAGCGCCGGGGTACGTTTAACGTACCTGATGAGGCCGGCCCCGCGAGGGGCGGCGAAGAAGGGTGGTACCGCGGACCCCGTCCCTTCATCCGTACAGGATGGAGGGGCGGGGTCTTAATTTTTCGCGGGATCTGTATTTCAACAGAAGGGAGAGGGATGAACGATGCAGGGAATGGGGGTATCTTTCTCAGCCAGAGCGGAAGGAATGCGGTCGTCGGAGATCAGGGAACTGTTGAAAAACGGCGTGATGCCCGGGGTGATCTCCTTTGCCGGCGGGTTCCCGAGCCCGGAGTACTTTCCGGCCGGGAAGGTGGGGGAGATCGTGGCGGATCTGATGCGCAACAATCCGGCGGCCTGCCTCCAGTACGGGGAAACGGAGGGGCTTGCCCCCCTGCGGTCCTATCTCGCGGAAAAGATGGCGCGCGAGGGCATCCCCGCCGGCGAGGAGAACATACTGCTGACCAACGGTTCGCAGCAGGCCCTGGACCTCATTGGGAAGGTCTTCATCGATCCGGGGGATGTTGTGCTGGTGGAGCAGCCGGGTTACGTGGGGGGGATCGGGGCTTTCGCCAACTACGAGGCCTGCCTGGAGGGAATTCCGCTGGACGGGCAAGGGCTGAGGGCCGATCTTCTCGGACAGCGCCTGGCCGAAATGGCCGCCAAAGGCGTCCGTCCCAAGCTTCTCTACCTGGTGCCCAACTTTCAAAATCCATCCGGGACCACCATGGGACTGGAGAGGCGGGTGGAGATTCTCCAGCTTGCGCAGGAGCATGATTTCCGCATCGTGGAAGACGATCCTTACGGCGAGCTCTATTGCCAGGATGCGCCGCCGCCGTCCATCAAATCCCTGGAGCGGCGGGCCGGAGCGGAGGGGCGCGTCATCTATCTGGGTTCCTTTTCCAAGGTGCTCATCCCAGGCCTGAGGGTGGGGTGGATGGCCGCGGACGCCAGGATCGTCGAGAGGGCCAGCCTGGCCAAGCAGCCGGCGGATCTCTGCTCCAGCATGCTGGGCCAGTGGATTGTGCTGGAGGTTTGCCGGCGCGGTTTGCTGGAGCCCCACATCGAGAGCCTCCGCAAGGTGTATCGCCAGAAACGGGATCAGATGCTGGACGCGCTGGGGCAATGGGGGCCGGAAGACGCCTCCTGGACCAGGCCCACCGGAGGGTTCTTCGTCTGGGTCACTCTGGCCGGGGATGTGGACACCAAAGAGATGTTGCCATACGCCCTGGAGAACAAGGTGACCTATGTGAGCGGCGGGGGCTTTCACGTGGACGGAACCGGGAAGAACACCATGCGCCTCTCCTACAGCCAGCCCGGGCTCGCGGAGATCAGCGAGGGGATTCGCCGGCTGGCCGAGGTGATTGCCAAATTTCATTTTTTTGATCGAGCCGGGAGGATTTCCGCATAAAAGGTCAAATATTAAGATGCTCAATAACAGGAAGGGGGAGAGTAAGTTGCGAAGCGATATGGTAAAGGCGGGACCCACGCGGGCCCCGCACCGCTCGCTCTTCAAGGCGCTGGGGCTCACGGACGCGGAGATTGCCCGGCCGCTCGTCGGGATTGCCAACTCGGCCAACGAGATTATTCCCGGCCACATGCACCTGGACGACATCGCCGGGGCGGTGAAGGCCGGCGTTCTGTCGGCGGGGGGCACGCCCATCGAATTCGGGGTGATCGGGGTCTGCGACGGGATCGCCATGGGGCACGAGGGGATGCACTATTCGCTGGCCTCCCGGGAGCTGATCGCCGATTCGGTGGAGTCCATGGTGCTGGCGCACGGCTTTGACGCCCTGGTCCTCATCCCCAACTGCGACAAGATCGTGCCGGGGATGCTGATGGCCGCCGCCCGGCTGAACATCCCGGCGATCGTCATCAGCGGCGGTCCGATGCTGGCCGGCCGGCTGCACGGCGAGGAGCTGGACATCAACACGGTCTTTGAAGGGGTGGGCGCCTTGAGCGCCGGCCAGATCACGGAGGAGCAGCTGGCGGAGATCGAGAACGAGGCCTGCCCGGGCGCCGGGTCCTGCGCCGGGATGTTCACCGCCAATTCCATGAACAGCCTGAGCGAGGTGCTGGGCCTGGCCCTGCCGGGGAACGGCACGATTCCGGCGGTGCACGCCGCCCGGCGGCGGCTGGCCAAGGAGGCCGGGGCGCGGATTATGGGTCTTTTGAAGGAGAACCTGCGCCCATCGGAGATCCTGACCCGCGACGCCTTCATGAATGCCCTTACCGTGGATATGGCTATGGGTTGTTCCACGAACACGGTCCTCCACCTGCCGGCGATCGCCCACGAGGCGGGGATCAAGCTGGATCTGGACCTGATCGACGAGATCGGCGGCAAGGTGCCGCATATCTGCTCGATGCGGCCGGCGGGGCCGCACCACCTCCAGGACCTGGACGAGGCGGGCGGCATCCCGGCGGTGATGAAGGAACTCTCCAGGAAGGGCCTGATCCAGACCGGAGCGCGGACGGTGACCGGCCGCACCGTGGGCCAGAACCTGGAGATGGTGGCGGTCCGGGATCCGGAGGTGATCCGTCCGGTGGAGCGGCCTTACCATGCGGAGGGCGGCCTGGCCATTCTGCGCGGGAATCTGGCCCCGGACGGGGCGGTGGTCAAGCAGGCCGGCGTGGCCCCGGAGATGATGCGCCACAGCGGCCCGGCGCGGGTCTTTGACTCGGAGCAGGCGGCGGTGGAGGCGATCCTGGGCCACGAGATTCAGAAGGGCGAGGTGATCGTGATCCGCTATGAGGGGCCCAAGGGCGGGCCTGGGATGCGCGAGATGCTCACGCCGACCTCGGCGGTGGTGGGCCTGGGCCTGGACAAGGAGGTGGCCCTGATCACCGACGGCCGGTTCTCGGGTGCGACCCGGGGCGCTTCCATCGGCCATGTCTCCCCGGAGGCGATGGCGGGCGGGCCGATGGCCATTCTGGAGGAGGGGGACATCATCGAGATCGACATTCCCCGGCGCCGGCTGGATGTGAGGCTCTCCGAGGCGGAGATCAAGGCCCGGCTGGCCAGGTGGAAGGCGCCGCGGCCGAAGATCGAGCGCGGCTACCTGGCGCGGTACGCCAGGCTGGTGACCTCCGCCAACACCGGCGCGGTCCTTTCCGCGGAGTAGGGTGGAGTGATGAATTAAGTGGCCTGCTTCTTCATCTTCAAAGTTTGGAGAGGCGGGCCTTTTCCGTTCGTACGTTGAGAATCCTTCGTGACGACTCCCCGGACAAAAGTCCGAGGCTTCTCGGTTCCTTTGCAGGCACCAGCGTGCCCACATCCCCGAAGGCTCCGCCCGAGCCCATAAAGTTTCGCCGTTTGGAGGCGAGCTATCGCTCAAAAAGCCTCCGGCGCGAGACCTTTCGGTGAACATTTTACGCAGCGACCTACTCGCTGCAACCCCATATGTCCAGTTTTCAAAGGACGGTCTCTGTCACTATTATACCAGAAAGGAGGCTATGGCGCTATCATCCCCGGAATTAATTCCGAGGTTTTCTCGCGCCAGTTTATAAATCAGGATATTATCATGACGTGCTGGAAACGGTGGCATGGCCGGAATTCATAGTTAAGGACAACGATGACGTGCTTATTGCTGTAAGAACGTTATCTGAAGGGAAATTCTTTGTGGTGGTATATAAAGAGCTAGCCATTGACGACGGGTTCATTATCACGGCATTTTTCACGCGGAGAATTCGACAGATCGAACGGAGGGAACTGGTATGGAGAAGGCAGATGTGATGAACATCATAAAGGCGATTCCCTATTTGGCAAGTCTGTCCATAGACCATATGTGGATGGATTATGATCGGGAGGCGGATGTCCTGTATATTACCTTTAACAGGGAGCCCGCGGATGATACAGAGATGAGCGATGAGAATATCCTTTTCCGCTATAAAGGTGATAAACTTGTAGGAATGACTGTTATGGGAGCGAGTAAGCGTATCAATGTACAATAGCCCTTGTAAGGTTGCTTTCGATTGAATAGCGGTGGAGCCTTTTTGCAAGGGGCAATACTATAACGTGCACATTCGTATAAGAGGCATTGCGTTGTCCTGAAATAAAGGATGCGACAGGGGATGGAATAGGCGGTAGAATCTTTTTACCCCAAGGAAGTGGCCGATTAAGGGGGCGCAGAGTAGCTTGGGGGAGTAACCAGGAGAAATTAACTCCAGAAAAGGAGGATGACCCTGGCAAATCTCGAATCTGTTGTTTAGGACGACAACAAAAGAGATGGAGGGTCATCCATGGCTATTATACCACAACAACAACTCTTTGGGTGGAAAGAAATTGAGGAGTTAGGAGACCTGGAAAGACTTCGGTTGGTAATGGAATGGCTGCCGGACGAAGAATTGATGAAGGAATTGGAAAGAGCACGGGCCAATGGGCGAGACGACTATCCAGTTCGTGCGGTATGGAACTCGATTTTAGCCGGGATAGTCCATCAACACCCGTCGATCGCCAGCCTGAGGCGGGAACTGAGGAGGAATGGGCAACTGCGGCAGCTGTGTGGGTTCAATCTGCTGAAGGGAGCCAAAGCCGTCCCGCCCGAGTGGGTGTACACTCGATTTTTGCGGAAGCTGATGTCGCAGCAGGAGAAGCTGGAGGAGATGTTTGCGGGGCTGGTGGAAGCGCTGTGCGCTGCCCTGCCGGATTTTGGGAAAGTTCTGGCCATAGACGGAAAAGCCATCGCCAGTTATGCCCGCGGGAAAAAGCGGGAGGAAGTGGAACCGCAAGATAGCCGACGGGCGACGGGATCTAGACACGGATTTTGGGAAGAAAGTTTACCGCGGGAAGAAAGCCGATGGGACGTTATGGGAGAAGACGGTGAGTTGGTTTGGCTACCGGTTGCATCTGGTGGTGGATGCTACTTATGAGTTGCCGGCGGGATTTACGGTCACTAAGGCCTCGGAAAGTGAGGTAAAAGTGACCCCCGGAGTCTTGGAGCAAATGGAGGAAAAGACGCCAGAGGTTTTGGCGCGGTGCGAGTATTTGCTGGGAGATCGGGGATACGATGACGGCAAACTGGTGAAAGAGCTGTGGGACAACCAAGAGATCAAGCCGGTGATCGATATTCGGAATATGTGGCGGGATGGGGAAGAGACGAAACTGATCAGCGGCCTGGAGAACATCGCCTATAATTATTGCGGGCAGGTGTATTGCTACTGCCCGGAGACGAACCAGAGGCGAGAAATGGCCTACGGGGGATTTGAAAAGGGGCGCGAGACGTTGAAATATCGCTGCCCGGCCCGGCATTATGGGGTCGAGTGCCGGGGGATGGCTAAATGTCCGGTACAGAGTGGGATCAGAATCCCGTTGAAGGAAGATCGGCGGATCTTTACGCCCCTGGCGAGATCCAGCTACCAATGGGAGAAGCTGTACAAGAAGCGGACGGCGGTGGAGCGAGTCAATAGCCGGTTGGACAATGTGTTTGGTTTTGAACGGCATTTCATCCGGGGCTTGAAGAAGATGAAGCTGCGGTATACGCTGGCGCTGGTGGTGATGCTGGCAATGGCCCTGGGGCGGCTCAAGGAGAAAAATGGAGAAAACCTCCTGAGCCTGGTAGAGGCGGCCTAAACACAAAGCGAACCCAATAAACAGAGTAAAAGAAAGCGGCCTTAGTTTGGGTTACCCATTTTCAAGGTAATTTATGGAAGTTTTCACGCCATATGGCAAAATAAACCGGGAAAAGGTTTCTGAGTTGCTCTGAACCCCATATCTTGGCGGCTAGAGTTTGCAGTTACCGAAGGATTTGGGGGACAACGCAAATGCCTCTATAAAAATTCTTCTTGACAAGAGGGGTAACCGGTTGTATATTAGTAAGAAATATCCTCCAGTCCAGCCGCAAT
>JAMCQP010000045.1 GCA_023381695.1 Bacillota bacterium | reverse complement strand
CCCGGCGGGTCGCCGAAAGGATTCCCGCTGGAAGCGCAATCAGAATGGCGATCAGAAAGGTGCCGAGCGTCAACTCCAGTGTCACGGGCAGACGTTGCCTGATCAATTCAGATACGGGAGAACGGTCCACGAGGGAGCGCCCCAGGAGGCCCGCGACAATCAGCCCGCTGGAAGTCACCACCGGCACCAGCGCGTTTTTGAGGGCGTGGCGCAAGACAACCGTCCGCTCTTGCAAGCCCTTGGAATACGCGGTGCGGATATAGTCCGCGTGCATTACTTCCAGCAGACTGCTGCGCACCATGCGCGTCAAAACCGCTGATTCGCGGAGCCCCGTGGCCACCACCGGCATGATCATCGCCCGCACATTTGCCACCGGATCTTCGGTAAAAGGTACATAGCCGGAGGCGGGCAGCCAGTGCAATTTCACGGCGAACAGGATGATGAACATCATGCCCAGCCAGAAGTGGGGAATGGACATCCAGCCCAGCGCCAGCATCGTGCTGGAATAGTCTGTCCAACTCCCCCGGCGGGTCGCCGAAAGGATTCCCGCTGGAAGCGCAATCAGAATGGCGATCAGAAAGGTGCCGAGCGTCAACTCCAGTGTCACGGGCAGACGTTGCCTGATCAATTCAGATACGGGAGAACGGTCGACGAGGGAGCGCCCCAGGTTTCCCTGGAGCACTCCGCCCAACCAGCTCACATACTGGACGACAACCGGCCTGTTCAAGCCCAGTTGCTCCCGCAACGCCGCCACCGCTTCGGGCGTGGCCTCCTGCCCGAGAATGACGGTGGCGGGGTCGCCCGGCAGGATGTGCATCAAAGAAAACACCATGACGGTAACCAGGAGGACGGTCGGAATGGCCAGCAGCAGCCGCCTGAGTATAAAAGCCACCGCGATTTCTCCTTTAACTGGTTCACTTGCAACTGGTTTACTTGCTCAAGTTCACGGTGCGGATCACGCCGTCGGGCACGTATGTGAATCCTTTAACTGCCTTGGAGATCCCGAAGATGTTGTGCGAATGATAAAAGTAGACGTACGGCGCTTCTTCATGGAGGATCGCCAAAACCTGGTCGTACATCTCCTTGCGTTTGGCCTCATCCGATTCTTCGCGCGCGTCACGGAGAAGTTTGTCGACCTCCGTGTTGCTGAACGCGGCATCGTTCTGAGGTCCGCCGGTTACAAAGAAGTCATAGATGTTCTGATCCGGATCCGGCCGCCCGCTCCAGCCGATTTGCGATGCCTCGAAATTCCCTTTCTGAGAGCGGTCAAGCAGGGTCCCGAATTCCAGCCTCTCCAGGGTTACATTGATGCCTGCCGGCCTCAGCATGTTCTGGATCATCTGCCCGGTTTGCTGGTTAACCGGGGTGGTGCCGATCAGGAGCGTAAAAGAGAATCCGTCCGGCTTTCCTGCGGCCTTAAGAAGCTCCTTGGCCTTCTTCAGGTCCGGTTTGGCATATTTGTCGCTGGCGCCGTAGGTGAAATGCGCCGGGGAAAACGGAGAGTGCGCGGGAGAACCGGCGCCGTTCAGCACCACTTTGACGATCGCCTCGCGGTTGATCAACAGATCCACCGCCTGGCGGAGTTCCTTCTTGTCAAATGGCGGTCTGGAGGTGTTCAGGTACATCCCCTGATAGCCCAGCCCAGGTTTGTTGATCACCCTGATTTTGGGGTCATTCTTTGCGGCGTCAATTTCCTTGTGGGGAAACACATTGGTAATATCCACTTCGCCGCTTTTCAGGTTCATCAAGGCGACGTTCAGATCATTGATGATCTTGAAGACCACCTTGTCCAGCTTGGGAAGGCCTTTCTGCCAGTAATCCGGGTTCCTCTCCAGCGTGATGGAAGACCCCTTGATGCGGCTCTTGAAGACGAACGGCCCCGTTCCCACCGGGTGGTTCATAAAATCCTGCCCGTATTTTTGGACGGCTTCCGGAGACGCCATCATGCCCGCCCGGTCGGTCAAGACCGATAAAAACGGGGCAAATGGTTTTTCCAGTTCGACTTTGACTGTATAGGGATCAATGACGGTGACCTGGCTGACGTTCTTTAATTCGTTCCTGCGGGTGGAAGCCTTGTCCATGTTCCGCTCAAAGTTGAATTTTACGGCTTCGGCGTTAAAGTCGGTGCCGTCGTGGAACTTGACGCCCTGGCGAAGCTTGAATATGTATGTTTTTTGATCACTGGAGATCTCCCATTTCTCCGCCAGCATGGGCACAATCTTGCCGTTGGCGTCCAGATCCACCAGTTTGTCGAAGATGCTCTGGAAGACCATCCGGTCCACCAGGGCGCTTGAAAAAGCGGGATCGAGTTTCGGCGGATCCGCGTCCAGCGAGATGTTCAGGGTGCCCCCCGTTTTGGACGCTTCCGCCACTTTGACAAGGCCTGTCCAGCCGGCCGCCAGCATTAAAAAGCCCGCCAAAACCACCAGGAGCCTCCAGCTTAATCGTTGATTCATGCACAACTTCCCCCTTTTGATGCCAGGTTTGGTGTCTTATCTGGAAAGTGATGAATATACTTTTGTTTTTATAATTATACGACGAGGTGGTTGCAAGATCAACCTGAAAATTCCATGTGGTCATACCAATTTTATTTCGGAAAATTGGTAAATTACCCCAGATGAAAAGGGGTCGCCATGAGCGGGATGAAAGATGATACTTCGGACGGCCTATAGCATGGTGAAACGCTTCGTCATATTTGGGCTGCATTCCTCCTCGGGTTTAGCCTCCAATATCAATGGCAACAATTTATCAATTTTGCATTGGAGTGGCGCACCCATGCCAAACGTGAACGGGTTTCCTTGGCATATTTTTAAATGTAAAAGGAGGAATCCTTGCACTTAGCGCGAAATAATTGACTCAGATAGTGAAGCGTTTCGTCAATGTTGCCGATCATGGCGGTTTTCCTTCAGGGAAAGCACGGCAAAGCAAACTGAGAACCAGGAGGATATCACATGTCCAAAATCGTGATGATTGGCGCGGGCAGCGTGATATTTACCAAGCACCTGATGGTGGATATTTTGGGCTTTCCAGAATTGCGGGGTTCAACCATCTCCCTGGTGGATATTGATCCTATAAGACTGAAGACTGCGAAACTCATGGTTCAGCGGGTCGCCGAGGCAGTGGGAAGCAATGCCGCAATTGAGGCCACTATGGACCGCCGGGAGGCCTTGAAGAATGCGGATTACGTGATCAATGCCGTGCAGGTCGGCATGCATGAGGCTACCCTGACTGATTTCAACATTCCTCGCAAGTACGGCCTGAAACAGACCATCGGAGACACCATCGGGGTGGGGGGAGTCTTCCGGGGGCTCAGGACCATCCCGGTGTTGCTGGATATTTGCCGGGAGATGGAAGAACTCTGCCCGGATGCGCTTTTGCTCAATTACACCAACCCGATGGCGATTTTGACCCTTGCCGTGGCGCGGGGTTCGGGAATCAAGGCGGTGGGCCTGTGCCATAGCGTGCAGCATACCGCGGCCAGATTGTCGGAGTATATCAGCGCCCCGCTCAATGAAGTAAGCTACCGCGTGGCGGGCATCAACCACATGGCCTGGTTCCTGGAGTTCCGCCATGACGGCGGGGACGCCTACCCGCGCTTATTTAAAGCCATGGAAGACCCGGCGATCTTCGGCCGGGACAAGGTCAGGTTTGAGATGATGAAGCGGCTCGGTTACTTTGTCACCGAGTCCAGCGAGCATATGGCCGAGTACGTTCCTTATTTCATCAAGCGCGACGACCTCATCGAGAGGTTTGATGTCCCCATCGATGAGTATCTCCGGCGAAGCGAGAAAAATCTCGAGACTTTTGAGGAGACCAGGCAGTCTCTGGAGAGAGGCGAGCCTGTTGAGATTGAGCGAAGCGAGGAGTATGCCGCCTTCATCATTCATTCCATGGAAACAGGGGTGGAGCGTTCGTTCAACGGGAACGTACTCAATACCGGCTTGATTACCAACCTTCCCCAGGATTCTTGCGTGGAAGTCCCCTGCCTGGTGAACAAGGCCGGGGTCCAGCCGTGCCATGTGGGAGCCCTGCCTCCGCAGCTTGCAGCCATGAACCGTACCAATATAAATGTTCAGCAGTTGACGGTGGAGGCCGCCTTGACCGGCAAACGGGAATACGTGTACCACGCGGTGATGATGGACCCGCATGCGTCGTCGGTTCTGAGCCTTGATGAGATATGGGCGATGGTGGACGAACTCATCGAGGCGCATGGGGAGTTGTTGCCGAAGTTCAAGTCCAACCTGAAGAGATCGTGGTTGAGCTGATTAAATCCGTGAGCCTGACCTTCGAGGGGGGCAGCAGAGACGGTTAAGGTATCTGAATCGCCCGGGGCTGGAGCCGGCCAAAAAGGGGGAATGTGCGGCAATTGGCGAATCGATCTTGCTTGACGGCTTGCCAACGTCCTGACAACTGCAAATGAAAAAATGTAAGGAGGCGTGGGTTTCATGCGTAAAACATCAAGATTTGTTATATGGAGCCTGGTTGTTCTGACTCTCCTGGCGGGCTTTTCCGGGATAGCCGGCGCCGGTCCCAACAAGGCGGTCGCTGGCAAGGGCCTGGTTAAGGGCGAGATTACCGTCTGGGGCTGGAACATCGCCGCGAGCGGGCTCAAAGATACCGTGGCCAGCTTCAACAAGAAGTATCCCGATGTAAAGGTTAATGTGGTGGATATCGGAAGGCTGGACCTTTATGACAAGGTGACGACCGCTCTTGCGGCCGGTGTGGTTTTGCCGGACGTCATCCAGATCGAGAGCGACCATATGGCGGTCTATACCGAGCAGTTCCCCAATGGTTTCTACGATTTGACGGCGGTGGCCTCCAAATATGTAAAGGATTTTGACCCGAGCAAATGGGCGCAAAGCAGGGTCGGCGGCAAGATCAGGTCTATTCCCTGGGATTCCGGTCCGACGGGGCTCTTTTACCGTGCGGACTATTTTGCCCAGGCCGGCATCAACCCTGATGAGATCAAGACCTGGGATGATATGGTGGAAGCCGGGAAGAAAATCGAGAAAACTTTCGGAGATAAGGTCAAACTCTTGAATATAGACTGGACCGGGGACGATGCGCTCTACAGGATGATGATGAACCAGGCGGGGGCCTTCTACTTCAATGAGAAAGGCGAGGTTGCACTGGGCTCTGACACTTCGATCAAAATTGCCAGGATCATCAAATCTCTCAAGCCATATTCTTTCAACACGGCGGGTTCGTGGGACACCACGGTCACGGCTACCAAGAACGGAGCGGTTGCCAGCATCCCGTTCGGCGTCTGGTATTCCGGCACAATTATGGATCAGGCACCTGAACTCAAGGGCAAATGGCGGGTCATGTTGCTTCCGGCCCTGACCGGGGGCGGAAACCGGGCCTCCAATCTTGGCGGTTCGACGCTGGTCATCCCGGCTACGGCCAAGAATCCCGAGGCGGCCTGGCGGTTTGTCGAAAACGCTCTGGCCACCACCCAGGGGCAGATGGTGATGCTTAAGAAATGGGGGCTGTTCCCTTCGTATCTACCCACATACGAGGACTCGTTCTTCCGGGAGAAGCAGGAGTTTTTCGGGAATCAGCCGATCTTTGCCATCTTTGCCGGCGAGGTTAAAGATATCCCGGCGGTAAACTACACTGGTGATTTCTCCAAGGCGCATCAGTATGTCATCAATGCGCTCACCCAACTCCTTACTCAGGATGCTGACCCGGAGGCTGTAATGCGGAAAGCCGCCAAAGACGTTGCCGCTGCGACGGGACGCAAGCTCGCGGCGCGTTAAGACGCGCAGGCTGTTTCCCGTTGACCTTGGCTGTAAGACGCGCTAGAAGGTTTCCGTTGGCCCCGGCTGAGTGATGGGATAACTTGGGGGGTGGGCGCAGGCCCAAGGCATCCGCCTCGCTCACCCCATTCTTATTCTTTTATTCACACCCTGTTTAGGAGGCGTCAGGACAGGTGACTGGAGGTCCAAGACGAAGAGCCCGGTCTTTTAGCAGATTGACACCATATCTGTTCATTGCCCCGGCGGTGATTCTTTTCTCGATTTTCACCATATATCCGATCATCGCTTCGTTTCTGCTGAGTTTTCAGACCCGCCAGGCAGGTTCTTACGTCTTTGCGGGATTGGCCAACTATGCGCGGCTGATCTCCGATGATTATTTTCTAACCGCGCTCCTGAACAACTTCACCATCCTGGCGATCCAGGTACCGGTTCAGCTGGTGCTGGCGCTTTTGATCGCGGTTGGTCTTAACTCTGCTCTGGTAAGATTTAAGGGCGCGTTCAGGGTGGCTTACTTCATGCCGGCTATCACGGCGCTGGTCGCCTATTCCGTGGTGTTTGTAATCCTGCTCAATACGGACTTTGGCCTGGTAAACTATTTTTTGCACTCCATCCTCAAATTGCCGAAGATCGACTGGCTGGCAAACCCATTTTGGGCTAAAGTGGGCCTGATGATGGCGATCACCTGGCGGTGGACGGGTTACAACATGGTGATCATGCTGGCCGGCCTTCAACAGATCTCCGGAGAACTTTACGAGGCGGCGAACATAGACGGAGCGGGAACCGTGCAGCGGTTCTTCAGGATTACCGTCCCAATGCTGAAGCCGATCATCCTGTTTGCCTTCATCCTTTCCACGATTGGGACCCTGCAGTTATTTGATGAGCCGTATATCTTGACCAAAGGAGGACCCAATAATGCCACCCTCACGGCCGCACTTTACATTTACCGGCAGGGCTTTCAGTATTTCGACTTCGGCTATGCCTCGGCGATCAGTTACGTCCTGGTGGCGATCATCGCCGTGCTCTCCTGGTTCCAGCTCAAGATAGGGGGTGCCGACAGTGATTGAACGCAAAAACCTGATCGCCAGGATCCTGCTCTTTGCTGGTTTGATTGCGGGAGCCTTTCTTTCGCTTGCCCCGTTTTATTGGATGTTCATCGCCGCCACCCATTCCACCGGTGAAATCTTTGCGTTGCCCCCGAACCTCTTGCCCGGCAAGCATCTCCTGAGCAACCTGGCCAACCTTCAGGCCGAGGTCGGGCTGGCGCGGGTGGTCTTCAACTCCACCATTTTGGCGGTCGTTTATACCATTGTGACGGTCTTTTTAAGCGCCATGGCGGGGTATGCCTTCGCCAAGTTTCAGTTCAGGGGAAGAGATGCGATCTTCTTTGGCGTGTTGATTACCATCATGGTGCCCTACCAGGCCACCCTGATCCCGCTCTTTTCCACCATGGCCAAATTAGGATGGATCAACACTTATAAAGCTGTCCTGACGCCCAACCTGGCCAACGCCTTTGGGATCTTCCTCATGCGGCAAAACATGCAGGCGGTGCCCACGGAGATGATTGAGGCCGGAAGGATCGACGGGTGCAGCGAGTTCGGCACATTCATGAGAATCGTCCTCCCCAGCATGCGGCCGGCTCTGGCGGCGCTGGCGATCTACATGTTCATGTTCCAGTGGAATAACTTCATGTGGCCGCTGGTGGTCCTCAATGACCCGAAGATGTACACCATCCCCGTTGCGCTCTCGAGCTTGATCGGGCTTTCGCGCATAGATTACGGCCAGCTCATGCTTGGAGCCTCGGTGAGCACGTTGCCGATCATGGCTGTTTTCCTCATCCTGCAGCGTCAGTTCATTTCCGGCATCTTGAGCGGTTCGGTCAAGGGCTGATTGAAAGTGTTTGAGGCGCTATAATTAATGCTTGACCACTAAAATTAATAAATGGGAGGGAATGGTAGAGTGAGGTTTGGGGTCGATTATTATCCCGAGCAATGGCCGAAATCGAGATGGGACCAGGATATCCGGCTCATGCGGGAGGCCGGGGTCAATACCGTGCGGCTGGGCGAATTCGCCTGGTCGATCTTTGAGCCTGAAGAGGGAAGGTTTGAATTCGGGCTCTTTGATGAAGTCATAGAGAAACTGGCCGGAGCCGGAATCGCCGTGATACTCGGCACTCCTACCGCGACCCCGCCCGCCCTGCTGGTGGCCAAAGACCCCACCGTATTGTTGGTCAGGCAGGACGGCAGGCGCGTCAGTTTTGGCGGGAGACGTGAGTATTGTTTCTCCCACCAGGGTTATAGGGGGCACAGTCTGCGCGTGGTCCGGGCGCTGGCGGATCATTATGGCCATGACCCCAGGATCATCGGCTGGCAGATCGATAACGAGTTGGGACACGAAGGTTCGGATCAGTGTTTTTGTGAGATCTGCCGCCACGAGTTTGCGAACTGGCTCAAGAGGAAGTACGGGACGCTTGACGCGTTGAATGAAGCCCTGGGGGCGGTCTTTTGGAACCAGACGTACTCCGCCTGGGACCAGATACCGCTCCCATGGCCAACCATCGGCCAGCACAACCCTTTGCTGCGGCTGGAGCACAGAAGGTTTGCCGCCAGTCAGGTCACAAGCTTTTTAAAAATGCAGGTGGAGGTTCTCCGGCAAAGAACCTCCGGCCAGTTTGTCACCCACAACTTCATCCAGCCGGGGCCCGCCATTGATCAACCGGCGATGGCCAGGGAACTGGATATTGTGGGGTTTGACAACTATCCGGTCTGGGGTGAGTCCAGCGAGGCGCCCGAGGCCTGGCAGCCGGCCCTGGCCCTGGACTTTGCGAGAGGGTTTGCGAACAGGCCTTTTTGGATCATCGAGCAACTCATTGGCGCGCAAGGCTGGGATGTGCTAGGATACCTGCCGCGGCCAGGCCAGGCCAGGCTCTGGGCGGCGCAAGCCTTGGGCCACGGCGCCGAAGCGCTGATCTTCTTCAGATGGCGGTCAGCGGTCTTTGGCACCGAGGAGTTTTGCCACGGCGTGTTGAACCATGACGCAAGCCCGGGCAGGAGGTATGAGGAGTTCAAGGCCATTGGCAAATTGGTGAAGGAATTTGAGCAGCTTGCGGTGCCGGGCTCTGCTGGGACGCCTGAAGCCGGCAGGGTAGCGTTCGGATGGTGGCCGGACAATCTCTGGGCATGGCAAATCCAGCCCCAGAGTCGATCTTTCTCGTTTCAGAGAGAGTTCGACCGGTTTTATCAGGCGTTTTTTGCGCTCGGAGCCGAAATAGATCTATTGCCTGACGATCGGCTCTGGCAGGGTAGAAAGCTGGTGGTTTTGCCGGTTCCAATGCTGATGCGCCAGGAGCAAAGGGAAGCTTTGAGAGCTTTTGTCGAGCGAGGCGGGGTGGTGGTGGCGGGCTTTCGAGTGGGAGTGAAGGATGAGAGCAATCGGGTGGTGGAATCGGCCTTGCCGGGTGGGCTGGAGGATGTATTCGGGGTCAAGGTGGACGATTATGAGGCATTAGATGCAAGACAAACCGTTAATCTCCACCTTGCGAATGGGGATGTGGGTGCGGGTTCCGTCTGGTGTGATTACTTGCTGCCGATTACCGCCGAGGTTTTGGCGGTGTATGCCGGCGGCGCCAGGCCTGGTTTGGGGGCCGTAACCATAAACCGGTTTGGCAAAGGCCTTGCTTACTACGTAGGGACCGCACTGGACGAGAAGACATTTTCGTTTATCGCTAAAGAAGCGATGCTCCGTGCGGGGCTTGAGCCGTTTGTTTTGCCTCCCGGGGTGGAGGTGCGCCGGCTGGCGCTGGCCTCCAGGTCCGGTTTGCCGGTTTACATGGTCATGAACCACAAGCCGGACGAAGTAGCGGTGAACGTGCCCGGCTACGGTGAAGTGGTTGGTGAACCCTACGGCGTCCAGTTCGTCGGGGCCTAAAAATTTTAAAGATCCCGCCATTTGAAAGGGATGTCGCAGTGGCAAATTATTCGGCTGAAAATTTCTATATATTAACATTACAGGGGCCGGTGGAATCCCGGATAATTAATTCCACCGGGAATACGATTGTTCGTGAATTGGTAGTTTTGTCTTCAAGACTGGACAACAGCACCTCGGCCGCTGCTTGTCCGAGCCGCCGGGTGGGGACATCCACCGTGGACAGCGATGGGTTGAGAAAACGGGACTCCGGGATATTATCGAAGCCGATCACGGATACATCCTCCGGCACCCTTTTCCCGCTTTCCTGCAAAGCTTTCAGTACACCGATGCTCATCAGATCGTTTGCCACAAAGAGCGCGGTAATGCCAGGCCGGCGTAGAAGAAGTTCCCTTGTTACCTGAT
This sequence comes from Bacillota bacterium, assembly GCA_023381695.1. Classification (GTDB taxonomy): domain Bacteria; phylum Bacillota; class UBA5301; order JAMCQP01; family JAMCQP01; genus JAMCQP01. Next base: position 93,034 of record JAMCQP010000045.1, on the reverse strand, counting down.
ATCCCCCCAGAGGCGTGAAACCGCCGTCAACAATTAAATCGCTGTCCACGGGGATCTTTGCTTCCTGTAACGCTGTTTCGTAGCCACGGCGGCGCAAAAACGAGCCCCCCATGCTTAAAAAGCCGCCCACCATGGCAATCCGGCGGTGGCCAAGGCTAACCAGGTGGCGAACGGCGCTCCTGGCGCCTTCCTCTTTATCCGCATAGATTTGCGGGATGGGAGACTCACTCAATTCACGTTCGACGAGCACCAGCTTGACCCCCTGTTCCGGTAGCTCCCGGAGGATCTGGTCGTTAGGATGCTCCATCCCCGTATGCTGTCCGATGAATACCACCCCGTCCACGCGATTGCGGAGCAGGGACTCGGTGTGCTTCGCCTCCAGTTGCACATCGTCTTCGGTATCGTACATAATAATGTCCAATCCGGCGTCCAGCAGCCTTCCCTGAAGCTCATGAACGATCGTGGCAAAAAAGGGGTTGGCCAGGCTGGGGACGACTACCGCGACGATGTTTGTCCGCCGGCTGGCCAACCTTCTGGCCACGGCGTTCGGCTGGTAGCCAAGGGCCTGCGCTGCGGCCTGGACCTGAGCTCTTGTGGCTGGACTTACGCGCCCCTTATTATTCAGGACCACTGAAGCGGTTGAAATGGCTACACCGGCCAGCCGGGCCACGTCTGCTAATGTTGGTCGTGACAAAATCCCAATCCCCCTGCAAATAATCGGTTCAAAATGGTATGATCTGGATGGTATGATCTGGCTTGAAGCGCAATTTGTCATGTCATATGATAAAACGTTTCGACTCATTTGGCGCGATTCCTTTTTCATAATTTCAGGTAGATAGGTGCCCGCTCATCAGTTAAGCGCTTCGACAACAAGATTGGAAATCCCGTTGCAGGATATTGAAGGTAAATGGTCCGATGTGTCGAAATATCTAATCGGTATGGAAAAGCGCTTCGACAGGAGCCTTGTGCTGCAATGAATTCATTGAAATAAAGGCGTGTGTGGGATGAAAGAGCCGGACAAAAAGCAACAAACAGGCAAACAACAGCGGGTGGAGGAGCAAATGCACAGGGGGCGGATGAGCAAGGAACGCATCACCAAGCCCGATGGACGTTACCTGATCTTTTACCGGTTTACTCCGCCGGTGGAGCTGGGTGGTAACGCCGAAAGGAACGTTGGTCGAAGAACATGGTAACAAAGGTTGCGGCAACAATAGCAAATAATAGCATTTAATAAGGAAGACGTGAAAGGAGAACTTGACTTGTCCGAGCTGCGCTGGAATCCGGTGCTCGGCGAGTGGGTGGTGACGGCGACCCACCGCCAGGACCGGACTTATCATCCGCCCGCTGGCTTTTGCCCGCTTTGCCCCACTAAAAAGGGAGAATTTCCCACCGAGGTGCCGGCGGAGGATTACGAGATCGTGGTCTTCGAAAACAAATTTCCGTCCTTTCGTCCCACGCCCCCCGAGCCGGCGGTGGCGGGGGATGATCTTTTCCAGGTCAGGCCGGCGCGCGGGGTCTGTGAGGTCGTCCTGTATTCGCCGGACCACAAGGGGAGCCTGGCTACTTCCGACGTTTCCCATATCGCGCGGCTCATCGATGTCTGGGCGGATCGCTACGAGGAGCTGGGCGGGCTCGATTATATCGACTACGTGCTCATTTTTGAGAACAGGGGTGAAGCGGTGGGGGTAACACTTGAGCACCCGCACGGGCAGATCTACGCTTTTCCCTATATCCCGCCGAAACCGGCGGTCGAACTGGAAAATTCGGCCCGCCACCACGCGGAGACCGGGCGTTGCCTCTTTTGTGATCTTCTGGAAAGAGAGCTGGCCGACGGACGGCGCCTGGTGGCGGAGAACGAAGATTTTGTGGCGCTGGTGCCGTTTTATGCCCGTTACCCTTATGAGGTCCACATCTTGCCGCGCCGTCACGCCGCCAGTCTCCCGGAGTTCGGCGATGCGGAGCGGTGGAATCTGGCCGCGCTGCTAAAGGTTGTCTTGCAGAAGTACGATAACCTTTTTGGTTTCCCTCTGCCTTACATTATGGTGATGCATCAGGCGCCCACGGACGGTAAGGATTACCGCCACTACCATTTCCATATGGAATTTTACCCACCCAACCGCACCGCCACGAAGCTCAAGTACCTGGCGGGGTGTGAGTCGGGGGCGGGGACCTTTATTAATGATACCTTGCCGGAGGAGAAGGCCGCCGATCTGCGCGGGGTAGAGCCCCGGAGCGGGAAGGAAATTTCAAAAGGAGGAACCTGCCCGGGTGGAGAAGAATGTTCGAGATGATGATGACCGTCCTGATTGGATGAGAAAAGCCGCCCGCCTGCGCGCCGCCTTCGACGAGGTTTTTGGCGCTGACGGCGCTTCCCGAGGTGGGATTCACGTTGTTCGCGCCCCCGGCCGGGTGAACCTGATTGGTGAGCATACCGACTACAACGACGGGTTTGTGCTCCCCGCGGCGATTGACCGTGACGTGCTTATGGCGGTGCGGGCGCGGGCGGACAGGCGGGTGCGGGTTTACTCGCTGGACTACCGCGAACGGGTGGAAGTTGACCTTGATCGCGTTGAACATGATCCCGCCCATCCCTGGAGCAACTATCTCCGGGGCACGCTCAGTATGCTGGGGAAAAAAGGACTGCCGTTATTGGGGATGGACATGGTTGTCACGGGGGAGGTACCGCAGGGGGCGGGGCTCAGCTCGTCGGCCGCCCTGGAGACGGCCACGGCGGTGGCGGCGCGAGCGGTGAGCGAGTTTGAACTTCAAGGGCCGGAACTGGCCCTGGCCTGCCAGGCGGCGGAGAATCATTTTGTCGGAGTAAACTGCGGGATCATGGACCAGTTTGCCTCGGCGCTGGGAAGAGCGGGAAACGCGCTTTTTATCGACTGCCGTAGCTATGAATATGAGTTGGTGCCCGTTCCGGCTGGCTATCGGATTGTGATCTGCGACTCCGGCGTGCGGCGTGGGCTACGGGATTCGGAGTACAACCTGCGGCGAGCGCAGTGCGAGGAGGCGCTCCGGCTGCTACAGCAAGATCTGCCGCATATCAGGGCGTTGCGCGATGTCTCTCCGGAGGAATTGGCCCTCCTGGGGGCGAAACTACCAGAAGAGGTCAGGAAACGGGCGACGCACATCATCCTGGAAAATGAACGGGTTTTGAGGAGCGTGGAGGCACTTCGTGATGGGCGCGTGTCGGAATTCGGCCGCCTGATGGGCGCGTCGCATGTCAGCCTGCGCGACCTTTTCGAGGTGAGTTGCCCGGAGCTTGACGTGCTGGTGGAGATTGCCTCCGGACTTCCGGGGGTTGCCGGCGCGCGGATGACGGGGGGAGGTTTTGGCGGCTGCACTGTGAATCTGGTTCAAGAAGATCTGGTGGACGATTTCAGCCGGGAAGCCCTGGCGGAGTATGCCCGGCGCGCCGATCCCAACCGGCTGGCGGCCAGGCCCCAGGTGTACGTCTGCCGCGCGGAGGACGGCGCGGGTGAGATTCTGGATGAGTAGCCGGTGATTGAAATTATCCTTAGAGGGGCATTCAAGGCGGTTAACCGGAGGTTTGAACCATGAACATTCTTGTTGCCGGCGGCGCGGGGTACATCGGCAGCCACACGGCGGCGGCGCTGCGGCGCGCGGGTCACCGGGTGGTGATCCTGGACAACCTTCAGACCGGGCATGCGCCCGCGGCGGCTGCTGTGGGGGGGGCATTTGTAGAAGGGGATATCGGCGACGGGGCGCTGGTCCGTGAACTCCTGAGCCGCCATCAGATCGACGTGGTGGTTCACTTTGCGGCCAACAGCCTGGTGGGCGAGTCAATGGCCCGGCCCGAAAAGTACTGGTCGAACAACCTGGGCAACGGCCTGCGCCTCCTGGAGGCGATGCGGGAGGCCGGGGTGGACAAGATCGTCTTCTCATCCACGGCGGCGGTCTACGGTGAGCCGGAGCGGGTGCCTATCGAGGAGGATCACCCCAAAGCGCCGACCAACACCTACGGCATGACCAAGCTGGCCGTGGAGCACTTGCTGGAAAGCTTCGACCGGGCCTACAACTTCCGGCACATCTCCCTGCGCTATTTCAACGCCGCGGGCGCCGACCCGTCTGGCGAAAACGGGGAGGACCACGACCCCGAAACCCACCTCATCCCCATTGTGCTGCAAGCCGCCCTGGCACGCCGCGACCGCGTTTCCATCTTCGGGAACGACTACCCGACGCCGGACGGTACGTGCATCCGGGATTACATTCATGTGGTGGATCTGGCGGCGGCGCACGTCCTGGCGGTGGAAGCGCTGGCGGAAGGCCGCCCCTCGGCGGTCTACAACCTTGGCAACGGCAACGGTTTCTCCGTGCGGGAGGTGATCCGCACCGCGGAAAAGGTGGTGGGGCGCGCGATTCCCGTGGAAGAGACAGGCCGCCGCGAGGGGGATCCCGCGGTGCTGGTGGCCAGCTCCGAACGAATCCGGCACGAGTTGGGCTGGAAACCGGAGTTTGCCGGCCTGGAGACAATCGTGGCCACGTCCTGGCGCTGGCACAAATCCCACCCGGAGGGTTTTAGAGAAGGGGAAAGTTGACGGCGGCATTTCTGCCGATTTATAGGAAAGGGGTAATTGATGATGGTGCTTTCCAGCGAAGCGGTGGCGATTCCACCTTCCCGCGAGGAATTATTGGAGAAACACCAGCGGGTGACATCTTTTCTTGACGCCAGGCGCCTGGATGGCGTGGTGTTGGCCACCCTGGCCGATGTGGCCTGGTATTCCGGCGGCGCGGATGTCCACGTGGCGGTTGATGAACTCAATGGCGTGGCGGCGCTCCTGGTGGAGCGCGAACGCGTGGTGATCCTGACCAGCGCCATAGAAAACGCGCGGATGACGGAAGAAGCCTTTGCAACATACCTGGCGACGGCGCCTGTGCCGGTGAAGATCGAAGTCCGTCCCTGGTACAAGGACCTCTGGGATCAGGTAGCCGGGCTGATGGCCGGAAAGGCCCTGGGGACCGATGACGCGGCTTTCGCCGGGATGCCCGCAACGGTTAATGGAATGCCGGCGGGTGTTACCGGGTCGCCTGCCATAAACGTCAAGAACATGGCGAAGGATATCGTTCGCCTGCGCTATCAGTTGACGGCCCGGGAGATCGAACGGTATCGCCGGCTGGGCGCCAAAACCGCCAGGGCGCTGGAAGACACCGCCCGTTCGGTTCGTCCGGGCCGGACCGAGTTTGAGGTGGCGGCCGCGCTGGACGGTGCGCTATTGGCCCGGGGCCTGCAGCCAACCGTGACGCTGGTGGCCGCGGACGAGCGGATTGCCGGTTATCGCCATCCAATACCGACCGCCAAAACCGTCGAGCGCTCCTGCATGCTGGTCACCTGTGCCAGGAGCGGCGGCCTGGTTGCCGCGGCCACGCGGCTGGTCCATTTCGGGGAACTTTCACCAGATCTCCGGCGGCGGCATAACGCGGTCGTGCAGGTGGACGCCGGGGTTCTGGCCGCCTCTAAGGAAGGGGCATCGATGGCCGCGCTTTTCGATGTGCTGAAGCTGGCTTACGCCGAACAGGGCTTTCCCGGAGAAGAGGAGAAGCATCACCAGGGCGGGACCATCGGTTACCGAGGCCGCGAGTACAAGGCTGATCCAAACAGCAAGGAGATCCTTCACGCTCCCCAGGCGGTGGCCTGGAACCCCAGCATCACCGGCACCAAGTCGGAGGATACGTACCTTGTCACCGCGGCCAGCGGCGCTCCTGGCGGTGCCCAGGATGCCGGACTGGAATGCCTCACAAGCGGCGACGGCGCATGGCCGATGATCCAGGTGGAAGCAGGCAACCGGCGCTTTATGCGGCCGGACATTCTGGTTCGGCATATCGACGGGCGTTGACGGGTGTTTACGGGCGCTAAGATGAACTGTGTTGCTTTGACTGCTCTTTATCGCGACACAAGACCCGGTTTTACGCCCTGCGCATCGCCTGAACGGCCTTGAAAGCGGCCTTCGCTTTTCCAAGCACGCCGCCGTGAAAAGAGGCATTGGCTATATCCCTGTAGAGCTGATGGTCCACCACTTCCCGGTTGATCCCCTGAATTGTCTCCGGCCGGATTCCACCTGCGATTAATTCTGCGCCGGTTCGTCACCGGGTGGTGTCTCCCCGGGAGATGGTGGCATTATCCATCGACGATCTGGCCCTGGAGAAGCTACCTCATCGCGTTTTGAAGATCAAGGGAAGTTTCCGGTGCAGCGATGAAAGGGTGCGGGAGAAGGTGGCGGAAGATACGCCCATTTTGAGGAATGATCCGGATCTGGCGGCCCTGGCCCGCCAGATCGTCACGGAAACCTGGGGACGCGAGGCGCTGGCGGCCGACCAGGCGCCGGAGAGCGGCAGCGATGATTTTGCCTTCCTGTGCGTCACGGGGATACCTTGCTTTTACTTTATGCTGGGGGCGTATCTGTCCGAGGAAAACTCATCTCACCACCACCCGCTCTTTGACCTGGATGAACGCCAGATCGTCAATGCCGCGCGGCTTTTGGCGCTCATGGCGAAGCGGCTTGGAGTCTAATCATACCTTTTGTGCCCCAGATTTTTGGACAGCTGGTAGATGATATATTGATTAAGACTCACATTTTCCCGTTTTGCCCCCTCTACCAGGGCTTTATGAAGGGACTTTGGGACCCTTACGTTAAACTTCCCCGAGAAATTATCTCTGTCACCGGGTTCGGGTATCGGAAGTCCATCTTCAAGCCTTGCTTCAATCCATGCCCTTTTGGCATCCTGGATCATTTTTACGGCATCTGGCATTTCATCACCCTGGGTGATACACCCGGGCAGGTCGGGGATTTCGATGACATACCCGCCTTCTTTCGCGGGATAAAAAACCACCGGGTATTCCAAATTCATGTAGTAATCAATATTCTTAGTCGTCATCGTTTTCTTCTCCTTTAGCTTTTCCAGTTGTCCCAGATCACTCACCACCCTAAATATAGTACCATATTTAGTGGCCGGGGTCAAGCCGGGTTGCTTCCCTTCGATATTCCTTATCCAGTATGGGCATCACTTGCAAGGATTCGTAACCCCTGGCGAAAAAATCAGATCAGATGCGAAGGTTTTTGGGTAGATCAGGTTGAAGTAAACAGCACAGGAGATGCCATGGCCTTGCAGGCATCGAAAATTCGCAAGGGATTCGCAATGAAGAAGAACTTGCGGGCACATGAGGCGGGAAAATGGACATATCATCGAAAGCTCGGCTGAAAACTAAATGGAACCCGTGGCGCATGCCATCTGTTTTTTTGGCCGTTTGGCTCGCTATCGTCGTCGCGGGCCTAAACCTTCCGGTCCCGGCGGCCGGGCAGGGACGGTTGCTGTCCGGGCCGTATCTTCAAGCAGTCACGGCGGACAGCATCTACGTACTGGTCGAGCGGCACTCCAAAAACCCGGTGACGGTGGAATACGGCGAAGATGCTTTTTATGGCAACACGGCGGCAACGGAAAGCGTTGAAGCGACCACCGCCGAACCGGCCACCTACGTTCACAACGTGAAGCTGACCGGCCTGAAGCCGGATACCCTGTATCATTATCGAGTGCGGCAGGATGACGATTCCGGAGCACTCCAGGACGGAGCCGGAGCACAACGGGGCGGCTCCGGCTCCGACTACACCTTTACCACGGCGGTCGAGCCGGGGACAAGCTTCCGTTTTGCCTGGGCGGCGGACTTCCGCACCGGAACGGGTGTCTACGATGCGATTGCCGCCAAGATCAGGGATGCCAACCCCGGATTTTTGCTCTATGGCGGGGACTTGTGCCTTGACGGGAGCTACGCGGCCTTCAAAAACGAATTCTTCCGTCCCAACGAGCTGGCGCTGATCTCGGAGGCGCCATTCTTTAATGCGACCGGCAACCATGAAGGCTGGAGACAGAATACCAGGGCGTTTACCCAGGCGCCTGCCTCCAGTTCGGGGACTCAGGGTTACTACTCATTTGATTACGGGGACGCGCATATCCTGGTACTGAATAACCAGATCCCCTACGAAGTTGGAAGCGCGCAGTACAACTTTGCGCAAAGCGATCTTTTGAACACCAAAAAAACCTGGAAGATTGTGGTTGCGCACCGCCCGGCCTACTGCGCGGGAGGGCACGGGGAAGACGCGGGTATGAAAGCCATGACGGCTGGCATATTTGAGCCCGCCAGGGTAGACATGGTAATCGCCGGGCACTCCCATTTCTACCAGCATAATGTCGTAAACGGGATCCATCATCTGGTGGTCGGCGCGGCCGGGGCGCCCCTGTACAACCCGGGGGTAGCTTCCTACACGGTGAAATCCGTGCGGGACTATAATTATGCCATTGTGGACGTGACGCCCACTTCGCTGCACATGGCGGCATACAATGACCAGGGAAAGGAACTGGAGACCATCGACCTCGTTCATCAACCTCGTTAAGGATGAGACACCACCACCCACCTTTTGAATTTTTGTTCATATATTTTCCTTTAATTCCTATCGTAAGAAAAAGCGCCGGGGCTTTGACAATTTGGCGGAAATGAGCTATATTAGACCATGAGAAATATAAATCCACCTCGTTTTCCCGAATCTGGGCCAGGCAACTAGATCCGTGAGGGGGTGGTTAGGCGAATAAATCCAATAGGAGGTATGCTAATGGCTACCAAGATGACCATCGATGGAAACACTGCTGCAGCGCATGTTGCCTACGCCTTCAGCGATGTTGCCGCCATCTACCCCATTACACCGTCGTCACCAATGGCCGAGTCCTGTGACGAGTGGGCGGCTCATGGACGGAAGAACCTCTTCGGGCAGACGTTGCGGATTGCGGAGATGCAATCCGAGGCTGGCGCGGCCGGCGCGGTCCACGGTTCTCTTGCGGCCGGTTCTCTGACCACGACCTTTACGGCTTCCCAGGGGCTCTTGCTGATGATTCCCAACATGTACAAGATTGCCGGTGAGCTGTTGCCGGCGGTCTTCCATGTTACGGCGCGTTCCCTGGCGGCTCACGCGCTCTCCATTTTTGGCGATCAGAGCGATGTGATGGCCTGCCGGCAGACGGGCTTCGCCATGCTGGCTTCCTCCTCCGTTCAGGAGGTAATGGACCTGGCGCTGGTCGCCCACCTGGCGACCTTGAAGGCCAAGGTCCCGTTCCTGCACTTCTTTGACGGCTTTCGGACCTCCCATGAGGTTCAGAAGATTGAAGCCATCGACTATGAGGAGATGGCCAAACTGCTGGACATGGAGGCGATCCGGGACTTCCGTCGCCGGGCGCTCAATCCGGAGCACCCGCACCTGCGGGGGAGCGCCCAGAATCCCGATATCTACTTCCAAAACCGGGAAGCGGCCAACCGCTTTTACCTGGCCACGCCCGCCATTGTGGAAGAGGCAATGAAGCAGGTCGGCAAGCTTACCGGGCGGAATTACAAGCTCTTTGACTATGTGGGCGCCCCGGATGCCGATCACGTGGTGGTCAGCATGGGCTCCGCCTCCGACACCCTGGAGGAGACCGTCAACTACCTGGCCAAAAAGGGCGAAAAGGTGGGTGTTCTGAAGGTCCGGCTCTACCGGCCGTTCTCCGCAAAACACTTCCTGGATGCGCTGCCGAAGACGGCCAGGCGGATCGCCGTGCTGGATCGCACCAAGGAACCGGGCTCGCTGGGAGAACCCCTTTATGAGGATGTTTGCACCGTCTTCGCCGAGAAGAAGGATATGCCGGTAATCGTCGGCGGCCGTTACGGGCTGAGCTCCAAGGAGTTCACCCCGTCCATGGCCAGGGCGGTCTTTGACAACCTGGCCCAGGCAGAACCGAAGAACCACTTCACGGTGGGGATCACCGATGATGTGACGCATACCTCCCTGGAGGTGCGCGAGCACATTGACGCGGCTCCGGAGGGCATGATCCGCTGCAAGTTCTTCGGGCTGGGTTCCGATGGCACGGTTGGGGCCAACAAGAACTCCATCAAGATCATCGGCGATCACACCGACATGTATGCGCAGGGTTATTTCGTCTACGACTCCAAGAAGTCCGGCGGGATCACCATCTCGCACCTGCGCTTCGGCCGTTCGCCGATCCAGTCGGCGTACCTGATCGACCAGGCGGACTTCATCGCCTGCCATAACCCGTCGTATGTGACGCGCTACAACGTTCTGGACGGGATCAAGACCGGCGGCACGTTCCTTTTGAACTCCAGCTGGACGGCCAAGGAGATGGAGTACCGGCTGCCGGCGTCCATGAAGAGAACTATCGCGCAAAAGAAGCTGAAGCTCTACAACATCGACGCGGTCAAGATCGCCCATGAGGTCGGCCTCAGGGGCCGGATCAACATGGTGATGCAGGCGGCGTTCTTCAAGATCGCCAATGTCATGCCGGTGGATAAGGCTTTCGAGTATATGAAGAAGGCCATCGAGAAGACCTATGGCCGGAAGGGCGACAAGGTCGTCGCGATGAATATTGCGGCCATTGATCGGACAGCGGAAGCCCTGGAAGAGATCAAATACCCGGCCGGCTGGGCGAACGCCGTGAACGAAGCGGCGGCGGCGGCTGACGTTCCGGCCTACGTGCGCGATGTCATCAACCCGATCCTGGCCCTGGAGGGCGACAATCTCCCGGTCAGCGCGTTTTCGCCGGACGGCGTCGTGCCCACCGGCACGACGAAGTATGAGAAGCGTGGCATTGCCATCGAGATTCCGAAATGGGACGCCGCCAACTGCATCCAGTGCAACCAGTGCTCCTTTGTCTGCCCGCATGCGGCGATCCGGCCTTACCTGGCCAAACCGGAGGACCTGAAGAAGGCGCCGGCCGGCTTTGAGACCAAGGCAGCCATCGGCAAGGAGGCCGCCGGGCTGCAGTTCCGGATTCAGGTCAACCCGCTGGATTGCACCGGATGCGGCAACTGCGCGGATATCTGCCCGTCCAAGGTTAAATCGCTGGTCATGGAACCGCTGCAGTCGTGGGTCGAAGAGGAATCGGAAAACTACGAGTTTGCGGAGAAGCTCCCCGGGGTGGAAGCCAATTTCAACCCGGAGACCGTCAAGGGCAGCCAGTTCCGCCTGCCGCTCTTCGAGTTCTCCGGCGCCTGCGCGGGCTGCGGCGAGACTCCGTATATCAAGCTGGCGACCCAGCTCTTCGGCGACCGGATGGTGATCGCCAACGCCACCGGCTGCTCCTCGATCTACGGCGGCAGCGAGCCGACCTGCCCCTACACCACAAACGGCAAGGGCGAGGGGCCGGCCTGGGCGAACTCCCTCTTTGAGGACAACGCGGAGTTCGGCTACGGCATCAACCTGGCCATCAACCAGAAGCGCAACCGCCTGGCGGCGCTGGTCGCGGAGGCGGTGCAGGGCAACATCCCGGCGGAGCTGAAGGAGGCGTTCAACGCCTGGCTGGAGGGCAAGGATGACGCGGATAATTCCCGCGCGGCGGCGGAGAAGATCCGGACGCTGCTCCCCGAGGCGGTGAAGAAGGCCGACGGCCAGTTGAAGCAGACGCTCTCCGAGATCAACGGCTTTGCGGATTACCTGATCAAGAAGTCCATCTGGATCATCGGCGGCGACGGCTGGGCCTACGACATCGGCTACGGCGGGCTGGACCACGTGCTGGCCTCCGGCGAGGACGTGAATATCCTGGTCCTGGATACCGAGGTCTATTCCAATACCGGCGGCCAGTCCTCCAAGTCCACCCCCACCGGGGCGATCGCCAAGTTCGCCGCGGCGGGCAAAAAGACCCGAAAGAAGGATCTGGGCCTGATGGCCATGTCCTACGGTTACGTGTATGTGGCCTCCGTCTCCATGGGCGCCAACCAGAACCAGGTGGTCAAGGCCATGGTGGAGGCGGAGAAGTACAAGGGGCCGTCCCTGATCATTGCGTACTCGCCGTGCATCAACCACGGCATCGACATGAGCAAGAGCCAGCGCGAGGGCAAGCGGGCGGTGGAGGCCGGCTACGTGCCACTCTACCGGTATAACCCCGAGCTGGCCGAGCAGGGCAAGAACCCGTTCACTCTCGACTCCAAGGAGCCGACGGGCAGCTTCCGCGAATTCCTGATGGGCGAGGTGCGTTACGCCAGCCTGACGAAGGAGTTTCCGGACGCCGCCGACACGCTCTTTGACAAGGCGGAGAAGGACGCCAACGCGCGCCTGACGCAGTACAAGCGGCTGGCCCAGGGCTAGAGGCATCAAGAGCAGGTCATTTTGAAGGCGTGAGTCCAATGCGGGATAGATTTCGTGGTCTCTACGAGAATCTATCCCTCATTTATTTAGAGTCTTTGCGGATACTCGGGCATACTTGGGGAGTAACTGAAAAAATTTCTTCCCCGGAGGGGGAACGCAGCAGGTGAAGACATGGCAAAGATTGAACTCATTGCCACGGCCGCCTTCGGGTTGGAGGCTGTGGTGGCCAATGAGCTGCGGTGGCTGGGGTACAACGAGCTAACCGTCGAGAACGGCCGGGTAACCTTCACCGCCGACGAGAGCGCGATCTGCCGGGCGAACCTCTGGCTGCGCACGGCGGATCGGGTGCTGGTCAAGATGGGGGCCTTCGAGGCGCGATCTTTTGAGGAACTTTTTGAAGGGACCAGGGCGCTTCCCTGGCCGGACTGGCTTCCGGAGGACGCCGATTTCCCGGTGACGGGGAAGTCCATCGATTCCCAGCTCTTCAGCGTTCCGGACTGCCAGGCGATCGTCAAGAAGGCGGTCGTGGAGAAGATGAAGACCAGGTACGGCCGGGAGTGGTTCGACGAGAGCGGGCCGCGCTACACCATTGAGGTGGCGCTCCTGAAGGATGTGGCCACGCTCACCATTGACACCAGCGGGGCGGGACTGCACAAACGCGGCTACCGGAAGCTGGTGAGCGACGCCCCGCTCAAGGAGACACTGGCGGCGGCGATGATTCTTTTGAGCCACTGGCGCCCCGACCGGGTGCTGGTGGATCCCTTCTGCGGTTCCGGAACCATTCCCATTGAGGCCGCGCTGATCGGGCTGAACATCGCTCCCGGCATCAAACGGGACTTTGCCGCGGAGAAATGGCCCAACCTCTCGAAGGATCTGTGGCAGGAGGCCTGGGAAGAGGCGCTGGCTCTGGCCGATTACGATCAGGCCAAAACCTTGCGCATCCGCGGCGCGGACATCGATGATGATGTCCTGAGCCTGGCACGTTATCACTCCCGCCAGGCCGGGGTGGAAGACGCCGTTCATTTCCAGCAGGCGCCCGTGGCGGAACTGCAATCCAGGTACAAGTACGGGTATGTCATTTGCAACCCGCCATATGGCGAGCGGTTGGGCGGATTGCCGGCCGTGGAGCGCCTGTACCGGGAGATGGGGCGCGTCTTCGGCGAATTGGACACGTGGTCGTTCTATGTGCTCTCCTCCCACCCGGAGTTCGAGCGGCTTTACGGGCGGCGGGCCGACAAGAAGCGCAAGCTGTACAACGGCCGGATCCAGTGCTACTACCACCAATTCTTCGGTCCCAGGCCGCCCCAGCCTGAAATTGCCAGTCGTTGATCCTTTCCGACGGCAGCCCGGACGACAGCTTGAACCGCCTTTTTTGGGAACCCCCTTTTCTTAAGACGTTGGATAAGATAAAATTATTGATTATTTAAAGGGGATTTTACGGTGATGTCCAAGCCTGATTGGACCGAAGCGATGCAACACCTGCGCAATGCCGACCCGGTACTTGCCGGGCTGATTGATAAGTATGATTTGTGCACCCTTGCGCCGGATAGAGATCTTTTCGGTTCGCTGTGCGAATCGATCATTTGCCAGCAAATCTCCACCAAAGCGGGGGAATCCATTGCGCGACGATTCCGGGCGCTCTTCCCGGATGCGCGGCCCACCCCCGAGGAGCTGGCTTTATTGGACGAGACAAACCTTCGTTCCGCCGGGTTGTCGCCCCAGAAGATGGGCTACCTGAAGGATCTGGCCCGCAAGTGTTTGGATGGTACGATCAACCTGCCGTTGCTTGATCGGTTGCCGGAAGACGAGATAACAAGGGAGCTTCTGGCGGTCAAGGGTGTGGGACCGTGGACGGTGACCATGTTTCTCATTTTCGCCCTTAATCGGACCGATGTGCTGCCGGTGGGGGATCTGGGCCTGAGACGAGCTGTCCAATTGGCGTACGGTCTTGAGAATTTACCGGATAAGCCAAGGCTCGAAGAGATCGCCAAACCCTGGCATCCCTACGAAACCATAGCCACCTGGTACCTGTGGCGCAGCCTGGAAAACAAAAAAGAGCCGGACCGCGGGAGAACAAAGGAACCGTGAAGACGCACCTTTCGGTGTATCAAGACGCGGAAACCATCCAAAAAACTCGAATTGGCCATCTCGGGCTTCTTCTTTCGTTATTCCATCAGAGACCAGCGCCAGCCGTATCCGTTGCCTGATTCTAGCGACCGTAGCGGCGACAGCGACAGATAGGGTCATATCTCCGGGCATAGTCTTGACATGCCACAGGAGACTTTCAGGGTCATCCGATCCTATGTGCTTGATTTGACACTCCGCACGGCTTTAGCCGTGGGATTCTTGGGTGATTAAACCGAAGTCTGTTTCCAGTATCGGAGTATGACCCCAAGTTCAGGGCTGTGCCATCAGCCCGTCCCATAAAACCGTGGGCTTTCGGCTACGTTTCTGGAATGAAGAGAAGGGCTCTCGGGCGCGTGCCAGAAAATGGGCGGAAGGCTAATCCCGGTATCCCGCCTTGATGAGGTGCTTCTGAACCTTGCCGGAACTGTTTCGGGGGATGGCTCCCGCAAACTTAATTATCCTCGGGATCTTATAATCGGCCAGTTTAGTCCGGCAGAATTTGTACAGGTCCTCCTGTTTGACTGGATTGCCGGGATCGGCGGCCACCACCAGGGCCATGACCGTTTCTCCCCATTCAGGGTGGGGGACGCCAACCACGGCAACATCCGCCACCCCCGGACAGAGGGCGATAACGTCTTCCACCTCTTTGGAATAAACATTGACGCCGCCGGTGATAATCAGGTCTTTTTTGCGGTCTTTAATCCACAGGTAGCCCTCTTCGTCCTTCTCCGCAAGGTCTCCGGTATGGATCCAGCCGTTCCTGAGCGTTTCCGCGGTGGCCTCGGGCAGGTTGTGATAGCCCATCATCACGGTGGGAGACTTAATTAGAATTTCTCCCACCTCGCCCGGCGCGATATCTTCTCCCGCCTCGTTGGCCACTCTTATTTCCGAATTGACGGTCCCGCGGCAGCCGATACTGCCCGCATATTGTGGATGTTCGTCGGGAAAGAGCGCCATTCCGTTCGGCCCGGCCTCGGTCAGCCCGTAAACCCCCATGAATTTGCCCGGGAAATTTTTCATGACCGCTGTTACCGCATCCCGGGACATCGGAGCGCCGCCGTAGATCCAAACTTTTGCGGCCGACAGGTCATAGGACGAAATGTTCGGAATCCGGTTGGCCAGCAGGTAGGCCACCGGGGCCCCAAAAAAGTGGGTGACCTTTTCCTGGTGGCACAGTTCCAGTAACGCCTGGGGGGTGAAGTTTCCCAGCACGCTGGTGGCGCCGGCGTAGGTGGAGCCGACCAGGAAAAGATTCAACGGCGCCGAATGGCTCAAAGGCATCAGGTGCAGGCAGCGATCCCGGTGCCGGATGTCCGCTTTGTAGGCCATCATGCTGCCCACAAGATAGATAGAGTTATGATTGAGCAAAACCCCCTTGGGTTTGCCCGTGGTTCCCGAAGTATAAAGAATTTCGGCCAGATCTCCGGTGTCGATCTTTACTTCCGGGTCACCGGCTGAGTATCTGGCTGTTAAGGAAGGAAGTTCTTTGGTGGACAGGGCCACGCGGACACCGGGACAAAGATTCACGGCCTCTTCGGCCGCCGCCCTCAACCCGTCCTCGAAGACCAGCGAGTTCGCGCCGCTGTCTGTAAGGATATGTGAAATTTCATCCGGAGTCAGTTTGACGTTGACCGGCACCGCCGCCGCGCCGGTTTTGAGTATGCCGAAAAAAGCCATCAGAAATTCCGGCCGGTTGGAGATAAAGAGCGCGGCCTTATCGCCCCTGGCGACCCCTTTTTCTTGCAAGTAGGACGACAGGGCGTTTGCATGCCTGTTTAACTCCGCCCAGGTCATCTGTGAATCCCCGCCGGGCCAGCGCACCGCCACTTCAAAGGGGTACTTCCGGGCATTCCGCTCCAAAAGCTGGTGGACCAGTTCGCTCATCTTTAACCCCCCCGGATCTTATTTAATTGTTCGATAATTTCCAATAACCTTAGATCCGCATTTCTAAATCTTGATCCTTACTCGTAAACCTTTTCCTCGCTCTTATCGGCCTCATGGGCGTCCAGCTCGACATCCCGTCGGTTGTCCGACAAGGTTCCGAGTTCCTTGTAGATTTCGTGTTGGATAATCAGGTTCATTACTTCGTTCGTCCCCGTCCAGATCATGATCAGCCTTGTGTCCCGCAAAAGCCGTTCGATGGGATAGACGTTGGTGTATCCAATCCCGCCCATCACTTGCATGGCGTCGTTGACTATCTCCCAGGCGGCCTGGGTGGCGAACTTTTTGGCTTCCGACACCAGGCGCCGGGTTTTGGCGGGATCGTAGCCGGCATCCACCGCTTTGGCCGTCGCGTATACCATGGCTCGTGCCGCGTCGAGCCGGGTAATGCTGTCGGCGATCTTGAAGCCCACGGCCTGGAAGTCTTTAATTTGCTTGCCGAATGCCTTGCGCCGGGTGCTGTACCGGGTGGCCACCTCCAGGGCGGCCCGCCCCATGCCGATTGCGCCGGCCGCACTGGTCAAGCGCTCCGGAATCATCATCCGGTAGAAGATCTCCGCCGCGCCGTTTTCCCGGCCCAACAAATTCTCCGCCGGAACCCGGCAGTTATCGAGCACCAACCGGCCCGCACCGCCGCCCCTGGTGCCCATCAAACCATACAGGTACTCCACTTTCACCCCCGGGCCTCTCTCCACCAGAAAGGCGCTGATGGACTTGTTGGGCGGCGCTTCGGGATCCGTTTTGGCGTAAATCATGAAATAATCCGCGCCTTCGGCCCCGACGATGAACCGTTTTTGCCCCGTGATGACATAGTGATCTCCTTCTTTTCGGGCCACGCTGGTGGCCCCAAAGAAGTCCGAGCCGCCACGGGGTTCGGTCAACCCCTCGGCCGACCCCATCTGCCCCTTAAGGGTGGGTTTGAGAAATTTCTCTTTTTGCTCCCTGGCGCCGAAGACGGTGATGGCTTCTCCAACGATGCTCGGCATGGAGTAGAGGCAGGCAAGGGATGTGCCCAGCGTCCCGACCTCCTCCAGCGCCACAATCTCCGACGACCAGTCCAGGCCGCGGCCGCCATATTCCCGCGGGAAACGAAGCCCCAGCAGATTTTTCGCGCCCGCCTGTTCCAGAAAACTCCGGGGGAAGGTCACCTTCTCGGCGTCCATGTCCAGGATAAGCTGCCGCGGCACTTCCCCGACGAACTGCCTGACCTCTTCCCGCAGGCTTGTTTGCTCTTCCGACATTAAAAAGTCAAACAATAAATCACCCCCAGAAGTGTGGTTATCGAGTCGTCCCCGTTAATACCAGAAAATTTTAGACTTACATCCTATATTCCGCACTTCCTGGGGAAATACCTTTATTTGGCGTCAATATGTTTAAAAAGTTGATCGAGCCAGGATTGAGCCATCAATCCGCGCCAGGATTGGGGTTTCCGCGCCGGCGCACAGGATGATCAGGCGGTGCATGGCGCGGGTGCAGGCTACATATAGCAGTTTGACATCCCATTCCTGGGACCCATAGACGCCGGCGGCGGCATTGGCGATGATCACGGCGTCGAATTCCAGGCCCTTGGCCAGATAGCCTGGAATGATCACCAGGGACTCCTTCCGGTCCGTGACCTTTTCCGTGATGAGCTGGATGGGGCGGGTGATCGGATCGGAAGGCCTGAGCAGCGTGTAAAGGGCCTCGCATTCGTCCATGGTCTTGCCGATGACGGCTATGGACCGGCAGTCTTCCTTTTCCAGTTCCTCGATAAGTTTCGGGATCGTCCCCCAGAGTTCCTCCGCGGAATCTCCCCGGATAAGCCGCGGCCGGGGGCAATGCCTGAGGACCGGTTGCGCCGGAGCGATGCCGCTGGCCGGGAGTTGGCTGCTGATGGCGTTGCCCAGCTCCATGATCTCGGTGGCGGAACGGTAGCTCTTCGTCAGGTTCAGCAGGGATCGGGGCGCGCCGGGGAAGACCTTTTGAGTCACTTCGTCCCATTCGCGGATGCTCCTGTAGGAATGAATGCCCTGGGCCAGATCTCCCACGATGGTGAAAGAGGCGTAGGCCGCCAGCGTCTTCAGAACGAAGAATTGAAAGACGCTCAGATCCTGCGCTTCATCCACCACGATATGCTGGGCCGTAAAAGGCTTTTTGAGGCCGAAGACCCGTTGCTGCAGGTAGATCAGCGGGGGAAGATCCTCATAGACGACGGCGGGTCTCCCGGTGTTTATGGCGCGTTCCCCGGTTATCTTTGCAAATTCCACCCCCTGCGCAATGGAGATGGCGCCCCCGCTGAGTCTTGACAGCCTGGCGCCGTCCCTGAAAAGTTCGTGGTGGAGGGACAGGAGATCCCAGCCGGGCCAGGCTTGGAAATATCTTTCCAACGCCGTCTCGACGCCCATTTCCACCCTGGAGACCGACTGGTCCCGTTCGTCATAAAACTTGCGGATTAGCCAGCGCCGTTCCTCGGTATCGGGCATGGACCTTTTGATCGTCTCAATCCGTTTATCGCAGAGCGTCTGGAGTTTTTCGATTATCCCTCCAGCCTTCTTCTGCAACCGCTTTTTGCAAAACTTGCGAAGCGGCTTTTGACGGGCCATGAGGGGCAGGTACGCCGAGTCGTTAACCAGGAATGCCTTCAGTTCATCTCGCGGGACGATCGGGATCGTGCCCAGGGCCGGATCGCCGGTCTCCAGGGTGAGATCAACCGGGGGCAGGATCTGCTGCTCAAGCTCGTCCACATAGCGGTCGATGATCTCCCGCATCGTCATGGAGCCCTTCAGCCGGGCCAGTTGCAGCCGCCGGGCCACCGGCGGCTCAGAAGCAAGGATCAGCCGTAGCAAGTCGTTGCTGTCGGCAATATCAATATCGAGCCCCAGCAGCTCCCGGGCAAGCTGCGCGAAGGTGCTCTGCCGGACCTCCTCCACCCCCAGTTCCGGAAGGACCTCGGAGATGTAGTTCAGGAAGAGTTGGCTGGGGCCCACGATCAGGATCTTGGCAGGCGCCAGGGTGGCCTGGTACGTGTAGATCAGGTAAGCCAGCCGGTGTAGCGCCACGGTGGTCTTGCCGCTCCCGGCGACCCCCTGGACGACCAGAACCTGGTCCTTGGGGGCGCGGATGATCGCGTTTTGTTCCTCCTGAATGGTGGCAATGACCTCTTTGAGCCGCTGGTCCGCCCCGGCTTCCAGGATGGCCTGGAGAAGGTCGTCCTGGGTGGCGGTCTCCCGGTCGAAGATCTGCTCCAGGCGGCCTTCTTCGATGATGAACTGGCGTTTCAAAAGGAGCTCGCCATCGACGGTCTGCAATTCGCCGACGGTGGGAGTGATCTGAAACGAGACCGGCCCCAGTTGCCCGCTGTAGTAGATGCTGGCGATGGGGGACCGCCAGTCCACGACCGCTTCTCGTTTGCCGTGGCGCAGCCCGAGCTTGCCGATATAAACGGTCTCCGGCCGCCCGGCGCTGTTTTCCTGAAAATCCAGCCGGGCGAAGTAGGGCTTCTTGAGAGCGCGCGGCAGGGCGGTGAGCCTGGCGCGAACCCCGCTCAGGAGGAGCTTTTTGTTGTATAAATCCGAGTTGTACCTGCCGCGGGAGGTGCGCTCCAGTTCGGCGACCTGCTCCTTGAGCGTTTGCGTTCTCGTTTTGGCCGCGCGGAGATCCTGTTTGAAGAGCGTTTTGGTCTTCTCCAGGGTGGCTTGCTCCTCCGGAAAGGCCGGGTGCTGCTCTGCTTGCATGTCTTTCGCCTCCTCGTGCCATTGTAGCAGAGAAGGGGTAAAAGGTAAAACCGATGTTTCCCCGGGCTGGATGCTTTCCTCAGGGAAAAAACCACCGTGCAAGGCGATCCTATTTTTTTCAAAATCTCTTGACAGGCCATGAGGTTTGGAGTAAACTGATAAAGGGTTATGTTAAGCAAGGGATCCCACCTGAAATTGGTACACCTGTTCGCAACAATGATGAAAGCTGAAAGAGAAGTAATATGAACTAATATATGGAAGAGAGCCGCCAAAAGGCGGTTTTTGTTTTTTACAGCAATTATTTTTTACGGCAAGTATTGGTGGCATAATGAAAGGAGTAACGTGCTGGATCACGAACTCATTTGGTTGTGATATTTCTGAGTTGAGTAGAGGTGGTTGCCATGGCAGGGGGCGCACTGGAAGGCAAGGTGGCGATAGTCACGGGCGGGGCAAGGGGGATCGGGTTTGCCGTCGCCTCCCGTTTTCTCTCCGAAGGGGCACGGGTGATAGTTGCCGACATACTGCCGCAAAACAAAAAACAGCCAACCGGCACTCCAGCCGTCTTTGCCCATATAACCTGTGACGTCTCCAGGGAGGAGGATGTCAGGAACTGCGTGACGCAGACTCTGGAACGGTTCGGCCAGATCGACATCCTCGTCAACATCGCCGCCACGGGCATGGGGTTTGCCGAACTCCGGAAGATCACCCCCGAGTACTGGGACGCTGTTCTGGCCACAAACCTGAAAGGGGCGTATCTCTTTGCCCGGGCGGCCCTGGACAATATGATCGCCAGGCGGACGGGCGTGATCATCAACATTGCCTCTGGCTCCGCCTTTACCCCGGAAGCGGGGCATACGGCGTACGCCGCCTCGAAAGCCGGCCTGCTGGCGCTCACGAAAAGCCTGGCGCGAGAGGCCGGCGGCGACGGGATACGGGTTGTGGCGGTGGTTCCGGGTTGGATAGCCACGGAAACCAACATTCCCAACCAGGAAATGGCATGCCGGTATTTTTTGCTTCTCACTCCCACCGAAACAGCCTGACAGCCAGGATCGCTGTAACCAACAGCCATCCGCCCAGGATGGCCACATCGGTCCAAATGCCAAAAGCTGTTGGCAGGCCCACCATCACGTTCCTCAGGGCATCCCCGAGGTAACTGAGGGGGATCGCCCTGATCACCGGCTTCAGAAACCGCGGCATGATCTCAATGGGGAAGAAGATCCCCGAGAGAAACATCATGGGAAACTGCACGAGCTGGATCAGCCCCTGCGCGCTCTCGGAGGTTTTCGTAAAGGAGATCAGGAAGTAGCCGAGACTGATGAAGACCAGCGCGCCGAGCAAGACCAGGCCCAGCACCGCCGGCCAGTTTCCGACGACGGTGACGCCATAGGCTAAATGCCCGATCAGGACGATGGAAACCGCCTGAACTACCGCCATGGCCAGCCTGACCAGGATTTCGCTCCAGAGTACCAGGCTCTTCGGGACAGGGGTGGCTCCCAGACGCCTGATGATCTTGCGTTCTCGCAAACTTACAAACCCCAGTGCTCCAAAGAGCCCCAACTGCATGAGCGCCATGGCCAGAATACCCGGCAAGAGGTAATCGATATTCTTCAGTTGTTTGACCTCTACCTTGATGGGTTTGGCGATAAACAATCTGGGAGCTCCGGTGGCTCTCCGCTCGACTTCCGACAGAATCTCCCTGGCGGCGGAGATGAGCGCCTGCGCTGTGGCCGCTCTGCCTGGATCATAGTAGATGCTGATTTCAGCGGGCTTGCCTGTGGCAATGGTGGCTTGAACTTTCCCGGGGACTTCGACCACCAGGATGCGTTTGCCCTGCTTGAGGGCCGCCAACTCGGTTTCTTTTGAGCCCTGGTGGAGTTCGAAAGAGGGTACGGACTCAAATGCCTTCCGGATCCCTGACCCCACCGGGCCTTTGTCTTCCACGGCCAGCCCGATGCTGTAGCTCTGATCGGCCCCGTTGCCGCTGAAAACCGCTCCAAATAGCAGAATAAACACGATGGGAAAAGCCAGGAACCAGAACATGGACATTCTATCGCGCATCATATCTTTGACGTTGGCGGTGATCAGTTGCCAGAGCATCTTCATTCGCGTATCCTCCTTCCGGTGAGCTTGAGGAAGACATCCTCCAGGGTGGCGGTTCTTACCGTGAGATCATCAACCGTGGCTCCGGCCTTCTGGGAGTACTCCATCAAGGCGGCAATGGTTTTCGGTACCTCGGAGCTATAGAGGATGATCAGGTCGTCTTCCACCTGGACCATGGTGACGCCGGGCAGGCCGGAAAGGTTTCTGTCCGCCGTCAGGGCGGGTTGGTTAAACTCGATGGCCTTCTCCTGGAAATTCTCGTTGATCAGCGCCTGCGGGCTGTCCAGGGCGATAATCTTGCCCCGGTCGACCACCGCCACCCTGTCGCAGAGCTTTTCCGCCTCGTCCATATAGTGGGTCGTGAGAAAGATGGTCTTGCCCCTCCCGCGCATCCGGTTAATGACGTCCCAAAGCCCCCGCCTGGCCTGAGGATCCAGTCCAGTGGTCGGCTCATCCAGGAAGATGATGTCTCCGTCGCTCACAATGGCCAGAGCGACGCTGAGGCGCTGCAACTGGCCGCCGCTGAGGTTGCGGGTTTGCACGTTGGCCTTCTCCTGGAGCCCCACCAGGGCGATAACCTCGTCTTCATCCACATTTTTCGGGTAAAAGCTGGCATAGAGCCTGATCACTTCTCGCACGGCGAGACGCGGGAACATGGCCGCCGTCTGGAGCTGGACGCCGATGCGCGCCTTGACGCCCACCGGGTCTTGAGCGGGATCTATTCCCATGACCGCCACATCTCCGCCGTCTCTACCGATCAACCCGACGATGGTTTCCACGGTGGTGGTCTTGCCGGCGCCGTTGGGTCCCAGCATGCCGAAGATCTCGCCCTGCGGGACGGAGAAACTCAGCCCGTCCACGGCCTTCACTTGCCCGTAATACTTCCTAAGATCGGAGACGGTGATGCTATCCAAATATTACACCCCTTTTATTGCCAGGATTCCTTGCGTGCACGAGAGAACCTTCTTTTTCTTGACGACTTTATTCCTGCTTTATTCCGGCGGCGATTTTCTCCGGTGGTGTTTTGCCCAGCGCCTGCATGACATAGGGTAAAGCTTGCATGGATAATTTTTCGAGAAGCCGCCGCCCATGCTCAAAAAATTCTCGAAAGACGCTGCTGCTGGGCAACAGCCCGGCGGGCAGCGGCGGGGCCTGGCGGTTCAGCTCATCAAACCTGATGGCCAGGTGGAAGAGCTCTTCGAAAGCCTTTTCAGGTGGTAAGGTCGTGTAATTCTTTTCAAGGGCGAGGTTCTGCTGATATTCCTCCTGCAATCTGTTGTCGATCTCTTTGAGATGCCAGAGCTCGGCCACCAGTTCCTCCAGGTTTTCGCCGGGGAAGAAGTCGATCTTGAAGATGGTGTAGCGTTCTCTTGGGATGCCAAGCTGGCTGGCAAAGAGGAGAAACTCCTCCGATTTGTCCAGCGGGTAGATCCAGAGGCCATAATACTGGGCAAACCCCATGGTGCGCAACCAGCCAGCCAGGGTGGCTCGCAACTTGGATTCGGCCTCCTGAAATTCATACGCTACCCCGATCCAGCGGGGCGGTCCGGATGAAGGGTGCTCTTCCGGCCGTTCCGCCTCCGCCACCTTGCCGGCGATCAGGTGGCCGAATTGGCCGTTCAGGCTGTAGAAGCTCTCCCTGCCCTGTTTTCTGGCGGTTAAGACGCCCTGTTTTTTGTAGCGGGAAAGCAGCATGCGCAGCCCCGCTTCCGAGAAGCCAACCCCTCGGCCTAGTTTGACCAGCCCCGCAGCGGGCACCTCCAAATACCCGAGCGCCCTGGCGAAGCTCATGGTAAACCAGAAGAAACTGAGGATGTCATTGGGCATTGTTCAACACCGCTTTTAGAAGAAGTTACCAACAACAGCGAGTTATATAACAATCATGATTCGTTAGATGTTATAACAGTTATATATTACCTCTCTTTTGGGGTACTGTCAATAGGGCCGTATGGATTATTTTTTTTCAATGGCGTGAAGGATTATTGGAAGGGATAGCCAATATATTAAGTTAGTATATCAATATGCCAAGTATATCCTTATAGTCATATCCAGAGTTGCCGCACCAGATTTGCATGCCGCCTGGGGGTTATTAGCTCGTGAAATTTGCTGTCGTAGCAGACGCACATGTTGGATTTGGCGCCAGCGATGAGATTCTTGAACGGGCGATAGAAGCGATAAACCTCCGGAATCTGGAGTTTGCGGTATTTCTGGGAGACATGATCGATTCGAGCTGTGGCGATGAGCCAGAGGGGCTCTTCGATCGGTTCCTGAAGATCTCCGGGCACCTCCGGATCCCAAAACGCTTTGTTGTGGGAAACCACGATCTTGCTCCGGATTTTCCCGAACGCCGGGAGGCTTTCCGGGAGGAGTTTCTCCGCAAGACGGGGGCGAGATCCACATACTACTCCTTTGATGCCGGCATATACCATTTTGCGGTTTTGGACACCCTTGAAGTTCTCCGTGGCGCCGTAGGCGCCACCGGGCGACTGTCGGGCGCTCAACTTGAATGGCTCAAATCGGACCTCGCCAGGCTTGGACCTGATACTCCGGTGGTCATTTTGAGCCACCATCCACCTTTTCCCGCCGATCAATTTCGCATTGAGAATTTCAACGAATTCCTTGAGGCGCTCGAGGGATACCATGGCCCATCTTCGCACTCTTGCCGTATCGTGGCTGTTGTCAGCGGGCACAGGCATTTCAGGGAAACCCATGTTGTGGACGGGATACGTTTCGAGGTTGTCGGCCCGCTTTCGTTCGGGCTCTGGGACATGAAGGAGGTTGGATATACGGTGGTGGAGCTCGCTGGAACGGAAGCAAGGTTTATATGGAACCCCCTTGCGCCGAGCCCCGAGGCTCCTTGAACCCCGGAAAACTGTGAACCGGCGAAGTGAACAAGAAATTTTGCCAGGAGGTGCTGGCTTTGAGTGTCGCTTACCAGCCCGGAAAATCCAGATCCAGGTTTGCAAGGTGGTTTTATCACCGTGAAGAGCCCTTGAGTGCTTCCTTGCTTTTGCTCCCGGCCGTCTTGAATACCTTGTTTTTCACCGTGTTTCCCGTGTTGATGGCGGTCTGGATCTCTTTGCAGAGCTGGGATCTCCTGACTCCCCCACAATTTGTGGGTCTGAAAAACTATACGGAGATCCTCTTCCACGATGCGCATTTCAGGCAAGCAGTCGGCAACACCGTCTACTTCGTGCTGGGTCAGGTTCCGCTTAATGTTGCGGTCTCCCTTTTTCTGGCGATTCTTTTGAACCAGAAACTCAAGGGGATTTCATGGTTTCGCACGGCTTTTTACACCCCGATTGTAACCTCCACCGTCTCCGTGGCCATTGTATGGCTCTGGATGCTAAACGGCGACTTTGGGCTCATCAACTGGGGGCTCAGGTTCATGGGGATCAGCCGTCCTCCCAACTGGCTGGTCGACCCGTTCTGGGCCAAACCGGCTCTGATTCTCATGACGGTCTGGAAGAACGCCGGCTATTACATGGTAATGTTCCTGGCCGGGCTGCAAAGCATCCCCGAAAGCCTCTACGAGGCGGCGGAGGTTGATGGGGCGCGTTCCTGGCGGAAGTTCTGGTCGATCACCTTTCCGTTGATCTCGCCCACCACATTTCTGGTGACAATCCTGTTGATCGTGGATGCCTTCCAGATCTTCGACCAGGTCTATATCATAACCAAAGGGGGGCCAAGCGGCTCGACCGAGACGATCGTCTACTATATCTACAACCACGGGTTTGAATGGTTCAAGATGGGCTACGCAAGCGCCATGGCCTGGATTCTTTTCGTGATCATCTTCATTCTGACGCTGCTCCAGTTCAGGTTGCAGAGAAAGTGGGTGCACTATGAGTAAGGGTTACAGGGTGTTTACGTTGAATTCGAGTCTCTACGTGGTGCTCGGAACGGGCGCGTTATTGACGATCACGCCGTTTTTGTGGACGGTGGCGACCTCGTTTAAGACTCCCCAGGCGGTCTTTTCGATCCCTCCCAGCTTCATACCGAATCCAATCTATTGGAAGAACTACTCCGATGCCCTCGTGGCGGCTCCGATCTTCAGGTTCTTGTGGAACTCGTTCTTTCTGGCGTCGGTGATCACGTTGCTGAATCTCGCCACCTGTTCGATGGCGGCGTACGCCTTCGGCAGGCTCAATTTCCGCTGGCGGGATCCCCTCTTTCTGGCTTTCCTGGGCACCATGATGATCCCGATCCATGTGACCCTGATCCCGAACTTTATCCTGATGAAGTATCTGCACTTTTACAACAGTTACAAGGCCCTGATCATCCCGGCTTCATACAGTGTCTTTGGGACGTTTGTGCTCAGGCAGTACTTCATGACCCTTCCCCGCGAGCTTGAGGAGGCGGCCAGGGTTGACGGCTGCACCCGGATTGGATCGTTTGTCCGGATTATCCTGCCGCTTTCCAAACCGGCGCTGGCTACGCTGGGGGTGCTCACCTTCAAGGGGCAATGGAACGAATTCCTGGGGCCGTTGATCATGCTCAACGACATCAAACTGTTTCCAATTCAGGTTGGCTTATCATTTTTCCAGGGCCAAGCCTCCACAAAGTGGGGGATGCTCATGGCCGGGACGACGCTTGCCATGCTTCCCGTACTGCTGGTGTTCTTCATCGGCCAAAAATACTTTGTGAAAAGCATGGCTCTGACGGGTCTCGGGGGCCGGTAAGCGTTTAGCGGGGCAAGGAGGTGATCTTGCATAAAAAAGGGGCGCGTATTCGAAAAATAAGATCCAAAACCAGGGAAGCAGAATAACAAATGGGGAGGCGGTTTACAAGTGAAGAAGTACGTTGGACTGTTACTGATGGTTGCTCTGGTGTTGAGCATGGCGTCGCTCGGTCTTGCCAAGGAGAAGACCGTGATCACCGTGACCTCATGGTGGGACGCGGAATCCGGCAGCGCGCTGGACAGCTTCAAAAAAGCTTTTGAGGCCGCGAACCCGGACATTGAAGTCAACTTCGTAAAGATTCCCAGCGGATACGGCACCAAGCTTTTGACGATGATCGCCGGGGGAGACGCTCCCGACGTGGCGATGCTGGCGATGGACAAGATTGCCCCGTTTGCTTCCAAGAATGCGCTCACCAGCCTCGACAGTTTCATGGAAAAAGAGTACCCGCTCAACGACCTGTGGCCATCCCTCAAAAAGGCATTGCAATACAAAGGCAAATATTACGCTGTTCCCAGGGATGCCACTACCAATCTGCTCTACTACAACAAGAAACTTTTTGACGAGGCCAAGGTTGGATACCCCAACGATACCTGGACTTGGGATAACTTCCTGGCCGCCGCGCAGAAACTGACCAGGCGGGATAAAAGCGGCATACCGACCCAGTATGGATTTGCTTTTCCCACCTACTCGGATGGCTGGTACAGTTTTATGCTGGCGGCCGGTGGGTCGATGGTGAATGATGAGCGCACCAGGTCCACGATGAACGATCCCGCGGCCATCAAGGCCATCGAGTTCCTCGCGGATTTGAAGAACAAGTACCATGTCGCCCCGGATACCACTCAGGCGAACGCGCTTGGCGACCCGTCCGAGATGTTTAAGGCCGGCAAGCTTGCGATGATGGCCGAGGATGTGGCGGCGAGTTCGACCTTTGCGGAATCCAAAGATTTGAGCTGGGATGTCGCCCCGATACCTCTCTATAAGAAGGGGGCCAAGCATGCCAGCCGCATCTGGACCAATACCTGGGCGCTCCCCAGGGGCGCAAAACATCCCGAGGCAGCCTGGAAGTTCCTGAAGTTCGTTGGTGGGCCGGAGGGTCAGAAGATTGCCGCCGAGTTCCACATGGGTGTACCCGCGATGATGAGCATCGCGAAAACCAGGGTCTTCCTGGACGGGATACCGGCCCACAAGCAACTTTTCCTTGATGCGTTTGCCTGGGGGGAACCGTTCCCGACCTTCCCGGAGGCAAATCAGTATCTGGCGGTTTACGAGCGGGAGCTTGACCCGGTCTGGAATGGGCAGCGGACCGCAGCCGAAGCGGTTGCCATCATAGACAAGGAGGCCAACTCCACGATATTTAGCAAGTGAAGGTGGCCAATTCAAATGGCATAGGTGTCACGAAGGGAGGAGCCGGACTCCTCCCTTCGTATGAAAAATCCATAAAAGAACAGGGTAGGGGCTTTAAAGACTTCTGAATTGGCTTGTATTGCGGCTGAGCAGAGGTTTTTTTATATAACCCCACCAGGGTATTGCAATTTGGTTTTGCCGGGTGGTATAATCACATTGGTATTTACATATATACGTATATATTAGATTGTGCAGATGGGCATAATGCGATTTAAATTGTGCAATATTGCACAAATGAGAATATGAGAAGACGTTCAAAGGAGGTGAAAAGCCTTGGTAAAGCCCCTGCCGGAGGAGTTACAATTGTTTCATGCGCAGATTTGCCAGGCGTTGGCGGATGCCAAGCGAATCGCCATTCTTTACGAGCTTCGCGAGGGAACCAAAAGTGTCGGGGAACTGGCGAAGGAGTTGAAACTGGGGCAGGTCACCACATCCCGCCATTTGAAGGTCTTGCGGGAACGCGGCCTGGTGCAAACCGAGCGAAACGGGCAGAACATCTATTACTCGCTCACCGAAACCCAGGTCACCGACGCCCTGGACAAACTCCGGGAGGTGATGACGGCGATCCTGCGCCGGCAGCAAAAGTTGGTACGAGCCATGGAGGAGGCGGACGTGCGAGGGGCGTGATTTGGTGGAGAGACAAAATGACAGGGTGAAAGGCCATCGGTAATTGTGAAGATGACCACAAAGAAGGATCGATCAAAAAGGGGCTATCAAAGATGGAGGGATAAAAGATGAATCCTCAGGCGCAAAAAGAACTGAAAGATGCCTTCCAGGACCGGGTAAATTTTGATCCAATCGAGAGAATGCTTTACGGCCACGATACCGGCATCTTGCCGCGGCCGGCCCAACTCCTGCAAGGGAAGACCGTTCCGGCGGCGGTGGTTCAGCCGGAAAACCGTGATGAGCTGGTAAAATTGGTTCAATGGGCTCACAAGCACCAGATTCCCCTTGTCCCGCGCGGCAGGGCCACGGCGGGATACGGCGGGGCGGTTCCGGGCAAAAAAGCGGTAGTGGTGGATTTTTCCCGGCTGAACAGGATCCTTTCCGTTGATGCGCGGCAACTCACCGTCGCGGTGGAACCGGGTATAATCTGGAAGCGGCTGGATGAGGCTCTGAAAGAGAAGGGGTTGACTCTTCGGCTGTATCCCACCAGCTACCCCTCCTCGTCGGTGGGCGGCTGGCTGGCGCAAGGCGGCGGCGGGCTGGGCAGCTTCAAGTACGGCTGGCTCAATGAAAACGTCGTCTCGGCGGAAGTCGTCCTGCCGACGGGGGAGACGCGGACTTTTGCCGGGGATGATCTGAATCTGGTTTACGGGTCGGGCGGCGTCACCGGATTGATCAGCCAGGCGACCGTCCGGATCCGGCCCAATTTTGAGGGATCACTGCTGGCCGCGTGGTTTGAGACCGCAGCCCAGCTGGCCAAATTTTTAAACCGGGTGCAGGAGATGGCACTGCCAGTCTGGTCCATCAGCTTTTTGAACCCGGAGATGATCCGGCTCAAGAACCAGCTCCCGCCCCGGACGCACCACGGCAAGTCCGAGGAGCGCCGCCCGCAGATTCCCGTGGGGTATATCGCGGTTTTGGCCTGGGATCCGGGAGAGGGGTTGCAGCGTCATGTCGTGGAAGAGACGGTGCGGCTGGCCGGCGGCAATGTGCTGGCGCAGGAGATTGCCGCCCACGAATGGGCGGAGCGTTTCTCGCCCATGAAGGTCAAAAGGCTTGGCCCGTCCCTGGTACCCGCGGAAGTGGTGGTGCCGCTGGCTTCTTTAGGCGTGATGCTGGCCAATATTGAACGCGCCGTCCGGCTGCCGTTTGTGATTGAAGGGATGCTGGTCAAGGGCGGCGAGGTGGTGCTGCTTGGCTTCATCCCGCACGACGAGCGGACGCTCAAGTTTAACCTGGCGTACCTTTATTCCCTGACCGTGATCCGCCTGGCCCAGAAGCTCGGGGGGCGCGCTTACGCAACCGGATCTTTCATGGGTCACAAAGGACCTTTCGTGCTGGGCAAGAGTTGGGATAAACTCCGGGAGTACAAGAGAAAAATTGATGTGAAAAATATCATGAACCCGGGCAAGGTGGTTAAAAACGGCCCTCTTGGGACTCTGGTGCGGCTGGCGGAGATGGCGGAACCGCTGGCGCGTCCTTTCGCCGCCCTGGCCATGCCGAAGTTGGGCGAACGGTCGATGCCAAACCGGAGGATCCCGCCCGATGTGGCCTGGTATTCCTATACCTGCGCGCAGTGTGGTTACTGCACCGAGGCTTGCACCCTGCACAGCGGGCGCCAGTGGGAGTCCGCTTCGCCGCGCGGCAAGTGGTACTTCTTGCGAGAGGTGCTCAATGGCCGGGCGAAATTCGACCAGAAGATGGTGAACACCTTCCTGCTGTGCACCACCTGTGAAAAGTGCGACCTGGAATGCCAGCTCGATCTGCCGATTGAGCCTTCCTGGGGCCAGATGCGGGGCGACCTGGTGCAGAACAAGGGCTATATGACCTTCCCGCCTTTTGAGATCATGGGCGCCAGCCTGAACAACCAGGGCAACATCTGGGCTGGTTTCCGTGAGAAGCGGGACAGTTGGGTGACCCCCGATCTCAAGCAGAAGATCTCCGAGAAGAGCGAGATCGCCTATTTTGCCGGATGCACCGCCTCGTATGTGGAGCCGGATATCGCCAAGGCGGCGGTGACCCTGCTGGATGCGGCCGGGGTGAAATTCACCTACATCGGTCAGGAGGAGAATTGCTGCGGGATTCCGATGCTGGTGGCCGGCAAGTGGGATATCTGGGAATCCAACATGCGGAAAAATATCACCGCCATGAAGTCCCACGGCGTGAAGACCGTGGTGACCTCCTGTCCGGCGTGCTGGCTGGTCTGGCACACCTACTACCCGCAATGGGCCGAAAAGCTTGGCATCGAATACGGGCTGGAGGCCAGGCATTATTCCGAGGTGATCACGGAGCAGATCGCGGCCGGGAAGCTGCCGGTTCCGGCGGAACTCAAGGCCAGGGTGACCTTCCACGATTCCTGCCATCTGGGCCGGGCCGGAAAGATCTACGACGCGCCGCGCAACCTTCTCAAGGCGATCCCCGGCGTGGAACTGGTGGAGATGGCGCACAACCGCGAGCAATCCATGTGCTGCGGCTCGGTGTTAACCCGGATTGGAGAACCCAAGCCCACCTCCGACAACCTGGGGGCGATGCGGGTGCAGGAGGCGGTGGACACCGGCGCGGAGGCGATGGTGGCCATTTGCCCGTGCTGCGAATTCCAGTTGCGGGTCAGCGCCAACAACGCCGGGATCAATATGCCGGTAAAAGATCTGGCCTCCTTGACCGCCAAGGCGCTGGGTTATGAGTACCCGGACCCCACGGGCTATGTCTATGAGATATGGACGGTCTTTGAAAAGATGATCGACCTCATGGAGCCAGAACAGATGGCCAGTCTGATGGTGGAACTCCTGCCGCAGATGATGAAGGCCATGCCGCGCCCGCTGGGGGCGATGATGGATATGGTTCAGGCCCTGCCGCCGTCGGCGCGTTCCGCGGCGCTGGAGGCCATGCGGCCGGTCTTCCCGAAACTCTTCCCGCGGCTTTTGCCCGGCATGATGCCCAAGGTGATGCCGGACATGCTGGCGGCGGTGGAGAGGCGCATCTCGATGCCGGAGGACATGAAGAAGCAGATGCCCGATCTCATGCCCAAGGTCATGGAAAACCTGATGCCGAAGATGCTGCCCTCGATCTTGCCGCTGGTGATTCCGCCGATGATCGAGTACCTCAAGGGGCGCAAGACCATGTCAATCGCTGGTTGAAGACGGCGCCCGGCTGAAAAACGGGCAAAATAACCCGTATTAATACCCCCCCGGAAGAACCAGGATGCCTTATTTCAGGTATCCTGGTTTTATTATGGCTCTCGTCCTACCGGCTGCATTTTTGCAATAGCTTTGCAGCGGTCTTGCAGGGATTTCGTCAGGCTTTCACAAGATTTTTGGGCTAACATGGATGCTGAAAAAAGGAAAGAGTTGACGGGGACGGGGGTGTGAGGATGGACGTGGGAAACATGGAAAACCGGCAAATTGAGAACTTCCCGGTCTTTGCTTTCGAGGAACATGCGGGGGCCCATGGCGCCGGGGAAATGGATCACAAGGGCGGCCTGGTGGGCACCGGGAAATGAGGTTCCATATGTTGTCCCGCCGGGCGGACAGACACCGGGGCGGATCCTGCTTAATAGATCTGTAATTACCATCAGGTATGAGGAAGGAGAGGTTCTAACCAATGGCAAGACAGGGCGCGATCAAAAGAGTCTTTCCGGGCGGGAATACGGGGGTGGGGTTCCACTCTTTTTACGATTACATCATCGAACCGGATGCCCGGCGGATCATGGTCATCAAGGGGGGGCCGGGGGTCGGCAAATCGACCTTCATGCACGCCATCGGGGAAGCGATGGTGGAGCGGGGCTTTGACGTGGAGTACATGCACTGCTCCTCCGACAATGGTTCCCTGGATGGGGTGGTGGTGCCGGAGATCGGCGTGGCGATGATCGACGGGACGGCGCCGCATGTTGTGGATCCCAAGAATCCGGGCTGCGTGGACGAGATCATCCACCTGGGCGACTTTTGGGATGAGAGCAAGATGCGGGCGCACAAGGCGGAGATCATGGAGTGCAACCGGGAGGTCGGCCGCTTCTTTGCGCGGGCTTACCGGTTTTTGAGGGCCGCCAAGACCATCCACGACGACTGGGAGGCGGCCAATATCGAGGGGATGAATTCTGCGGCCGCCAACAAGAAGGCGGTAGCGGTTCTGGACCAGATCTTCGCCCGCAAGAAGGTCGTCCGCATGACCGCCCGGGTCGGCAAGGAACGCCACCTCTTCGCCAGCGCGATCACTCCGGATGGCCCGCTGAACTACCTGGAGACGGTGGTGGGGCCGATGCCCACCAAGTATATCATCCAGGGAGAACCCGGCACCGGGAAGTCCACCCTGGTGGGCAAGGTGGCGGCGACCGCCGTGGAGCACGGTTACGACGTGGAAATCTACCATTGCGCGCTGGATCCCGGCAAGGTGGAGCATCTGATCATCCCCAGGCTGGGCGTGGCGGTGGTGACGTCGGCCGAGCCGCATATCTACCCGGCGGATGAGACCGACCTGGTAATCGACATGAACGAGTGCCTCTCCCGGAAGGTGGTGGAGAAGTACGCCGACGTGGTGGCCTTCGATCGGGAGGAGTTCGCCCGGCTGTTTGACAGGGCGGTCTCGTTCATTGCCAGGGCCAAGAAGACCCACGACAAGATGGAAAGCTACTACGTACCCAACATGGACTTTGCCACCGTCGGCGCGTTGCGGGAGAAGACCCTCGCCCGGATCCTGGCCTACGCCGGGGAAGTGAGAAAGGTCGTTTGAAAGAATAACCGAAAAATTTGTTGACAAAAGCCGGCTTACGGGGCATAATAGAGGGGAAGACACCCGTTCGAGCGGGCATCTTCCCCGGAGGGTGTTACGACCCGGGAGTGAGGAAGTTTTTTGCTAATGTGCTAGGGCATCATTGACCCTAGCGTTTTTCTTTTACGCGATGGAGCCTTTTTGCCACCAGGATTTCTATTATAACCTACCGAACGTTCATCCGTAATGGTTTTATATTTTTTCTGCTTATGACCCGCCAGAGCGAAACCCGGATTTAATGAGCTAACCGGAGCTAACTGGTTAAGTTAACCGTGATAACTTCCGAGTTTTGGGTTGAAAACCTCGCGCTGATGGACTATAATTAACTAGGATTGGGCCGATTTTTTTAGGATTTTGTCGCTTTGGCTTTTGGAAGGAGCTAGCCATGATCCAACTCTATAACGTCAGCAAGATCTATAACACCGGGGTTGTCGCGCTGTCGAACATCGACCTGCATATTCCAAAGGGGGATTTTGTCTTTCTGGTGGGGCCCAGCGGCGCCGGGAAGTCAACCTTTATCAAGCTCATCATCGGCAGCGAGCTGCCCACCGAAGGCCAGGTCCTGGTGGGCGGCAAGAACGTCAGCCGCCTCAAACCCCAGGAAATTCCCCTCTTGCGGCGCAACGCCGGCGTCATCTTTCAGGATTTCAAACTCTTGCCCGACAAGACGGTATATGAAAACATCTCCTTCGCCCTTGAAGTCATCGAGGTCTCACGCAAAGAGATCCGGCGGCGGGTGCCCGCCATCCTGGAATTGGTGGGGTTGCGCGACAAGGCCGACATGATGCCCAACCAGCTTTCGGGGGGCGAACAACAGCGCGTCTCCATGGCACGCGCCATCGTCAACAACCCGCTTGTCCTTCTGGCGGACGAGCCCACCGGAAATCTCGACTCCGACACCTCCTGGGGGATCATGGAACTGCTCAGCGAGATCAACCACCGTGGGACAACGGTGATCATGGCCACCCACAACCGGGATATCGTCAACCGGATGAAACGGCGGGTGGTGGCCATCGAAAAAGGCGGGATCATCCGGGACGAGCGGGAGGGGGCTTACGGTTATGCGAATTAGGACGGTGGGACGGCTTGTCCTGCAGGGCGCCAAAAATTTTCGCCAGAACGGGCTGATGAGCCTGGCCTCGGTGAGCATCACCTCTTTATCCCTGATTATCCTGGGAGCCTTTTTCCTTCTGATCTTCAATTTGAACTACGTGGGCGGCGTGCTCGAAGGCCGGGTGGAGATCCGGGCCTTTCTCAAAGATAATCTGGCCCCGGAACAGCGGGCCTTTCTGGAAGATCAGATCAAACATATCAAGACGGTGAAGTCGGTGGATTACATCTCCCGGGAGAAGGCGCTGGAGCGGCTCAAGAACCAATTCGGAGGCCGGGGCGAGATCTTCAACTACATCAGCGGCAACCCCTTGCCGGATATGATTGAGGTGCGGACCAGGGAGCCGGGACGGTTGCCGTGGGTCGCCGAGCAGGTGGCCAGGCTT
This sequence comes from Bacillota bacterium, assembly GCA_023381695.1. Classification (GTDB taxonomy): domain Bacteria; phylum Bacillota; class UBA5301; order JAMCQP01; family JAMCQP01; genus JAMCQP01. The sequence goes on along the minus strand of JAMCQP010000045.1, from coordinate 58,001 downwards.
CCGGGGGTGGAGAAGGTTTCATATGGAAAGGAGTTTGTGAGCCGGCTCTTTGCCTTCACCCGCACGGTGTGGATTCTGACCAGTGTTGCGGCCTTGCTCTTGAGCGTGGCCATTATCTTCATCATCACCAATACCATCCGGTTAACCGTCTTTGCCCGGCGGCGGGAGATCGAGATTATGAAGCTGGTGGGGGCCACGGACTGGTTTATCCGGTGGCCGTTTCTCTTCGAGGGAATGTTTCTGGGGTTGGCGGGGGCGGTTATCGCCACCCTGGTGGTGGACCAGAGCTATCTGATCCTGCTGAACAAGGCCCAGGTCTCTTTGCCCTTTGTGCCTTTGATCAGCCATGATGCGATTCTGACAAGGATCTCCGTCTTTCTGATGGGGACGGGGGCGTTAATCGGAGCCATCGGGAGTCTCATCTCGGTGAAACGCTTCTTGCATGTGTAAAGGAGTGACATGCCATGAACTGGTTGCGTAAACAGCGATGGATGGGACGTTTGACGAGGATATTGGCGGCGGCTTTCGTTATGGGGGCGTTAATCGTGTCGCCGCTTGCGCCTTCGGTAAGCCGGGCGGAGAAGTCCGAGCCGCCTCCCGAGGCGCCCAAGGATCCCCTCTCGGAGATGCAGGATATCAATATGCAGATCTATTCCACCCAGATCAAGATCACCAGGACCAAAAAGGAGGAGAAGAGGGTCCTGGACGCCCTGGAACGGACGGAACAGGAACTGGACCGGACCAGGGACCGGCTGGGGAGGATTGAGCGGGATCTCCAGACCTCCATTCGCCAGGTGGCCGAGGCGGAAAGGCTGCTTTCCGATGCCGAGGCGGATCTGACCGTGGCCAACGGGGAGATGTCCCAGGTTCAGGCGCGTTTTGCCGGCCGGGTGCGGTCCATCTATGAGATGGGCGCCTTTAACTATGTGGAGCTTCTCTTCACCGCGGAGGATTTTACGGATTTTATGATCCGCCTGGAACTCTTGCAGAGGATTCTGGAGGCCGATGTCCAACTATTCCAGAAGTTAAAGGCGGAGAAGACGGTGGTGGAGACCGAAAAATCCAAGATTGAGCAGCGTAAGGCCCAATTGGAAAGTTCCCGCGCCAGAATGGCCAGCCTGCGCGGGGAGACGGTCAACGCGGTGGCCACCATGGAGCAGCTGAAGGTGCAGCGCGAGAAGCAGCTTTCCGCGATCCAGAATGAACGAAAGATGTATGAGGCGGCGCTGGCCGAGGAGGAGGAGACCTCCAAACAGCTGGAAACCTGGTTGCAGCAGCAAGGCGGCAGCCGGCTGGAAGGCGCTCCGCCGTCAACAGGTTCTTTCCTCTGGCCGGTGACCGGTTATAAGATAACCTCCAGGTTCGAATGGCGGACTCACCCGATCTTCAAGGTGCGAAGCTTTCACACCGGCTTCGATCTGGCGGTTCCCTACGGCACGCCGATTCAGGCCGCCGCCGGCGGACGGGTGATCTTTGTGGGCTGGAAGGGCGGCTATGGCAAGACGGTGATCATCGACCACGGCGGAGGGGTTACCACCCTGTACGCGCACAATTCGGAGAACCTGGCGACGGTGGGAGAGGTGGTCCGGCCGGGGCAGGTGATCGCCAGGGTGGGCAGCACCGGAAACAGCACCGGGAACCATGTGCACTTTGAGGTGCGTGAAGACGGCAAGCCGGTCAACCCCAAGGAGTGGCTGCGGTAAGTGGCGGTGTTGGTTCGCTTCTCCGCTAAAGCTGGCCAGGGGCGCAGAATAAGCCGCATCTGTAATGCATATTTTAAGGAAGGCAGAAAGATAGGTGATGGTTTTGGCGCGCCAACGGCGTACTGCGTTAATCGTGGCGGGACTGATCCTGGTTTTGGCGGGAATTTTCCTGCTCTCACGCGTCAGCGCCAGCAACCCCAAGAACGGGACGTTGCGTTCGGCCATCGAAGTGATGGCGCTGGTAAAGACCCAGTATGTGGACCCGGTGAATTTGGTGGACCTGGTGGGCGGATACGTTCAAAAGGGGACGATTAACGGGATGCTGAAGACCCTCAAGGATCCCTACACCCGTTACATGGACCCGTCGGCCTACCAGCAGATGCAGATCGATACCGAGGGTGTCTATGGCGGGATCGGGATCTATATTGGAATGAGCGAAAAGAACGAGCTGACGGTCATCGCGCCAATAGAGGGCACGCCGGGGGCCAGGGCGGGCATCAAGGCCGGCGACAAGATCCGCCTGATCAACGGCAAGCCCACCAAGGACATGTCCTCGGACGAAGCGGCCAGCCTGATGAAGGGTCCCAAAGGCACCGAGGTGACCATCACCATCGAACGGGGCAAGGAACTGAAAGAAATACGCATTGTGCGGGACACCATCAAGGTGCCCAGCGTGGAATCCAAGATGCTCCCGGATCACATCGGCTACGTGAAGCTGGCCATCTTCCAGGAGAATTCGGCCGTCGAGCTGGAGAAGGCGCTTGACAAGCTTGAAGAGGAGAAGATGCAAGGCCTGATCATGGACTTGCGGTTTAACCCCGGCGGGTTGCTGAATGTGGGCCTGGAGGTGGCCAACAAGTTTATCGACAAGGGGCCTCTCTTGCACGTGGTGGGCCGGGATCGCAACAAGAAGACTTTCTACGCCAACCCCGGCAAGGCGCATCCCGATTACCCGATGGTCGTCCTGGTGAACAAGGGCAGCGCCAGCGCCTCCGAGATCGTTTCGGGCGCCCTGAAGGATACCAAACGCGCCACCCTGGTCGGGTCACAGACCTTCGGCAAGGGGCTGGTGCAGACCATCATCCCGCTCGGAGACGGCTCGGCGCTCTCCCTCACCACCCAGCGTTATCTGACGGCGGGGGGGCATTCCATCCACCTGACGGGGATCCGCCCGGATGTGATCGTTCACAATCCGGGGGATGAGGCCTGGGAGCAGGAACTGGCGGATCAACAGAAGAACGGCGGCATAAGGCCGGATACGGCGGATAAGCCGGATAAATCGGATCAACCGGCGAAAAAAGAAACCGTAAAGAAGGAGCCGCCGAAGACCGATAAAGAGTTCAAGGATGTGCAACTGGAAGAAGCGGTGAAGGTGCTGAAGGCCAGGATTAAAGAGGCGGCGGGCGCCAAGGAAGGCCGGAAAGCGGCCTGAGCCCGCCAGACAAGGAGGGTGCTACGCACCCTTCTCGAATTAATGGGGGAGTAAATTTTGGCGATGTCGCGGGCCGGGGAGCCGAGACGGAAAAAGAGTCCCATAGGGCCTGTCTCTTTCGGGGTTGTCCTGCTTCTCCTGGCTTTTACCATCTGGCAGGCTTTTAATGTGCTGAGCAACCAGGGCGTTTCTTTTCGGCGCCGGGAAGTGCTGGAACGGAATCAGCGTTACACGCTCTTTCGCGAGGGCGGCAAGCTGGTCTACGATTTTACCCCGGCGGCTCAGAAGATCCGGGGGGCCGTGAATTCCGCCTTTTTGCGGTTGGGTCTTGTGCCGTCCGAGATCACCCTGGTGGAGGAGACTGTTCCACAGGAGAAACCCGTTGCCCAGGAAAAGCCGGGTACGGCATCCGGCCGGGAGCCGGAGATGATCTGGTGGCTGGGGCAGGAGCGGCAGGTATTGGCGCTGGCCACCTCGCAACATTTCACCCTGGATGATTATATCAACTCAATCCGGCAGGCGATTTCCGAGGTGGGCGGCGAGTTGTTCGCCGTGGACTACGGGGTGGACAGGCTTCCGGAGGCGATCCTGCAGATCGGCTGGAAGGAATCGCTTCATGATCGGCAGTATCGCCTGGTGGCGGAGACGCTGGTTCTCAAGAGGACTGCCGGTTCGCGTTTAGGTTTGCATCCCGCTCTTCCCCCCATTGCCGGGGAGCCGGATATTTCGCCGCCGTTGCCGGGTGAGAGACTAAGACCTCCGAAGGTGGCCATTGTGATTGACGACTGGGGATACGCCAGGGCGGCCAGCCAGGAGATGCTGGATCTTCCCGTCCAGTTGACGATGGCGGTTATCCCGTTCCTGCCGGAATCGACGCAGATGGCGACGGAAGGGGCTCAACGCGGCTGGGAGGTGATCCTGCACCTGCCCATGCAGCCCGTGAGCTCCGGTTTGCGGCTGGAAAAGGGCACGATTACCACGAATATGACCGACCAGGAGATCCAGCAACTGGTGGCCGAGGAGCTTGCCGCCGTGCCCGGGGTGGTGGGGGTGAACAACCACATGGGTTCGCTGGCCACCGAGGACCGGCGGGTGATGCGAGCGGTGCTTTCAGTGGTCAAGGAGAAGGGGTTGTTCTTCCTGGACAGCCGTACCGCGGTGAATTCGGTGATTCCGGAAGTGGCGCGGGAGGAGGGCATCCCTTTCGGGGAAAACTTCCTCTTCCTGGATAACGTGAACAGGGTGGAGCAGATTGACGAGCGGCTGAAACAGTTGATGAAGATCGCCCTGCGAAACGGCGACGCAATCGGAATCGGGCATGTGCGCCCCGATACGGCCAGGGCCATCGAGGCGATGTTGCCGGAGTTCAAGGCCAACGGGGTTGAATTGGTAAAACTGTCCGACCTGGTGCTTCAAAACAGGGGCAAGGTTGGAAGTTTCCCGGCTGAAGGCGCAAGCCGGGAAAGGGCAGGGCAGGGAAGCGCCGGTCAGGAGAACCCCAGGCAGGAAGGAGTGACACCATGAGCATGACTATGAATGGCACAAATGGCGCTGTAAATGGCGCCATGAATGAGACCATGAACCGGATCCTGCGGGTGGATATGCAAGCAGGAAAAGCGGCCTACCACGAGGTTCCGGAAGACGACCGGCTCCTGGGTGGACGGGTCCTTACTTCCAGGATTGTAGCCTGGGAGGTGGAGCCGGGGTGCCACCCGCTCGGCCCGGCCAACAAGCTGGTGATCGCGCCGGGACTGCTGGCGGGGACGAGCGCTCCTTCTTCGGGGAGGATTTCGATTGGGGCCAAGAGTCCCCTCACCGGGGGGATCAAGGAGAGCAACGGCGGCGGCGTGGTGGCCGGTAAACTGGCCAGGCTGGGAATCAAGGCCGTGGTGGTTGAAGGCCGGCCGGCCGGAGGCAAGCTCTTCCTGTTGTTGATCAACCGCCAGGGGGTGCAGCTTTTGCCGGCGGACGACCTGCGGGAAGTTGGGGTCTATGAGGCCGCCTCCCGGCTGCGGGAGCGCTATGGAAAGAAAGTGGGGGTGCTCTTGATCGGACCGGCCGGAGAGAGGCTGATGTCGGCCGCGGGAATCACCAACACCGATGTGGACGGCATTCCCAGCCGGTACTGCGGCCGGGGCGGCCTGGGCGCCGTGATGGGCTCAAAGGGGCTGAAGGCCGTGGTGGTGGACGACGCAGGTTGCGAACCACCGGCCTTGCAGGATCCCAAAGCCTTCCACGCCGCGGTCCGGGAAGTTATGGAGGTGATTCGGGAAACGCCGCAGACCGCCGAGGTCTACCCCGAGTACGGGACGGCGGCCATGGTTGCTATCCTGGAGGCCATGGGCGGCCTGCCCACCCACAACTTCCGGACCGGCCACTTTGAGCAGGCGGAGGCCATTGGAGGCGAGCGGCTGCGCGAGACCATCCTGGCCAGAGGGGGGCAACCCACCCACGCCTGCATGCCGGGCTGCCCGATCCGGTGTTCCAATATCTACCATGACGCCGGCGGGAGGGTTCTGGTCTCGCCTCTTGAATATGAGACCATCGGGCTTTTCGGGTCTAACTGCGAGATCGGGGATCTGGACAAGATCGCGGAACTCAACCGCCTCTGCAATGATTATGGGGTGGACACCATTGAAACCGGCGGGGCGGTGGCCATCACCATGGAAGCCGGGCTGGTCCCCTTTGGGGATGCGGACGGCGCCATCAGGCTGGTGGAGGAGATCGGCAAGGGCAGTATCATGGGCATGGTCCTGGGGCAGGGCGGGGCGGTCACCGGGCGGGTGCTGGGGGTGACCGACGTGCCTGCGGTGAAGGGCCAGATTATGCCCTCCTACGATCCCCGGGCGGTGAAGGGGCTGGGCGTTACCTACGCCACCTCCCCCATGGGAGCGGACCACACCGCCGGCAACACGGTGCGCGCCCGGATCGACCAGCGGTCTCCGGCGGGGCAGGTCGAGGTCTCGCGCAATGCGCAGATCAACGCCACGATCTACGATTACCTGGGCATGTGCCTGTTTGTGGGACCCGCGGTCAAGACCAGGCTGGAATTGCTGGAGGCTCTGGTTAACGCCCGGTACGGGGCGGCCTGGTCAACTGAAGACCTGCGGCGGGTGGCTCTGGAGACCCTGCAGACCGAGCTGGCCTTCAACCGGGCGGCGGGCTTCGGCCCGGCGGATGACCGGTTGCCCGAGTATATGACCCGCCAGGTGAACCCTGCTTCAGGCACGGTGTTTGATGTTCCGGCGGAGGAACTGGACGGCCTGTTCGGCCGGTAAGCGGCGGGGGCTCGGATGCCGGGGAGGGTGCAATGGATACAAGGGCAAAGCCGGGCGAACCGATTCTTGTGACGGTCAGGGGCAGGCCGGGGATCAAGGAGAAATCGGAAGCACAACAGGTGCGGTTGCCTGGCGGGGCGACGGTGGCTGATTTGCTGGCGCGGCTGGCCTTGACCAGCCGCCCAGAGGAGCTAGTGATCCTTTGCAATGGAGTGAGGGCGGAAGCAGGTCGAAAGCTGGCCGCCGGGGATACGCTGTGGGTCTTTTACGCGATGAGCGGAGGGTGACACTCTTGCTGTGGAGACGGCGTGGCCTTCTGCGAAAAATTTTTGAATGCAAGTACGACATTTTATAGTATTATGTTTTGTAGCGCAAGAATATTTAAGGCCGTTGAGCCTGGATTAAAGGTTGAGCGAGTCTAAAGCGAAGCGAAAGGAATGATTTATAACCATGAAAAACCACGAGGAGAAGCGCAAAAAGGTTCTTGGAAACCATAACGGCGGAGATCGTACCGGCGAAGATCGTACCAGGGGAGGTGGTACCGGTGGGGGTCGCACCAGAAGGAGCAGCGCCAGCGGGGGCGACAACGGGGGCCGCAACACCAATCGCTGGGGTTGGTATCTGGGGGTGGGTCTGGTCATAGTTGCCACCGTGGGTATTGGGCTGCAGAACCTGAAAGGCGGGGCTGGGACTGGCAACGCGGGGGCGCTCCAGGGAGCCACTACAGTCAAGGTGGCGCCGGTGAATTATTCGAACCAGCGCATAGAGCAGACCAATGTCCAGGTGGTGGTTTCCGGCGGCAAGATCCGAATCCCGCTGGACAAGATCGAGCAGTACAAGCTGGTGAGTTTTGAGTACGCGGGATCGAATCAGAGCGGCAAGGGAGCTGTGCCCCTCCTGGCTTACGCGGCCCCCTCCGGAAAGGTGGTAACGGCCGTCAGGCTCTGCGAACCGTGTTCTTCCACCAGTTTCCACATCGAGGGGTCGAACCTGGTCTGCAACACCTGCGGCACGGTCTGGAGCCTGGAAGGACTTGAAGGATTGTCCGGCGGCTGCCAGAAGTACCCGCCGGCGGCGATGCAGACTGCCCAGGACGGCGGTGACGCGGTCATGAGCGTGAATGAGGTTGCCGCCTGGAAGCCAAGGGTCTAGAATTGCCGCCAGGGATAAAGGGTAGAAAGCGGCGTGCCCGCCAAAAACAGAGTAGAGAGGACCGGTTCTATGCGGTTGACAGATATTTCCATCGGCAATTTGCGGCGCCGGAAGGCCCGGCTCCTCTTTTCCGTGCTGGGCCTGACGATAGGCATCGCGACCATCGTCATCCTCTACAGCATCACCACGGCCATGAAACAGGCGATTGCCACGGAACTTGACGAATACGGGGCCAATATCGTCGTGGTTCCCCGTTCGGAGGGGTTGGCCCTTTCATACGGGGGCATCACGGTGGCAGGCGTTTCCTACGACGTTAAGCAACTGGACATGAACGCGGTGACGGCCATCAGGCGGATCAAGGACCGGCAAAACATCAGCGCCGTGGCCCCCAAGCTCCTGGGGACCGTTAAAGCCGGCGGGCGGCAGGTACTGATGGTGGGGGTGGACTTTACCGCGGAGTTGCGCATGAAAAAATGGTGGGAGATCACCGGGCGGCGGCCGAAATCTCCCTCGGAACTCTTGCTCGGCCATGGCGCCGCGGAGGAGTTTCACAAGATGCCCGGCGACACGCTGGTGGTTAACGGGCAGGAGTTCCAGGTGGCCGGCGTGTTGAAAGAAATGGGATCCCAGGAGGACGGGCTGATCTTCGGCGACCTGGGGGTCGCCCAGAAGATGCTTGGCCAGCCGGGAAAATTGAATCTTATCGAGGTCAGCGCGCTCTGCCTGAGTTGCCCGGTCGATGAAATCGTCCGGCAGATTGGCGCCGCCCTGCCGGATGTGAAGGTCACCGCTCTCCGGCAGGCGGTCAAGGGACGGCTTGATACGGTGGAGAGGCTGGACAGCTTTTCTTATGCCGTTTCGGTAGTGGTTCTCCTTATCGGCGTATTGATGATGGGGATCACCATGCTCTCCTCGGTCAACGAGCGGACCAGGGAGATCGGGATCTTCCGCGCAATTGGTTTCCGAAAATCCCATGTGATGGTGATTATCCTCTTTGAGGCCCTCGTAATCAGCCTCCTGGGAGGGCTGGCGGGATATGCCATTGGAACCCTGGGCGCCCGCGCGGCGGCGCCGTTTGTGGCAAAGACGGCGGTGTCCATCGGTTGGAACCCCATTGTGGGCGGGGTGGCGCTGGCCCTGGCGGTGGTGGCGGGGATGCTGGCCAGCTTCTACCCGGCCTGGCGGGCCTCGCGCCTGGATCCGGCCGAGGCGTTGCGGTTCATTTAGCGATATGGATTTGCGATATGCTGGGAGAGTTTAGCGGCATGATTGGGGAGTTGCACCATGAGTCTGATTGAATTGCGCAATGTCGCCAAGGAATATCGCGCCGGAGCGGGCGGGACGCGGACGATGGCTCTTTCCGGCGCCAGTTTGGATGTGGCGGAAGGGGAATTTATCGCCCTGATGGGCCCTTCGGGCTCGGGCAAGAGCACCCTGCTCAGCATTCTCGGCGGGCTCAACCCGCCCACCAGCGGGGAGGTAACCATCGACACCATCCCGGTTTACCAGCTTTCCCAGGAGAGACTGGCCGATTTCCGGCGCGAATATATCGGGTTTGTCTTCCAACAGTTCCAGCTTATCCCGTATTTGACCGCGCTGGAAAACGTCATGCTTCCCCTGGCCATCACCCGCAAAAAGCAGGACGAGCAGCGCGAGCTTGCAGAGGCGGTGCTCACCCGGGTGGGGCTGGCGGGCAAGCATGATCGCCTGCCCAACCAGCTTTCCGGCGGGGAGCAGGAACGGGTGGCCATCGCCAGGGCGATCGTCAACGACCCGCCGGTTCTCCTGGCGGACGAGCCCACCGGGGCGCTGGACACCAGGACCAGCGAGGAGATCATGGATCTTTTCCGGTTTCTCAACCAGGATGGGCTTACCATCGTGATGGTCACCCACAACCGGGAGAACGCGCGGTATGCGGGGAAAACCGTGGAGATCCGCGACGGAAGTATTACATCAAGTAGCGGTTGATTCTCGGCCGGTGGTGCGATATAATCAAACTGTGACGCAACATAGAATCGATTGATCCGGCGAGGAGTGGCGCTGATGCGTTTGAACAAGGGTTTGAAGGATTTCCACCCGAACAAGATCGGGCTGAAGAAGGTGCTTGGCCATCTGGAAGCGGACGTGATGGAGATCATCTGGTCCCAGAAGAAAGCCACGGTGCGGGAAGTCTACGATGTCCTGCGGCAGCGCCGGGATCTGGCCTATACCACGGTGATGACCATCATGACCCGGCTGGCCGAGAAGGGGATCCTTCAGAAGGAGAAGGTGGGCAACGCTTATCTATATTCGCCGGTGCTCAGCAAGAACGAGTTGCTCAACTCGGTGGTGACGGAGGTCATCGACGGGCTGCTGGCGGACTTCGCGGAACCGGCGATGACGCATTTCGTGGATAGGATGAGCCAGGAGGATGAAGCCAGGCTGGAGATGCTGGAAAAGCTCATTCAGGAGCGCAAGCAGAAGCAGCAGCGGTAGCGGGACAGTTGTAGGCCGCTCTACTTTATGCGGAGAGAAGGCTGGCGGATGCCCGGGTTCTTACTTTCCTTGCAACATCATCCTTACATTCCTTACATCCTGGTGGGCTCGGCGGCCGTCTACCTGATCGTGGCGGCGGTCTGGCGGTTGCCGTGGTTTTCCCGGCCGGAGCTTCAGATGTGGCTCTGGTCATTGCCGCTTCTGGCGCCGGTGCTGGGCTACATATACTACCTGGGGAGCGCCGGCCGGTGTTCGATGGGAGGGCTGGGGCCCGGCGGGATGTGGCCGGCCCGGTGGCATATTATCTGCCGGAGCGAGCCGTGGTTCACCGGGATTATCCTGCCGTTGATGTTTGCCACCTTTGCCTATTCGCTTTTCAAGATCTTTGCCAACAGCTACGTTGCTCACCGGATGGTGAAGAAAAATCCGCCCCTGTCCGGCGACGATGCATCGCGGGTAACGGCGATCCTGAGGCCCCGCCTGGCGGATTTGGGGATCGGGCTTCCGGATTTGCGCCTGTGGCCTGGCAAGACGGCGCTGGCTTTTGCCATGGGCTTTGCCCATCCGGTGCTGGTGGTATCCAGGGGTTTGCTGGACAGGTTTGACGATCAGCAGTTGGAAGCCGTTCTGACCCATGAGCTGGTCCACCTGGCCCGCCGGGACACCCTGCGGTCCTGGCTTGGCGTACTGTTGCGCGACGGAATGTTCTTCTCGCCTTTTGGCCGGGTGGCCTTTCGGCATTTCATGCGCAAGCAGGAGGAAGCGGTGGATGACCGGGTGGTGGCGATGACCCAGAAACCGCTTCTCTATGCGGAGACCCTGCTGAAGATCTGGAAGGATGGCCGGCAAACGGATGGCCGGCAAACGGTGGTTTCCGGCCCGGCGCCGCGCGAGTTTCTGGTCTTTCCGGGATTTGCCAGCCATGTGGGAACTCTGGAGAACCGGATCCAGAGGGTGTTGAACTCCGAGGCTTCCGGCGAGCGGTTTAAGTTCACCAGCCGGGCGCTTCTGGCGTTGGTTCTCGGCCTGGTGCTGGTTGTGGTCCTGTTTGCTTGTTAGGGCTGACGGTGCGTGAGATTAAAGCATGATGGGTTGGCAAGTATCGGACCTTATATATATTTTTTTGCGGGTGGAGTGGGGGATCAAGATGTCGGAGAGTGAGCTTTTGGCCACCGGGATTGTCACGTGGGAGGATCTGAAGCAGGCGCCCGGCTTCCCGGGGGAGAAACGCCTGAAAGAGGGGCCGGTGGCGGTTCTGGAGTGCTTGCAGCCGATTCCGTGCAATCCTTGCGAAGAGGCCTGCCCATACGGGGCGATCAGCGTCGGTGAGCCCATTACCAACCTCCCGCGCCTGGCGGAGGACAAGTGCCGCGGCTGCGGGCTGTGCATTCCCGCCTGTCCGGGCCAGGCGATCTTCGTGGTGGACGCCCCCCATTCCGATACGGAGGCCACCGTCTCTTTCCCTTACGAGTTCCTCCCGGCGCCCCAACCGGGCCAGAAAGCAACCGTGGTGAACCGGGCCGGCGAAGCAGTCGGAGAGGGCACCGTCACCAAAGTTCTCAACCCGCCCAAGTACGATCGCACCAGGGTGGTGACGGTGGCGGTACCCAGGGAACTGGCCGGAGAGGTCCGGGGGATAGCATTGTAGAAGGTGAAGCATGCTTTTTCAAGCGGGTGCTTGCACGGGGCTGGATGATTATCAACTGGGGAATCACCATTTGAAGCTGGTGATTCCCAGCAGGATCAGCGCCAGCCCGGTGAAAAGGGGGGCTTTTTCCCCGAGCCACCTGGCGCCGAAGCGGCTGCCCAGGTAAACGCCAAACCACAATAACAGATAGCTCAAGGCCCCCACCATTACCGCCGTGAATAGCGGGGGAAACCCGGCCAGTCCGGCTCCCAGGCCGCCGGCCAGGGCGTTGAGGGCCAGGGCGGTCCCCAGCAGGAACGCCTCCGGGAGGCTGATCGTTCCCGACAGGTCCAGATCCGCTTTCGAAGGTTCCCGGAGGATCTGGATGATGATTCCCAGAGGCTTCAAGCGCCAGCTCATAATCAAGTAGTTGTATCCGGAAAAATCCGGGCTCCGACCCGGTTTTGTTTGAGCCTTTTCCAGCGGCGGTTCCTGTCGCGCGGCTTCTCCCGGCCACTCGAAGATCACCCAGAGTCCAATGCCGATCATCAACAGGGCGCCGAGGAGCCTGGCCAATTGAAGGGAGATTGCCGTTCCCAGGTAGCCGCCGGCCGCAACGGTGAGCCAGGTGGCCAGGGCGGAAAGGAAGGCCATGAGGAGGTTGGAAGTTGCCGGCACCCGGATCCGCCGGATGCCGTAAGCGATGCCCGCCGCGCAGTTGTCGAGGCTGGCGGCGACGGCCAGTAAGATTACTGGCGCCCAAAAACCGATCGAGTGCATAGCCGACGCTCCTTTACAGGTAGTTAGTTTAGATCCGATCGCCGGAGAGGAGGGGTGGGCTGGAAGCGCCGGGAGATGGCCCCGGCTATTTTGTCATTTTACGCCGGCGGGCAAATTTTTGGTACCCGGGCAAAGAAGGTTAATAAGCCTTTGGAAGCTTGTTGTGGGTGCGGCGATCTTGGAAGTCAAACAAAAGATTAAAAATTGCACATTGCATACACGGAAGGAGATCCATTTCTGGCGGAGAACTATTATTTAAACTCTAATTTTGAGGGAGGAATGAGTGTGCGCAGGAGTCTTTTGTTAGCCATGGTTCTCTCCGCGGCGCTGGCCTTGGGCAGTGCTGGGATGGCCTTTGCCGCCGAGAAACCGGCCAAGAATCAGACGTTGACTTTCAACTTAAGCGTGGAACCTCAGACCATCGATCCGAACAAGTCTACCGGTGTCCCCGAGGCCATCGTCGAATTGAACATCTTTGACGGTCTGACCAGGCTGGACAAGACCGACCGGCCAGTGCCGGCGATCGCCAGGAGCTGGAAGATCTCCAAGGATGGCAAGGAGTATACCTTCCATCTCCGGGACGCCAAGTGGTCCAATGGAGATCCCGTAACCGCCTACGATTTTGAGTATAGCTGGAAGCGGGCTCTAAACCCGGCCACCGCGGCGGAGTATGCTTATTACCTTTACTATCTCAAGAACGGTGAAGAGTACAATACCGGGAAGATCAAGGATGCCAATGAAGTAGGCGTAAAGGCTATTGACGCCAAGACCCTGAAGGTCACCCTCACGGCGCCCACCGCCTATTTCCTGTCGTTGACCGCTTTCCCCACCTACATGCCCTTGAACAAAAAGGCGGTGGAAGCCGGTGGCGACACCTGGTACACCAAGATGGACACCCTGGTGACCAACGGCCCCTTCAAGATAGTCAGGTGGTCGCACCAGGACAAGCTGGAAATGGTCAAGAACCCGAACTATTGGGACGCCAGGAAGGTTAAACTGGATAAGTTAGTGTACACCATGGTGGAAGCCGAAAGCACGGAACTGACCATGTTTGAGACCGGCCAGATTGACCTCGGGCATTTCCCGCCCCGTCCGGAATTGCCGCGGCTGAGAGAGCAGAAGATCGTGAAGTTCACTCCGTATCTGGGGACCTACTTCTATGAATTCAATACCTCCAAGGCGCCGTTTGACAATCCGAAGGTCCGTAAGGCATTTGCCATGGCCATCAACCGCAGACAGATTGTGGAAAAGGTGACCAAGGCTGGCGAAGTACCGGCGATGGCCTGGGTGCCTTATGGCATGCCGGATGCGAAAGCCGGCACCGACTTCCGCAAGTCGGGCGGCGAATTTTTCAAGGACAACGATGTGGCGACTGCCAAGAAACTCCTGGCTGAAGCCGGTTATCCGGACGGCAAGGGCCTGCCGCCCATTGAGATTCTCTACAACACCCTTGAGATGCACAAGGCCATTGCCGAGGCTATCCAGGAGATGTGGAAGAAGAACCTGGGCGCCAACGTGACCATTACCAACCAGGAGTGGAAGGTTTACCTGCAGAACAGGACCGATGGCAACTTCCAGGTGGCTCGGGCTGGTTGGATCGGTGACTATGTGCACCCGATGACCTTCATCGACATGATGATCAGCAACGGCGGCAACAACCGCTCCCGGTGGGCCGACAAGAAGTACGATGATCTGGTGGAGGTGGCCAAGACCACCACCAATGCCGCGAAGCAGTACAAGGCCATGCATGACGCGGAGAAGATCCTCATGGACGCCATGCCGATCCTCCCGATCTACTTCTACACCCAACCGGTGTTGCAGAAGAGCTACGTCAAGGATGTGGCCATTTCCATGCTGGGATTCTTCGACTTCAGTTCTGCCTGGATTGCCCAGCATTAAAGCCGGAACAAAGTGAGGCAAGGAACTGCGGGGTATACGCGATCAGCGTATACCCCGTCTCCTGTCCGAAATATCCTCCATCCGGCATACGGCTTTCGACCCGGTATCTAAAGGTTAGGGGATGATCTTTTTGCTGCAATACTTTGCCAAGAGATTGGTTTCCATCATCCTGGTTCTCTGGGTAGTCGCTTCAGCTACTTTTTTGTTGATGCACGCCATCCCGGGCGGCCCGTTTACCACGGAAAAGGTGTTGCCCGAAGCCGTTTTAAAGAACATCGAGGTTCGCTACAAACTGAACGATCCACTCTGGCAGCAGTATGTGGATTATATGGGCAATCTCCTGCGCTGGGATCTGGGGCCGTCCTTCAAATACGAGGGAGAGACCGTCAACAACATTATTAATCGCAGTTTTCCGATCTCTGCCCAGTTAGGCCTGTACGCAATTCTGTTGGCGCTGCTGGTGGGAATTCCCGCCGGGATTATCTCCGCTCTCAAGCAGAATGAATGGCCAGATAATCTGGCGATGTTTGGGGCGACCATCGGTTTCTCGGTACCCAGTTTTATCATGGCGAGCTTGCTTATGTTTGTATTTGCTCTCAAGTTGCGGTGGTTACCGGCGGCCATGTGGGGGACTCCGCAACAGGCGGTTTTGCCGACACTGGCTCTGGCCAGCCTCCCGATGGCTTTCTTTGCCCGGCTGGTGCGCTCCAGCATGCTGGAAGTCATGAACCAGGATTATATCCGCACCGCGAAGGCTAAAGGCCTGTCAGGCAATACGGTAATCTGGCGCCATGCCGTAAAAAACGCGATCATGCCCGTGGTGACCTACCTCGGCCCTCTGACTGCGAGCATCATGACCGGCAGCTTTGTGGTGGAGAGGATCTTCGCCATTCCCGGGTTAGGCCAGCACTTTGTTACCAGCATTTATAACCGCGACTACACCGCAATTCTGGGGATCACGGTCTTTTATAGCATATTGCTGGTCCTCTTCAACTTTATCGTGGATATTGCTTACGCATTCATCGATCCCCGGATCAAGTACGTTGAGGAGAAGGAGTGAGCTTAGTGGAACTCTCACCAGGGCTTTTTCAGCCGGTGGCGCGGCAAGGTTCGGAGGCCGAGGCGATTGTCCGACCCAGTGTTACCTATGGGCAGGACGCCTGGCGGCGGCTCAAACAGAACCGCGCCGCGATGTTCGGGTTGGTGCTGATTATCGTATTGTTGATCCTGGCGGCGGTTGGCCCTTATTTTGTGCCGTATTCCTACTCCGACCAGGATCTGGATCGTACCGGGGAGGGACCGAGCTGGCAGCACTTGCTTGGGACCGACCTGCACGGGCGCGATCAGTTGGTTCGGATCCTCTACGGCGCCCGGATCTCCCTTACGGTGGGAATCTTTGCCAGCCTGATCAACCTGACCATCGGGGTGGTCTACGGAGGAATCTCCGGCCTGGCCGGCGGCAAGGTGGACAACATCATGATGCGGATCGTGGACGTGCTCTACTCGATCCCGTTGTTGCTGTATGTGATCCTGTTCATGGTGATCTTTCAACCGGGACTGCAGAATGTGCTGCTGGCCATCGGGCTGGTCTACTGGACGGACATGGCCCGTATTGTCCGGGGTCAGATTTTAAGTTTGAGGGAGCAGGATTATGTTCTGGCCGCACGTACGCTGGGGGCCAGGCAATGGAGGATCCTGATGAGGCATCTGGTGCCGAACGCTCTGGGGCCGATTATTGTCACCCTGACCCTCAAGATTCCGGAAGCCATCTTCACCGAGGCCTGGCTGAGCTTTGTGGGGCTGGGGGTCTCGGCGCCCATGGCCAGTTGGGGTTCTCTGGCCAGTGATGCGTTGTCTTCTATTCGGTCTTATCCGCACCTGCTGCTCTTCCCGGCCCTGGCCATTTCGATTACCATGCTGGCCTTCAACTTCCTGGGCGACGGCCTGCGCGACGCCTTAGACCCGCGGCAGCGACGGTAAAGGAGGAAGGATCTTGGAAACTTTGTTGCAAGTGAAGAGCTTGAAGACCTCTTTCTTTACCCACGTGGGAGAGGTCAAGGCGGTGGACGATGTAAGCTTCGAGATCGGCGTGGGAGAAGCGGTGGCCATCGTGGGCGAGTCCGGGTGCGGCAAGAGCGTCACCGCCATGTCCGTGATGGGCCTGATCTCCCAGCCGGGCAAGATTGTGGAGGGGTCGATCCTCTTCAACGGCCAGGAACTGGTGGGCCTGCCGGAGAAGGAGATGCAGAAGATCCGGGGCAACGAGATTGGCATGATCTTTCAGGACCCCATGACTTCTTTAAACCCGGTGTTGAAGACCCGTTTGCAGATTGCGGAAACCCTGATGCTGCACCAGGGCATGTCCAAGGAAGAAGCCGCCAAGCGGGCGCTGGAACTTCTGGAGCTGGTGGGCATCCCCTCGCCGGAACGCCGGATCAACCAGTACCCGCACCAGTTCAGCGGCGGCATGCGCCAGAGAGTGATGATCGCCATGGCCCTGGCGTGCAATCCGAAGCTTTTGATTGCCGATGAGCCGACGACTGCGCTGGACGTGACCATCCAGGCCCAGATCCTGGAATTGATGAAGGAACTGAAGAGCAAGCTTCAGACCTCAATTATCATCATCACCCACGACCTGGGAGTGGTGGCGGGGCTGGCCAGCCGGGTGATTGTCATGTACGCCGGGAAGATTGTGGAGGCCGGGTCCCTGCGGGATATCTACTATAACCCGCAGCACCCGTATACCTGGGGGCTATTGAAGTCCGTGCCCAGGCTGCACGAAGAGGAAAAGCACCGGCTGGTGCCGATCTACGGCCAGCCGCCCGATCTTTTGCACCCGCCGGAGGGATGCGCGTTTGCGCCCCGGTGTGAACACGCGATGGGTGTCTGCTTGAAAGAGAAACCGGCGATCACCGAAGCCGGCCCGGGCCACCAGGTGGCGTGCTGGCTGCAGCATCCGCAGGCGGCGCCGTTGCTCGGCCGGTTGCAGAAAGAGAGGGCGGTCTGATGAGTACCAGTGCACAGCCTTTGTTGGAGGTCCGCCACCTCAAGAAGTATTTTGCGATGGGGCAGGGGATAAAGTTTCGCAAGAAGGGGACCCTGAAGGCCGTAGACGATGTCGGTTTTACCATCAACAAGGGCGAGACCCTGGGGCTGGTGGGGGAGAGCGGCTGCGGGAAGACCACCGCGGGGCGGACAATCGTCCGGCTCTACGAGCCCACCGCCGGGGAAGCCATCTTCGAGGGGAAGAATATTTACAGCCAGGATGAGGGCGGGATGCAGGAGATCCGCCGGAAGATCCAGATGATCTTCCAGGATCCCTACTCGTCGCTCAACCCCCGGATGACCGTCGGGGACATCATCGGCGAGCCGCTGGATATCCACGGCCTGGCCAAAGGCAAGGAACGGACGGAGCGGATCTATGAACTTCTGAATATCGTCCGGCTGAATCCGGAGCATGCCAACCGCTTCCCGCACGAGTTCAGCGGCGGCCAGCGGCAGCGTATCGGGGTCGCCAGGGCCCTGGCGGTGCAGCCGAGTTTCATCATCGCCGACGAGCCGATCTCGGCGCTGGATGTCTCCATCCAGGCCCAGGTCGTGAATATGCTGGAGGAACTCCAGGAGAAGATGGGGCTGACCTATCTCTTCATCGCCCACGATCTTTCCATGGTGAAGCACATCAGCAACCGGGTGGCGGTGATGTACCTGGGCAAGATCGTGGAGGTCGCCAGGAGCAGCGAGCTCTACAAGAACCCGTTGCACCCGTATACCAAAGCCCTGCTTTCGGCGATTCCCATTCCGGATCCCGATGTGGAGGCGGAGCGGAAGCGGATCATCCTGGAGGGGGATGTCCCGAGCCCCATTGATCCTCCCGCCGGGTGCCGCTTCAGAAGCCGGTGCAAGGTGTCCGTTGAACGATGTAAAGAGGCTGAACCGGAATTTTTGGATGCAGGCGGCGGGCATATGGTGGCCTGCCATCTCGTAAAATGAACTGGCCGGTGAATAGTAACTGGCAATAGCGCCGGCCGACACCGGAATTGGGGCTGTTCCCGCGTGGATGGAGCAGCCCCCTTTGGTATTAGTGGTCATGGATAATAAATAGCGGAAATGATCATGGAGATTTTGAGGTGATCAAGGATGCCTCGGGAGAGCAATGAAGCGACCCAGCGGTTGATGACGGTCCCCCGGGAGATCGATAACCCGGCGAGCTATCTGCCCACCGGGAACGAGTATCTTTCCATTCCAACCCTCAATCCGCATAACGGCGGGATCCAGAGCATCAACATCCTGCACATGGCTTCGCGCGGGCTCATCGAATTTTGTGGGAAGAACCGTGACGACCTCTTCCTGCCGACCCTGTGGGTGGAAGGGGAGGAACATGACCTGGCCGGGAAGCTTCGCTGGGACCGGGAAGGACACTGGGTGCCGCGATTTGGGTGCAAAGAGAGCCAGCTGGAGATTCAGGGGACGGTGTGCGCGCCGGTAGGTTTCAAGGGCTTCATGTATGTGCTGGAGATCAGCCGGGCGGCGGCCGGGCCCGCGCCCGCCAACGCGGTCTCGACCAACGGCGGCGCCATGGGCAACGCGGCCGCGGGTCATGCTTCTTCAGGCAATGCTGCCGGCGCCAAGCCCGGGCAGCGGATCTTTGTGGGGATGCGGGGAAGCTGGGTGGAGAGCCGGCGGACCATTTACACCTCCAAACGAATCCACGCGCGCCACTGCGCCTGGTATAACAAGTGGACCCAGGGGCTGACCCTCGAGCTGCGCCCGGACGTGGGAATTGCCGCGCTGGCCATCAGCGCTTCCGAAGAGCTGGACACCTGCATCTGGGGGTTGGGGCAGGGGCTGGCCAACCGTGAGGTTAGCTGCCAGAACAATGGCACGGACAGGATCAACTTCATTCTGGGCAAGGAGTATAACCTGGCGCCGGGGGAACGGGTGGCGCTGGCCTTCTATGTGGCGGTCAACGTGGAGGGCGACGGGGCCGGGACCAACCTCTTCGACATGAAGCGGCACGGCTGGGAGAAGCTGCTGGCCCAGACCCGGGCCTGGCTTGCGTCGCATGCCCTGGCGGCGCCTGCTGGATTGTCGCCTGCCTTTGCACGCCTCTTGAACCTCAACCTGTTTTTCAGCTATTTTTACGCGCACGGCCGGGCGATTGACACCGAGGAGACGGTGCTGGCCACCTCGCGGAGCCCGCTTTATTACGTGAGCGCGGCCTTCTGGCCGCGGGATTCTTTTCTGTGGTCCTTTCCGGCGGTGCTCATGACGGACCGGGTGCTGGCCAGGGAGATGCTGTTCATCGGCTTCACCAGGCACCTGCGCAATGCGGGGATCCACAGCCACTACATTGATGGGGTGTTGCTCTACCCCGGGTTTGAGCTCGATCAGCTCGCCGCCTACCTGGTGGCCCTCGGGGAGTACCTGGAGGCGACCGGCGATTTTGATCTGCTGAACGAGCCGGGCATGGCCAGGGGAGTTGCTGTGCTGGAGAAAGCCCTCTGGGACCACAAACACCCGTCGGAGTACCTGTTCGACACATTTCTGGACCCCTCTGACGATCCGGTGCGCTATCCCTACCTGACCTACGATAACGTCCTGGTGTGGCGGGCGCTGCGTGTGTTGTCCATGATCCACGAGCGGGTGGGGCTCATCCAGAAATCCCTTGCCGCGGAGGAAGCGGCCCGCCGGCTCAGAGAGGCAATTTATCGGTATTGTGTGGTGGAGGAGCCCTTTGGGAGGATGTTTGCCTGGAGCGTGGATCTGGCCGGCGGTTTTGAGCTTTACGACGACCCGCCGGGAAGTTTGATGCTTCTTCCCCACTATGGCTTCTGCGACGGGGCGGATGAGATCTACCTGAATACCGCCAGGTGGATCCACTCCGGGGAGAACCCATATTACCATAGAGACGGCCGCTTCCCGGCGGCCATGAGCGCCCACGCGCCCCATCCATGGCCGATGGCCCTCTGCAACGATCTGCTGGCCCTGCAAGCCGCGGGTTCCGGCCCGCTCGCCGGGGTGGTTCCCGACCCGCTGCCACTGCTTTTGAATTTGGAGATGGACAGCGGCATCGCCTGCGAGACCGTCGACGCGCAGAGCGGCAGGGTGAAGACCGGCGCCGCCTTTGCCACGGCGGCGGGATTTCTGGCCTTCGCGCTGGCGCGAGCCCTCCGGTAGGAACCCCACCTCCGGTTCAAATCCCAAAATCTCTTTGGACGGCGCCTGGTTTGGTATCTCGTCAGGAAATCTGGTGGCGGAACAAATTTTCTGTTGCCGGGCAGGAGACGGCCAATTTTTGACGAATACCTGTTCGTGTATGATGCCTGCCACGGAAATGTGCTATAATAAAAAACATGAGATCAAGTACGGCGCCCGAACCGGTGGAGGAGTAGACATGCCGGAGTTTCAGTTGGTTTCGGAATACCAGCCCAGCGGCGACCAGCCGAAAGCGATCGGCCAGTTGACCCAGGGGCTCTTGAAGGGCCATAAGCATCAGACCTTGCTGGGGGTCACCGGCAGCGGCAAGACCTATACCATCGCCAACGTGATTCAAAACGTCCAGAAGCCGGCGCTGGTTATCGCGCACAACAAAACCCTGGCGGCCCAGCTGTGCAGCGAGTTTAAGGAATTCTTTCCCAACAACGCGGTGCACTATTTTGTGAGCTATTACGATTACTACCAGCCGGAGGCTTACATCCCCTCGTCGGATACCTACATTGAAAAGGACGCGATGATCAACGACGAGATCGACCGGCTGCGCCACGCGGCCACCAGCGCCCTTTTTGAGCGGCGGGATGTAATCATTGTGGCCAGCGTGTCCTGCATCTACGGCCTGGGCTCGCCCGAGGACTACCAGGGCATGACCCTCTCGCTCAAGCACGGGGATTTCCGGGACCGGGACAAGATCCTGCGGCGGCTGGTGGGCATCCAGTACTCCCGCAACGATGTGGGGTTCACCCGGGGCACCTTCCGGGTGCGGGGCGACGTGATCGAGATCATCCCGATCTACGGGGAAAACGCCATCAGAATCGAACTTTTCGGTGACGAGGTGGAGCGGATTGTGGAGGTGGATACCCTGACCGGCGAGATCCTGGGGGAGAAGGAGACCATCACCATCTATCCGGCCACCCATTATATCACCACCGAAGAAAAGCTGAAGCGGGCCCTGATTTCCATTGAAGCGGAACTGGAAGAACGGCTCAAGGTGCTCAAGGACCAGGGCAAGCTCCTTGAGGCGCAACGCCTGGAGCAACGCACCCGCTACGATCTGGAGATGCTGCGGGAAGTGGGCTACTGCCAGGGGGTGGAGAACTATTCGCGCCACCTCACCGGCCGCCAGCCCGGCGAATCGCCGGCGACCCTCATCGACTATTTCCCGGGGGATTTCCTCATGGTGATCGACGAGTCGCATGTGACGCTCCCCCAGTTGGGCGCGATGTACGCGGGTGATCGCTCCCGGAAAGAGATGCTGGTGGAATACGGTTTTCGCCTGCCGTCGGCCATCGACAACCGGCCGCTGACCTTCCAGGAATGGGAGAAGCACATCAACCAGGTGATCTTCGTCTCGGCCACCCCCGCGGAGTATGAGCACCACCACAGCCAGCAGGTGGTGGAGCAGATCATCCGGCCCACCGGCCTGGTGGACCCGGAGATCATCGTCAAGCCGGTCAAGGGCCAGGTGGACGACCTGCTGGAGGAGATCCGGGTGCGGGCGGCCAGGCGCGAGAGAGTGCTGGTGACCACTTTGACCAAGAAGATGGCGGAGGACCTGACCGATTACCTGGGAGATCTGGGGGTAAAGGTGCGTTACATGCACTCGGACATCGGAGCCCTGGAGCGGGTGGAGATCCTGCGCGGGTTGCGGCTGGGCGAATTTGACGTGCTGGTGGGGATCAACCTCCTGCGGGAGGGCCTCGATCTGCCGGAAGTCTCGCTGGTGGCCATCCTGGACGCCGACAAGGAAGGGTTCCTGCGCTCCACCACCTCGCTGATTCAGACGACTGGCCGGGCGGCGCGCAATGCTCTGGGGACGGTGATCATGTACGCGGATCGGGTCACCGATTCCATGCGGGCGGCCATTGATGAGACCAGCCGGCGTCGCAAGCTGCAGACGGAGTATAACGCCAAACACGGCATCACGCCGACCACGATCCGCAAGGCGGTCAAGGATATCGTTCAGGCCGCCCGGGCGGCGGAGGAACAGGCCGAGTACAGGGTCGGCAAGGATACGGTGGCCCGCATGAGTCCCAAGGAACTGGTGGCCTACATTAAGGGGCTGGAGAAGGAGATGCAGGAGGCCGCCAGGAAACTCGAGTTTGAGCGGGCGGCCGAATTGCGGGACCAGATCATCGACCTGCGGGCCGAACTTGGCTATGCGGGATGACCAAAAGGGAGTTCACATCAGATGAGCCTGAACAAGATTATTGTGCGCGGCGCGCGCCAGCACAATCTCAAGAATATCGACGTCGAGATCCCACGGGACAAGCTGGTGGTAATCACCGGACTGAGCGGCTCGGGGAAGTCCTCGCTGGCTTTTGATACCATTTACGCCGAGGGGCAGCGGCGCTATGTGGAATCGCTTTCGGCCTACGCCCGGCAGTTCCTCGGGCAGATGGACAAACCGGAGGTGGACCTGATCGAGGGGCTTTCCCCCGCCATTTCCATCGACCAGAAGACCACCAGCCGCAATCCTCGTTCCACGGTGGGGACGGTCACGGAGATCTACGACTACCTGCGGCTGCTCTTCGCCCGGATCGGCATCCCGCACTGCCCGCAATGCGGCCGCCCGATCACGCAGCAAACGGTGGAGCAGATCGTCGACCAGGTGCTGGCTTTGCCGGAACGGACGCGCATCCAGGTCCTGGGCCCGGTGGCCCGGGGGCGCAAGGGCGAATACCGCAAGGTGCTGGAGGAGATTCGCAAGGAAGGCTTTGTGCGGGTGCGGGTGGACGGGGAGCTCCACGAGGTCACGGATCAGATCGACCTGGAGAAGAACAAGAAGCACTCCATAGAGGTGGTGGTGGACAGGCTGGTGATCCGGCCGGACATCGCCCAGCGGCTGGCCGACTCGGTGGAGACGGCCCTCAAGATCGGCGACGGCATCGTGATCATCGATGTTATCGACCAGAATGAGCTGCTCTTCAGCGAGAAGTTCGCGTGCGTGGAGTGCGGGCTCAGCTTCGAAGAGCTGAGCCCCCGGATGTTCTCGTTCAACAGCCCGTTTGGGGCCTGCCAGGCCTGCGACGGCCTCGGCGAAAAGATGGAGATCGACCCCGAACTGGTGTTGGACGGCGATAAATCCATACATGGCGGGGGCATCGTGCCCTGGGCCGACAGCAAGAGCAACTGGTACGGCGGCATGCTGGAAGGCTTTCTCGAACAGTACAACGTCGATCCCAACCTTCCGATCCGGAAGTTGAGCCCGGAGGTCAGGCAGGTCCTGCTTTACGGAAGCGACGGGGAGACCGTGAGTTTTCTCTATGAGAACCGCTGGGGCGAGAAGCGGCATTACGAGCGCGTCTTCGAGGGGATCATCCCCCTTCTGGAACGGCGGTTTCGGGAGTCGCAGTCCGATTACATCCACGAGGAGATCGAAAAGTTCATGACCTCCCGCCCCTGCCCCGCCTGCCACGGGGCGCGGCTGCGGCCGGAGAGCCTGGCGGTGACCGTGGGCGGCAAATCCATCTGGGAAGTGACCCGCTTCTCCATCAAGGAGGCGCAGGAGTTCTTTGCGAATCTGAAGCTGACCGAGCGGGAGCGGTTCATCGGGCACCAGGTGCTCAAGGAGATCAACGCCCGGCTGGGCTTCCTGGTCAATGTGGGGCTGGATTACCTCACCCTGGACCGGACAGCCGGCACGCTCTCCGGCGGCGAGGCGCAGCGGATCCGCCTGGCCACCCAGATCGGCTCCAGCCTGATGGGGGTCCTGTACATCCTGGACGAACCCAGCATTGGGCTGCACCAGCGGGACAACCGGCGGCTGCTGGACACCCTCAGGGGGCTGCGGGATCTGGGCAACACCCTGCTGGTGGTGGAACACGACGAGGAGACCATGCGCGAGGCCGATTACATCATCGACATCGGCCCTGGAGCCGGCACCCACGGCGGGCGGTTGGTGGCCGCGGGGACCATCGACGAGATTATGGCCTGCCCGGAGTCGATCACCGGGCAGTATCTGAGCGGGAAGAAGTCGATTCCCGTCCCGTCCAGGCGGCGGCAGCCAAACGGAAAGCACCTGGAGATCAAGGGGGCCCGGGAACACAATCTGAAGGATATCGACGTCAGGATTCCTCTTGGCGTGTTCGTGTGCGTCACCGGGGTCTCCGGCTCCGGAAAGAGCACCCTGATCAATGAGATTCTTTACAAGCGGCTGGCGCATGAATTGAACCGGGCCACCACCAAACCCGGGGATCACGACGCCATTGCCGGCATCAAGTATCTGGACAAGGTCATAGATATAGACCAGTCTCCCATCGGGCGCACGCCGCGGTCCAACCCGGCGACGTATACGGGACTTTTTGATCTGGTCAGGGAGGTCTTCGCCCAGACGCCGGAGGCCAAGATGCGCGGTTATGCTCCCGGCAGGTTCAGCTTCAACGTCAAGGGCGGGCGCTGCGAGGCCTGCAGCGGAGATGGGATCATCAAGATCGAGATGCACTTCCTGCCGGATATTTATGTCCCGTGCGAGGTCTGCAAGGGGAAACGGTACAACCGCGAGACCCTGGAGGTCCGGTACAAGGGCAAGAACATCGCCGAGGTCCTGGATATGCGGGTGGAGGAGGCGCTGGCCTTCTTTGAGAACATCCCCAGGCTGAAGCGGAAGCTCCAGACCCTCTACGACGTGGGGTTGGGCTACATCAAGCTGGGGCAGCCGGCCACGGAGCTCTCCGGCGGCGAGGCGCAGCGGGTGAAGCTGGCCACCGAACTCAGCCGGCGCAGCAACGGCAAGACCCTGTATATTCTCGACGAGCCCACCACCGGCCTGCACATCGCCGATATCCACAAATTGCTGGAGGTGTTGAACCAGCTTACGGATGCCGGTGACACGGTGCTGGTCATCGAACACAACCTTGACGTGATCAAGACCGCGGATTATATTATTGATCTGGGGCCCGAGGGCGGCGACCGGGGCGGCCGGGTGATTGCCCAGGGCTCGCCGGAAGAGGTGGCGATGATCCCGGGTTCGTATACGGGTTATTACCTCCGGCCGATTCTGGGGATGACGGAGCTGCCGGAAGAGGAGGCGGCGGCCACGGCCTCGTCGGGGCGGGCGGGCGTACCGGCAAGATAGCCACTGGGCGGCCGCTGGCCTTTCCTGCTTGATCCGGTGGTAACTCCGCCATTGCAAGGTAATGCCGTCATCGGAAAGTGACGAAAGGCTGATTCGAATGACCCTTGAGGAAAAACTCAAGCTTTTGCCGGGGAAACCCGGCGTTTATTTGATGAAGGACAGGGACGGGGAGATCATCTATGTCGGGAAAGCAGTCTCCCTGAAAAACCGCGTCCGTTCGTACTTTCAGTCTTCCCGGTACCATGGCGCCAAGGTGGAGGCTCTGGTGGAGAAGATCGCGGACTTCGAGTGCATCACCACCGACTCCGAGGTTGAGGCGCTGATCCTGGAGTCCAACCTGATCAAGAAGCATTCGCCCTGGTATAACGTGCGTCTCAAGGACGACAAGAGCTACCCCTACCTGAAGGTGACGGTGAATGAACTTTTCCCGCGGGTGTTTGTGGTGCGGCGGATCCAGGAGGACGGAAGCAGGTACTTCGGCCCTTACACCAATGTGGGCGCCATGCGGGAGACGTTTGCATTTCTGAAAAAATTCTTCCCGATCCGCAGTTGCCGGAAGAATATCGGCCCGGACGGCCAGGAACGGCCCTGCCTCAACTTCCACATCAAGCGGTGCGCGGCGCCCTGCGCCGGCCTGATCAAACCCGAGGAGTACCGCCAGATGATCGACCAGGTCTGTCTCTTCCTGGAAGGCAGGCAGGAACTCCTGTTGCCCGAGATGCGGCGAAAGATGCAGGAGGCCGCCGACGGCCTGGCCTTCGAAAAGGCGGCGGAGATCCGGGATCGGATCGCGGCCATGGAGAAGGTCATCGAGAAACAGAAGATCGTCTCCTTCGAGGGGGAGGATCAGGATGTGCTGGCCTTTACGGTGAGCGCGCCGCTTAATGCGGCCTGCGCGCAGGTCTTCTTTGTGCGGAGCGGCAAGCTGGTGGGCCGGGAGCAATTCATGCTGGAAGGCGTGGCGGACGATTCTCCGGAGAGCATCATGACGGCCTTTGTGCAGCAGTATTACTCCGAGGCGGCCTACGTGCCGAAAGAGGTGTTGTTGCGGCACGGGATCGAGGATTCCGCCCTGGTGGAGAACTGGCTGGCCGAGAAGAAAGGCCAGCGGGTTTACGTGCGGGTGCCCCGGCGGGGCGAAAAGAAGGAACTGGTGGAGATGGTGGTCCGCAACGCCGCCCTGGCGCTGGCGGAAGAAGAGACGAAGGCCGCCACCGAAAAGGCGCGGACGGAAGGCGCCGTCCTGGAATTGCAGCAGTATCTCGATCTGCCCAATCTTCCGGACCGGATCGAGGCATATGATATCTCCAACATCCAGGGCGCGGAGGCCGTGGGATCGATGGTGGTCTTCGCAGGCGGGAAAGCGGCCCCGTCCGAGTACCGCCGGTTCAAGATCAAGACGGTGGAGGGCCCCAACGACTTTGCCATGATGCAGGAGGTCATCCGGCGCAGGTTCCTCCGCGGGCTGCGGGAGAGGGAGGAGTTGGCGGCGCAGGCGGCAGAAGAGGTGCAGAAGGTGCAGGAAGCAGGGAAAGCTCAGGAGGAGGAAAATGCACAGGAAGCCAACAGAGTATCGGATAGGGTGGCTTCTGGGCCTGTCGCAGCTGGTACAACCAAGTTTGCTGTTTTTCCGGATCTGGTCCTGATCGACGGCGGAAAGGGGCAGCTTAACGCCGCCCGGGAAGTCATGCACGAACTCGGAGTGGCGGAAGTGCCAACGGTGGGGTTGGCCAAGGAATTTGAGCACATCTTCAAGGAAAACCAGTCCGACCCGGTGATTCTCCCCAGGGATTCCATGGCTTTGTACCTTGTGCAACGCGTCAGGGACGAGGCCCACCGGTTTGCCGTGACTTACCACCGGGAGTTGCGCGGGAAACGGGATGTGAGTTCGAAGCTGGATGAAGTGGCCGGGATCGGCCCCAAACGGAAGAAGGCCCTCCTCAAGCATTTTGGATCCATCAAGCGGGTGGGG
Source organism: Bacillota bacterium (assembly GCA_023381695.1). Taxonomy (GTDB): domain Bacteria; phylum Bacillota; class UBA5301; order JAMCQP01; family JAMCQP01; genus JAMCQP01. The sequence goes on along the minus strand of JAMCQP010000045.1, from coordinate 30,393 downwards.
GAGGCCAGCGCGGAAGAACTGGCGGCGGTGCCGGGCATGAGCCGGGAAGTCGCCGAGGCCGTCTGGCAGCATCTGCGCAAGTAGGAACCATCAGAACTAGTATGGCGATGCAATCAAAGGCCGGTTAATTCGGCAACGGTGTCTACGACATCGCCAGCCAGGGCGACCGCCTCCGAGGCTGCTTTTTGATTATAAACCTTTGCGGGGATACTGTCCGGCAGCCCGTTCGGATACCGGGTAGGAATATAATAACCATCAAGTATCGCCCACGAACTGCGTTTTTCGTTCATCCTTGTGTTGTATTGCCCGGCTTTTTCGGTCAATGTATTCACCGAATGCCCCAAAACTACCGATTCGCCGTTCGCATAGAGGAAAGCCTTGAGGGCTTTTTCAGCGACCTGTTGAGCCAGGAAGCAGGCAATATGATACCCTCCTTCCTCGGCCAGCTTACGTGCCCACTTGATATCTTCCCGGGATTGGTCAAGCCACCGTCCAGCTTCCTCAATTGCGGGTTTCCTCATACAGAACCTTCCCTTCTGAAAGGGCGTTTTTAATAAAGGGCCGTTCTTGTATTGCTTTCCATTCTTCGGGAGTGTACGCCAGGATATCTGTTGCAACACGCGGTACAAGCTGTCCATAGAGCCGCGCCGTTCGTTCCACAAACGGTAGTTTGCTATCCAGAACCACCAGAAGATCTAGATCGGTAAAAAGGTCAGCCCGGCCTCTGGCATAGGAGCCAAAAAGAATTACTTTTATCGCCCCGAGTTGCTGAAGCTTTTCCACTATGCAGGCGAGTTCCTTCTCAAGGAGTGCTGCGTACTCGCCCTCTTTGTTCGCCCATTCGCGATCTGCGTTATCATTCAAAGCAACCGGCGCTCCCTCATGGCGTGATTATACCATACTGGGGCTACAGATGGGAAGGGACACCAGCAAATGGGGTTGCAAGTTTCCTGAAGAATCGTATCCCATGCGCTACTTGCGCCTTTCTTGGTACGTTCAGGAGGGCCTGGCGATAATCTGCCAGGATTTTCCCGGCATCTTTATCTTCCGCCACCACCAGCCCCCACCCGGAAAACATGATATAACGCGGGAACGGCAGCGCTCTGGCGAAAATAATGAGATCCGGCCGACCAGTTGCCATCAGCCCGAAATCCGCCAGATACATCTCATTGTTCTCGGAGGCCATGAGATCGCGAAGAAGTATCGCATCACTTCCGATCTCCTTAATCTGAAAAACGGATACAAAGGACTGCTCAAAACTACGGTAAATAAGCGCGTTCATCTCTTCTACAGGCGGTTTGTTGCGCATGAAATGCTGGATAATGCTTTTTCCATGCCTTTTAATTTCGAATAGGGCATAGTCTATCAACAAAGTCCGCTTCTCTCTCGTCATCAAAGAGCACAATCCCATCCGGTCCCAGGATTTTTAAGGCTTTGGCCGCCTGTCGGATTTCGTCGCGAAATAGCTCGTCACGGGCCGACGAGAGTAGTTGCTGTTGGCGCTCGCGTACTTTTCGATAGTCTTCAAGTATTGGAACACCGGCGCCGGATGAGGGGGTTACTTCCTTGTTGGAGGGGCCCAGCAGCTGTGTTGAAAGCAAGCCGGGGGGGAGTTCTCCGCCGAAAGCTTTTTCCAGCGTTCGGCGTAAACTGAGATAGCGCGACCGGCTCAATGCTTCTATTTTCAGGAAATCAGGAGTTATCTCCACAGTGCCGAACGACATGCGGTAAGACTGGAATAGAACCGTTTTTTCGCCAAGGCCCAAGGCCGCCATGTCTCCGCATATGTCAGGGCAATCGAGAAACCATCACCATCCGCGTCTCTCACAAAGATCCTGTTGGCTTCGAAGGGCGCACAACAATTCCCGAAGGCGGCTCCGCTGCCACAAGGGCAGGGTTTCCCCGGACTCCAGGGATGAAAGCTGATCGTTTGTCCTTTCAGATAAGTGTGGCCGTTTGGAACCTGGAAGATATTAGCAGAGAAAAAACCAGATTGCTTCTGGGCTATTTGAAGGTTTCGCTCAAGCTCTTTCGCCGTAAATCCTGGAATATTCATAGACCTCCCTGCCCTCTCGTGAGTTGATTATATCATTTAATATGATCGCTGGGAAGTTCCCCTTTTACATTTTCAATTTGGGTATTATAATGTTATCCAGGATATGGATCATTTGAAACGGCAAGGTCGTTTTAGACAACCAGGAGGAATGATTGGTGAAGATTGTCGAGGTTGACAACCTGCGCAAGGAGTTTGGCGCCGTGCTGGCGGTCAAGGATATTTCCCTGGAGGTTGAGCAGGGGGAGATCTTCGGCTTTCTGGGACCCAACGGGGCCGGGAAGTCCACCACCATCAAGATGCTGAGCACCCTTCTCAAACCCACGAGCGGCACCGCCCGGCTGGCCGGGTACAATATCGCCGGCCAGCCCAACGAGGTGCGCCGCTCCATCGGGCTGGTCTTTCAGGACCCGAGCCTGGATGAATCGTTGACGGCCAGGGAGAATCTGGTCTTCCACGCCATGCTTTACGGCGTCCCCCCGAAGGAAAGGGAGGAGCGGATGGCCGAGGTGCTGAAGATGGTGGACCTGTCCGACCGCCAGACCGACGTGGTAAAGACCTATTCGGGCGGGATGAAGCGCCGCCTGGAGATCGCCCGGGGCCTTCTGCACTACCCCAGGGTGCTCTTTTTGGATGAGCCAACGGTGGGATTGGACCCCCAGACGCGCAACCACATCTGGGGCTACATCCACCAGCTCCGGGAACGGGAGAAGATCACCATCTTCATGACCACCCATTACATGGACGAGGCGGAAAACTGCGATCGGATCGCGATCATCGACCATGGCCAGATTGTGGCTCTGGATACGCCAGACGGGCTGAAACGGCTGGTGGGCGGGGAGGTAATCTCCCTGAAAACGGCTGACGATGCGGAGGCCGCGGCGGCAATCGCGGAAAAGTTCGGCGTGCAGGTGAACAGGGATGACGAGGGGCTGCACTTCGAGATCGAAAACGGCGAGGAGTTTATTCCGAAGCTGTTTGCGGAGTTGAGAACCAGGATCAGGTCCGTCAGCCTGCGCCGGCCAACTCTGGACGATGTATTCCTGAAGCTGACAGGACATGCCATCCGGGAGGAACAGGTCAGCGGGAAGGATCGGATGAGGGCGCATGTGCGGATGAGGAGGGCGGGACACTGATGGAGACCGGCGGATATAAAGGATATTCAGAAGCTAAAGGGACAAACAGGCTGTTGAACAACGCCAAAGCAGTCTATGTAATCTGGCTCAGGGAGTTGATCCGGTTTTTGCGGGAGAAGGCCCGGATTGTCACCTCCCTGATCCAGCCGGCGGTCTGGCTGTTCATCATGGGGAAAGGGCTCGGCTCAAGCTTTGCCGGCCCACAGGGAGTGGACTACGTGAAATTCATGTTCCCTGGCGTGGTGGGGATGACCGTGCTCTTCGCTTCGCTCTTCTCTTCGATCTCTATCGTCTGGGACCGGGAATTCGGTTTTCTCAAAGAGATCCTGGTTGCCCCCGTCTCCCGGACCGCCATCGTGATCGGGAAAGCCCTGAGCGGCAGCACGACGGCGATGCTTCAGGGGGCGCTGGTGCTCCTCTTTGCGCCGTTGATCGGCATGAGGCTCTCCTTGCCCATGGTACTTGAGGCCCTGGGCCTGATGTTTTTGATCTCCTTCGCCCTGGCCTCCACGGGGATCCTCATCGCGGCGCGGATGGAGTCGATGCAGTCCTTCCAACTGCTCATGAACTTCTTTGTGATGCCCATGTTCTTCTTGAGCGGCGCAATGTTTCCTCTGCGCGGCCTGCCCGCGTGGATGGGGGTCATTGCCCGGATTAACCCGCTGGCATACGGGATTGACGCCATGAAAAGCGTGATCATCGGCCTGCATGAGTTTGCTCTGGGGACGGATCTGGCGGTAATCATCGTCATGGCGGCGGCCATGATTACCGGGGCCGTGGCGCTCTTCAACCGGGAAGGGTAGTGAATTACCATATTGGATTAAGGATTTGGATCCCACCGTCTCTTATTATCTATTATCTCAATGGTCAAAACAATTGGTATAAAGATCGCCTGGCTAACAAGATGCTGGTTTCTTTCGGCATCATTGTATGATAAACTATTGTTAGTGGACATTCCACATGGAAAGGGGGACGGGCCAATGAGGCAAGAGAGCCAGTATTGGATCCGGGAGGCTCGTGAAAGTATGATAACGGCCCAAGCCCTTTTCGAGAAAAAACGTTATCTGGAAAGTGCCTTCTTTTGTCACCTTACGGCAGAGAAAGCGCTCAAAGCTCATTATGCGTTCACTGTGTCAAAGCCCGCTCCCAAAACCCACAACTTGTTGCTACTCGCTGCGGAGTCGCATACTTTGGACAAAATTCCGACGCAGTACAGGGATTTGCTAGCGGAATTGATGCCTTTTCAGATTGAGGGAAGGTACCCGGTGGATCGGCAAAGGCTTATACAAGATAATACCCCGGAGATGGTTGGTTTGCTACTTAAAAAAACGGAGGAGCTTCTCAAATGGTTAGAACAGAATCTGAAGTTCGAACAGCTGTAAACAAATATATCAGGGTTGTGCAGGATGTGGTGCCGGTCGAAAGAGCCATTCTCTATGGTTCTTACGCCAAAGGGAATCCTCATGAGACAAGCGACATTGATCTGGCCATTATTTCTCCCGCCTTTGGGAAGGATTTTCTGCGTGAAAGCCAGCTGCTTTATCGCTTGATCATCAATTCGGGCGCGGATCCTGCCATAGAGCCACGTCCAATCGGCACTGATGAGGTAAGGGACACGGGAGAGATGCATTTTTTCATAAAAGAAATTCTCGACTCCGGTAGAGTGGTATACGATCAAGCCACTTTGCCGAAATGATTTTGGAGCCGTAACTTCTGGAGGGACTTGAACTGGGCCATAAAAGTAAACCCAATATCCGGCTTATTGCGGTGGATATGGACGATACCTTGCTCGTTCCCGACCTTACCATACCGCCCAGGAGCCGGGGGGCGCTGCAAAAGGCTGCTGACAAAGGAGTTTTGGTGACTTTGGCCACCGGCCGGATGTTCCGGTCGGTGCTTCCATATGCCCGGGAGCTGGGAATCGCCGCGCCGCTCATCGCCTATAACGGCGCACTGATCGAGCACCCGCAAACCGGAGAGATTCTCTTTCACGAGCAGATCCCCTTTGAGCACGCCAAACGCGTGGCGGCTATCTGCCGGGAAAACGATCTGCACTTGAACGTTTACATCAACGATATCCTGTATGTGGAGCGCCTGCGCCCGGAAGCGGAATACTACCGGCGGATCAGCGGCGTGGAGTCGGAAGTTGTCGGGGATCTGGTCAAATTTCTTCAAAACATGGAGAAGTCCGGGTCAAGTGCTGCTGGTGGAGGTAATGGTGCGGGGAAGTCTGATAAGGTGCCAGGCGGGAAACTTTCTCCCACCAAACTCCTGGTTGTCGTGGCGCCAGAAGCCTCGCAAAAATGGCTATCGCTTTTCCGCGGGCAATTTCCGGGGATCCTGCATGTTACAGGATCCAAGCCCGAGTTTGTCGAAATGATGGTGGATGGGGTCTCCAAGGGGCGAGCGCTGGCTTTTCTCGCCCGGCGCCTGGGGATCGAGCCAGCCGATGTAATGGCCATCGGGGACGGCTACAACGACCTGGAAATGCTGCAATTCGCGGGGGTTTCGGTGGCGATGGGAAATGCGCCTGCGGTTTTGAAGGCGCAGGCCACCTACGTGACCCGGCCCAATACAGAAGAAGGGGTGGCGGAAGCTATTGAACGATTTGTACTTTGAGCGGGCAGGCAATGGAAAATCCGGGCTGCGCATCGGGGTGATTGGCGGCAGCGGGTATTATACGCCCGAATTTGTCGAGGCGCTGGTACGAAAGCAAAGCGAGCTGCCGGTGGCAGAGGTTGTGCTCAACGGGCGCTCGCCGGAGAAGCTGGAGCAGGTGGGGCGGGTCTGCCAGAAGATTGCCGATGCCGCCGGGAGCCCCCTGAAAGTGCGGACGACCACCGAACGCCGGGTGGCGATTGAAGGGATGGACTTTGTGCTCTGCCAGGTACGGGTCGGTGGAATGGCCGCCCGGGCAATGGATGAGCGGTTCCCGCTGGAGTTCGGGATTATTGGGGAGGAGACCACGGGACCCGGTGGCTTTGCCAATGCGATGCGGACCGTGCCGGTTGTTCTGGAGATTGCCCGGGAGATCGAGAGATATTCGCCCGCCACGGTGCTGGTGATGCTCACGAATCCTGCCGGGATTACCGTGGAGGCGGTCAAACGTTACACGAAAGTCAAGGTCTTCGGAGCCTGCGATCTGCCGGTGGCTTTATTGGACAAGATGGCCCGGGTCGCGGGCGTTAGCGGCAGAGAAGAACTTGATTACAAGTATTACGCATTGAACCACCTGGGCTGGTTCGGTTCGGTGAACGCGGGTGGGAGGGATCTGATGCCGCTGCTCATGGAGCGGGCGGCGGACCTCGGCCCTGGCATCGATGGCGGGGTAGTGCGCCGGCTCGGGTTAATCCCGCTGCCCTACCTGAAGTACTATTACCATGCGGAGCGGTTGGCCAGGGCAGCAGCGGGAAAGCCCACGCGGGCGGAGTATCTGCTTGAGGTAGAAGAGCGGCTCAGTGAGGCATACACTGATCCGGCGGGCGGCAAACCGGCGCTGGTCGAGGAGCGCCACGCCATCTGGTATGGGGAGGTGATTGTTCCGCTCCTGCGATCACTGGTGAATAACGGACCGCCGGCCAGGCATATAATGATCACCGCCAACAATGGGATTTGCCCGGAACTGCCGGACGATGCGGTGATTGAGGTGCCTACCCTGGTGGGTGGTGGAATGATCAACCCCGTGGCGCAAGGGCCGATCCCCGCACAGATCCTGGAATTGCTCAGGCGCGTCAAGGCTTACGAGCAACTTGCGGTGAGGGCCGCCGCGGAAAAGTCCGGCGACCTGGCGGTGGAGGCGTTGGCCGCTCACCCGCTGGTGCGGGACCGGCAGCAGGCCAGGTCCTTGTGGAACCGGGTGGAAGAGATCAACGCCGCTGATCATTGAGCGGCGGACCATAATCCACCTGTACCGGCTGTCTATCCATTGATCGTTTCCTCTGATTTGCCATTTATGGCAGAAGTTTCACCGCAATGAGGTGCAGGAAAAGTACCTGTCGCGCAGAATTTATTAGACGAAAACCAGATGGCGACAAACCAATAGCGACCATCAAGAGCAAGGCCGCCATGGCCCCCAACGTCATAAAGGAAGAGCAACATTTCAATCCAAAGACGCGGACATTTTACCGATCAAATGACTTACATAAGTCATTATAGCGTTCGATGAAATTTTGCTTAAAGTCAACCAACCAGATGTCCAGGTTTTCAAGTTTATCATCGTCCTGCACCGCGTGGTTAGAGAGGAGGTGAACCCCATTTAGTGCCATACGGACGCGCAGACGGTGGTAATAAAATAGCAGCAAGAAACGCAGACAGGGGGACGGCAAGATGAGGAAACAAGGATACTCATGGCGCGGGTTCCCCGGACGCAGCACCAGACACAGCAAGATCCGACATTAAGACGCAGCAAAGAAGCACTATTCGCAGCACAAACATGGCAAGATTCGCAGCCCATTCTCAAAAACGCACACAAAAACTAAGGGGGACATTCAATGAAGAAAGTAGCTATTCTAGTGGCCATGGCACTGGTCTTCGCCCTGGTTGCTCCGGCAATCGCTCTGGCGGCTGGCAACATATCCGTCAGTGGCAAGCTGAGCACCGAGATGAATGGCACCGTGACCGGCAAGGCTGTTGGTGCCCCTGTTGTCAGCGGTAAGACCCTCATGCAGCTCAACATCGGCATCGGTGCTGAGAACCCGCAGAAGGTGAAAGCCTACCTGGAGCTGGCGCCGACGACCAATCCAGCGAACTTGTTGGATCGCGACGGCAATGTCAGTTTTGACAAACTGGGCATTACCGGCATCGAACTCAACAAGGCGTACCTCCAGGCTGACGGGCCGTTCTGGGCCAATGGGCCGGCCATCCGGACCACCATCGGTGATGTAACCATCAACCAGAACGACTATGTGGCCAACCTCGGCAACCGGAAAGGCATCTCCGTGGAAGGCATCAAGGCCGGACCTGTTGGGATGGACGCCTTCTGGGTAGCTCCGGGCGATCACTCGATCTTCTCCTCTGATATTGCCACGACATTGGTACCCGATGCAACGGTATCCTTCGGGGAAACCTACGGTGGCAGGATCAACGCCAGCATCATGGGCGCCGACCTGGGCGCCGATGTGGTAAAGGTCCACGACGGGTTTGAGTACGCCCTCAACGGCAAGTTCGCTCCGATCCCGATGGTTACCCTCGATGGCGTTTACGCCCGTGACCTTCACGAGCAATCTGCTTACAAGGTGAACGCCGCGGTATCGCCGATGGAGAATCTGACGGTCAGGGCTGGCTACCGGGGTGCTGACAAGACATTCAGCCCGATCTATGCAACTCGTGCAGATTCTGATGGAAACGGTTACATCGAGAAGGATGAAACCAGTCTTGCCGCTCACGATCTCATGACGGGCTTCAATGTCGGCGCTTCCACGATGGTCTACGGCGTGAACCTCTCCGCCGATTACGACAACCCGAATAAGGCGACCGATGTCAAGGCCGACACCGAGCTGGCCGGTTACAAGCTGAACAGCGAAGTGAAGGCCACCGACACGAAGGTCACCGATGTCCTGGCTGGCGTGGAAAAGAGTGTGGAGCTCTTCGGAATGGACGTCACCGGCAATTACACGGCAGCAATTGCCAAAATGAACACGGTTACCAACAAAGAAGAGACCTCCCACGAGTTCAAGGTCAGCAGCAAGCTCAACGTACTGCCGCTCGCCCTGGACGGCCGCGTGAAGTTCTTCCAGGAGAACGTCCAGCCGACCGAGTACGAGGCCAACGCCAAGTACGAGGCTCCGAACGGCGTGACCCTTGGCATGAAGTACCTCAACGACAAGGATCACACCCAGGGCCAGGTCTCGGCGACCGCCGGCATGAGCGTGGAATTCTAAAACCGAATAGCAAACCTTCCGGGGGCCATTGCGGCTCCCGGAGAGAATCACGACACCAATCATCGCAATTCACGGACGACGAGGCCCCCGGTTAACCCCGGGGGCTTTTTGGCGTTCATGTTTCCTGTGCACGGAGGTGAAGAGGTGGCTTGTCCATCCGCCACATTTTTTCCACCGCAGGAGGAAAACAATAGGTGGTATGGAATAGAAACACGGACACGGACGAAAGGAGTCATGGCAATGCCAAAACTGGACGACGGCAAGGTTTTCAAGGAACAGGATCCACAGGGGATGGGGGAACTGATCTACCAGTTTCCCGAGCAATGCGAGAAGGCGTTTGATATCGGGATGAAAGCCGAGTTACCGCCTCTAAAGCAAAAGCCCGCCCAGGTGGTGCTCTTCGGCATGGGCGGCTCGGCGATCGGAGGGGACCTGGTCCGCTCCTTGCTGGAAAGCGAGATGGAGATCCCGTTTCTGGTGCTCCGCGATTATACGCCACCCGCCTTTGTCGGGCCGCAGACCCTGGTGCTGGCCTCCAGCTATTCCGGGAACACCGAGGAGACCCTGAGCGCCTACGATATCGCCAAAAAGAAGGGCGCCCAGATCATCGCGATTACCAGCGGGGGGGAACTGGCCAAAAAGGCCGCGGCGGATGGCTTTCCGCTGGTGACCATCCCCGGCGGGATCATGCCCCGGGCGGCGCTGGGCTACTCTTTTGTGCCCATCCTGCTCATCTTGCAGCGCCTCGGGTTGTGCAAGGACAAGACGGCGGAGTTCAAGGAGATGGTCGGGCTGATCAAGAAGGTGCGCGACAAGCTCTCCCCCGGGGCGCCCGCCGCTGACAACCAGTCCAAGCAGCTGGCCGAGCATTTTTATGGCAAAATTCCATGCATCTACGGCTCCCAGCCCTGGAAGGCCGTGGTGGCCACCCGCTGGAAGGGCCAGATGAACGAAAATGCGAAGAACACCGCGGCGTGGAATGCGTTTCCCGAACTGAACCATAACGAAACCGTCGGCTGGGAGGCGCCGCCCGCCGTCACCAAACAGATCGCGGTGGCGATCCTTAAGGATCGCGAGGATTCGCCCAAGATGCAAAAGCGGATGGAGGCCACCGCCACCATCATGCGGGGCCATGCCGGCGGCATTGACGAGGTGTGGAGCAGCGGCGATTCCGTGCTGGCACGGATGTTTTCCTTGATTCATATCGGCGACTGGGCCAGTTACTACCTGGCGATCCTCAACGGCATTGACCCCACGCCGGTAAAGTCCATCGACTACCTGAAAGGGCAGCTGGCCACGGTGAAATAGGGACGGTCAAATCAAAGTTGTAAGGCTTTGGGGGAGAAATCATGGCGGATAGATTCGAAACCGGCGATAAAACCGGCGGCCGTTATACCATCGGGGTTGATCTGGGCGGGACGAAGGTGGCCACCGCCTTGACCGACATCCATGGCCGGATTCTACAGCGGGCCGAGGTCCCAACCGGAGCCCAGGAAGGGGCCGGCGCGGTGATCAGCCGGATTGTCGACAGCATCCGGGCGGTTATGAATACTGTCGTGGATGGCCGGAAGGTGTCGTCGGAAGAGGTTCTGGGCATCGGCATCGGCTCTCCCGGGCCGCTGGATGTTAAAAAAGGGATTGTGCTCTACTCGCCTAACCTCAAGTGGGAGAATATCCCCATTTGCGATCCTATCGCGGCGGCCTTCGGCCTGCCCACCTATCTGGATAACGACGCCAGCGTGGCGGCCATGGCGGAGAGCCGCTTCGGCGCCGGCAAGGGCGTCCCAAATATGATCTACATGACGGTCAGCACGGGCATCGGCGGCGGGATGATCATCAACGGCCGGCTCTACCGTGGGAGTCATGGAAATGCCGGAGAAATCGGCCACATGACCATCAAGCCGGATGGCCCCCGGTGCGGTTGCGGGAACTTTGGCTGCCTGGAGGCGCTTGCTTCGGGGACGGCCATTGCCAGGGAGGCGGCGGAAGGGATCAGAGCGGGGGTGGCCACCACCCTGCGGGAAAAGACCAACGGGGATCCGGCAAGGGTTACGGCCAGGTTGGTGGGCGAGGCGCTCCGGGAAGGCGACTCATTCGCCAGAGAAGTGATTCACCAGGCCGGTAATTATCTTGGGATCGGCCTGGCGAACCTTGTCAACATCTTTGACCCCGAGATGATCGTGATCGGCGGCGGGGTCTCCAGGATTGGCGAAGAGCTCTTTGAACCGGCGCGGAAAACGATGCGGGAACGGGCTCTGGCGGCGGTTGTCAAGGACGTGAAGATTGTTCCGGCGCTTCTGGGAGGCGATTCCGGCGTTCTCGGCGCGGCCGGCCTGGTGCTGGATCAGATCAGCCATAAGTGACTACCCTGGCGGAGAAGGTTCAAGAAATGGGATAGCATCTTGGTTTCAAAGCTTGACAACGTGGATCCAGCAGATCACGGAGCCCATCTCCTGTCAGATTGAGCCCCAGCACGGTGGCGGCAAAGGCTTGCCGGCCTTCAATGCGCCCATACTTTGCAGCGTGCAGGATTTTGCTGTAATGAGTTGAATTATAAAAAACCAGGGATGCCATATAATTGCATATTTGAAATACAAGAAATATGGGAGTAACACGTTGCTATGGCCAGGAAGGCGAAGAAAAAGGGTTTTATTCCCCCGGCCCCTAAAGTGTTGGCAAACCTATCCGACCGAGCGGAAGCCCATTTCGCGCGGGGGATGGAACATTACCAGCAAGGGCGGGCCAGGTTTGCCGTGGCGGAGTTTTCGCAGGCGGCGGGGCTGGTGCTCGATAACCCGGCCTATTTCTATTATCTGGGCCTTGCTCACCAGCAGGAAGGCGCCGGCGAAAAGGCCGTGGCCAATATGGAGCGGGCCATGAGACTTGCTCCCGGCAACTACAGGTATCGATATAATCTCGGCATCGTCTACGTTCTTACCGGCAGGTTGGATGAGGCTCGCCGGATGGCAAAGGAAGAACTCAAAAAAGATGGCGCCGTCGCAAGATGGATCCGCCTCCTGGCGCTGGCTGATCTGGCCGGCGATGACCCCCGGAAAGCCATGGAATCCCTGGCCGGGCTCAAAGATGCGTCGCCGGGGGAGGCAAGCAGCGTCCTTGCCGCCATGGGTCTTCTAAGCGTTGTCACGGGCGGCGCCGAGACCGCGGCAAGTTACCTGGAAAGCGCCTGCAAGAGCGGCGATACGGGTGGAGAGATCTTTCATGCCCTTGGGGATGTTTATGCGAGGCTGGACAGGATTGACGAGGCTTCAAAGGCCTGGGATCTGGCCATTGAAGCCTGGCAAAAAGGCTCTGGCTCTGGCAGGCGCGCGCCCCTTGATTCGCGGAAGGCTCTGGGCAAAGCCTACATCCTCAGGGGTAACAGGCGGGCCAAGGCTGGAGATTACCGGAGCGCGGTTTCGGACTGGCGGAAGGCGGAAGCACTGGATCCCAACAACCTGCAGTTGCTCCAAAATACGGCCATTGCCTGCGAGCGTCTGGAGGAGAATGAACAGGCCCTCGACTACTGGAGCCGGGTGGTGAATGGTTGGAAAAAAGAGTTGAAATCCAAGAAGACCAAAGGGGCCGCCCGGGCACTTTCCGTGGCCTACTTCCACTTATCCAGGCTTCATCTGGAAATAGGCAATGAAGATGAAGCGCTTCGTGATCTGGAACGGGCCGCAAATTTTGATCCGTCAAATCGGGAAGCCCGAAAGGAACTTGTCAGGGAATATACGCTTGCCGGGCGTTGGTCCAAGGCCCTGGAACTGGCCGAATCTCTGATGAAAGCTCAGGAACGAGACCCGGAGATCATGGGCTATGCCGCCAGGGCCCTGGAAGCTCTCGGCAGGAGAAAAGAAGCCCTTGAGTATTGGACGCAGCTTTTTGAAACCAACCAGTCCAATTCCATATTCCGGAAACAATATGCGTATGCCCTGGCTCGGACAGCCGTTCATGCGATTTCCAAGGAGAAGGACCGGGCGGGCGCCATTGCGCATGCACAAAGGGCCATTATTCTTGTGCCTGATGAGGTCCCGCTTTATGGTGCGATGCTGGCCGTCTATCAGATTGCGGGCGAGGACGATAAGGCCAGAGAGACGGTGCAGCTTCTTCTGGCAAGGGCCGGGGGCAAGCCCGGGGCATATCTCACCGCGGGCCGTTATTATCTGATTACGGGCAACAAAAGGCAGGCCGAGATCCACTTTAATAAGGGAAAGGAGCTTGCTCCGGGCGACGAGGAGTACCGGGTGGAGATTGGCAAGACCTATCTGGACTTGAGGAAGTATGCGGCGGCAAAACGCAATTTTAAAGAAGCCGTGGAGATCGGGAAGAAGAACCTCAAACCCCTGGACTTTGCCGCGATGAGTACCTTTATCGCGGAATACTGGCAGGAAAAGGAACGGCCGGCCGAGGCTCTCCAGTACTTTAAGATCGCCCTGGAGGCAGCGCCCCGGAATCAAGAAGGGTTGGCGCTTGCAGGGCACCTTCGATTGTCCATGGCCCTATGTTATCTCGATGAAGATGATTTTGAAAGGGCAAAGACAGAAATTCGCTTTGCCATCGAGTTTGGCCGTCAGACCGGCCAAAGCGACCTGGTGGCCGAGGCTCGAGACTGTCTCAAGGAGACCGAAAGAACGGAGAGGAGCTTTAAGGAGTTCAAGGAGGAGTTTGCCGATGAGTGAGCAGGAACACAACCCCTTTGAGGTTTTAGGAGTTGGCCGGGAAGCCTCATCTGAGGAGATCAGACGGTCTTACCTCCATATGGTGAGGAAACAGGGGCCGGAGAAGGACCCGGTTGCGTTTCAGGAGATTCGAAAGGCGTACGAGCAACTTAAAGATGAGAAGGGGCGCATCGAGGCCCGCCTCTTTAGTTTTGGGGAGTTGGACGGCGGAGGATCGGTTTTTGAGGTGACAAAAGAACAGATTCTTCGCTGTCTGCTGGCTGCTGACCAGGACTGCGACGTGAAGTTTGCGGTTGAGGAGAGTGTGAGAGAGTAAATTGGGGTTTATAAATGACCTGGCGGCCAAGTTTACATTCAGGCCAGGGAGGGGTAGAAAAGAGCAGAACGGGCTTTTAGCGGAAGAGCTTGCTGCCCTGGCGAAGAAGATCGAACGGCTGGCGAGGGAGCAGTATAAGGCAAACATCCTGGCGGAGCAGAGCATTTCCATGATCCATGAGCAACGCGCCGGCTTGAGGGAGGAGATCCGGGCGGGGGCCATAAGAGAACTTGCCATGGGTCTGGCAGGAGATCTCCTCCCGATCATCGATGGAATTCTGGCGTGCCTGGATTTTGCCGGGGAGAACGAATCGCTGCGGGCTGGTCTCCGGAGCGTTCTAGATCGCGCCGAGGTTGCTCTGGCCCGGTACGGAATTACCCCCATAGAAGCCCTGGGAGGGAAGTTCAATCCTTCTCTGCACAATGCCGTGGAAGTGGTGGAGGTTTCCGATCTTCCGCCAGAGATCGTTTTAAAAGAGATCACCAGAGGGTACCGCCTGGGTGAAGCCGTGATCAGATATTCGGAAGTGGCGGTTTCAAAGAGCCAGACCGGGACGGTATGGCCGGGGATGGAATGACCCGGGACGGTATGACCCGGCTCAACCGTATTTTGGGGGGTGTGGGGTTTGAAGGAAATAGTCGGCATAGATCTGGGAACGACTAATTCCGTGATTGCTTATGTGGATATGGGCAGGCCCAGGGTGATTCCGGCGGACGGGGACGCCAGAATTCCATCGGTAGTGGGTGTGTCGGAGGAAGGGAAGTTGCTGGTGGGAAGGCCGGCCCGTAACCAGTATATCATCAGGCCGGAGAGCACGGTAAAATCCGTTAAACGGCTGATGGGCTCGGAGCAGAGGGTGATCATGGCCGGCAAGGAATACACTCCCTCGCAGATCTCCGCCATGATCCTGGGCCGGTTGAGAGACATCGCCCAGGCACATCTGGGCGACAGGCCCCAGAAGGCAGTGATCACCGTCCCGGCCTACTTTGCCGATGCGGCGCGCCAGGAGACCAGGGAGGCCGGGGAACTGGCCGGGCTGGATGTGGTCAGGATTATCAACGAGCCCACGGCTTCCGCCTTAGCCTACGGGTTGAACCGGGAGGACGAACAGAGGGTTCTGGTATATGACCTCGGGGGCGGGACCTTCGATGTTTCCATAGTGGAGATCGCTTCCGGGGTGATCGAAGTCATTGCCACCAGCGGCGACAATCACCTGGGCGGTGATGACTTCGACCAGAGAATCGTGGACTACGTGGCCGGCGAGTTTTTAAAGGAACATGGAGTGGACTTGCGGCGGGATGCGCGTGCCCTGGCGCGCCTCATCAGGGCTGCGGAGGCCGCGAAGATCGAGCTTTCCGATCACCCCTTTGCCGCCATTAGAGAGGAGTTTATCGCTGCAAAGGATGGGAAGCCATTAAACCTGGGAATTGAGGTTTCCAGGGCAAAGTTTGAGGAATTGATCGGGGATTTGCTGGACCGAACCACCCGGCTGCTGGACAAAACCCTGGCAGATGCTTCCATGAAACCATCCGACATCGACAGGATTCTTCTGGTAGGTGGATCCACCCGGATACCTGCTGTCTCCGAAATCCTGGAAGCGCGGATGGGCAAGGAACCGTCTTCCGAGGTCAATCCCGATGAATGTGTGGCCCTTGGCGCCGCTGTTCAGGCGGCGATCATCGCCGGCGAGGAGGTGGATGCGGTTCTCGTGGATGTGACCGCGTTTTCTCTAGGGATTTCCGCCATTGGAGAGGTGGGAGGGATGGTGGTGCCAAACGCTTACAGCACCATCATCAAGAGAAACACCGTGATTCCCACGTCCAAGGCGGAGGTCTACACCACGGTGAGGGATAACCAGGATGAAGTGGAGATCGAGGTTTACCAGGGCGAGAACCCGATTGCTTCAGGGAACGCCTTTCTCGGCAAGTTCATGCTCAAGGGGATCAAGCCGGCTCCTGCCGGAGAGCCGAAGATCATCGTGAAATTTGAATACGATCTCGACGGCATGGTGCAGGTAAGCGCCGTAGAGAAGGAAACTGGCAAGGAGCAACGCATGACCATCTCCAATGTGAGGGACAAAGTTCCCGAGAAGGCCGAAAATACGGCGATTCTTGCCGTGATCGACAAAGCCCGGAGCATCGCCGGAGGCGTTGAGGATGAGGAAGAACGGGCGGCGCTGCTCAGCCTCGCCGACGATATCGAGGCTGCTCTGGACCAAGACGACATGGACGCCGTTGCCGAACTTGAGGCGGAACTTATCGATGCGTTGTATGAGTTTGAGGAGGAATGATCCCGCTCAGCCCAAGCCCAAAATTCCTTAAAAAAATCTCGTGAATAAGCAGGGATTTAGATCCTGGTTACGAAATAAAAAAAAGATATGTGTATTATGCCCCGGGGGGTTCCCTTGTCTTGCCGGGGATCCTCGCATGCCGGGGATTTAGTTTGAATAGCTTTGTGAAGGGCCGTACTTTTACGAAGACCAAGGGTGTTATTTTATTTTTTGACCATTTTTTGGGCAAAGAGGGGTTGAAATGGAAACCATCAATCTTACCCGGTTAGGGTGGGAGAGCCAGGATTTCGTCCGCCGCGTCGAAGCCGAGAGCGAGCAGAATGTGCGATCCTGCTACCAGTGCGGCAAATGCACCGGCGGGTGCCCGGTGGCCTTCGCCATGGACGTGCCGCCGCGGCAGATCATGCGGATGCTCCAGCTGGGCATGCAAGATGAGGTGCTGAAGAGCTCCACAATCTGGCTCTGCGCCTCCTGCACCACCTGCACCACGCGCTGCCCGCGGGAGATCGATCTGGCGCGGGTGATGGACGTCTTGCGCGGCATCGCGCGGGAGAAGGGGAGCATCGGCGTGCCGGAGGTGGCGGTCTTCAACGACACCTTCCTGCGTTCGGTCAAGAACAACGGCCGGTTGCACGAGGTGGGCCTCATTGCCTACTACAACCTGCGCAGCAAGCATTTCCTCCATGATGTCCTCAAGGCCCCGGTTCTCTTCTTTAAAGGCAAGCTGAAGATTCTTCCCGGCCGGATCAAGAAGGTCCAGGAGGTCAGGAGAATCTTTGAACATACCGTCCAGGCTGGGAGGGAACGCGCGTGAAGTTTGCTTATTACCCCGGATGTTCGTTGCATTCCACGTCCAAAGAGTACAATATCTCGACCCGGCGGGTTTGCCGGGACCTCGGCGTGACCCTGGAGGAGCTGCCGGACTGGAACTGTTGCGGTTCAACCCCCGCGCACAGCACGGATCACCTCCTGTCCATCGCGCTTCCCGCCAGGAATCTGGCCATCTCGGAAGCCATCGGGATGGATCTCGTGGCGCCCTGCGCCGCCTGCTTCAACCGGCTCAAGACCGCGCAGGTGGAGATGACGGAGAACCCCCGGCTGGCGGCCGAGGTGAACAAGGTTACCGGCATGGAATACCAGGGCGACGTCCAGGTTTTTTCCCTGGTGGATGTAATCGTCAACCAGGTGGGCCTCGACAATATCACTCCTCTGGTCAAGAGGAAGCTGAGCGGGCTGAAGGTGGCCGCCTATTACGGCTGCCTGATGGTCAAGCCGCCCAAGCTGGTGCAGTTTGACGACCCGGAGAACCCACACTTCCTCGACGATCTGATGCAGGGGCTCGGGGCGGAGACCGTGGAGTGGCCCTTCAAGACGGAGTGTTGCGGTGGAAGTCTGTCCGTTTCGCGGACCGACATTGTGGTGAAGCTAGCCAACGACATCCTGGGCATGGCCAAGGCCAACGGCGCCAACTGCGTGGTGACCGCCTGCCCCCTGTGCCAGGTCAACCTCGATCTGCGGCAAAAGGAAGCGGAGAAGATGTACGGGACCGCTTACCACCTGCCGATCTACTACTTTACGGAGCTATTGGGGATCGCGCTGGGTCATCGTCCTGCCCAACTAGGCATCGACAAGCACATCGTGGACGGGGTGAACCTCCTGTCGGAGCAGGGTCTGGCAAGCTAACACGAGGAGCGATGTTCGGATGAAAAGAATAGGGGTCTTTATCTGCTGGTGCGGTTCAAATATCGCCGGCACCGTTGATGTGCAAAAAGTGGCCGAGGTGGCGAAGACCTTTCCCAAGGTGGCTTTTGCCACCGATTACAAGTACATGTGTTCCGAACCCGGCCAGGACCTGATCAAGAATGCGATCAAGGAGCACAACCTGGATGGCGTGGTGGTGGGGTCCTGTTCCCCCCGCATGCATGAGCCGACCTTCCGCAAGACCGTGGCGGCGGCGGGGTTGAACCCGTATCTCTTCGAGATGGCCAATCTCAGGGAGCACTGCGCCTGGGTGCACTCCGACAAGGAGGCGGCCACCGAGAAGGCCATCGACCTGGTGCGCACGGCGGCGGCCAAGGTGGCCCTGAATGTGCCGCTGCAGCCGTCCTCCATTCCGGTGGAGAAGCGGGCGATGGTGGTGGGCGGTGGGATCGCCGGGATCCAGGCGGCCCTGGATATCGCCGACGCCGGTTACGAAGTGGTCCTTGTGGAGCGGGAACCGAGCCTGGGTGGAAAGATGGCCCAGATCGACAAGACCTTCCCGACCCTGGACTGCTCGGCCTGTATTCTTACCCCCAAGATGGTGGACGTGGCCCAGCACGAGAAGATCAAGATTCTCGCGTATTCCGAGGTGGAGAAGGTCGATGGCTACATCGGCAACTTCGAGGTGACCATCCGCCGCAAGGCGAGTTCCGTGGACAACGTCAAGTGCACGGGTTGCGGTGTGTGCCAGACCAAATGCCCCACCAAGGTTCCCGGCGAATTTGACATGAAGCTTGGCCATCGCAAGGCCATTTATACGCCGTTCCCGCAGGCGGTGCCCAACAAGCCGGTAATCGACCGGCAGCATTGCCTGCAGTTCACCAAGGGCAAGTGCGGCATCTGCCAGAAGTTCTGCCCCACCGGCGCGGTGGATTATACCCAGACCGACGAGCTCGTCACCGAGAAGGTCGGGGCCATTGTGGCGGCCACCGGTTACGACCTCTTCGACCACTCGGTGTATGGTGAATATGGTTACGGCCTGTACCCGGACGTGATCACCGGCCTGCACTTTGAACGGCTGATCAACGCTTCCGGGCCCACCAGCGGCAAGATCAAGCGCCCGTCCGACGGCAAGGTGCCCAAGGATGTGGTCTTCATCCAGTGCGTGGGTTCCCGGGATGAGGCCAAGGGCGTCCCGTATTGCTCCCGGACCTGCTGCATGTACACCGCCAAGCATGCCACGCTCAATGGCGGAGAAGATTGAGGGGTCCCAGTCCTACGTATTTTATATGGACGTGCGGACGCCCGGCAAGAACTACGAGGAGTTCTACAAGCGCGCCACCGAGGAGTACGGCGCCAAATACATCCGGGGGCGGGTCTCCAAGGTTTACCCCCAAGGCGACAAGCTGGTGGTGCGGGGCGAGGACACCCTGATCGGCCGGCAGGTGGAAGTGGAGGCCGATATGGTGGTTTTAGCCACGGCCATGGTCGCCCAGCCAGACGCCGCCGAGGTGGCCCGGCGGCTGGGCTTCTCCTATGACGCCAACAACTTCTTCACCGAGGCGCATCCCAAGCTGCGGCCGGTGGAGACCAACACCGGCGGGATCTTCCTGGCCGGGGCCTGCCAGGGTCCCAAGGATATTCCGGATACGGTGGCCCAGGCCAGCGCGGCGGCGGCCAAGATTTGCGCCCTGTTTTCAAAGGATCAGATGGCGACCGACCCGATGGTCTCCATCGTGGACGAGAGCAAGTGCTCGGGCTGCCTGCTGTGCAAACCGATCTGCCCGTACAAGGCCATCGACGGCAAGAAGATCACCGAGAGGGTGAACGGAAAGGTTCTGGAGCGCGTGGTGGCCACGGTCAACTCCGGCCTGTGCCACGGTTGCGGGGCGTGCACCGTCGCCTGCCGGCCGGGAGCCTTGAATCTCAAGGGCTTCTCCAATGAACAGATCCTCGCGGAGGTGGAAGCGCTATGTCTGTAAATGAACCGGCAAAGCAAGTACAACCGGAGACGGCGGAAGCCGGTATCCAGGAAAAACCCGTGGCCCAGGGGGCCCCGGCGGCCGCGGGCTGGGAGCCGAAGATCGTGGGATTCGCCTGCAACTGGTGCACCTATGCCGGGGCGGATCTGGCCGGCACCAGCCGGATCGCCTACCCGCCCAACATCCGGTTGATCCGGGTGCCATGCTCGGGGAGGGTCAATCCCCAGTTCATCCTGCGCGCCTTCGAAAAGGGCGCGGATGGGGTCCTGGTGGCCGGTTGCCACCCCGGGGACTGCCACTATTCCACCGGCAACTACTTTACCCGGCGGCGTTTCCTTCTGACCAAGCGGCTGTTGGAATATATCGGGATTGAGCCGGAACGTTTCCATGCCCGCTGGATCTCCGGGTCGGAGGGGCCGAAGTTCGCCCAGGTGGCCCAGGAGATCACCGAGCAGGTCAAGGCCCTTGGGCCTTATCGGAAGCCACAAGACTCCGAAAAGACGAGGGATGCGCAATGAAGAAGCTTACGGAAGAGATCCGCCGGAAGGCCAAAGAGCTTCTGGCTGATGGTACAGTACAATATATTCTCGGCTATGAGGCCGGGCGGAACGCCTACGAACCCAGGCCGGCCTTCATCCGCCGGCCGGAGGATGTGGATCGGCTGGTATGGAGCCCATTCTGCGCCAACACCCTTGCGAAATACCTTTTTGAAGATCGTTACCAGGAGGGCAAGATCGGCGTTATTGCCAGGGGCTGCGACAGCCGGGGGATTGTCCGGCTGATCAACGACGGCCAGATTGCCAGGGATAAGGTATACATCATTGGCGTGCCTTGCACCGGCCTTCTGGACCCGGCGAAATTGCCGTGGGTTCCGGACGGGGTGGCGGTGGAGGTCGAGGATCAGGGCGAGAGTTTCAGGCCTGGGACTTCCCGGCGGGGCGAAGGTGGTGGCCAAAGCCGAGGCCATGCCCGCCAAGTGCCGGGATTGCGATTACCCCAACCCGGTGCTGAGCGACGTTTTGATCGGCGAGGAGGTTCAACCCCGGCAGATTACGCCACAGGATCGCTATGCCGAGGTGGTTGAGCTTGAATCGTACAAGCGGGAAGCCAAAAAGGACTACTGGGATAAGGTTTTCGACCGCTGCATCCGCTGTTATGCCTGCCGGAACGTCTGTCCGGCCTGCGATTGCAAGGAATGCGTCTTTGACCAGGTGGAGCCGCGCTGGGTGAGCAAGGCGGTCAATGTTCCGGAGAACCGGATCTTCCACATCACCAGGGCGCTGCATGTGGCGGGGCGGTGTGTGGAATGCGGAGAGTGCGAGCGGATCTGCCCGATGCATATTCCCATCCGCAAGCTGAACAAGAAGATCGCCAAGGATCTGGGCGAACTCTTCGGGGAGCAACGGCCGGGCACCCAGCTCGATGAAAAACCAGCCCTGGGGGTCTTTGCCGTCAACGATCCCGAAGAGTTCATGTAGATTATCTCCGTGTCGAAGCAGGCCGCCGTTTATTGGCACGGAAAAAGTGAGGGTGGTAAACATGGAACACAAGGTCATTTCCAGGGAGAACCTCGGCAAATGGCTCGATACTATAACACGCGAGTATGACCTGATCGCTCCCACCTTGGACGACGATGTTGTGCTGTTCAAGGAGGTCAAGTCCGCGGCCAGGGTCCTCCTGGACTACAACAATACGGTGCTTCCGGCGAAGGACCACTTCTTTCCCCAGACGGAGACCGTCTTCCGGTTCAAGGCCAGCGCGGGCCAGTTGGCCATTGAACCCGAGCCTCCCCTGGCGCGGCCGCGGGTGCTCTTTGGAGTCCGCCCCTGTGACCTGAAGAGCATCACGTTGCTCGATCACGTCTTCGATGGAGACTTCCAGGACGGCCAGTACCTCGACAAGCGCGCCAGGACAGTCCTGGTGGGGCTGGGATGCAATTCGCCGCAGCCCACCTGCTTTTGCGGGTCCTTTGGGATCGAGCCGGGGAGCAGCCCGGCGGCGGACCTCTTTTTCACCGAGATGGAGGGCGGCTATCTGGTCAATATTCAGAGCGAAAAGGGCAAAGAGGCGCTGCAAAAGGGCTGGAGCTTCTTTGCGGACCCCGATGCCGGCCAGGTGAAGGAGGCCTCCGAGCGCGCCGCCAACGCCAAAAAAGCTTTGAAATTGTCCGTGGATCCCAAAGGCGTGAAGGAGGAGCTGGATCACTTCTTTGAAAGCCCCTACTGGGATGAGATTTCTCCGAAATGCCTGACCTGCGGGATCTGCACCTATATCTGCCCGACCTGCCATTGTTTCGACATCAACGACACATCGGGGCAGGCCGGCGAGCGTTTCCGGTGCTGGGACTCGTGCATGTTCACGGATTTCACCAGGATGGCCGGCGGCCATAACCCGCGTCCCACGAAGAAGGAAAGGGTTCGCCAGCGTTTCCTCCACAAATTGCGGTACTTCCCTGACCGCTACAAGGAGTACGCTTGCGTGGGGTGCGGGCGCTGCCTGCAGAAATGCCCCGTCCACATGGACATCACGCAGATTATCTCCGATGTGAAGGGGGGAAAACTCCAAAATGCAGCAAAGTAGCGCGCTGAAGAAGAGCCCCCTCATCCCGGAGGTGGCGACCATCGAAAAGATTACCCAGGAGACCCCTGATGTGAAGACCTTCCGGGTGGTCTTCGACGATCCCTCCGTCATGGACGGCTTTACCTACCGGTCCGGGCAGTGCGCCATGGTATCGTTGCCCGGCGTGGGCGAGGCGATGATCTCCATTACCGCTTCCCCGACCCGCAAGGGATTTCTGGAGTTCAGCGTCAAAAAGGCCGGGATGCTGACCGGGGCTTTGCATGAGGCGGAAGAGGGGCAGAAGATCGGGGTCCGGGGTCCCTATGGCAACAGCTTCCCCATCGAGTCCATGTACGGCAAGGATCTGGTCTTTATCGGCGGTGGCATCGGCCTGGCGCCGCTACGTTCACTGATCAACAACGTCCTGGACAACCGGGACAAGTTCGGCGCGGTGGAGATTATTTACGGGGCGCGTTCGCCGCAAGATCTGGTTTTCAAGGAGGAGATCCTTGAAAACTGGTCGAAAGTTAAAGGGGTCAAGGTTCATGTCACGGTGGACAAAGGTGACGATGACTGGAAGGGGCCGGTGGGCTTTGTGCCCGCCTTCGCGGAGCAGGTCAACCCCTCGCCGGCGGGGTCCATCGCCATCACCTGCGGGCCGCCGATCATGATCAAGTTTGTTTTGCAGACTCTGGCCAAGCTGAAGTTTACACCCGAGCAGATTATCACGACCCTGGAAATGAAGATGAAGTGCGGCGTCGGCAAATGCGGCCGGTGCAACATCGGCGAAAAGTACGTATGCGTCGACGGCCCGGTCTTCACTCTGGCGCAGCTCGGCAACATGCCCAACGAGTTTTAACGAATTTTAAATGGTTCTTTCTCAGAAAGAACCAGACACTGAAGGGTGCACGATGGAGCAGATTCAGCGGCGACTGCATGGCCACCTGGAAGAAGTCGAAATCAAACTGGAGGAAGCCCTCTATACCGACGATCCCTTTTTAGACCGGTTGCTGGGGCCATTACCGAAGGCGGGCGGCAAGCGAATCCGTCCGATCCTGGTGTTGCTTTCCGTGGAGTGCTTTACGCCTGATATCAGTCAGGGGATCCCGCTGGCGGTGTGCGCCGAACTCATGCACACGGCCACGCTGATCCACGACGACGTGGTGGATCATGCCGGGACCCGCCGTGGGCAGCCGACCATGCACAGCCGCTGGGGGAACAAGATCGCCATTTTGGCCGGGGACCATGTCTTCGCCAAGGCTTTTGACGTCCTGGCCCAGCTGAAAAACATCAAATATTTTGCCGCCATGTCGGGCATGATTGCCGGTATGGGAGCCGGGGAGATCCTGCAAATCTTCCATGCCTACGATGTCTCCCTGGCGGAAGGGGCCTACTTTGAACGGATCAAGCGCAAGACCGCGCTTTTCATGGGAACCTGCTGCGAACTCGGCGCACTGGCCGGGGGTGCTTCGGACGAGGTGGCCGGCGCCATGTATGAGTATGGGTTAAACCTGGGCATGGCTTTCCAGGTGGCGGACGATCTGCTCGATTTCATGGGCGATGCGCGCAAGGTGGGAAAGCCGGTGGCCAGCGACCTTCTGGAGGGCAATATCACCCTGCCCGTCCTGCACGCCATGCGGCAGAAGGGCGGCCAGACGATTCGGCGCCTCATCGAGCAGAGGTCGCTGACTCCCGACGACATTGCCACGATTATCGGAATCGCCAGGGAGGCCGGCTCGCTGGAATACGCCGCAAAGGTGGCGGAGCGTTTTGTGGACCGGGCGCTGCAGCAACTGGAGATGATCCCGGAAAGCCAGGCTAAAGCCGATCTGATACGGCTTGCCCGGTATTCCATAAACCGCCAGTCCTGAAGTTTTGGCTTTTGAAAGGGGTGATCGGCGTGAGAAGGCCGCGGATACCCGATGTAGTTGTGAGGCGGTTGCCGCTTTACTTGCGGATCCTGGAGGATCTGGATCAGAAAGGGTGGACGCATGTTTCGTCCCAGGATCTGGGAGAGCGCACCGGTTTGACGCCGGCCCAGGTGCGAAAAGATCTGACGGTTTTCGGGGAGTTCGGCAAGCAAGGCATCGGCTACGAGGTGCGCTTCCTGAAGCAGCAGCTTGAGGAGATTCTCCGGCTGAACCGGGTGGTCAATGTGGGCCTGGCGGGAGCCGGGAGCCTGGGAATGGCCCTGGCGCGCTACAACATCGAGCGGGCCAAGCAACAGAGGACCAGCCAACTCCGGCTGATCGCGCTCTTTGATTCGGATCCGCATAAAATTGGCCTGCGCATTGACGGAGCGCAGGTTTACCCGGTAAATTCCATGCAGGAAAAGATCACGGAACTGGGGATCCAGATCATGATCATCGCCGTTCCAGCGCATGCGGCGCAGGAGGTTGCCAGCATCTGCGTGAAGAGCGGCATAAAAGCCCTGTTGAATTTCGCCCCGGCGCGGCTGCAGGTCCCGCCGGATGTCCGGCTGCATAATGCGGATCTGACCCTGGAACTGCAGAGCCTGGCTTTCTACACCCGGGGGTTGAGCAAACAGCAAAACGGCGAACCTCCCGGGGAGCCGGAGGTTGTTGAACACACCACCTCGGGATACAGCGTGGGGGAACACGGTATCGTGGAACCCAATATCGACGAAGCCGACGGATAAACCGCCGGCGATTTTTTGGCTTGCTTTTTCCTTGCATTTTCCTTGCTTTTTAGAAGGAAAATGGGAGCACAGGAAGAATATACTACCTTGAAAAGAACAAGGGATTTTATCGTCAAAAGTGGATAGATCATTCCCAGTCGCAGCTAAAGTCACCGGAGCGGAAGATGTGGGACCTGATTTTTCCGTCCCGGTGGCTTTTTTGCCGGGGGATAGTGAAATGTTTAACAAGCCTGGAAGAAGCAAAATAGTGCCAAAATACTGGCCGGGTTTATCCGGCCTCCTTTTAGGGTTTTTGATGCTCTGGCCTTTTGCCGCCCTGGCTGAATCCGAAGAACAAAACCTGGTGGCCACTCCCGCGGGGACGTTCAAAGCGGCGGAAGAGGGAAAAACTCTCTCGCGTCCAGGTGGGGCCGTGGTGAACTCCCAGGGACGGATCATCGTGGTGGACACCAATGAGGATCGAATCGTGATCCTGGACAAACAGGGAAATTTCAGCAAGAGCTTCGGCAAGAAGGGGCGCCGGGACGGCCAGTTCAAAGAGCCCATGGCCGTGGCGGTGGACCGCCAGAACCGGATCTATGTGGCGGATACGGGCAACCAGCGGATCGAGGCTTTTGACCCGGAGGGCCAGTTCCTCTTTGCTTTCGGAAAGAAAGGCAGCGGGCCGGAGCAGTTTCTGCGGCCGATCAGCCTGGCTGTCAGCAAGGATAACCTGCTGTACGTGGTGGATGTGGATAATCACCGCGTGGCGGTCTATGACCTGGAGGGCAAGCTGCAGTTTACCTTCGGGGGCCGGGGGACGGGCGAAGGCCAGTTGCAGTTCCCGCTGGGGATCGCTTTTGACAGTGAAGGTTATGTGTATGTGGTGAACACCATGAACTTCCGGATTGAGGTCTTCAACCCCAGGGGCGGGTTTGAGTACAACTTCGGGGAACAGGGCGACACCGAGGGGACCTTTGCGCGGCCCAAGGGGATTGCCATCGACGGAAAGGACCGGGTTTACGTGAGCGACGCTCTTTTAAACCTGGTGCAGATCCTGGATCGGGACGGTAACTACCTGGGAAAGATCGGAGGGGAAAGTGAGACACCGCTCTTCGCGCAGCCCTTCAGCGTTTCGGTGGATCGCCAGGGGCGGGTCTACGTGGCGGATCGGGGTAATGATCAGATCCAGGTATTTACGGTGAAATAGATAGAAAGAACAGGGAGGAGAAAGCGATGTTTGGAAAGCGGTTAGTGGCGGGACTGATCATGACGGTGATGATCATGACGCTGCTCGGCGCGGGGACCTTGGCGGCCGGCTCAAGCACCGGTTCGGGCAGTTCCTCGAGCACCAAAGGCGGCAGCAGCGCGCCCCTCTCTACTACGGGGGGTACTACTCCGGGGGGTATCACCTCGCCGGCCAAGACGCAGCCGGAGAAAGCCACCGGCCATCCGGGCGGCTGCTCGACCTGCCATGTGCCTCATGATGCGGGTGGGTCGCGGTTATGGCCCTATGCTCCCAACACCAAGACCGAGAAGGGCGTGGTGGTCTCGGCGACCGATTCCCTGTGCTTCAGTTGCCATGACGGCACGGTGACCACCAAGGGCCAGCACTTCTTTGATAAAGACGGGAGCACGCACCCCATTGACATCAAGCCCAGCGCGAAGGTAAAGGTTCCCACCGATATCCTGCCGCTGGATAAAGAGGGCAAACTTGTCTGCACCACGTGCCATAACCCGCACAATTCGGCTCTGAAGAAGTATCTGCGCCTGTCCTGGGATACCGGGGAATTGTGTGTGGCGTGTCATACGGACAAGTGACGACTCCCCGGACCGAAGTCCGAGGCTTCTCGGTTCACTTGCAGACACCAACGTGCCCACATCCCCGAAGGCTCCGTCCGAGCCCTAAAGTTTCGCCGTTTGGAGGCGAGCTATCGCTCGAAAAGCCTCCGGCGCGAGACCTTTTCGGTGAACATTTTACGCAGCGACCTACTCGCTGCAACCCCATATGTCCAGTTTTCAAAGAACGGTCTCTGCCACTATTATACCAGAAAAGAGGCTACGGCGCTATCATCCCCGGAATGAATTTCGAGGTTTTCCTGCGCCGGTTTATAAACAGGCGGCACAAACGACATGAGATAAGAGGAATGGAGATTCAAAAGAATTCGGTTCGGAAAATGCCGGCGGTCATGGTTGCTCTCCTCGCTGCGCTGCTTTTTGGTGGATGGATGGGAAGCTTTTTCTCGCCGCCGGGCGAGTGGGGCATTGGGGTAGCTGATGCGGCAATCGGCGGGGTATGTGCGGTCTGCCACAGTTCGGTGGTTTCCCGTTCTGATTTCTTACCGCATAGTCGAAGCGGCGGGGTGGAGGGCTGGAAACCGGTAAACTGCGAGGAATGCCATCCGGCGGTAAAGGGCCATGCCTCCCGTATTGACGCGCAAAATAGCCCGGAACGATGCGGCAAATGCCACTTTGCGGGCGGGGACGCCGGAAAGGGCCAGGCAAAGCAGCTTCCACAGAAGCTGTTGCTGGGTAAAACGGAATGGAACGGTTCCAGGCACCAGGCGGCAAAGCTTGGTTGCACCAGGTGCCACAATATGCACAACCCGGGCGCAAGGCCCCTGTTGGCCAGACCTTCGACGGCCCTGTGCCTGGAGTGTCACGGCGAGATTAAAAAGCATGGAAAGCTTAAATCGGTGGGCGAAGCGGCGGTCCGGGACAACTGCACGGCCTGTCACGACCCCCACGGGGGAAAGAAGAACACCCTTCCCTCCAAACAGGCCAGCCCGTGGGAGTTCAATCGCAAGTACGTGCACTGGCCCGTGGCGCAGGGCATGTGCGACAGTTGCCATAACCCGCACCTTCCCGGCGCCGGGCCGGGGGAAACCGGGCAGGAGGGTGCGCCCGAGGTTAGAGACCTGCTGGTAACGCCAGTGGGGGAGATCTGTTACGTCTGCCACGGTGATAAGCAGGAACCGATTACGAAGATCGCCCATGGCGATCCAAAAATTGAAGGAGCCAACAGGCAAAACCCCTGCTTGACCTGTCATACGCCGCACAGTTCGGACTTCGAGCACCTGACGGTTTACGAGAGCAACCGGCTCTGCCTGGGCTGCCACGCCAACAAGACGCCGCACCATTTCCTGACGGTGAGGCTGGACGTGCGAAACAAGCTGAAGTGCGTGGACTGTCACGACCCGCACGGAAACGGCAACAGGGCGTTGCTGAAACAGACGCGGGGCAACCTGTGCCTGCAGTGCCACAATATGTGACACCTTGCCTGGCAACTTCTATGGATATTCTTGCAAATAATGAGCCGGGCGGTGGATGAAACGGTAAGAGATACAATATGGGCTCAGGGGAAACAAAGTGTTGCAGAAATATGAAAGAGGGTAAGTTCATGGTGAGAACGGTCGGAAGAGATGGCAGACCGGCTGGGGAAGAGACACGTCCCGGTCTTCACGGGGTTTTAGTAGTGCCAATGGTGGTGATATTGGCGGCGCTTCTTCTTGCCGGAATGCTCCCCGTTGGCGTGGTCCTGGCGGATACGGGCGCACAAAGTGGAGCGGCGCCCGGGGATGCGGGTTCCAAGAAAGCCGGCGCCAGGGAGATGAAGTTCCTGTTCAGCGCCTATGGCCAGGAGGCCAGGAAAGGTTTGTTCTCCGCCATTGGAAACGTCTTACTCGGCCCGGATCCGCTGGCCAAGATGGACCGGCCCCATGGAGTCGCGGTGGCGCCCAACGGAAACTTCTACGTAACGGACACCAACATGAGGATGGTTTTTGTCTTTGGGCCGGACGGCAAATATGTGAAGACCTTTGGCCAGCAGCGGCCCACGCCATTGCGCAGCCCGACCGGGATTGCCATTGATGCCGCGACTGGTAAGGTATATGTCTCCGATCCCCTGTGGAACCAGGTTTTCGTTTATAACGCTGACGGAAAGCTCCTGAAGCGGCTGGGCACCGAAAGGAATAAGGAGGCCGGCAAGCCGGGGGAATTCCTCCGGCCCAGCGGGATCGCGGTGGACAGCCAGCTTGGCCGGATCTATGTGGTGGACACCGAGAACCATCGGGTGCAAATGTTTGACCGGGACGGCCAGTTTGTTGGAACATTCGGTAAACGCGGGAGTGGCGATGGAGAATTCAATTTTCCAACCCATGTAACTGTCGACAAGCAGGGCAAGGTTTATGTCGCGGATACCCTGAACTTCCGGGTGCAGGTTTTTGACGCGGATGGAAAGTTTCTTTTCAAATTCGGCAAATTGGGGGATGCGGCGGGAGATCTGGCCAGACCCAAAGGGATTACGGTTGACAACCTGGGGCGGATTTTTGTGTCGGATGCCTACTTCCAGAATGTCCAGGCCTTTGATCAGAGTGGAAAGGTGGAATTTTATCTTGGAGAGCCGGGTGTGGAGGATGGAAAATTTCTCCTACCGGCGGGCATGGCGGTGGACGGTCGGCAACGGCTGTACATAGCGGATTCGGAGAATCATCGGGTTCAGGTGTTTTTGATGGGAAACTAAAATTTTAGAAATCATGATAACTCTACTTGCCCGGCGGGCTTTCCAAGGGTCGATCCTTCTGCCGTGAGAGGATTGTACTGGAGGTTAAGCGGCCTTGGGTAGCCCGCGGGTATTTAAGCCAGGAGGGCAATACCGGCGTGGAACGCCAAAAAGCACAGGCAGGAGGGAGGTGAAAAAGGAGGATGGGAAGATTCGGAGTTCTGGCTGTCGCCGGGTTGCTCATCGTAACATTCACCGGATCGGCCTTTGCCCAGATTGCCGGATCAGCGCATGATTTCCGGAACCGGGCCCAGATTACAGCCGTCACCGGGCAGGGAGACCAGATCTGCAAGGCGTGCCATGTTCCCCACAACAGTGTGACTGTGGTCGGCACGGCGCCTGTTACTTACGATGTGACCGGCATCCTGTGGGCCAAAGACTATGGAACGCCAACCTTCAGCGGACAGTCGCTGAAGGTCCGCAACTCTGTCCTGTGCCTGGGTTGTCATGATGGTACCATGGCGGATGCCGCCACCGGTAAATCCGTTTCTTTCGGCACCAGCGGCATGGTCATCGGCAAGGATCTGAGCAATGACCATCCGGTGGATATGGTGTATACCTGGTATGACAGCCAGAAGCCGTGGGCCAAGGAGGAGTTT
>JAMCQP010000023.1 GCA_023381695.1 Bacillota bacterium | reverse complement strand
GCATACAAAAACTGCCAAGGAAATCTGCGTCATAAGGTGCATCTGTTGGGACAGTGGACAAAAAGTAAGTAGGGAGACGGCTTGTGGCCTGCAAATGTTACTTTCTGGCAAACCTTGTGGAAGGGCACAGGGTTTTATTTATGTGTGACGGTTGTCACAAGCAGGGATAAGCGAGCTTTTTTGCCAAAGATCCACCTGGATCTACCTTTTGGCGCCACGCTTGTATTTGCCGGTCTAAAGTAGGGCCTAAAGTACTACTGGGAAAAAGGGGGAAAGGAAAAGGATGGGCAACAAGAAGAGTATCGACCCGGCCGCGCTGGAGATGCTGTCGATAGCGGAGGCCAAGGGGATCTCAACCGCTTTCAGCCGGGTTGACAACATGAAGCCCTGTCCAATCGGGGCAGACGGAGCGTGCTGCAAGAATTGCAGCATGGGGCCGTGCCGCCTGGTAGGAAAGGATGAGGCGGGAAAAACGGGGATCTGCGGGGCCACCCTGGAAACCGTTACGGCTCGAAACCTGGCGCGGATTGTCGCCGCCGGGGCTTCAGCGCACTCGGATCACGGGCGCGATATGGCCCAGACGCTGATCGCGGTGGCCAACGGCGAGGCCAGGAGCTATCAGATCAAGGATGTGGCCAAGCTCAAAGCCGTGGCCAGGGATATGGGCATTCCCACGGAAGGGCGCAGCAAGGAAGATATTGCCAGGGATGTGGGCACCAAGGCCCTGATGAGTTTCGGGCAGCAGTCCGGGGAGCTTGTCTATGTCTCCCGGGCGCCCAAGAAGCGCCAGGAGCTGTGGAGACGGTTTGGCCTCACGCCCCGGGGCGTGGACCGGGAGGTTGTGGAATCCCTGCACCGGACCAGCATCGGGGTGGATCAGGACGCCGAACACATCCTGGATCAGGCGCTGCGCACTTCTCTGGCCAGCGGCTGGGGCGGGAGCATGCTGGCCACCGATCTCACCGACATCCTCTTTGGCGCTCCCAAGCCCCTGACGGCTCAGGCCAACCTGGGGGTTTTAAAGAAGGACGAGGTAAACGTGGTGGTTCACGGCCACGAACCGACGCTCTCCGAGATGATCGTGGCCGCTTCCCAGGATCCTGAACTGGTTGAGTATGCGAAGAACAAAGGCGCCAAGGGGATCAACCTGGCGGGGATCTGCTGCACGGCCAACGAGGTTTTGATGCGTCAGGGCGTGGCCTCGGCCGGAAACTTCCTGCACCAGGAGCTGGCGATCGTTACCGGCGCCGTGGATGCCATGGTGGTGGATGTGCAGTGCATCTTCCAGGGCCTGGCGAAGGTGGCTCAGACCCAGCACACCAAGCTGATCACCACCTCGCCCAAGGCGAAGATCACCGGCGCCACGCATATGCAGTTTGACGAGCACCATGCCTACGAGATGGCCAAGGAGATCGTCAAGGTCGCCATCGATAACTTCCAGAACCGGGGGGAGGTGCACATTCCCGATTACACCTCCGACCTGGTGGCCGGCTTTTCCCACGAGTATATCGAATATATGCTTGGCGGCCGTTACCGGGCCTCTTTCCGGCCGCTCAACGACGCGATCATGCAGGGCCGGATCCTCGGGGTGGCGGGTATCGTCGGCTGCAACAACCCCCGGGTGACCCAGGATGAGGGCACGATTTCCATTATGCGGCAGTTGCTTGCCAATAACGTACTGGTGGTCATGACCGGTTGCAGCGCCATTGGCGCCGGCAAGCATGGCTTTATGGTGCCCGAGATGATGGAGCAGGCCGGCGCCGGGCTGCGCGAGGTTTGCGAGGCGGTGGGCATGCCGCCGGTTCTTCATCTGGGCTCCTGCGTGGACAATTCGAGGATTCTTACCGTTCTGAGCGCCATCGTCAAAGAGGGCGGCCTGGGCGACGATATCAGCGATGTGCCTGCCGTCGGCATCGCCCCGGAGTGGATGTCCGAAAAGGCCATAGAGATCGCCACCTACGTGGCCGCCAGCGGCGGCTATGTCCTGATGGGCGGCCGTTCTCCGGTCAAAGCCAGCGCGGAGGTGACCAGGATTCTCTCCGAGGGCTGGGAGAAGAAGGTCGGCGGTAAAGTGGAGTTTGTGGATGACTATCAGGAGATCGTCGACAAAACCATCGAGCACCTCCACAAGAAGCGGAAAGCCCTTGGTATTGACGTGGCCAAAGAGCGTGAACTCTTTGACATGGAAAAGAGGAGGGAGTTAGTTGTCTAAGATCATTGCTGCGGGAGCGATTCGCGGCGCTCATGCCATTGTGGCCAGGGCTGAGGCCAAATTGCGGGAGGCTATGGACGCCAAGGGGCCCAATGAGCCCGTGGAATTCCCGAATACCGGTTATTATCTGCCGGTCATCTACGGGTTGACCGGCGTCAAGGTCCAGAAACTTTCCGATATGGAACCCGTCCTGGCCCATGCAAAAGAGTTACTGCCCGCGGTGCCCAAAGACCGGCTCTGGACGCCCTACCTGGGCGCCACCCTGGATGCTGGCATGGCGACCCTCTTCGCCGAAGAGATTCACGAGGCTCTGCGGTATGTGATTGGCCCTCCTCCGGCCGAAGGGATTTGGCTGGGTGCGGCCACGGACGTCATCCTGCGCGAGAGGGGCATCGAGTTCGTGGATGGCCGCGCTCCCGGTTTCGCCGCGGTGGTCGGCGCCGCGCCGGACAACGAGACTGCCGTGAAATTGGCCCGGGAGATGCAGCAGAAGAGCCTGTATATCTTCATGGCCGGCCAGACCAGCGGCAAGAGCTTCGCGGAACAGCTGGCCGAAGAGGGTGTGCAGCTCGGCTGGGAGACCCGGTTGGTGCCCTTTGGCAAAGAGGTCTACAGCCAGATCTATTCCGTCGGGTTTGCCACCCGCGCGGCGATGTCCTTCGGCGGTGTGCAGCCCGGAGATTACAAGAAGATCCTGCGCTACAACATGAACCGCGTCTTCGCCTTTGTCATGGCGCTGGGCGAGGTTACCGACAACTGGTACGCCACGGCGGCCGGGGCCATCAGCTATGGTTTCCCGACCATCGCGGACACCAATATCCCGCAGATCCTGCCGACGGGCGTCTGCACCTACGAGCACGTGGTCTCCAACGTGCCGCATGACAAGATCGTCTCCAAATCCTGCGAGGTGCGCGGCCTGAAGATCGTGATCACCGAGGTGCCGATTCCGGTGGCCTTTGGCCCGGCCTTCGAGGGCGAGGCGGTCCGCAAGGCGGACACTTACGTGGAGATGGGCGGCGGCCGGTCCCAGTGCTTCGAGCTGGTGGTTAGCAAGCCCATGGAAGAGGTGGAGGACGGGAAGATCGAGGTGATCGGCCCGGATCTGGATACGGTTCCAGAGGGATCCGTCCTGCCGCTGGGGATTATGGTGGATGTGGCCGGCCGTAAGATGCAGGAAGACTTCGAGCCCGTGTTGGAGCGGCGGATCCATTACTTCCTCAACTACGCCGAGGGCGCCTGGCACACGGCGCAAAGGGATATCGCCTGGGTGCGGATCAGCAAGAAGGGCCAGAAGGCCGGCTTGCGGATCAAGCACTTCGGGGATATCCTTTACGCCAAGTTCAAGCAGGAGTTTATGTCGGTGGTAGACAAGGTATCGGTTACCCTGGTAACCGATACCGAGCTGGTCAAGGAGAAGATCAAGGTCGCAAGGGAACGTTACAACGCCCGGGACGCCCGGTTGCGCACCCTCACCGACGAGGCGGTGGACACCTTCTACTCCTGCACCCTCTGCCAGTCCTTTGCGCCCAACCACGTCTGTACCGTGGCGCCGGAGCGGGTTGGCCTGTGCGGCGCGGTGAGCTGGCTGGACGCCAAGGCGGCCTTTGAGATCACGCCCACCGGCCCTAACCAGCCGATTACCAAGGGCGAGATCCTCGATGACATCAAGGGACAGTACCGGGGCGTAAACGAGTTCACCTACACCAACTCCCGCGGCACGCTGGAGAAGGTCAACCTGTACTCCATGATGGAAAACCCCATGACCTCCTGCGGCTGCTTCGAGGCAATCATGGCGGTGCTGCCCGAGGCCAACGGGATCATGATTGTGAACCGCGAGTATGCCGGAGAAACACCATGCGGCATGAAGTTCTCCACCCTGGCCGGCACGGTGGGCGGCGGTCTGCAGACTCCGGGCTTCATGGGCATCGGGAAAACCTATATCGTGAGTAAGAAATTTATCAAAGCCGACGGAGGGCTGAAACGGGTGGTCTGGTTGCCCAGCGACCTGAAGGAGTTCCTCAAGGAGGCGATCGTCGAACGCGGCAACGAACTCGGGATCCCCAACTTCTTTGACATGATCGCCGACGAGAAGGTGGGGACCACCCCGGATGCGATCCTGCCGTTCCTGGAGGAGAAGGGACACCCGGCTTTGGCCATGGACCCGATTATGTAAGATCGATGCGCTGATTGAGGTGGAATCAGCTTGAATTAATTTAAATGCCACAAGATCCTTGTTAGCAAGGATCTTGTGGCGCGAGGAGAGGGGAAAAGAGATGGCTTTAACAGGACTGGAGATCTACAAGCTGCTGCCGAAGAAGAACTGTGGCAAGTGCGGTCCCCCGACCTGCCTGGCTTTTGCCATGCAACTGGCGGCCAACAAGGGGTCCCTGGACCAGTGCCCCGATGTGACCGAGGAGGCCAAGGCGGCTCTGGGAGCGGCTTCGGCCCCCCCGATCCGGAAGGTGGCCATTGGAGAAGGGGATCGCCAGCTGGTGGTCGGCGATGAGACGGTGCTCTTCCGCCACGACAAGACGTTCTTCCACGAAACCGGGATTGCCATTCAGGTGCCCGATACGGCCAGCGTGGACGAGATCCGTTCCAGGGTCGAGGCGCTCAACAAGCTGGAGTTTGAGCGCGTGGGCATGATGCTCCGGCCCAACCTGGTGGCGGTGAACAACCTGTCGCGGGATCCGGAGAAGTTTGCGGCAGCCGTCAAGGTGGCGGCTGAAACCAGCAAGATGCCCCTGATGATCATGACCACCGATGTTGCGGCCATGGATAAGGCCGTGGCGGCGGCCGCCGCCAGGAAACCCCTGATGTGCGGCGCCAATGCCGAAAACCTGGACGGCATGGTGGAGATCGCCAAGAAGCATGGGTTGCCCATGGTGCTTTCCGCCAAAGGGCTGGACGATCTGGCGGCCCTGTCGGATAAAGTTACCGCGGCGGGCCACAAGGAGATCATCCTTGATCCCGGTTGCCGGGAGGTCGGCGGATGCCTTGAGGATCTCACCAACATGCGCCGGATGGCGATTCGCAAGAAGTTCCGCCCGCTGGGCTTCCCGACGGTGGCCTTCATCGAAGAGGACGATCCGGTTCAGGCCGCCGCCGACGCCAGCGTATATATCGCCAAATACGCGAGCATCATCGTCTTCAAGAGCATCGAAACCTGGCAGCTTCTGCCCCTGATCACTCTCCGGCAGAATATCTACACCGACCCGCAGAAACCGATCCAGGTCGAGGCCAAGGTCTACGAGATCGGCGAGGTCAAGCCGAATTCACCCGTCTTCATCACCACAAACTTCTCGCTGACCTACTTTACGGTGGTGGGTGATATCGAGGTCAGCAAGACGCCGGCGTACCTACTGGTGGTAGAGACCGACGGCACCTCGGTCCTGACAGCCTGGGCGGCGGGCAAGTTTACCGCGGACAAGATCGCCGAGCATATGCAGAAGTTCGACGTTGCCGGCAAGGTGAATCACAAGAAGATTATCCTGCCGGGATACGTGGCGGTCCTCAGCGGGAAACTGTCGGATCTCTCCGGGTGGGAGATCCTGGTGGGCCCGCGGGAATCGGCGGGTATCCCGTCCTTCCTGAAGGCGCGCTGGACCGCGTAAGTGTTGGATCTGGAGGCAATGAGGTTCAGAGAGGGGTCAAAACCATGTCCACCTGTGAAGTGCGTTTTCTACCGGATGAGAAGGTTGCCAGGGTGCAGAAGGGAACAATCCTCAGGCAGGCCGCCAGGGAAGTGGGCCTGGAGATTAAAAGCGTTTGCGGCGACAAGGGCACCTGCGGCAAGTGCCTCTGTATCGTCCGTTCGGGGGAGGTTAACCGCCACCGGACCGCCAATCTGACTCCAGCCCAGTTGGCCGAAGGCTATGCGCTGGCGTGCCAGACCACGGTAGAAGGCGATCTGGTGGTGGAGGTTCCCCATTCTTCCCAGCTGAGCCAGCACCAGGTTCTTACCGCCGAAGATGGGCAAAAGGGGACGCTTTCCGAGACGGGGGAAGATCTGCTGGCGGAGATTCGTCCCCTCTTCCGGATGGTGCCGCTGGAATTGCCGGAACCATCCCTGGTGGAGAATGCCAGCGACCTATCCAGGCTGATGACCGCCCTGGAAAAGGCGGGGATCACGGAAAAGGTGCATGTGGACCTGCCGGTCTTGCGCCGCATGCCGGATGTGCTCCGGGAGAACAGCTGGCAGGTCAAGGCGGCCCTGGCCGAAGCCCCGGGGGGGCTGGAGATGGTGGACATCTATGGCCTTCACGAATCCGTGCCGGTTTACGGGCTGGCGATCGATATCGGCACCACCACGGTGGTGGTGCAGCTGATCGATCTCCAGAGCGGCAAGACCGTGGGGGTCAAGGGGACCTACAACCAGCAGGCGCGCTACGGCGACGACGTGATCGCCCGAATCGTCTACACCGAGGAGAATCCGGGTGGAATGGATGAACTGCAGAGAGCGGTGGTGCAGACCATCAACGGGCTGGCGGACCAGCTTGTGGAACAGGCCGGCATTACCAGCGACGCCATCCGGACCGTAGTTTATGCTGGAAATACCACCATGACCCATCTCTTTCTCAAGGTTACGGGCATGTATCTGCGGCGGGAGCCCTATATTCCGGCTGCCAGCCTTGTGCCGCCGGTGCGCGCGGAAGAGGTCGGCCTCAAGGTACACCCCAGGGCCTGGGTCTACGGTACGCCGGGCGTGGGCAGTTATGTGGGCGGCGATATCGTCTCCGGCGCACTGGTGACGGGGATGCAACATTCGCCGGAGATTACCCTGTTCATCGACGTGGGGACCAACGGCGAGATTGTCCTGGGCAACCAGGAGTGGCTGCTCAGTTGTGCTTGCTCGGCCGGGCCGGCCTTTGAGGGCGCCGGAATCCGTTTCGGGATGCGCGCCATGGAGGGGGCCATCGAGCGGCTCGAGGTCGACCTGGGGCACGATCGGGTGGCCTACCAGACCATCGGAGGGGGCAAGCCACTAGGGATCTGCGGATCGGGGCTGATCGACATGCTGGCCACCCTGCGGGAATCCGGGGTGATCGACCGGGCCGGAACCTTCGTGACCGGCCTGGACACGCCCAGGATCCGGGAAGGAGATGACGGCAAGGAGTATGTTCTGGTCTGGGCCAGGGATGCCGCCCAGGGTAAGGACATCGTGATCACCCAGGCGGACATCAAAAACCTGATCCGGGCCAAGGGGGCCGTCTTCGCCGGAATCCGGGTGCTTCTGGACATGGTGAGCCTGCAGCCGGACATGATCGACCGGATCCTCATCGCCGGCGGGTTCGGAAACTATATCAACATCCCGGATGCCGTCAGGATCGGCCTGTTCCCCGACGTTCCCGTGGAGAAATACCGGTATATCGGGAACAGTTCCTTGAAGGGAGCCCGGCTAAGCCTGCTCTCCGCGGAAGCCCGGCGCCAGATCGCGGAGATCGCCCAGAAGATGACCTATGTGGAACTGAGCGCGGGCAATTTGTTTATGGATGAGTTTGTCTCGGCCTTGTTCCTGCCACATACGGACCTGAGCCTGTTTCCGTCTATTTATGGCGAGGAAAAAGGGAGGATTGCGGTGTGAGCTACCACATTGCTGTTGCCGGCAAAGGTGGAACAGGGAAGACAACC
>JAMCQP010000070.1 GCA_023381695.1 Bacillota bacterium | reverse complement strand
CTGGACTTCTTCTTTCCCTCTTTTTGCTTCTCAAGAAGCTTGCGCTTGCGGGTGATATCGCCGCCGTAACATTTGGCCAGGACATCCTTGCGCATGGCCTTGATGGTCTCCCTGGCGATGACCTTGTTGCCGATCGCCGCCTGGATGGGCACCTCGAAGAGCTGCCGCGGGATGATCTCCCGGAGCTTTTCGGCCATTTGCCTGCCCCTGGATTGGGCCTTGTCCCGGTGCACGATGCTGGAAAGCGCGTCGACCACCTTTCCGCTGAGCAGCATGTCCAGTTTCACCAGATCCCCCGGTTTGTGCCCGGTATATTCATAATCCAGGGAAGCGTACCCCTTGGTCCGGGATTTGAGCTTGTCGAAGAAGTCCAGCAGGATCTCGCTGAGCGGCAGGTCGTAGCTCAACATCACCCGCGTTTCGTTGAGGTACTCCATGTTGATGAAGGCGCCCCGCTTCTCCTGACAGAGTTCCATCACCGGCCCCACAAAATCGTTGGGCGTGATCACCTTGGCGCGCACGTAGGGCTCTTCAATAACCTCGATCTCCTGCGGGGACGGCAGGGTGGAGGGGTTGTCCACCACCAGCTTCTCCCCGTTGGTCCTGGTTACGTGGTAACTCACGCTGGGAGCCGTGGTAATCAGGTTCAAACCGTATTCCCGTTCCAGGCGCTCCTGAATGATCTCCATGTGCAACAGCCCCAAAAACCCGCACCGAAAACCAAATCCCAGCGCCGCGGAGGTCTCCGCCTCGTAGATCAACGCCGCATCGTTGAGCTGCAACTTTTCCAGCGCATCCCGCAACTGGCCAAAATCCTCGTTCTCCACCGGATACAACCCGCAAAAGACCATCGGGGTCGCCTTCCGGTAGCCGGGCAGAGGCTCCGCCGCCGGTCTGGCCGCATCGGTGACGGTATCCCCCACCCGGGTGTCCTTCACGTCCTTCATGCTGGCCATGATACAGCCGACCTCGCCGGCGGAAAGCTCGTTCACCGGTTCCAGCACGGGGCGGAAAACCGCCAGCTCCGTGACCTCAAACGTCCGGCCGTTGGACATCATCAGGATCTTGCCGCCGACCCTGAGCGACCCTTCCATGAGCCGGACATAGGCGATGACTCCCTTGTAGGAGTCGTATAACGAATCAAAGATCAACGCCCGGAGCGGCGCCACCGGATCCCCCTTGGGGGGCGGGATCCTGGCCACAATGGCCTCCAGGAGCTCCTCGGTGCCCACGCCGGTCTTGGCGCTGGCCAGGATCGCCTCCCGGCTGTCAATCCCGATGATCTCCTCCAGTTCGCGTTTCACCCGGTCCGGATCGGCGCTGGGGAGATCGATCTTGTTGATCACCGGAATGATGGTGAGATCGTGCTCCAGAGCCATATAAAGGTTGGCCAGCGTCTGCGCCTCGATCCCCTGCGAGGCGTCGATGACCAAAAGTGCGCCCTCGCAGGCCGCCAGGCTCCGGGAAACCTCGTAGGTGAAATCCACATGGCCGGGAGTATCGATCAGGTTCAGAACATACTCCTCCCCGGCCTTGCTCCGGTAGGAGAGCCGGACGGCCTGAGCCTTGATGGTGATCCCGCGCTCGCGCTCCAGGTCCATCTGATCCAGGACCTGTTCGGTCATCTCCCGCGCGGAGATGGCGCCGGTAAATTCCAGGAGCCGGTCGGCCAGCGTGGACTTGCCATGATCGATGTGGGCGATGATGCAGAAATTCCGGATGTTCTCCATTTATTTATTCCTTTCAGTCCCCTATCGGGTCTGAGGCTGCATCTTTTCTACATCCTCGCCCACCATTATAGCATTTCCTCACCGAATTAGGAAGAGGAGGCCGGCCAGCGCAAAAAGCGCCTGGGTGACAAAACCCAACGGCGTGCTGATGGTCCGGTGCCTGACCAGGCCGCTGTGAGAGGGGAAGATGTTGCGCCACTTTTTCCCGAAGAACCCGCGCGCCTCGCCGATCACCAGCTCCAGATCCGGGATTCCCCCGGCGACGCCCGCCAGGAAGACCGGAAAGCCGGGATTACGGTCGGCCAGCGCAAAAAGGAGCGTGGAGCCGATAAGCACGTCGGCGACCCCGTAGCGTACCTGGTGGTAGTCATGGTGGGGAACCATATCCAGCCCTATATGGGATAACAGCCCGACGATCACGGCCAGAAACCAGTTTTTGATCGTCGAACCGGCCGCCGCGCCTACCAGCGCGTGAGTGGTGAAGTACATTGCGCTTACCTCCTATTTCCGCTGAAAAACGGTGAGCTTTTCAATCAGCCGTTCTTTGCACTCCTCTGCGCCAGCGGAGGAGCAGGTCGCGCACCGTCTTGACCTCTTCCATGCGCAACACCACCACGGCCAGCACATAAACCATCACCCCCGCGAGGATCCCCGCCCCGACCTGAACGGAGCGGCCCGCGAGGCTGCCAAGGTCCAAGCGCTGGCCCAGGAACTCGGCGGCCCACCACGCCGCCACGGCCATCACCACCGATGCCGCCGCGGCCTTCGTGAAGGAGATCAGCAGACGGCGGCCGCCGATGCCATTGAGCCTCCTCCGGAGGGGCCAGAAGAGCGCCAGCATATTCGCAACGCTGGTCGCCGAGTAAGCCAGGGCCAGCCCGCCATGCTGCAGACTGGTGGCGTTCAAGAACACGACGCTCAGCACAATATTTAAAAGCGCCGAAAAAAGCGCGATCGTCACCGGGGTCCTGGTATCCTGCAACGCGTAATAAAACCTGGTGATCACCTGGATGGCCGATTGCCCGAAGAGCCCCAGGGAGTAAAAGATCAGGGCGTACGCCGTGGCCAGGGTGTCCACCGCGGTAAATTCCCCCCGTTCAAAGAGCAACCGCACAATCGGCGCCGCCAGGGCAATCAACCCGGCCTCCGCCGGCAGGGTGACAAAAAAGACGCTGCGCAGGCCCAGGGACATGGTCTCCCGGAACGCCCGCATCTCGCCCAGGGCCACCTGCCTGGTCACCGTCGGGAAGATCGCGGTGGCCACCGCCATGGCGAAGATCGCCAGGGGCAGCTGCATCAGACGGTTTGCCAGCCGCAAGGCGGTGATACTCCCGGCGGCAAGCCCCGAAGCCAGGTTCTGGTTCACCAGGAGGTTGACCTGGACCACCGAAAGCCCTATTACCGTGGGCAACATCAGGGCAACCATCTTGCGAAAGCCGGGGTGCTGAAAGTCAAACAAAAAAAGGCGGTAGCCGGCATTCTGGCGGAGCACAAACGGCAACTGAGTGGAGAAGTTGAGGATGGCGCCCACCACGACCCCGATTGCCAGCCCGGTGATCCCCATCCGCCGGCCCAGAAGGTAGGCCGCCGCGATGATGGCGATATTGTAGAGCAACGGCGCAATGGCCGCGGCCCGAAACTTCTGATAGGAGTTGAGGATGCCGACCTCCAGGCCGGCCAGCGCCGTGAAGAAGACCGCCGGGAACATGATCCGCATCAAAAAGACCAGCAGATTGTACTGCTCCCCTTTAAATTCGTAGGCCACCAG
This sequence comes from Bacillota bacterium, assembly GCA_023381695.1. GTDB lineage: Bacteria > Bacillota > UBA5301 > JAMCQP01 > JAMCQP01 > JAMCQP01. The sequence goes on along the minus strand of JAMCQP010000070.1, from coordinate 30,225 downwards.
GGGCGCCAGGGCCGGCGCGAAGATCGCCCCGAAGACGGCGAAAAGCGAGAGCAACGCGACGATCACGTTCAGGAAACTGCTGGCGACGTACCAGGCCTCTTTTTCCTGATCCCTGGCCAGATACTCCGTGAAGACAGGTATGAAGGCCGCCCCGAGGGCCCCACCCACCAGCAGGTTGTACATCAGATCGGGAATGGCAAAAGCGGCAAAAAAGGCATCCGTGGTGGCGGTCCTGCCGAAGACCTGGGTGACCGCCATCTCCCTGACAAACCCCAGAATCCGGCTCAAGAGCGTGGCCACCATCAGAAAACCGGCAGCCAGAGCAACACTTTTGCGCGACATGAGAGCGTCTCCTTTTAAACAATTTCTTCAGAAGAAGAGAATTCTTGTCGCGCAAGATTTTTCCTCCCATGGATAGTTTTCCACGATCGGGAGAAAAGATACATCAGGTATGCCTGAGCATGGGCGGAGTCTGCTTTTGCACCACATCCGCCAGAACCTCGGCTAAAACATCCGCCACCAGAACCGCGCTGCGCAATGCCTCTTCCTTGCTGTTGAAATGATCCCCGATTTCAAAGAGCAAGGCCCTCTCCTGCACCTGCTGGTTAAAAGGCCACTCGCGCACCTGGATCCCCCGGGAAAGCCCCGGATATCTCTTCTCCATGGCCGCCTGAATCTGCTCCGCAAACGCCATGTTCTTCTGCCAGTGCGCATTGGGAAATTCGGGCCGTCCCTTGCCCACCACGATCTTGACCCTGGCCACCGTAAGCCCCCCGATGGTTGCGGCAATCTCGGAGTCCGGCGCAATGAGCAGCCCGTCCCGGTGCAGATCAAAGAGCGCGACCACCGACGGGTACTGCTGCAGGATCTTGGTGACGGTCGCCAGCGAGTTGGAGTAAGCCTCCCGGATCAGCGGGAAATCATGGATATTCCGCGAGTGGATCACCGGCACCTTGTATTTGGAGGTCAGAATATACGCCAGTTCATCCCCTGCGGAGATAACCCCGGTGGTCTGCCCCCAGGCGTAGTCCAGCCGATCATCCTTCTTCCCCATCGGATGGGCATTGCGCCCATGATAGGTCTCCGAGCTGTGGGAGTGGTAGAGGGCCACCAGCGGGTGGTTCCCCCAGCGAACCCCGGCGAGTTTCCTGACCAGAACCGTTTCCTCCTTGAAGAGCGCGGCCACCTCGGAAGGGGCAGCCTTCGCCCACAACGCCGATGGGTTGATCTGGACTGGCGCGGTCTCCCGGACCGGCCCCGGCCTGGCTTCCTGCCAACCAGCGCCGGAGGCGCCGGATCTCGCTGTATCCGAAATTTCAGGCGTCAGAGGCGGTCCTCCTTCCTCCGGTTCCCCTTCCTTTCTCCCCGGTCCCATTTCCATTCCTCCTCCCGGCAGTTGCGGCCCCCCCCGGCCCGGCCCCCCTCTGGCCGGCAGCCCCTGGGAACCCGCGGAACCGACGGAAGATAAACCCGAAACAAAGAACGATCTGGGATCTCCCAAATCGTAGCTGGTCACCGAGCGAATCAGATCCCTGGCCACCACCTGCAGGGAAGGCGGGCTGACCTTTCCCTGGCTGCTTACGACAGCCATTGCCGGTATGGCGGTTTCCAGGATCTCCTTTGCCGCGTTACCCTGGCCGTCGAAGAAGGTGGTGGCCAACGGCACCACCGCGCCCGTTCCCCAGTCCAGAAAACGGAGGAGGCTTACCCCAAACCGCGACGGGCTATTGACCAGCAGTTGCGGCGCCAGCCTTCCCATGGCGAAACCCACCGCCGCCAGAAAAACAAAAAGGTAGACAAATACCAGGTTGCGCCAAACCGCGCGAGGGATCCGCCCCCTGGCAATTTGCCTTCCCGGGGCGCTGGCCAAAGAAATCGGCTCCCTGCCGGAGTACTTGTCCACGCCCTGTCTTGACCCCTGTCCCGGCGCCGGTCCTGACTCCTGTCCCAACCCGGTTGCCATGGGTCTTTTGGAACGTGCCAGCAGGCGGATCAGGTTGTGGCGGGCCGCCCGTAAGTTGCGCCAGGAGCGCTGCCAATCCTTTCGGCTTGGCAGTTGGAGATTAAAATGCCGCTTGTGCGGTCCTGTCCTGTGCCGTCGCCGGTTGCCAGGCATTCACATCCCCCCATGTCTCGTCCACGATCATCCTTATGCGGATGAAGCCTGGATTATGCCCCGCAAGATTTCCCGAGGAGTGCATGCCGCCGCGCATCAAAATAAGCTGGCATTCTTGCGGCCGGGACCTGGCTATTGTATAATTTCAATGGAAGCAACGGGGGTGAAAAATTTGGCTCAGACCAAAGGAGCCGCCGCCAGTTCGTACCAGGTGGCGCTTGACGACCTCAGAACCCGGCAGATTCGCCCGGTCTACTTATTTTACGGAGACGAAGACTACCTTCAGGAACTTGTCTTGAAGTCCATGCTGGATGAGTTGATTGAACCGGCGTGGCGGGCCTTTAATTACGCGGTTTTTGACGCCCGCAATCTGGAATTTTCCACGCTTGCGGAATACCTCTTTACCATGCCGATGTTCGGCGGGAAGGTCGCGGTGCTCCGGGATGCCTTCAAAAGCCCGGCGGCTTTCGAGGAGAAATTGGCCGCCTCTTTTTCCGAGCTGCCTCCCGCCAACCACCTCATTCTCCTTTCAGACTCCGCGGATCAGCGCAGGAAGCTCTTCAAGGCCGTGGCGGAGGCCGGGCGGTGCGTCGAATTCAAAAAACTGCGCGCCGGTGACGTTTCGGCCTGGATCAGGGAGCGCGCCGGCGCTTCCGGCGTGGAGATCTCTCCGGAAGCCGTCGCCGCGATGATCGAATATGCGGGAAACGACCTGCGCCAGCTGGAGGCCAACCTGTCCAAGGCCATCGCCCACGCCGGGCCTGGCGCCAATAAGGTGGGATCGGAGGATGTCTCCGCGGTGTCCGGACGCACTTCCCTGCACACCATCTTTGAACTGGGGGACGCCATCGGCCGCCGGAACCCGGCTCAGGCCCAGGTGGTGCTCAAGGATATCCTGGAAAGCGGCGAGACGGCGGTATATGTGCTGGTGATGCTGGCCCGGCACTTCCGTCAATTGTTGCAGGCCCGGACCTATTCCCGCCAGGGGTTGGCCGGAGCGGATCTGGCCGCCGCCATGGGCGTGCATCCCTTTGTAGCCATGAAGAGCAGCCAGCAGGCGAGAAGTTTTTCCGAAGAGGAACTGGAGTCCGCCCTGGCCAGGATCCTGGAAGCGGACATCGCCGTCAAAACCGGCAAAAGCACTGACCCATCGGCCGAAATTCAACGCCTGGTCTTCGAACTCTGCGGGGCGAAAAAGTGAGGGGGAAGATCAGGGGCAAAAAATAAACGCCCTTTCGGGCGCGATGCAAGCTAACTTTCGGCGTGATCATGCGAAACTCTAAAGGTTGGCCACTTTTCTGGTAAGACGGGATTTCTTCCGGGCCGCCTTGTTCTTATGGATCTTGCCTCTCCTGGCAGCCTTGTCAAGAAGGCTGGTTGCCTCTAGCAGAGCGGATTTAACGGTTTCTTTAACCTGATCCCCCTTGCCCGCTGCTGTCTTTTCGACCTTTTTGATCGCGGTCCTGAGCTCGGACTTCTGGGAGATATTCTGCGCATGCCTGGCTTCGGAAGTCTTCACGCGCTTGATGGCGGACTTGATGTTCGGCAACATTCTCACCTCCTTGCATACCATTTAATTTTACCACACCAACCGGGAGATTTCAACATCTTTTGCATGCCTTTGTCCAGGATACTCTGGTCTTTAATGAAATTCAAGGTCAACTGGGCCCAGAACCTTTATCCCATATTGTTGAAAGTGCCGGTCAAAGGCGATAGCCGTGTCGATCTCCAGGCGTTTCATCACCACGAAGCTGGTAGCATCAATCAGGGAAAATGTTTTATCTTGATAACGCCTCATGATTTCCATTGCTTGTTCCTCGTCTTCAGGCCCAACCCATTTTACACTCCAAGACTTTTCCTCCAGGAACCTGAAAGCAACGTCACGCCCAGCTCTTCCTACCAACAAAGCATGAGTCTCTGCGCGAACATAGTTGGTGATTACAAGCGCACATCTTTCTTGAACCAAAGCGGCAAATACTTTCGTTGCCGCCTGATGATGCTCGTCTTTTGTATTCATGGCCGCTACTATTCCGGAAGTATCCACAAACACAAATTTCATCAGGGTTTCTCCCTCAAATAACTGTCATGTTTTTCAGCCAGATCCCGTGGTCCCTCAAAAGAACCGATCAAGTCAAAAAAGCTGCTCTTTTTGGAAAAGACGGGGATCCCCCCCCCCTCCATCTTCTTCAGTCGTATTTCATCCTCATCAAGGACCACAAACAACTTCGTTCCCTCACCCATGGCGAGTTTTCGCCTTATTGCAATGGGCAAGGTTAATTGTCCCTTGCTTGTGAGCCGAACAATAAACGAGTCCATGAAATCCACTCCTTGATTGTAAGGAATATCTTACAAGTATTATACTCTTTAATATGCGACATGCCAATGGGTACTGGCAAAGTTTAACTCTACTTTTACTCGCAATAGGTACTCGCAATGTGCCGCTCAAATTTTCCGGACCTTTTCCCGCCCAAATCGGATATTTTCCCTTCCAAGTGGGCATTCCTAAGCCGGAGAGCGTCAACGTCAAGGTTTTGTGGAGGTTTGCCATGAACGACTATTTAGATCTCTGGGAAAAGGTCAAGCATCTTCAGGCGGAGCAGAATGTCCCGGAAAATGCGCTGGAAGAGTACTACAACGTGCGCACCGACCTGGCCATCGAGGCTACGGAGGTCATGCGCGCCCAGACCGGCCGGGAAGTCTCCGGGGCCAGGGTTGACGTGGAAGAGAGCGAACACGCCAAGGTCACCAGAATGTCCATTCTTTCCGCCCAGGCCGCAAGAGAGCTGGGGAAGATGCCGGGCCACTATTCCACCATCGAATCGGCTGAGCTCCGGCAGCACAACCGTGACATCCACGAAGAGGTCGCGGAAGTCTTCGCCAGAGAGATCAGCCGGTTCCTCGGCCGCATCCCACCCCAGGCCAATGTCCTGATCGTCGGACTGGGCAACTGGAATGCCACGCCGGACGCGCTTGGCCCGAAAGTTGTTCACCAGGTCCTGATCACCCGCCACCTTTATGAGATGACCCCCCCGGAACTGAGGGGCGAACTGCGCCCGGTATGCGCCATCGCTCCCGGGGTGCTGGGGATTACCGGCATGGAGACCGGCGAAGTGATCAAGGGAGTGGTCCAGCAGATCCGGCCGGCCATGGTGATCGCCATCGACGCCCTGGCCTCCAGGGCCAGCGAACGGCTTTGCGCCACGATCCAGATCTCCGACGCCGGCATCAGCCCTGGCTCCGGGATTGGCAATAAACGGATGGGCATCACTCCGGAGACCCTCGGGATCCCGGTTCTGGCGGTCGGCGTTCCCACGGTTATCCACGCCACAACCATCGCCAACGACGCCATGGAGATCCTGGCCAGGGAAACGGCGCCCGCTCCAGCTACATCAGTCACTCCGCAGGCCACTCTAGCCACAAAGGCCGCTTCGGCCTCGCAGGCCACTCCAGGCCATGAATCCACCGCAAAAACGCCGCGCTTCGCCAACCAGAAGATGCAGCTGGAACCTCAACAAAAGCGGCAGATGCTGGAAGAAATCCTGACGCCGTTCCTGGGGAGCATGATCGTCACCCCCAAAGAGATCGATGTTCTGGTCGACGATGTGTCAAGGGTGATCGCGGGCGGCCTCAACGCCGCATTGCACCCGGAGATCAGCCTCCAGGACATCATGCGTTACGTACAGTAATCTGCCAGGATCGACTGGCCGGATCCGGTGCATCCGACTAATCAGGCGTCTCATGCCTCGTCCTGATCCGGTAACGTCGGCCGTCGGTCTCGACGACCACGGCGCCGTTCAGATCGGTCCGGTATAACCGGACCTTTTCTGTTTCAAGGAGGCGTATCGTATCCTCCGCGGGATGTCCGTAATTGTTGCGGCCCACGGAGATCACCGCCGCTTTGGGGTGGATCCGCGTTAAAAACCCCCGGCCCAGAGCCTCCCGGCTGCCGTGATGCGGCACTTTTAGAACGGTGGCCGAGAGATCCGCGCGGTTTCCCGGGACAGAGCCTTTGGACAGCTCCCGATCCCCGGTCAACAACAGGCTAAACCGCCGGTATGAGAGCCTCATCACCAGCGAAAGGTCGTTTTCACCTGCATTCCATACTTGCCCGGTCGGCCCTGGAGATAGAATCTCCAACCTGCTGCGCTTCCCGAAAAGGAAGGTGCCCCCGGCCGTTACCGCGCGGATATGCACTCCCCGTTTTTTGGCCGCCGCCAATAGTTGCTCATACCCCGAATCATCCTCGCCCTGGTACTTCAGTTCCCTTTCCCCTTCTACCAGTTCTTTTACCGGCATGGCCTCCATCACCCTGATCAACCCCCGGACGTGATCCGCATGGCGGTGCGTTATGAAGATCATGTCCAGACGGCGAACGCCAAGCCTGCGCAGATAGGGCAAAACGGTCCTCTCTCCGATGTCGGCGCCGCCGGCGCCCGATGCCCCAGGCCGGCCGCCGCCGTCCACCATGAGTTGAAATCCGCCGGGGAGTTGAAGATGGATGGCATCGCCCTGGCCAACATTGAGAAAGGTCACCCGCAACCAGGGGGAGGCGACCCGCCAGACCCCCATCCACGGGACAACCGCAGCCAGGCCAAGAGTCGCCAGCAGAACGCCCTGTCTTATCCGCCGAGACTGCCAGGGCGCTGTTACAGGCTGCAGGCTGCGAACCAGATAGACCAGCCCGGCATAATAGAAAATGCAAAGCCAGGCGGACGGAGTCGCGACATCCAGGACGCTGCCGGGCATCTTCCCGAAGAAAGCGGCCAGCTTGACAAAACCCAGGATGAAAACCACATTGGCCGCCTGCCATAATCCGGCCAGGGGAAGCCAGATCAAGCCCGCCACGCCCGCCGCCAGGCCCACCTGCACTATCACGCCGGACAGCGGCGCCAAAAAGAGGTTGGCCAGCAGGGCCACCGCCGAAAACCGGTTGAAGTAGAAAGCCGACAGTGGTAATGTCGCCAGCTGAGCCGCCGCCGAGACCGCCATGGAGGCCCGTAAAACGTGAAGGAACCACCGGGACAGCTCGCGAAACCCCGAAAAACCGTTGAATCCGCCCCCGCCCCCGCCCGCCGCAGCGCCGTCCCGCCCGGATCTCCAAAGGCCGGGAGCCAGCGCCACTATCCCCCAGGTTGCCGCAAAACTCAACTGAAATCCCACGTCAAAGAGCGCCAAAGGGTTGGCGAAAAGGATCCCGACTGCAGCCAGCGTCAAGGCCGGCAAGCCGGCTCGTTCCCTGCCGGAGATCGTCGCCCCGATTCCCGCCATCCACATGATCGCCGCCCGCACCGCCGGCGGCTGCCATCCAGTAAGAAGGGCGTAACCAGCCACCCCCGTTGCAGCTGCCAGCACCGCCAAAAGGCCCTTGAGACGTAAGATCTTGCCGGCCGCCATCAAAAGCATCGCCACAAAACCAAGGTGCAACCCCGACACCGAAAGGATGTGAACGACCCCGGCATCCCTGAAGTCCTCAGCGAGCCGTTCAGGAAGCCCCTCCCGGTCGCCAAAGACCAGGGCTTTCAACACCCCCGCCGCCACCGGCGGAAGGGTCTGATCAAAGACCCCTTCCACTCGTTTTTTTAAATGCACCGCCAGGCGGATCAGCCAGGAGGGCGTAAAGTCGCCGAGCACCTGCAACTGGCCGGGATCATCGAGATAAGCCACCGAGTATATGCCTTCTCTGGCCAGAGATCGACGCAAGGAGGGTTCTCCAGGGTTTTCAGCATCCGGTGGCCGCCGCAACACCGCCCGAAACCGGATCCGGTCACCATAGTCAACCCGGCGCCGCGTGAAACCGGACGAGGGCACTGTCAACCGGATCAGGCCCATTTTGGGAGGGTGGCGGGCAGGGGCCAGAATGACGGTGCCACCCGGCTTCTGCACATTCAGCACCTTAATTACCAGATACAGCTTCCCCCCATTCCCCTCCGGCGGCTGGACCACCACTCCAAGAATCTCCCGGGGAACGCCGGGGGAAAAGACGCCCAGAACCCTTTCGAGTTCCGGCGGAGGCTGAATTCGACAGGAAGTAAACAAGGCTCCCAGACCAAAAAATACCGTCAGGAGGGCCACTGCCCGCAAAGAGCGGGCACGCTGGACTAACCCGGTTGCAAGGCCGTCCCAGACCATTCCGAAACTTGATTCGCCAGAGCGAAAGAAAAGGTTTGGCGCCCGGAAGAGAGCCAGAAAGATCGCCAGCCCGGTAAAAATACCCGGAACCCACGGGGCAGGGTGAAACCGGGCTGCTATAACAATCCCGCTAATGTACGCCCCGGAAACCAGATATAAAGGCGAAAACTTCATGAGCCCCCGACGGTGATCAGGTCTTTGATCTTTTCAAACTTTTTCGGACCGATCCCTTTGACCTCCAGAAGCTCTTCCGGCGTGGTGAAACTCCCACGTTCGAGCCGTAACTGGATAATCCGTTCGGCAAGTACCGGGCCGATGCCGGGCAGTATCTGCAACTGGCTCGCGGAAGCCCGGTTGATGTCAATGGGCGCATCAATGGTGCGCGGTTTGCCCGTCCGGCCGGATGGATGACGGTTGGAACGCTGGTCTGACGCCGGATCATCACTGGTTGCGGTTAAGTCATGGCTTTCCGAAAGATCGCCGGAGAGATTTACCGGTGTCGCCGGTCCAGCGGGTTTCACCCTGTCGAGATCTATCAACAGCCATTTTCCGGGGGGGATTGTTTCGGGAAGACGCGGCAAAAACACCGCCCATAGATAGACCGGCGACCCGGATAATCTGGATTGGGATCCGGTATTCCCGGTTGCATATTCCTCTTCCAAGAGCATCTCCCAGCGGGCGGCCCCGGCCAATTCCTGCCAGGTCAGCACCACCGCGCCCAAGATGGCGCTCAAAAGCAATACCCACATGACTTGACGTTCCTGGTGGGTGAAATCCAACAAGAGATCCCCCTCCCATCCCTTAGCCCTTTCTGGTTCTCTCCTTTCTCCGTTGATCCAATCTTACCCGGCGGACCACCCTGGACGCAAACCTTAATGGTAAAAATTACGCGCCCAACAATGGCCATCTTTTCTCACGCTTGCTTCTGATCTCGCTGGATTTCGCCAAAAAAGAAAAGACCCGGCGCCGGGAGACCCGGCATCGGGTAGCATCACTTGATCACCATATTCAGGAGCTTCCCGGGCAGGTAATAGATCTTGCTCACCAGCCGGCCTTTGACGGCCGCCGCCACCTTCGGCGACCCGAGCGCGGCCGCCACTGCCGCCTCCTGGCTTAGTTGCGGTTCCACCCGGAGCACATCCCGCAACCGCCCGTTGACCTGGACCGCCAGCTCCACCACTATATCCGCCGCCAGTTCCGGATTGTATTCCGGCCAGCGCTGGCGGTGGACCGAAAATGGTCCGCCGACCTGCTCCCAGAGCTCCTCGGCAATAAACGGAGCAAATGGGGCCAGAAGCAGCAAAAATGTCTCGACCTCCTGGCGGTAGAGCGGTTCATGGTGCTGTTCGCGGCCCTGAAGCTCGTTGAGGTACTCCATCAGCGCCGCCACGGCCGTATTGTACTTCAACCCTTCCACGTCCCGGGTCACCTTTTCCATGGTCCGGTGCAAGATCCGGGCGTTCTCCGGCGGGAGTTCCCGTGGGATCCCCTGCTGCTCCCGATACCGTTGCACCAGCGCCCAGACCCGCTGCAAAAACCGGTGCACGCCGCGAATACCCGCGTCGGAGAAGTCGCCCCCCTCCTCGTACGAACCCATGAACATCAGGTAGGTACGGAACGTGTCGGCGCCGTAACGGTCAAAATACTCATCCGGGTTGACCACGTTGCCCCGGGACTTGCTCATCTTGGCTCCCTCGCGGGTGATGACCCCATGAGCCCGAAAACGGCGGAACGGCGTATCAAAGGAGAGCAACCCCAGATCATGCAGCGCAAAAACGATAAACCGGGTGTACATCAGGTGCAGCACCGCATGTTCCTTGCCGCCGATGTAGGAATCCACCGGTAACCACTTCCGGATGAGCTCGGGATCCCAGGCCCGGCCCGCGTCTTGGGCGGAAGGATAACGCAAAAAATACCAGGCGGAGTCCAAAAAGTTGTCCGAGACATCGGTCTCGCGACGGGCCTCACGGCCGCACCGCGGGCAGGGGACCCGCAACCATTCCGACGCCGCCGCCAAAGGTGATTGCCCGGTTCCCAGAGGCTTAAAGTTCTCCACCTCCGGCAAGAGCACCGGCAGATCCTCTTCCGGCACGGGCACCGTCCCGCAGGTGTCGCAATAGATGATGGGAATCGGCGGGCCCCAGTAGCGCTGCCGGGAGATCAACCAGTCCCGCAGGCGATAGGTGACCTTGCGCTCCCCAAACCCCTTCTCCTCGATCCGGTCTGCGATGAGCCCCCAGGCTTTCGTGCTATCCAGCCCGGAAAAATCGCCGGAATTGATCAAACGCCCTTGCCCGGTGTAAACCTCCGCCATTTCCCGGCTCCCGCTCCAGCCCGGCGGGGCCACCACAACCCGTACCGGCAGGCCCATGGCCTGAGCAAAGGCGAAGTCCCGTTCGTCGTGAGCGGGGACGCCCATCACGGCGCCCGAGCCGTAGCCCGCCAGCACATAGTCCGCAACCCAGACCGGGATGCGTTCCCCACTTAACGGGTTAACGACGTGGGAGCCGGTAAAGACGCCCGTTTTTTCGCGCTCGCCGGATAAACGATCCACCGCGGCCCTGCCAACGGCCCGGGCGATATAAGCCTCCACCTCTGACCGCTGTTCCGGGACGGTTAGACGCGCCGCCATCGAGTGCTCCGGCGCCAGCGCCAGGCAGGTCACCCCGAAGAGGGTATCCGGCCGCGTGGTGAAGCAGTCAATCGTTTCACCCTCAAGCCCTTCCACCGGAAAACGGATCTCCACCCCGGCGCTCCGGCCTATCCAGTTGCGCTGGGCGGTCTTGACGACCTCGGACCAGTCCAGGTTATCCAGTTGATCAAGCAATTGCCCGGCATACCGGGTGATGCGGAGGAACCATTGCGTAAGCTCCCGTTGTGTTACAAGGGTTTCGCAACGTTCGCACCTGCCGTCCACCACCTGCTCGTCGGCCAGAACCGTCTGGCAGGAGGGGCACCAGTTGACCGGCGCGCGATCCTGGTAGGCCAGGCCGCCCTTGTACAACTGCAGAAAGAGCCACTGCGTCCATTTGTAGTAGGAGGGATCCGTGGTGTACACGGCATGCGACCAGTCGAACCGCCCGCCCATTCTCTGCAGCTGCTCCGTGAACCGTCGGGTGTTGCGCGCGATCAGCCGCGCCGGATGTTCGTTGATCTTCAGGGCGTAGTTTTCGCTGTGGATGCCGAACGCGTCAAAACCCATGGGCTCAAAAACGTCGTATCCCCGCATGGCCATGAACCGGCCGTGAATATCCGCCCCGGCGAAGGCAAATACGTTTCCCACATGCAGCCCCTCCGCCGAAGGATACGGAAACATCATCAGGTTGTAGTAGGGGCGTGGCGCGGCATGAAGGTCCGATTCCCAGAGCCGTTCCTTCTCCCAGACCTCCCGCCATTTGGCCTCGACGGCATGGTGATCATAAGCCTGCAAGGTCATCCTCCCCTTCACCATCGGGTCACCGTACGCGGCGCGCCGGATTACTTCTTCTTCGGCACCTTGGCCCAGTCGGCCAGGAACCGCTCGATCCCGATATCGGTCAGAGGATGTTTCACCATCTGCTCAAGGACCTTGTAGGGGATCGTGGCAATATCCGCGCCCGCCTTGGCCGCCTCGATCACGTGAAGAGGATGGCGGATGCTGGCGGCGATGATCATGGTTTCGATGCCGTAGATCGCGTAGATCTCCGCGATATCCCGCACCAGTTGCATCCCGTCGTGGCTTACATCATCAAGCCTGCCCACAAACGGGCTCACATAAGTGGCGCCGGCGCGGGCGGCCAGCAAGGCCTGATTGGCCGAAAAGATCAGGGTCACATTGGTCTTGATCCCCTTCTCCGACAGTCTTTTTACGGCTTTGAGCCCTTCCAGCGTAATGGGAACCTTGATCACGATATTCGGCGACCAGCCCGCCAGTTCTTCGGCTTCTTTAACCATCCCGTCCGCGTCGGGGCTGATCACTTCCGCGCTGATCGGCCCGTCGACGATCTCACAGATCTCCAGCACCGTCTGGCGGAAATCACGGCCTTCTTTAGCAATGAGCGAGGGGTTCGTGGTCACCCCGCTGACAACCCCCAGTTCGGCCGCCTTGCGGATCTCGTCCAGGTTGGCGGTATCGATAAAAAACTCCATCTTGCATCCTCCTTGTTATTCCTCTGCAAAAGTTCCCGGATCCTGAAACTCCAGAGGTTCTAAATTATCTTGCCAAATTTATCTTGCCACGATATTGACCAGTTTCTTCGGCACCACCACCACGTTTCCGACGGACTTGCCGCCGATGAACTCCCTGACCTTCTCCATGCCGAGGGCCATCTCCTTGAGCTCCTCCGGATCGATTTCTATTGGAACAGTCAGGCGATCCCGGACCTTGCCGTTCACCTGGACCACGATGGTCACCTCTTCCGCCGCCAGCGCCGCGGGATCGTACCTGGGCCACGGCATGCCGTGAATGCTCCGCGCATTGCCCAGTTCATGCCACAACTCCTCGGTGAGGTGCGGGGCAAAGGGCGCCAGAAGGAGCAGAAGCGTCTCCACCAGCTCCCTCAGCACCCCGGGAACCTGTTCCTCCACCGGCACCCGGTCCTTGTAGAGGTAAGCCGCATTCACCAGCTCCATGATGGAGCTGATGGCCGTATTGAAGTTGAACCGCTGGCTGATGTCCTCGCTGACCTTCTTGATGGTCAGGTGCGTCTGGCGGCGCAGATCCCTGGCCGATCGCGGCAGGTCGCCTCCAGTGCCAGCCTGGGCTACTTTGCCGGAACGGCTGTCATCCGGCGCAGTCCCGATCCGCGGCTCCAGATCCGCCACCAGCCGCCAGACCCGGCTCAGAAACCGGTAAGAGCCCTCGACCCCCTGCTCGCTCCACTCCAGATCGCGCTCGGGCGGAGCGGCAAAGAGGATGAAGAGCCTGGCCGTATCCGCGCCGTAGGTATTCACGATCTCGTCCGGGTCCACGATATTCCCCCTGGATTTGGACATCTTGGAGCCCTCCATGAGCACCATGCCCTGCGTAAGCAGGTTGGTGAAAGGCTCTTCCGTCTCCAGGAGCCCCAGGTCGTGCATCACCATGGTGAAGAACCGGGCGTACATCAGGTGCAGGATGGCGTGTTCCACCCCCCCGATATATTGATCCACCGGCAGCCAGTAGTCGGCCTCCGCCTTCGCAAACGGCAGATCCCGGTTGCTGGCGTCGGTATACCGGGCAAAGTACCAGGACGAACAGACAAAGGTGTCCATGGTGTCCGTCTCCCGCCTGGCCGGGCCGCCGCAATGCGGGCAGGTGGTGTTGACGAAGCTCTCGCTCTTGGCCAGCGGCGACTCCCCGTGCGGGGTAAACTCCACATCCCTGGGAAGAAGCACCGGCAGATCCTTCTCGGGCACCGGCACCGTCCCGCACTCCGGGCAATAGACGATCGGAATCGGCGCGCCCCAGTACCGCTGCCGCGAGACCAGCCAGTCCCGCAGCCGGTAGTTCACCGTACGCTTGCCGACGCCCTTCTCCTCCATGTACCGGCCAATCTCCCGGATGGCCGCCAGGTTCTCCATCCCGTCAAACCGCCCGGAACGAACCAATCTTCCTTCGTCCACATAGGCTTCGCGCATGGCCGCGGCGTCCAGTTCCCGATCCAGCGGCTGGATGACCACCACCACCGGCAGGCCGTATTTCCTGGCAAACTCAAAGTCCCGCTGATCATGCGCCGGCACCCCCATCACCGCGCCGGTGCCGTAGCTGGCCAGCACGTAATTGGCCAGCCAGATCGGTATCTTTGCCCCGTTTACCGGATTTATGGCGTAAGCGCCGCTGAAGATGCCCTTCTTCTCCGTTTCGGTGGAGGTCCGGGTAATATCGTCCTGCGCCCGGACCTCGGCGATAAACCGCCGCACCACGGCTTCGTTGGGCGTCCCCTTGATCAACTCGTCCACTACCGGGTGTTCCGGCGCCACTACCATATAGGTCACCCCGTAGATGGTATCCGGGCGGGTGGTGAAGACCGGCAGGGGGAGGCCGTTTTCCGTCTTGAAGAAGGCTTCCACGCCCTCACTGCGCCCGATCCAGTTCTCCTGCATGATCTTGACCTTGTCGGGCCAGCCGGTGAGCTTCTCCAGGTTGGCCAGAAGCTTGTCGGCATAATCGGTGATCTTGAAGAACCACTGTTCCAGATCGGTTCTGGTCACCTCCGTGTCGCACCGCTCGCAGCGCCCGTCCACCACCTGCTCGTTGGCCAGCACCGTCGCACAGGAGGGGCACCAGTTCACCGCCGCCTTCTTCTTGTAGGCCAGGCCCTTCTTATACAACTGGAGGAAGAACCACTGAGTCCAGCGATAATACTCCGGCGCGCAGGAAGCTACCTCCCGCGACCAGTCGTAACTTAGCCCCAGCCGCTTCATTTGCGCGCGCATGTGATCGATATTCTGCCAGGTCCACTCCGCCGGGTGAATCCCGTGCTTGATCGCCGCGTTTTCCGCCGGCAGGCCGAAGGCATCCCACCCCATGGGGTGGATGACGTTGTCGCCCTGCATCCGGTGAAACCGCGCGACAACATCCCCGATGGAGTAGTTGCGCACATGGCCCATGTGGAGCCTGCCCGAGGGGTAAGGGAACATCTCCAGACAGTAATACTTTTGGCCCTGGTTGCTCCTGGCCTCGTAAGGCTTCTCCTCTTCCCACTTTTTTTGCCACTTCTCTTCGACAGCTGAAAACTGGTATTTCTCCTGCACCGGCACTACCCCTTTCGCCATGATCAAAAAACCCCTCGTCCGCAAGGGACGAGAGGCCAAGCTCCCGTGGTACCACCCAGATTTGGTAAAGATGGTGGAGCTGAACGGGATCGAACCGTCGACCTCTTGAATGCCATTCAAGCGCTCTCCCAGCTGAGCTACAGCCCCACGTTACCCACTTATTAAGCTATAACGGTCGCCACCGCCGCGAGCTAAGTCGCGTCGCCAATAAACGTCGGCCTGCGTCGTGCTCGGTCGTCTCGGCTCCTCGGCGTACCACCAGTACGCCTCCGTCGCCTCGCTCCCTGCGGCCTCGCATCCCTCGTTTCTTGGCACCGCCTTTCTCCACATCCAGAGGTTCACCCGCGGTTCTCGGAGGTGAGTTTCGGTTCCTTACCGGCACCGGCTCGCACCAACCGCCGGTTCTCTTGGCCGCCCGGTCCCTACTGCTCCTCGTCATCGAATCTCTATCAAGGCTACGGTGTAAATTATAAAGGAAGATCGCCGGGATGTCAAGTACCACTTCTTTCCCTGAGGCGATCAAAATTCACCCGGGGCGCCCCGCGCCAGAATCGTTCCAGGTCGTAATACTCCCGCTCGTCCTGGTGAAAAATGTGCACCACCACATCCCCGTAATCCAGCAGCACCCACCGGCCGCCGTTGACACCTTCCCGGTGCAAAAGCCGGACGCCGGCCCCGGACAACTTCTCCTCCACGGCCTCGGCAATCGCCTTGACGTGGACCGTGGACGTCCCGCTCCCGATCACAAAGTAATCCGTGAACAACGTGATCTGGTGCATGTCCAGAGTAACCACATCCAAGGCCTTCTTTGATTCCGCAGCCTCCACCGCCATCCAGGCGGCCTGCTCCCCTTGCACATTCGGCAACCCCAGTCTCGCCCCCTTGTCTCAAACGCCGGAACGGCTATATGGCACGGCCCTCAACCTGTCACCCGTCTTCGAACGCAGTTCAACCGAAATGCGATGAACCGCTTCAAGATCCGGCACCCAGTAGCTAACCCCGCCGATCTCCTCGCCGACCCCGGGAATCACCGCGGACTGAATCCCCGCCGGCCCCATCCTCCTGGCAAACAGCCCATACTGCAGCATCTTCCTCCTGGACATGTCCGACTTTACCGCCTGATCCAGTTGCAGCAAAAGGGCCGGCATCTTCACAATGGTGCCCGGCTGCATAACCTGGCGGCTTACCGCCTGGATAAACCGCTGTTGTCGTTCCACCCTGCCGTCAAAGACCTGGCGGGCAGGATCCACCAGCGAGATGTCGCCCAACCCGTCTCCTCTGAACCGCACATAACCGAGAGCCTCCTTGCCGTTGAGGAGGTGCTTGCCTTCTTGGAGGTGAATGTGCAGATCCTGAGCCTGATCATCATAGTGCATCGGTTTATCCACCGTGATCGTCACCCCGCCCAGGGTATCGATCATCCTGGCAAACCCATCAAAATCTATGAGCACATAATGGTTCACCCGCAGCCCCATAAGATCCCCGACCGTTCTTGCCGCCAGCTTCGGCCCCCCGTATGCAAAGGCCGAATTGATCTTGTACCAGCCCTTAAAGCCGGGGATTTGCACCCGGGTATCGCGGGGAATCGACAGGACGTTGATCGCCCTCTGGTTGGGATTCAGGCTGACCAGGATCATGGTGTCGGACCGGGAGGAGCCTCCCATCCTGGAATCGGCGCCCATCACCAGGATATTGACCGGCCGGTCCAGGTTCCCCAACCCTGTTTGGGAAAAGGGATCCGTTGACCCCGCAAAAAAGGTGTAGACCGCCACCAGGAGAGCCACCGCCGCCAAAAGCAGGACGATCCCCAGATAGAAAAAGACCCGCCCGAAGCTGCCACGCGGTGAGATCGGCGCGCGTAACGCCTTTTCCACGGGAAACAGGTTGGCCGGATCGCCATCCCCTGCTACTCCGACCGCATCTTTTTGGATAGATCCACCGTCTTTCCGGGGCAACTCGTCATTTCTCCGTTTCACATGCTTGCCCACGGTATCACCTCACTGGGTTGCGTAGTTATCATTCCTGGCACGATTTGCTGAGTTGAAGTTCGTTGTACAGGGCTACGGTCGAGGCGTGGATGAGCCTTCCTTTCTCCAGGAGATGCTTCAATGTATTCACGGTGGCGGCGAATAACCCTTCATCAAGATTTTCCCAGGCTTTTTGCCGGATCGATTCCACTCCGGGAAAATCCCGGCCGGGCTCAATAAAATCCGCCAGGTAGATGATCTTGTCCAACAATGACATCTGAACCGAACCCGTGGTGTGGACGCGAATTGCGTTTAAGATCGCGGGATCCGTAATGCCAAAGTCGCGCCCGGCCAGCTCAGCACCCACCAACTGGTGAAGAAGTTCCGTCTGTGCCGCCGAAACTTCATCAATTATTATACCAAAATTTCTCACCATTTGCAAGAGGGTATTCCGGTCATGCTCCCGGGCGATATCATGTAATAGAGCGGCGGTCACGGCTTTTTCCGGGTCGGATCCGTATCTGGCCGAAAGTTTCCTCGCCGTCTGGACCACCCCCAGGGTGTGCGCCAGACGTTCCGGCGAGAGGACCCCTTTCACTTTTTCAATCAGTTCGTCTTCTCCCAACCCGCACACCCCCGCAAAAAAGGAAGCAGGGAAGTTCCCTGCTGTCGACCATGGCCGCCTGAATTGCCTGGCTTAGAGCCGCGGCTGCCTTGGCCTGGCTTCATTGACCACGATCTCCCGCCCGCCGATTTCGGCGCCGTTCATCGCTTCCACCACTCGTTCCACGTCTTCGTCTTCGACTTCCACAAAACCGAAGCCCCTGGAACGTCCTGTCTCGCGATCGGTGATAATCCGGCTGCTCTTTACGTTAACATGCGCCGCAAAAGCCGCCGAAAGCTCTTCCTCGGAGATCGACCACGGCAGGTTTCCCACATAAAGCGTCTTGGACATCTTTACACCTCACTTTCCATCCGGTTGTCGCTTCTAAATCAAAAAAACCAAGGTTCTTTCACACCTTGGTTTCACCTGCGGCCCAAGTTTTCATAAGAAGGCAGAACTCTTTTGCGCAACCTCGAAAACCAGCTGGAAAACCACGGAAAGCAAACCGTTCAAGAACCTATGAAACCGTTTGGCTTACTCTACTATACTATGCAACCACTTCCTCTTTTATGCGCATCTGCATCTACGCGGATCTCCGGGTATAAAGGCGGTTCTTGATTATGTAGTAAGCCACCGTCTCCGGCAACAGGTACTGAATGGGCCTCCCCGAACGCACTCTCTCCCGGATATCCGTGGAGGAGATCGCCAGGGCCGGCACCTCCAGCAGGTGAAAGGCCTGCCTCTTCTCGGTGAAAAATCTGCCCAGCGCCTTCTCCAAAAGGCTCAGCGAGTAGCCCGGCCGTGACGCCGCGATAAACTGGCACATATCCACCAGCCTGGCCGCGTCCTTCCAGGTAAGAATCTCCAGAAGCGCATCCGCGCCGGTGATAAAGTACAATGTAGCATCCGGCCCGTAAACCCGCCGGAGATCCTCGATGGTGTCGATGGTGTAGGTCAGGCCCGGCCGGTCGATATCCGCCCTTGAGACGTCAAAATAAGGATTGGTGAGCGTCGCCAATGTCGTCATCAGGAGCCGATCTTCCGCGTTGGAGATCTCGATCTTCTCTTTATGGGGCGGCCGGCCGGTGGGTACGAAGATTACCTGCTGCAAGTTGTATTCCGCCCGGGCGGCTTCGGCCGTCACCAGGTGCCCGTAATGAACCGGATCAAAGGTTCCCCCCATGATCCCTACTTTGAAACCTTTTGGCGTCTTCTCCATAACAAGTTATATTTTCAGCATTGAATTGCAAAATCCTTCTTTTTCAAGGCATCAGCTCCGGATTTGCCCATTGCCCAGCCCCACAAACTTGGTGCTGGTCAGTTCGCGCAATCCCAGCGGCCCCCGGGCGTGGAGCTTCTGGGTGCTGATGCCGATCTCCGCTCCCAGCCCGAGCTGCCCCCCGTCGTTAAACCGGGTGGAGGCGTTGACCAGGACGGCGGAGGCATCCACCTCCCGCAAAAAACGCATGGCGATCGAGTAGTCCTCCGTGACGATGGCCTCCGTATGGAGGCTGCCATACCGCCTGATGTGGGCGATGGCGGCGTTCAGATCCGGCACCACCCGGACCGCCAGGATCAGGGACAGGTATTCGGCCGCCCAATCCTCTTCCGTGGCCGGCAACATCCCGGGAACAATGGCCCGAGCCTTTTCGCATCCCCGCAGCTCAACCCCGGCCTTCTGAAGCCTGGCGGAGATCCCCGGCAAGAAAACGCCGGCGATCTGCTCATGCACCAGCAGGGTTTCCATGGCGTTACAGACCCCCGGCCGGTGCACCTTGGCATTGAAGACGATCTCCCCGGCCTTCCCCAGATCCGCCCGAGCGTCCACAAAAGTATGACAAACACCCTTGCCGTGCTTGAAGAGCGGCACCGTGGCCTCCTGTTCCAGGGTGTGGATGAGTCCTTCCCCGCCGCGGGCGATGAGCACGTCCACATACTTGTCCTGCCTGGCCAGGAGGGTCACCGCCGCCCGATCCGTGGTGGGGATCAACGTGACGGCCGCCCCGGGCAGGTCGAATTTCCGCAAAGCGCGCTGTAGAATCGTGGCCAGAATGGCATTGGAGCGGCGCGCCTCCGAACCGCCGCGCAGAATCACCGCATTGCCGGATTTCAGGCACAGGGCGGCGGCATCCACCGTGACGTTGGGACGGGCCTCAAAGACCATCCCGATCACCCCCAGGGGGACGCGCATCCGCCCCACCATGAGGCCGTTCGGCCTCCGCTGCATCCCTTCGATCTCTCCGACGGGATCTGGTAATGCCTTGACCTCCCGCAAGCCACTCACCATGTCCCTGACCCGGCTCTCGTTGAGGGTCAGGCGATCCAGCAAAGCCCCGCCGATTCCCGATCTTTTCGCCTCTTCCACATCGGCCCGGTTGGCGGCGAGGACCTCCTCCCGGCCTTCCTCAAGTCCTTTGGCCATCTCCTCGAGCAGGGCATTCTTGGTCTCAGAATCAAGCCCCGCCAGGCGGTGGCTGGCCTCCCTGGCGGCCATGGCGATCTTCTCGATCTCCTGCCGTAAATCTTCTCCGGCCGGCTGTTCTTCCCGTACACTACTTTTCGCCATACTCTCTCCTCCCGCGGCCATGTTCTCTCTCCGCGCATCTTCACCCAAGGCAGACCAGGTTGTCCCGGTGGACCACCTCGTCATAATCGCAGTGCCCGAGGATCTTCTCGATCTCCCGGGTCTTCCGTCCCATGATCTTTTCAACTTCTCGGGCCGAGAAGTTGGCGAGCCCCCGCCCAAATTCATGGTGATCCGGCCCCTCCAGGCAAACCGCGTCCCCGATCTCGAAATCGCCCTTCACCCCCATCACCCCGGTGGGTAAGAGGCTCCTTCCCTCATTCACGATGGCCCTCCGGGCCCCCTGATCCACGACGATACTCCCGGCAGGCGTCATGTTGAAGGCGATCCACCGTTTACGGCTGCCAAGCCGGTCGGAACGGGGTACAAAAAAGGTCCCAAGCTCCTCTCCCTGGCAAACCCGCCGGAGCACATCCCGCTCGCGGTTGTTGGCGATCACCATCCCCACCCCGGATGAAACCGCAATCTTGGCCGCCTGGATCTTGGTGAACATCCCGCCGGTGCCCCGCTCCGAGCCCGCTCCGCCGGCCAACGACTCCACCCCGGGCGTGATCTCCTCCACCCGGGTAACCAGCCGCGCCAGAGGGTTGAGACGTGGATCCGAATCAAACAGGCCGTCGATATCGGTCAGGATCACCAGGAGATCGGCGTTTAAGAGACTGGCCACCAGGGCGGAAAGGTTGTCGTTGTCGCCGAACTTGATCTCCTCCACCGCCACGGTGTCGTTTTCGTTGACAATGGGAATCACGCGGTAGTCTAGAAGGCTCAGGAAGGCGTTTCGGGCGTTGAGATAGCGGCGCCGGTCGGCCACATCCCCCCGCGTGAGGAGCACCTGGGCCGCCACCCGGCCGTATTCGGCGAAGAACTTCTCGTAGATCTGCATGAGCAAGCCCTGGCCCACGGCCGCCACCGCCTGCTTCTCCGGAATGGTTTGCGGGCGCCTCCTCAGGCCCAGCCGGCCCATGCCCACGCCGATAGCGCCGGAGGAGACCAGAACCAGTTGCTTTCCCTGGTTTGCGAGATCCACCATCTCCCGGACAAGGCGCTCAATCTGCCCCAGATTGAGCTCGCCGGTCGGATAGGTAAGGCTACTGGTCCCTACTTTGACGATGATCCTATTTGCTCTTTGGAAGACAGTCGCTCTGGCGCACAGCAATTCCCAGCCCTTCATCAAATATTTTCATGGCAGCTCAAGTTTTGGCTCCTTGGCCCGGCGACCTCCATCACTCCACTCACTCCACAAAATCGAACTCCGCGTCTTTGATGCGCACGGTGTCGCCCGGTTTTACCCCGGCGTTGCGCAGGGCGTCCATCACACCCCGGCGAACCAGCGTCCGCTGGAAAAACCGGACCGCGTCCTCGTTATCCAGGTTGGTCATCGCCACCAGCTTCTCCAGGGCCTTCCCTTCCACCACGAAACAGCCATCCTCCCGCCGTACCGTGATCTCCTCCGCCATGGAAGCCCGGCGCGGCTTCCGCCACCGTTCCGGCTGCTCCAACTCTTCCCGGGCCTGGGCGGCCTGACTGGCTTCCGTATCTGCTTCGGCCTGGGCTCTGACGGCCCGGAGCCGGTCCAGTTCGCTGGCAATCCTCCCGAGCAGCTCCTTTAGCCCATGCCCGGTGGCCGCCGAGATCGGGAAGACCTCGCACCCCCTGGCGTTCAGCGCCTCCTTGACACGAGGAAACCTCTCCCGGGCCTCGGCCAGGTCCAGCTTATTGGCAGCCACCAGTTGCGGGCGGGTGGCCAGATCCGCGCTGAACAGCCTCAGTTCCTCGTTGATCTTGTCGAAGTCCTCCAGGGGATCGCGCCCCTCCAGGCCGCTGGTGTCCAGAATATGGACAATAAGGAGCGTGCGCTCGATATGCTTCAAGAATTCGTGCCCCAGCCCCACGCCGCTGTGGGCGCCTTCAATCAGTCCCGGGATGTCGGCCATCACGCAGCTTTTGCCATCCCCCAGATCCACAACCCCCAGGTTGGGAACGAGCGTAGTGAACGGGTAGTCGGAGATCTTGGGTTTTGCCGCCGAAATCCTGGCAATGAGGGACGACTTGCCCACATTGGGGTAGCCCGCCAGCCCCACATCCGCCAGGAGCTTGAGTTCCAGTTCGCACCACAGACCTTCGCCGGGCTCACCCATCTCGGCGAATCTGGGCGCCTGCCTGGTGGGAGTGGCGTACCTGGCATTGCCGCGCCCGCCGCGCCCGCCCCTGGCGATTATCACCCGCTGGCCGGGCCTGGTCAGATCCGCGATCACCTCGCCGGTCTCCGCATTCCGGATGATGGTCCCCGGCGGCACCTTGATCACCAGATCCCCGGCATTTTTGCCGTGCATGTCGCTCCCCATGCCGTGTTCGCCCGAAGCCGCCTTGTAATGCTGGCGGTAACGAAAATCAAGGAGCGTGCTCAACCCGGGATCCACCTCAGCAATCACGCTGCCGCCCCGGCCCCCGTCGCCGCCGGCCGGGCCGCCGGCGGGCACATACTTCTCGCGGCGAAACCCCACGCAACCGTTGCCGCCTGCTCCGGCCTGAACATGGATCTTCGCCTCATCCACAAACATCTGAATATCTCCTCCAACCTTGTACCTTCCATTATAACTTGTAAACGGGTGGTGTCAATAACCCCGGCCGCTGTCAATAGACATTCCTAGTATACGGCAGCAGCGGTACATTATGAGGTTGGGGAAATCGCTTGTCTACCCGGCGATAAACGCCAACGCGGAAATCAGATCTCCGAGCCCGACGGTGAGCACCGGGTTGGAAACAACCCTTGTTGGAACAAATACCACGTGATAACCCCCATACGTGCCTATCCCGGAAGCGCTCATCTCCGGCTGTCCCAGATGCACTGCCAGTGCCTGCAGATCATCCATTCCCCGCCCGGATATCGGCCAGTCCAGGCCCTTTCTCAACTCCCGCCGTTCCCCGACGTACCCGAGGGCGGAACGGGACGCCGCCAGAGTCGCCGCCAGTATCAGGGCGGCGCGGGTCTCTTCCGGATTTGCATATTCTGGCCGCACCAGACAAAGATAGTAGCCGAGATTATGTAATTGGACCCGTTTCAACCCGGCAAGTTCCGCCACAAGCCATACTGCCCGGAAGATATCCGCCACCGATTCGCTGTTCTCGACCTTGCCTGCCAGTTCATTTTTGCCCATATCACGCAGGATCGCGCCCAACTCGACTTCGTTCAATCCCAGACTGTCCACCCGGGGCAATATGGTGTCGATAATTCCCCGGCGTATCCTGGCGCTGGCGATCGAGGCGAATTCATAATGTATTTTCAAGGCCGGGTTGGCCTTTCTGACCCCGGCCAAAAATACGGCCACTGGCTGCAAGCATTCGGCATAAGTAGATCCGTCCGGATATTCTTCCGATAAAATGTGGAACCCCGACACCACAAAATGACTGAACCTGTCCGCAAGCCGCGGTACGCCGTGACGAAAATCCTGTTGCAAACGCAATTGATTATTAACCGGATTCCAGGCGGCAATGAACCTGTTCGCCCGCGGCGTTGTCCATTCCCGCCCGGCAATATTAAACTTCAATCCGGCGGGATACTCCCAGATCCAATGCAGAGCACGGATCCCATTGCCTTCTGCAGCCTGGCGCGGGGGAATCAGACCGAACTTCCCGTTTTCTTCACAAATTACCTTCAGATTCGGGGTATCGACAAATAGTTCCGCCAGCTCCGTAGTCAGGGGATTGGCATGGACTGCCAGCGGCATCCCCAGCGGCGCCAGCGAATTGGCCATGTTTCCGGAAGTCCCGCCCATCCGGAGCAAGTCATAACCGAACGTTTCCATCAGCCAGTTAAAGGTCGGCTCATCGCGAATCATCCGTTGCAAAGCTTTGCCTTTGCGCATGGAATCGATCATGGCCACCAGCAGGTCGGCGGGTGATTCGATTTCCGCCGGGATCTCATTGTTGTCCAAACGGCGCGCCACTTCGGGACCGAGGGCGGCATCGCCAAAAACCTTCTCCAGCCGCTCCGTCTCTCCCCTTTTCAATCCATCGATCACCGAATGAAATCCAAGGATGACACCGGAAACACGTTCCAACCTGTGCAACCCTTCATCCCAGTACCGCCTGTAAAACGCGTCCCAAATTTCCGCTAATTTTGTCATCCCCGGATCCGCCTCAATTTCCCACATGTTATTCCACCCTTGTTCTTGCCAATTCACTATCCCGCCAACCGGCCTGCCTGGGGGCAGGCCGGCGATCCAGATCACTGTTCTTTACTGACGGCGGTCAATGCCACTCCCGCGCCGACGCCAAACGGGTCACTATCCCTCACCGACATCAGGTAAGCGACTGCATCGGCAGGTGAATACGAAGCGTGAACCACCTTTGCCACGGCCGCCGCCACGGCGAACGGATCGTCAACGCCAGGATACAAGACATTTCGGCCCACCAACGCGCCGCGAACATTTTTTCCGGCCTTCATCCCGCTCTCAAAATCAGCCAGTATGGTGGTCGGGTCGCCCGAAGCCTCTCCGCCCAGCATCAAGATGGGCAGAGTAGTGCTGCGCGCCACTGCTTCAAACCCGGGAACATACGGGACCTTCAGCCACAGCCCGGATGACGAATCACCGAGGGCCGAAGCCACCCCCGCCACCTTTACCAGATCGGCCGCCGTCATTTGCACCGTAAACCCTTTTTCCGTTCTGCTGACCGGCAGGGGTTCAAGAAAAACGGGCAAATCCAAACGGTTACACTGCGTAATAGCCCCGGCACAGTAGGCGATGGTTCGTCCCGAGTCCCTTTCCCGCGGATCCAGGCGGAACATGATCTTTGCCCCATCCAGCTTCATCTCCCGCATGCGTTCCGCCGTATACGCCGTCATCCGGTCATCAAGCTCGAACTCTGTCCCGGCCAGCCCGCCGCGGTTCATGCATCCCAGGAGGACTTTGTCATCCAGGAATCCCTTTCCGTTTACCTGTTTATAAAGATAGTTGACAATGAACAAATCATCGATAATATCGGGCGTCGCCATCACCCCGTCAATCTCCGGGCAGGTCATGACCCGCAGAATCCGCCCCAGGTAAGACCAACGATCGCCCATCGCCAGCGGGTCGTCCCCTACCCGCGTGACAAAACGCGCCGGGTGGTCGCAGGCCAAAATGGCCAGCTTTCCGTCGAGCGTCAATCGCTCCCGCTGACGTCTGGCCGCCGCCTCCTCGCGGATGATCTCCGGCCTGGAAACGCGGATATCGGTTATTAAATCAAACAACCCGCGCGGGATAAATTGCTCCATCTGGAACGCGTACGATCTCACCCGATAGGCAGCTCCGCCGGTATCGGGAAGAACGGGATCCGCTGTCCCACGGCGCGTTAACTGCTTCATCACGCCGGCTGCATGCGGCAAGGCCACTTCCGTTTCCTCGATTTCGGGATGCCAGGGCTTCTCCCATTCGAAACACAGATAATCATCATATCCATTTTGCCTCAGCACTTCGACGATCCGTTCCAGCGGCGCTTCACCACGTCCCAGCAGCGTCAGGGGCCAGTATTCACCGATCCCCGCCCGCCGCGCATCCTTCACATGAACAAACCGCACATGCTTTCCGATCCGGGCAAACGTTTCTTCCGGCGTTTCACCAAATCGCACGGGATGCAATACATCCCAAAGAACGCCGACGTTGGGATGGTCGACTTTCTTCATCACTTCGGCGACCCGCTCGCTGAGGCTAAAATCGTCGTGTGTCTCAAGAAGCACTTCCACACCATGGTCCGCCGCCCATTCCCCGACTTCACGCAGACTGGCGGCGACGTAGTCAAGACAATCCGGGATCTCCACCCCGGCGGGGATTGGCCCGCCAAAAGTGCGCACAAACCTTGCCCCCAGGTCGGCCGCGAGTTGTATCTGGTCCTTCAGAGTCGCCACGCTCTTTTTTCTTTCCTCCGGATCAGCCATGGTTAGACGCGTATAGGCCGTTACGCACGGGATTTCCAGGCCCGAGGCCGCAAATAGATCGCGAACCTTCCGGCGTTGATCCGAGTCCATCGCGGGATCCAGGTGGCGGTACTCTTTTCCGCGCAGTTCCACCCCGTCATATCCGTATTTTTTGGCCTCCGCGGCTACCTTTTCCAGCGGCCACTCCATGCAAGCCAGTGAACTGAATGCTAACTTCATCCGTCTCTCCTCCCCCGGTCGGGATGCCTGACTATCGGCATCCCGGATCACTAATAACTGCGATTCCGTTGTAACCTGATCTGACTTGGACAAAAGGCGTAGCTATACTGAACCGGCTTGTCGCCACGCCCAGATCTCTTCTGGATCCGGCATGATAAAACGGTCACAAAGCCCGTCTATCTCCACCCAGTAGCGTTTTCCTCCATCTTGCCTTTCCATCCCGTGTAGATCATCACGGGTGGCCCGAACCTCATAGTTTCCCGTGCTGGATCTTGCCTTGCTGACCAGGACATGATAGCGATTTCCGCCATCCTCGCCTGTTCCGGCCAACGCCGCGGCAGGCGGCCCGTTACCCTTGCCCAGGCGTACCAGAGGCATCTGGCCGCCGCGCACAAGTCCACCAGAAGTCACAATATCGGCGGGAAGCTGAGTCTGCATGGCAATCCTGGCGACGGAAGCCGGTATCTTCAAACCATAATCCGGCGAATCCCACCCCATGAACAACTCCGCCTGTACACGCTGGCCGGAGGCGCGATCCCCGCCAATATCACTGATGTCGCATAAAGTCGCCATGACAATCTCATCGGCAATGAATTCGCATCTATATTCTTCAGCCGGTATCTTCTCCGGCGGCTTAACCTCCAACCCCGGCGCAAAATGCCAGTACTGCTCCAAAAGGTGTTCCCCGGAACCAACCAGCGAATCGATAATCAACCAGTACTGCAGGCGCCGTGGCTCTTTCATGTAAAAAATCGCGCGCATGTGACCCACCGGCGCCTCCAGGCGAGAATAGCCGTCATGCCAGCCCATGACCGCGTCAAGAACCCGATCGCCATGCCAGAGGACGCATCCGGCCCGGGCGATCTTCCCCCAGTTGGAACCCCCAAGGTATTCCGATTGTTCCAACCCATCCACAACCACCGTATTGTGACTTCTGGTGGACTTGAACTCTTTACGCCAGGACATTTCACCGTCTTCAAAATACGTATACCGTCCGGGATCAACCAGCAGCGGTCTGCCATAAGCAGACAGCACTATGCTCAAGGCATCGGAATGACTGTGGCTCCGGCCAAGCCCGGTTATTACCGGTCCACAATCAAATACCAGATAGCCCGCTTCCCGCGACCAATCGCTGCGCATCACATAGTATCCGGCATCGGGAAAAGCTTTCGAGGTTTCCGCGGGCCATACCGCCTTCATCCCTTGATAGCGCTGCACGCCGCCGGGACCAAAAAGCCACGCGATAGGCGTCAGAGTCCGGACCCCCGTAGATCCCTCGGCCACCGCCTTGAATTCCGGACGGTCGAAAGCCAGAGCACCGCGCATCAAAACAGGTCGCGCGTCTAAAGCATCCGCATCGCCAAGCCGCGGCAACCGGCGATCTGGCTGCGCCGTGTACATCTCGCATTCGAGCATGCGTATCAAAGCCGTCTCCATGGCTTTTGGAACAGGCACTTCGTTGATCCGCGCCAGCAATACCGGCTCCATCAAGCAGGAGATCACCGCATGGTGGTATGACGAGGCCAGTTCGACATGCCACCCGTCCGCGAGAACCTGTTTCGCCACTTGTTCCTCGAATCGGCGAAAAACTGTGTCCCGCCAGTCCATTGCCTCGGGGAACTCCGGAAACATCATCGCCAAATAGGCCAGGCCCCTGGTTTCCACCATGCCCCAATTGCTCACCGGTTCTTTCTCCCCATACACCTGAACCAGCCGGCGTCCATGTTCGCGAAGAGATTCGAGCATCTCCAGCCCTGTCCGGGGATCAAACCCGGGCCAGGCCAGGAAATGATAGAGCGCCCACAGCCAATTCCGCGCCCGTATTCCGATTTCCAACTTGCGGCAGGTCAAATCGTCATCGCACGGGTGGCTCATCCAACCGCGCAATTCCGCGGCAAACTCCCGGGCGTAGGCCTCCTCGCCGGTGAGCAAATACGCTCGCCCCAGATCGGTCCACCAACTGTGACGATTGAGAAGATAAGTCCACTCGCGATCCCCGGACGGCGCCGCTCTCCAATCAATTTCGCCTTCAAACCGGTGTGTAAGATGTTCAAAGGTAAACTGGCGCCTGAGGGCCGCATCGGCAATCGCCAATGATCTTTCCACCTCATCCGGGTATCTTTTGGCAATATACAAGGTACGCTCGCGCGCCGTCTCCGGGTGGAAAAAGAACCTGGGATGCGTTCGGCGCCGGAAATCTTCCCATCGCCCCACCTCTATCTTCACCTGCCTCAATCCCATTTTCATCCCGCCACCAGGAGCCGGACGGCTCTCACCTTGACGGCAACCTGACTTCTTTCCCGGTCCGGGCGGCTTCATAAACCGCAAGCACTATTTCCAGCCCCTTTCGCCCTTCATGACCATCCACCAGCGGGCGTCTCCCGGTGCGTATCGCATCCACAAAATCTTCAAGTTGCGCCCGGTGGGCATTTCCCCATACCGCGGCCGGATCCTGCGTCCCACCGCTGCCGCGTTCCGGATCGGAGATCAAGGCTTGCACCTCCTGTTCACTGCTATCGGCCAACTGCCAGTTTACCAGTCGATCACCCGAAATGCTCACCTGGCCACGCTCGCCATAAACTTCCAGGCGCGCTTTTCCGCCCGGATACGCGGAAGTTGTTCCCTCGATCACTCCAAGCGCGCCATTCTTGAATCTCAATGCCGCCACCGCCGCATCCTCAACTTCTATGCGGTGCGTCAGGGTCGCGGTACAGGCCTGAATGGATTCCACCGGTCCCATCATCCACTGGAGAAGATCGATGGTGTGAATCGATTGATTAATCAGGGCCCCTCCGCCGTCCAATCTCCACGTGCCGCGCCACCCGGCGCTATCGTAGTACTCCTGCTTTCGATACCACTTCACGTGCGCGTCGCCAAGAACCAGCCGGCCTAATCGTCCCTGTTCAATGGCTTGATGCAGAAAGAGACTGGCAAGGTCAAACCGGTGTTGCGAAATCACCGCCAACTTCTTCCCGGTCCGCTCGCTGATCCGGATCATCTCATCACACCGGCTCAAAGAGATGTCCATCGGTTTTTCGGTAATCACATGCTTTCCAGCCTGCATGGCGGCATTGGCGACCTCGCCGTGAAGCCCGCTGGGGGTGCAGACAACTACCCCATCAAGATCCGGGCGTTCCAGCATTTCAAGATAGTCGGCATACGCCGTGGCCCCCTGCGTCGCGGCAAAACTTTCCGATTTCTCCCTGGATATATCGGCCACCGCCACGAGCCTGGCCCCCTTCATCTTTGCGATGGCTTCCGCGTGTGTTTTCGCGATCACCCCGCAGCCAACGATGGCCAAACGAAACTCCTCTCCCACAAATAGCTCTCCTTTCAAATGCGCGCACTTTTCAGCGCAGCCATCAAGCCGCCGAAGGATTCCCGGGTGGCTTCTTCGGGTGTTCCCCCTTCCCGGCGGAAATGTGTCTCCAGTGAAACGACGCCGGAATAACCCGAGGCGTTCAATTCCGACAAAAAGCCCGGAAAATCGATCTCTCCCTGCCCGATGGCCGCCCATTCTGGTTTCCCTGTCCGCGGATTCACCCGCGCATCTTTGACGTGCACGTGAACGATCGGCAGGTTTCTGACAAAACGATACCCGTCCGGATACGGCTTTTCCCCCACAAAGAAAGCATTTCCGGGATCCCAAATCAGCCCGAGGGAGCTGGAAACATCAGGAAATCTCGCGCGCACCAGGCGAAAAAAGCGCTCCGTTTCCGCGCCGCTTGCCACCCGGCAGGCATGCTCGTTTTCCAAAGCGAGAATGACCCTGTTCCTGGCAGCCATCGTCAAAGGCGTTTCATAATATGCGGCTATTTTTTCAAGTTCTTGACCGTCCAACCCTGACAGTCCGGCAGTCTCCGTCAAACGCCAGAAGGAAAAACTACGCACCAGCCTGGTATCAAAAAGATGCGCCAGTTCAATGCACCGCTGAAGAGCCCGAAGTTGGCCTTC
>JAMCQP010000108.1 GCA_023381695.1 Bacillota bacterium | reverse complement strand
AGGATCGAAGCGGGGGTGGCGCTTTATATTCATATCCCTTTCTGCCTTCGCAAGTGTTACTACTGCGATTTCAACTCGTACCCCACCGGGGCGTTTGCGCCGGAGACCATCGAAGGATACACCGCGGCTCTGATCAGGGAGATCCGCTGGTATGGGGCGCGCCTTGCCCGGGGCGGCGTCAGGCCCCGGGCGGGATCTGTTTATAGCGGGGGCGGGACCCCCACGGTGCTTGCGACCGGCCAGCTTCAGGCGATTCTTGAGGCGTGCCGGGAAGAGTTTTTCCCGGAACAAGGGAAGTCCGGTGAGGTAACCGGGGCAACCGAGGTGACCGTGGAGGCCAACCCTGGCACCCTGACATCCGAAAAACTGGAGGGCCTGCTCTCCGCGGGGGCCAACCGGTTGAGCCTGGGGGTTCAGTCCCTTTCGGATCCTCTGCTGGCGGCGATCGGGCGGATCCATTCCGCCGGCGATTTTATCGCCAATTACCAGCTGGCCAGGCAGATCGGCTTTACCAACATCAACGTGGATCTGATCTTTGGCCTGCCCGGCCAGACCCTGGCTGAATGGGAAGAGACCCTGAAACGGGTGGTGGCCTTGAGCCCCGAACATATCTCGGCTTATGGGCTGAGCATCGAGGAGGGGACTCCTTTTGCCCGATGGGTGGCCCAGGGCAAGCTTGAGCCCGCCGGCGAGGAGTTGGAGGCGGCCATGTTGGAGGCCGCCATGGCCACCCTTGAGGCCGCCGGGTATGAGCACTACGAGATCTCCAATTACGCCCGGCCGGGCTTTCGTTCCCGGCATAACCAGGTTTACTGGCGCAATGAACCCTACCTGGGAGTGGGAGCCGGCGCGTGGGGATATTGGCAGGGAGTTCGGCACGCCAACGTCTCCCGGCCGGGAGAATATCTCGAAAGAATGTCCGGGGAACGGCATGAGTCCTGGGCACGGGATGAATCCGGGGCACGGCATGCGGGATTCTTCTCCAACGCCGTGACAGAGGCGGAGCAGCCGTCGTTGCCGGTCCAGATGGGCGAAACCATGATGATGGGATTGCGCCTTCTGGAAGGGGTCTCCTTCCAGCGTTTTCGGGAACGGTTCGGGCGTGAACTCCTGGAGGTCTATCCCAAAGAGGTGGAAGCCCTTGAACGAGAGGGGCTTCTCTCCGTTTCCGCGGAAGGCGTCCGGCTGACCCGGCGGGGGTTGCTCCTGGCCAATCGAGTATTTGCCGCGTTTTTACCTTGACAAGGTAAACCGCAGATGGTATTTTTATAGTAGACGGTTAGCACTCGCTGCCAGAGAGTGCTAACGAAGCGCAGAGGCGGAGGCGCATTCTGGCGGGCGTGGGTTTTGGGGCAAGGGGGGCGATGGGATGACGCTGGATGAGCGTAAGATGCAGATTCTGCGCGCCATTGTCACGGACTACATCAACACCGCCGAACCGGTGGGATCGCGGACGTTGGCGCGCAAGTATCTCCTGGGAATCAGCCCGGCCACCATCCGTAACGAGATGGCGGATCTCGAGGAGATCGGCTATCTGCAACAACCGCATACCTCGGCCGGGAGGATTCCATCCGACAAGGGCTACCGTTTTTATGTGGACGTGCTGATGGATCACCATCTGCTTCCCCTGGAGACCGCCGTAACAATCCGGGAGACCATCCGGTCCAGGCAGCGGGAGATTGAGGAGGCAATTCACCATGCCTCTTATGTTCTGTCATACCTGACCAACTACACCGCCGTGGTCCTCGGGCCGATGCCCCACGAGCGCATCTGCGAGCAGATCAGGCTGGTAAGCCTTGATCCGTGCAATGTATTGCTGGTGCTGATCACTGTTCCGAGGTTTATCGAAAACCAGCTGGTTGAGGTTGCGGAGCCCGTGGCGCCCGGGGAACTCGAGAAGATCTCCATGGCGCTCACCGAAAAACTCCAGGGGATTGCCTGGGGCGTGATCCCGCAGGATTTGATCCGGGAGATCCGGGAGATCATCCGCAGGCAGGAGCTGATGGAGGCGCTTCTGCAGATGCTGGGGGTTTCTGCGAGGGAGGACCGGGTCGACAATCTTTATCTGGAGGGCACCACCAGGATTCTCGACCAGCCCGAGTTCAAGGACCTGGAAAAGGCCCGGGCCGTCCTGGGGATCTTTGAGGGCAAGCAGATGCTGCTCGAAATCCTGGAAGGGGTGGCCAGAGAGCCCGGCGTGGCGGTCAGCATCGGGCAGGAGAACCGGCGCGACGAGTTCAAGGATTGCAGTTTTGTGACCGCCTCTTACGAAAGCGGCGGCCGCGTGGTGGGAACCCTTGGGGTGATTGGCCCGACCCGGATGGACTACTCCAGGGCCATCTCGGCGGTGGAATGCGTGGCGGATACCTTGAGCGAATTGCTCGATGTGTTGGGCAAGCGCAAGAAGTGACAGGCGAACGAAAAAAGGATCGGCAAACGTAAAAAGGAGGAAACCGATGAGCGTCAAGGATGTGAGTGGCAGCTCCGAGGTTGACCAGCGCCTGGCGGCGCTTTTGACCAACTCCGGGGCCGTCCGGGCCATTGCTTCCGCGGTGGAAGGGACGATCGGTCAGTAGGGCCGCGCGTGCCCGAAAGGGCACGCTGAACATCCACTATATGCTGGAAGCCTCCGGGCCGCCCGCCCTCGTAAGACGGCGGGCGGGGAGGTAATCAGCAGGCAAGGAGGGTATGACTTGTGCCCGCCAGCCTCAGAGACTGAATGTGGAGATCCAAATCTAACCGGGGTCGCCAGGGCCATCAAGTACCACCGCCGCCTGCAGCATTTTTATGCGGGGCGGGGTGATGGCAAAAACGATCTCCGCCAGGGCGCGTATCTGGCGTTGAAGATGGCTCAGCGGCTTCTGCAGGGGGGGATTCCCGCCGCCGTCTATCCGGGGGAATCTCCCTTGTTGCTGGTTTTTCCCCAAAAACGCTACATCGGAATCAGGGTGGCTGAGGCCGGGGAGCTGGCTGATCGACGCGTTTCTCGCGCTTTGGCCGATCTGGCCGAACAGGTGGCCGTTGGGACTCTGGACGGCGCCATGGTCGCCAGCCCCGAATTCTTCCCTCTGGGCGCGTTTAACGCGTTCCTGGAGGCGCCCCTGCGAGCGCGGGGTGGATTTTTGGTTGTCCACCCGGACCCCTTCCGCCGATTCCCGCGGCTGGCTTTGGAAGCCGCCCGGCTTCTGGAGCCCGGCGAGGTTGAGGTGCTGGAAAAATTCGGGCGGCTGAGCGGGAGATGGCGGAAGGCCGAAGCGCAGGGTTATGCGCTGCGCCTGGCCAAACACCTCCTGTCGTCGCTGGCCGCGGGCAACCTCGCCCGGTATTCGGGGCTGGACGCCTCCGAGGCGGCTCTGGCCGGAATCCTGGCCGAGGCGGGCCCGGCGGGGATAACCGGCCGGACGCTCGGCCGCTTCTGGCGGTTGCTGGAGAGCGGGGCGCCCGCCGGTGAGCCTGGCGGTGGCGCCGGGACGTTTGAAGAGGCCATTGAAGGGGCCCTTGAACGGCTCAAGGCGGCCGGTTTTCCCCTTATTACGGCGGAGGGTGGCCAGGGCAAAGCCCTTAACCAGGGGGAAGCAACCAGTCAGGGGAAGACCATTTACCGGTTGGAATAGATCAAGAGACAGTCCGGTTCTCTCCGCGAGGAGAGGTTGACAGCCAAAAGGCCTGGATACCATGCTGGTGGATAAATCCGGCGACGTGGTGATCACCAACGATGGGGTAAGTATCCTCACCATGATGGAGGTCAATCATCCCGCCGCCAGGATGATGATTAATATTGCCCGGGCCCAGGAGGAGGAGATCGGCGACGGGACCACCACGGCCACGATCATGGCCGGCACCCTGGTGGCGGAAGGGGTCAACCAGGCGGTCAAGGGAGTGCCGGTGGCCCGGGCGATCGACGGGATACGGCTGGGGGTGCGAAAGGCGCTGGAGGCCCTGGACAGACATTCCCGGCCGGTCAGGGGCGTGGATGAATCTGTGCTGCGCCAGGCGGCTTTCATTGCCGGACGCGGCCACGAGGACATCGCCGGGCTGGTCATGGAGGCGGCCGGCCTGGTCGGGGAGGCGAAGCTCAGGGAGCAGGCCTTCAAATTTGCCGCTCCCCTATTGAGGCATCTTCCGCCGCCAATGAGGTCTTCATGGGCGTGATCATCGAAAAGGAGCGGATGAACCGGCAAATGCCCCAGCGCATCGAGGACGCCAAACTCCTGGTAATTGACGACGCCCTGGAGCCGGAGGAGTTTGAGGAAGAGGCGCTGGCCACCGACGCCGGTTTTGCGCGTTACCTGGCCCTCCAGGAGGAGTTCAAGGAAGGGTTGCAAAAGCTGACCCGGCTGGGTGTGAATGTGGTGCTGGTGGATCGCGGCGTGGCGGACATCGCCGAGGAGATGCTCGCCGATGCGGGGATGATGGTGCTGCAGCGGGTGGCTTCGCGGGATATCCGCCGGGTCGCCGAACACACCGGGGCCCGTCTGCTTAAACGGACCGCCTTGCGCCGCAATGCGGCGGACCTGGCCAGGTATATCGGCCAGGCGCGAACGGTCTATGAGGATGAGCATCTGGAGCAGGTACGGGTGGTTGGCGGGGCGGGATCCCCCATGGCTACCATTCTGGTTGGCGCGGCCACCGCGGAAGTGGTCCAGGAGAGGGAGCGCATCGCCCAGGATGCGGCGGCGGCGGTGCAGGCGGCGATCCGGGGCGGGGTGGTTCCCGGCGGCGGCGCTGTGGAGATTGCCATGATGCGTGAAGTGCAGGAAGTCCGGGGAGAAGCCGCGGGTATGGCGGCCTTCGGCGTCGACTGCCTGGTTGAGGCGCTGAAAAGGCCTCTGGCGCAAATTGTGGCCAATGCCGGGTTCAACCCGCTGGAAAAGGTGAGCGAGTGCATCTCGGCCCAGGCTCAGGCCGGGAGCGATTCGCTGGGCGTGGATTGCGACACGGGCGAGATTGTGGATATGCTTTCCGCCGGGGTGGTCGATCCAACCCTGGTGAAAGCCCATGCCTTGCGAGCTGCCGGGGAGATCGCCGAGGCCATTTTACGCATCGACACCATCATCAAGATGAGGGAAGCGGGCGCGGAAGCCGGGCCGGCGGCCAGGGACATGGATTCAAACAAATGGTGACAGGGTGGTGAAGTACATGGCGGAGGACGAGATGATCCAGGCGCCAAAAGAAGACGAAGCAACGCCGGCGGAGAGCACCGCAGGGGTGGAAGGTTCTGTCGGGGCGGAAGATGCCTCAATAGGGGAAAGTCCTGACGGGGCGGAAGACTCCGTGGAGGAGCCGGAAACTCCGGCTTTATCCGGGGAGCTGGTAGCCGCCAAAAGGGAGATTGAAGCCGTCTTAAAGGAGAAGGAGGAGCTCTTTTCCCGCTATCTCAGATTGCAGGCCGATTTTGAAAACCACAGGCGCCGGACACGCCAGGAGATGTTGCAGTTGACCCAGAACGCCTCCGAGGAATTGGTGCGCAAGCTGCTTCCGGTTCTGGACAATCTCGAGCGTGCGCTTGGGGCGGCTTTGCGGGAGGATCCTTCCTCGGCTCTCGCCCAGGGGGTGGAAAAGGTGGTCAAACAGTGGCAGGACATACTGGCCAAAGAAGGCATCGAGCCGATCCCGGCCAGGGGGGAGCCGTTTGATCCCACGCGCCATGAGGCGGTGATGCAGGAGCCGGCGGATGGCCTTCCTGACAATACCGTGATTGAAGAGTTGCAAAAAGGGTATATGTTTAATGCCAGGGTGATCCGGCCCAGTCTGGTGAAGGTGGCCAAAAACCAGGAGCGGCTTGGAAAGGACGTTCCTGGGACAAAATAAATCTCTTGGACGAATAATTCCTTGGACAAAAATAAGTGAGGATGCTGACAAGGGGGATAACAAGAATGAGTAAGGTTGTCGGAATTGACCTGGGAACTACAAACTCCGTGGTGGCGGTCATGGAAGGCGGCGAGCCGGTGGTGATCGCCAACGCGGAGGGCGCCCGCACCACGCCGTCGGTCGTGGGATTTTCCAGGACCGGTGAGCGGCTGGTGGGGCAGGTGGCCAAACGCCAGGCGATTTCCTACCCAGACCGCACGGTGAGCTCCATCAAGCGGAGCATGGGGACGGACAAGAAGATCAGGATCGATGACAGGGATTACACGCCGCAGGAGATCTCGGCGATGATCCTGCAGAAGCTGAAAACCGACGCCGAGGCGTATCTCGGCGAGAAGATTGAAAAGGCGGTAATCACCACGCCGGCCTATTTCTCCGACGCCCAGCGCCAGGCGACCAAGGACGCCGGCAAGATCGCCGGCCTGGAGGTGCTGCGGATCATCAACGAGCCCACCGCGGCGGCCCTGGCGTACGGTCTTGACAAGGGCGAGGACCACACCATCCTGGTCTTTGACCTGGGCGGGGGGACCTTCGATGTGTCCATCCTTGAACTGGGCGACGGGGTGTTCGAGGTCAAGGCCACCAACGGCAACACCCGGCTGGGCGGCGACGACTTCGACGAGCGGGTCATGAATTACCTGGCCGATACCTTCAAGAAGGAGACCGGGATCGACCTGCGCAACGACCGGATGGCCATGCAGCGGCTGAAGGAGGCGGCGGAGAAGGCCAAGATCGAGCTATCGGGCCTCTTGACCACCAACATCAACCTGCCGTTCATCTCCATGGACGCCGCGGGCCCCAGGCATCTGGATGTGACCCTGACCCGGGCCAGGTTCGACGAGTTGACCGCGGATCTGGTGGAGGCCACCGCGGGGCCCACCCGGCGGGCTCTGGAGGATGCCGGGCTGCAGCCGAACCAGATCGACAAGGTAATCCTGGTGGGCGGATCCACGCGGATTCCGGCCGTGCAGGAGATGGTCAAGAAACTGATCGGCAAGGAGCCCCACAAAGGGGTCAACCCTGATGAGTGCGTGGCCGTTGGCGCGGCGATCCAGGCTGGTGTCCTGGTGGGCGAGGTGAAGGACATCGTCCTGCTGGATGTCACCCCCCTCTCTCTGGGGCTGGAGACCCTGGGCGGCGTCGTCACCAGGCTGATCGACCGGAACACCACCATTCCCACCAGCAAAAAGCAGGTCTTTACCACCGCGGCGGACAACCAGACCACGGTGGATATCCACGTGCTGCAGGGCGAACGGCCAATGGCGGCCGGTAACGTGACCCTGGGCCGGTTCCAGCTGTCGGGCATCCCGCCGGCGCCCAGGGGGGTACCGCAGATCGAGGTAACCTATGATATCGACGTGAACGGTATCGTCCACGTTTCCGCCAAGGATCTGGGCACCGGCAAGGAGCAGCGGATCACTATCTCCGGAAACACCAGGCTCTCCGACAAGGATATCGACCGGATGATGAAGGACGCCGAAGCCCACGCCGAGGAGGACAGAAAGCGGCAGGAAGAGGTTGAAACGCGCAACCAGGCCGACAGCATGGTCTATAACGTGGAGAAGACCATTAAAGACCTGGGCGACAAGGCCGATAAATCCCTGGTGGAAAAGGTGGAGAAGGCCAAGGAGGAACTGAAGAGCGCTTTAAGCGGCGATAATATGGAGCAGATCAAGCAAAAGACCGAGGAACTCACCAAGGTGCTCTACGAGATGACCTCGGCGGTCTATGCGCAGACGGGGCAGCAGGCCGACGCCGCAGGTGGCGCCGGCGGGCCGGGACCAGGAGGAGCCGGCCCTGAGGCCGGCCCTGAAGGAGCGACCGGCCCCGATCACGATGAAAAGGTAGTGGACGCCGACTACAAGGTGGTCGACGACGAGAAGAAGCGTGCCTGAGGCCGGGTTGAAGTCAGGGGCTGTGTTGAAGTAATGAAGGCGGTGTTGTATTTTGGCCAGACGTGACTACTACGAGGTGCTGGGTGTCGGGCGGGACGCGGCCGAGGCCGATATCAAGAAGGCTTATCGCAAACTGGCCCGGCAGTACCATCCGGATATCAACAAGGAAGATCCACAGGCGGCGGAGAGGTTCAAAGAAGCCACCGAGGCCTACCAGGTG
>JAMCQP010000121.1 GCA_023381695.1 Bacillota bacterium | reverse complement strand
GTCAGCATCCTGGCGGAGATGCTGTTCAGCATCCGGGCCAGGAGCAACCTCCGCCCGGCAGCGGATTGCTTGCCCGGCAACACCCCGTGAATACAGATAAAGGTTTGCAGATCATGCCCCACGGCCATCAGATTTTTTCTGAGGTGATCCTCGGCAGATGCCAGATCTTCCATAAGCCCTTCTTTCAGAATTCGTACCACCACGTAAGTTTCCGCGGGTAGTTTTCGTTTGCCGTCGGAAACGGCCGCCACCGACTGGGCAAGGATGAGAATCCTGGCCTGCCCGTCCAGGGTGGAGGCCAGTTGCAACTGCCGGAAAGATCTGTCCTGGACGCTCTCCACCTTCATCGCCGGCGGGTTGAGCCCGAAACCTGCCGCGACCTGCTCCGCCAGAAACCGCAATTGTTCCGGCGAAGCAAATTCGTTATTGACCTTGCCCCAGGAATTGAGGTCCGTATCGGTAACCCTGGCGCCGGAAGCCAGAAAAGCCTGCATCACCGGATGCTTTCCCTGGGGTTGCTTCCCCTCGGCGCCTCCGGCCAAGGCCACGGACACCAGCAAGATGGCGCAGATTCCCAGCCAGACCTTGTTCCTTCGTTTTTCAATCATTACAGACTCTCCTCATTGTTGAGCAACTCTTTGGGCAACGGCGATCAGGCGATTACTGGATTAGTTTTACCACATCGCCCCTTTGCTAAACCCGTCCAAAAAATTTTTAAACCCCTGGTTTTAACCTCTTGACAAGGGAAAGAATGACAGTATATTATTTATCTTGGTTAGCACTCTCTTACAGCGAGTGCTAACAACGGTTATTATAAAGAGAACCGTGAAAAGGAGGCATCGGAGATGATTAAACCACTTGGTGACCGTGTAGTGGTCAAACCAAGCAGCGGAGAGGAGAAGACCAAAGGCGGCATCGTCCTGCCGGACACGGCCAAGGAGCGTCCTCAGGAAGGCGAAGTAGTCGCCGTCGGCACCGGCCGGGTGCTGGACAACGGGCAGAAACTGCCGCTGGAGATCAAGGCCGGCGACAAGGTGATCTACGCCAAATACGGCGGCACCGAGATCAAGATCGACGGCGAAGAGTACCTGATCTTGCGGGAAAGCGACATTCTGGCCGTAAAGTAGTTATCTTGGAAAGGGGAAATGCTGATGTCTGCAAAGCAATTGGTATTTGATGTCGATGCCAGAAAGGCCCTGGAACGCGGCGTCAACGCGGTTGCTTCCGCCGTCAAGGTCACGCTTGGCCCCAAAGGGCGCAACGTGGTCATCGAGCGGAAATACGGTTCGCCCATCATCACCAAAGACGGGGTAACCGTGGCCAAGGAGATCTCCCTGGAAGATCCCTATGAAAACATGGGAGCCCAGTTGTGCCGGGAGGTGGCCTCCAAGACCAACGACGTGGCCGGGGATGGGACAACCACCGCCACCGTGCTGGCCCAGGGCATTGTTCTGGAAGGTTTGAAGAACGTGGCGGCGGGCGCCAACCCCATGCTGCTCAAGAGAGGCATAGATAAGGCCGTGGAGACCGCCGTGGCCAGGATCAAGGAGATGGCCATCCCGGTGGTGGGCAAGGAGCAGATCGCTCATGTAGCTTCCATCGCGGCCAACGACCCCGAAATCGGAGAACTGATTGCGGACGCCATGGAGAAGGTGGGCAAGGATGGGGTAATCACCGTTGAAGAGTCCAAGGGCACCAGGACCACCGTGGAAGTGGTGGAAGGCATGGAGTTTGACCGGGGCTATGTATCCCCATATTTCGTCACCAACGCCGAGGCGATGGAGACCGTCTTTGAAAACCCCTACATTCTCCTGTTCGAAAAGAAGATCTCCTCCATTCAGGACCTCCTGCCTCTCCTGGAGAAGGTCGCCAAGTCCGGCCGGCCTCTGGTGATCATCGCCGAGGATGTGGAGGGTGAGGCTCTGGCCACGCTGGTGGTCAACAAGCTCCGGGGGATCCTCAACTGCGCCGCCGTGAAGGCGCCGGGCTTCGGCGACAGGCGCAAGGCCATGATGGAGGATATCGCCATCTTGACCGGCGGCCAGTTTATCGCGGAAGATATCGGCGTCAAACTCGAGAATGTATCCATAGACATGCTGGGCAAGGCCACGAAGATCCGGATTGCCAAGGAAAAGACCACCATTGTGGAGGGAGCCGGGAAGAAGAAGGATGTGGAGGCCCGGATCGCCCAGATCAAGAAGCAGCTTGAAGAGACCGATTCCGAGTACGACCGGGAGAAGCTTCAGGAACGCCTGGCCAAACTGGCCGGCGGCGTGGCGGTCATCGAGGTGGGTGCTTCCACCGAGACTGAACTCAAGGAGAAGAAGTACCGGATCGAGGACGCGTTGAACGCCACCAGGGCCGCCGTTGAAGAAGGCATCGTGGCCGGCGGCGGCACGGTGCTGATCAACGTAATCCCCGCCCTGAACCAGCTCCAGGCCGAGGCCGACGTGAAGGTCGGGATCAACATCGTGCGCAAGGCGCTGGAGGAGCCTCTCCGCCAGATCGCAAACAACGCGGGGCTGGAAGGCTCGGTGGTTGTGGAGCGCATCAGGGGGGAGAAGCCAGGTTTTGGCTTGAACGCCATGACCGAGGAATACGTGGACATGATCAAGGCCGGTATCGTGGACCCGGCGAAGGTCACCCGCTCGGCGCTGCAAAACGCCGCCAGCATCGCCTCCATGGTGTTGACCACCGAAGCGCTGGTAGCCGATCAACCCAAGAAGGAGAAGCCGGCTCCGGCTTACCCGCCCGGCGGCGACATGGACTACTAAGACACGAGCTGGGCTGAATAGAAAAAGATTTAAGCGCGACAGGTGGAAGAGAGCAGATCATTCTGCTCTCTTCTGAAATTCCTCCGGCCGCCGGTCGGCCAGGCCGAAATGGTGGGCCAGGGCTTCCACAATGCGCCTGGCGGCCTGCCCATCTCCGTACGGGTTCACCGCCCGCGCCATCCCGCGGTAAGCCTGCTCGTCATCCAGAAGGCGGGCAGCCTCCCCGTAGATCCTGGCCCGCCTGGTTCCCACCACTTTCAAGGTGCCGGCCTCGACCCCCTCGGGCCGTTCCGTCACCTCGCGCAGGACCAGCACCGGCTTGCCGAGCCCCGGCGCCTCCTCCTGAAGGCCCCCCGAGTCGGTAAGCACCAGGTAGGAGATCTTCATCAGGTGAGCCATGGCTTCATACGACAAAGGATCGATGAGAAAGACCCGCTCCCGCCCTTTGAGAACCGCATGGGCCACCTCGACGACCTGCGGGTTTGGATGCACCGGGTAGACCACCACCACATCCGGATAATTTTCGGCCAGATCCCGCAGGGCCAGGCAGATCTCCCGCAAGGGAGCGCCGTGGTTCTCCCGCCGGTGCGCGGTAACCAGCAAGATCCTCCCGCCCTGCCCAACGAGGCCCTCGAGAACGGGATCCGTAAAGGTATATTTCCTCTCCACCGTCTCAAGCAGGGCATCCACCACGGTGTTGCCGGTGACAAAGATCGATCCCGGCGGCACGTTCTCCGCCAGGAGGTTCCTCTTCGCCAGAAGAGTCGGCGCAAAGTGAAGATCGGTGAGCACCCCGGTCAAACGCCGGTTGATCTCCTCCGGAAAAGGCTGGTATTTGTCGTTCGTCCGCAGGCCGGCTTCCACGTGGCCCACCGGGATCTTCCGGTAATACGCCGCCAGGGCGCCGGCAAAGGTGGTGCTGGTATCGCCGTGCACCAGTACAAGATCCGGCTGCTCTCCCGCCAAAACCTCCTCCAACCCCTTCAACGCCCGCACGATCACGTCGGAAAGGGATTGACCGGGCTGCATGATGCCCAGGTCATAATCGGGTTGAATGCCGAACCAATCCAGCACCTGGTCCAGCATCTCCCGGTGCTGGGCCGTGACGGCCACCCTGGAGATAAAGAAGCCAGGAGCGTCCTTTAGCGCCCTGACCACCGGCGCCATCTTGATTGCTTCCGGGCGGGTGCCGAAGATGCTCATCACCCGGATGGGCCGTTCACCCATTAAACCACGCTCCTAGTGCCGTTTGGCCCTCACGGGCGGCTGTCTGAGAATCCCGATCCGTCCCGCCATCAGGAAGAAGACCAGAAAACTTACCGCCAGCAAGGCCACTCCCAGAAAGGCCGGCACTCTGGACAGGAGCACTGCATCAATGCCCAGGCAGATGCTCACCAGGTAAACCAGAAGCACGGCCTGCCGCTGGGAGAACCCGAGGGCCAGAAGCCGGTGATGCAGATGCCCTTTGTCGGCCTTGTAGATCGGCTTTCCATTCAAAAAACGCCGGATAATCGCAAAAACCGTGTCAATGATTGGCACACCCAGAGCGACCAGGGGGATGCTCAGCGCGATGGTGGCGGCCCCCTTGAGCGCCCCCTGGGCGGACACCGACGCCAGGACAAACCCCAAAAACAGGCTCCCCGCATCCCCCATGAAGATCCGGGCCGGATTAAAATTGTACCTGAGAAATCCCAGCGCCGCCCCCACCAGCGCCACCATGTACAGGGCCACGATGGTTTGTCCTTTTTGCAGCGCCACAAAAAAGAGCGCCGTGGCGGCAATGGACGACACCCCGGCGGCAAGCCCGTCCAGCCCGTCGATCAGGTTGAGCATGTTGGTGAGGCCCACTACCCAGAGCAAGGTCAGCGGTATCCCCCACAGGCCAAGATACAGCATCCCCCCGCCCGGCCTGGTGAGGAACTGGATCCGGATCCCGGAGAGGATCAGCGCCACCGCGGCGGCAATCTGGCCCAGAAGTTTGAGCCAGGGAGGGAGATCCACCAGGTCATCGATGATCCCCACCAGGAGGATCATTGTCCCGCCCAGAACCAGCGCGGGCACGCCCCTGCCTCCCCAGCCCAGGAACAATAGTACCGGAAGAATGAAGCCGGCATAGATGGCAATCCCGCCCCAGCGTGGGATGGGCTTGTCATGCACCTTTCTCCCCTCGGGCAAATCAATAGCCCCGCAGCGGACCGCCAAACGGCCCACCAGGGGCGTCAAAAACAGACTAACAGCCAACGCCGACAGAAATACCGCCAGAAAGAGGTACACAGACACTTTCGATTACTCCCCCGCGCCGGATTACCGGCAAAACCCTTGAAAAAGCCTTCAAAACCCTTAAATAATATTTTACCTCCCAGGCCACCCGTTGTCAAATCTGGTAGTCAAAGCGGGCCGTCAAATCGTTCCGCGGCCACCCCGGCCGCCGCAAAGAACGACCGGGCCATCTCATCCGGATACTCGCCCCGGTAGACAACCCGCTTGATCCCGGCGTTGATGAGCATCTTCGTGCACAGGATGCATGGTTGGTGCGTGCAGTACAAGGTGGCCCCCGACAGGCTGATCCCGTGGAGAGCCGCCTGGATGATCGCGTTTTGCTCGGCGTGAATCGCCCGGCAGAGTTCGTGCCGTTCGCCCGAGGGGATGCCCAGCTCCTCGCGCAGGCATCCCACGTCTATGCAGTGCGGGATGCCGGAAGGAGCCCCATTATAACCGGTGGAAAGGATATGCTTGTCCTTGACCATCACCGCTCCTACTTGCCGCCGCAAGCAGGTGGAACGCCTGGCCACC
Organism: Bacillota bacterium; assembly: GCA_023381695.1. GTDB lineage: Bacteria > Bacillota > UBA5301 > JAMCQP01 > JAMCQP01 > JAMCQP01. The sequence goes on along the minus strand of JAMCQP010000121.1, from coordinate 28,351 downwards.
AGCCCCGCGATCTCCATGAAATATGCATCCCAGGAAGGGCGCCTGGCCGAGGCGTCTTTTATCCCCGCCGGGCCGTTCTCCCCCGCTGCCTGTTCCATGTTTCACCCCTACTTTGTCCCGAACAACCGGTCCCCGGCGTCGCCCAGGCCCGGCACAATGTAGCCGTGTGAGTTCAACCGCTCGTCCACCGCCGCCACGTAGATGTCCACGTCCGGATGGGCCGCCTGCACCGCGGCGATGCCCTCCGGCGCCGCAATCAAGCACATCAACTTTATATTGCGCCCGCCCCGTTGTTTTATAAAACCGATCCCGGCCACCGCCGAGCCGCCCGTGGCCAGCATCGGGTCGATCAGGATCAGGTCGCGCTCGGCCACATCCGGCGGCAGCTTGCAGTAATACTCCACCGGCTTCAAAGTTTCGGGGTCCCGGTATACCCCGATATGTCCCACCTTGGCCGTGGGGATGAGCTTGAGGATCCCGCTGGTCATCCCCAGACCGGCGCGCAAAATGGGGATGACCCCCACCTTCTTGCCGGAGATGACCTTGCACCTGGCCGGGGCCAGCGGCGTCTGGATTGTGACCTCCTCCAGCGGCATGTCCCTGGTAACCTCATAGGCCAGCAGCGTGGCGACCTCCTCCACCAGCTCCCGAAAATCCTTCGGCCCGGTCTCCACGTTCCGGATGAAGGAGAGTTTGTGCTGGATCAGCGGATGGTCGATAATGTGAACTTTTGACAAGAGTAATCCCCCTCTTCACGCCACGCAAGAAACTTCGATCTGCTTCGTTTCTTACGCGGCTCAGTTGGAGCCCTCCAGGGCGGCAATCTTGCTTACCCGGCGCGCGTGCCGCTCGGCTGAGGAAAAGGAAGTCTCCAGCCAGGCCTTCACGATCTCCCTGGCCAGATCCGGCCCGACCACCCTTCCCCCCATGGTGAGGATATTGCTGTTGTTGTGTTCCATGGCCATCCGGGCGGAATAGGTGTCGTGGCAGAGCGCCGCCCGGATTCCCCTGACCTTGTTGGCGGCGATGGAAACCCCGATACCCGTCCCGCAAAGCAAAATGCCCCTGTCAAACTCCCCCGCGGCCACCGCCCGCGCCACCCTGGCGGCGATGTCGGGATAATCCGATGACTCCTGGGTAAACACCCCCAGGTCCTGATAATTTACCTGCAACTCGACCAAAAGCTGGACAATCTCGTTTTTGAGCTGGAATCCTCCGTGATCCGAACCAATCACCACTTTCAACGGCAATCCACCTCCTGCGCTCCCCGTCTGCGCTCGCCAGGCGGTAATCCGGGGCACAGACTTTTGCAAAAGAGCCTTCAACTCGCCTGCCACCCGCAGGTATACTTCCAGGGCCCCCCCAAAAGGATCCGCGATATCCAGGTTCTCACCCGATAAATCTCCATCCTGCCCTTTACCCGGGTGGCTTCCTCTGCCGGGACTGGCTTCACTACCGGGATTAGTAACTCCGCCTGCAAATTCCTTGAAGGTAAAGACCCGCCCGCCCGCCTCGGGAACGATTCCAAGAACCGCCTCCTTGTGCCGGGAAGTCATGGTCAGCACCAGATCCGACTCAAGGACCATCTGCCTGTCCAACCGGGTCGCCCTGTGGCCGGTAAGGTCGATTCCCTCCGCCTGCATCGCTCTGATGGCGTTCTCCGACGCGGGGTCTCCCGGGAGTGCCCCCGTCCCCGCCGAAGAGACCGTGATGCGGGAAGGCTGGTCCTTATCCCCGCCCAGCATCTTGCGCAGAAGCGCCTCCGCCATGCTGCTCCGGCAGGTATTCCCGGAACAGACAAATAACACTTGCATCCACTCGTACCCTCCGTTGCCAGAAGAACCCGCTTTTATTATAAACAACTTGGCCCACGAAGACAACAAAAAATCGGCGACGCGTCAGAATTTCTTTCCCGCGGCGCCGACAACCTGGCTAGCAACCGGTAAAGCAAGACCCACCATTTCACGCCATGTATACGCCCGTGGCGCACATTCCTTCAAATGATCTCCACCGACGCCACCAGTTCAAAACTGCTGTCATTGTCGCACCTGACACAGCGCAGGCGTTCCACCCCGTGATCATCAAAAGCCTCAAATTCCAGCGTGTTTCCACAATTTGGGCAACGGGTGAGGTAATAGGTTCCACAACCCGTACATCGCCCCTCTTCAATCGGACTTTGACAAATTTTGCATCGCATGCCGGTCACCCCCGGCAGGTATTATACCCCGATATTGCCATCTGATACTCCACACCCTCGCATCCATCGTTTCCCCTTGCGGCATACTATAACCGGAGGTGGCCGGCCATGGCCCAGCGTTATTTCTGCCCGGACTGCAAAGGCAACCGTACCCGTTTCGCTCTGATCTACCAACTTTCGCAGGAGATCCGCAAGGATCCCGGGACCGGAGAGGTCCTCTACCGCGCCGACGAATGGGAAGCCCTCTCCGACGGCAACGGCCGCCCGCACGTGGACGTCAAATGCCTCAGTTGTGGATACACCGCCTACGAAAATGTCTTCATCAAAGCCGCAAAGAATCTGGATGACGGGTTTGGGTGAGCATTCTTCCCGCGCCGCATCTTCCTTTGATCCCGGATGCGTTTCCACTCACAGAAGAATTTCCGCGACTCACCCCCATTTTTTGGCATTTCAGCGCTTTTTCGTTGTATCCCCCGGTTTCAAGAGTCTATAATTTCAGTGTATGTAGAGAATGGTTTGCCGCAAATATGTTTATCTATCCTTGAAAAAATCCTATGAAAAATCCCATGAAAGGAGTTGCCAGATTGTGAGCCGAGAACTGTTTCATGAGATTAGCCGCAGGGACTTTTTGAAATTATGCGCTACGGTTACGGCTGCTCTGGGATTGTCCGAGAGTTTTATTCCACGGGTGGCCGAGGCTCTGGCGGCCAGCGCCGCCAAGCCCCCGCTGTTGTGGCTCGAGATGGGTTCGTGCAGCGGTTGCAGCACGTCATTTTTGAACTCCGACGCCCCCGACATAGCAAATGTAGTGCTGAACATCCTTTCCGTCCGTTATCACGAAACCATCATGGCGGCTCAGGGGGAGATGGCCGAAAAGGTCATCGAGGACACCGTCAAGAACGAAGCGGGGAAGTACATCGTGGTCATTGAGGGAGTCATCCCCACCAAACCAGGTTACGGGATGATCGCCGGAAAACAGATGGCGGATGTCTTGAAAGAGGTCAGTGGCAAGGCACTGGCCGTGCTCGCCGTGGGCTCGTGCGCATCCTTCGGCGGGATTCCGGGCGCCAGTCCCAACCCTGGTGGAGTCAAGCCGGTAAGCGAGATCATCGGCAAGGAGAAGGTGGTAAACCTGCCTGGCTGCCCGGCCAACCCGATCTGGCTGCTTTCAACCGTCACCAACTACCTGCTTTACAAGTCACTCCCCAGGCTGGACAGGTATGGCCGGCCGCTCTTCATCTACGAGCAGTCTGTGCACGACAACTGCCCGAGGCGCGCTTCGTTCGATGAAGGCCGTTATGTGGAAAGGTTCGGGCAGCCCGAGGAGAAAGCGGATTACTGCCTGGTCAAAATGGGTTGCAAAGGGCCGGAGACCTACTCCAACTGCCCGCAGGTTCGCTGGAACGGCGGCAAGAACTGGTGCATCGGCTCCGGCGCAGGTTGTATAGGCTGCGTGGAGCCCAACTGGCCGGACCAGTTTTCACCCTTCTACGACCGGCTGCCTGATATCAAACTCGGTAGTGTGCGGACCACCGCGGATACGGTGGGCGCCGTGCTGGGAGCCGCCACTGTCGTAGGTCTTGGAGCCCATGCCGTGGTGTCCGTTATCCAGGGAAAGGGCTTTGGAAAACATGACGCCGGGGAAAAAACCTCCAAGAGCGAGTAGACGTATCGCGTAGACGTATAAGGAAGGAGGAGAAGTAGCAGATGAGCCAGCTGATAACCATAGACCCCGTCACCCGAATTGAGGGCCACCTGCGCGTGCAGGTGGAGGTGGAAAACGGCAAGGTCAAAGACGCCTGGACCAGTGGAACTCTTTTCCGCGGTTTCGAACGGATCTTGAAGGGACGCAAGGCAGAGGACGCCTGGTTGATCACCCAGCGCGCCTGCGGTGTGTGCCCCACTCCCCACGGCCTGGCGTCAGCCATGGCCATTGAGAACGCCTATAAGGTGGAATTGACCGGCAACGCCCGAGTGGTGCGCAACCTGCTCGAGGGCCTTCACTTCTGCCAGGATCACATCCTCCACTTCTACCACCTGGCCGCCCTGGACTACGTGGATGTGACCGCGGTCGCCAAATATAACGGCAACGACGCCGCCCTGCTGGATGTGAAGAGCATGATTGCCCACGGCGATACCAGCCCGTTCACCCCCAGGTATAACCGGGACTACCGGCTTCCGGCCGAGGTCAATATCGCGGCGGTGGCCCACTATGTAGAAGCCCTCAGGATATACAAGCGCACCAACGAGGCTTTCGCCCTCCTGGGCGGTAAATTCCCCCACATGATGAGCGCGGTGCCCGGCGGTGTAACCATCAAGATTACGCCGACCCTGGCCGCGGAGCTGCTGGGCTACGTGATGGAGATCCAGAGGTTCATCGATACCAAATACCTGCCGGATGTGCTGGCGGTGGCCGAGTACTACCAGGACTACGGCAAGATCGGCGCCGGATGCGGCAACTTCCTGGCCTGGGGCGCTTTCCCGGACGCGTCCAACGACCCGCAAAAGCAGCTCATGCCACGAGGCTTGATCATGGACGCTCAGATCCATCAGGTTCAGGACGCCGACCCCGAGAAGGTTACCGAGCACATCAAGCACTCCTGGTACCAGGGCGAAGAGGCCAGAAAGCCGGCGGAAGGCGTGACCGAGCCGGAGTTTACCCGCCTTCCCGAGCGGCCCACCGGTGATGATAAGTATTCGTGGCTCAAGGCGCCGCGCTACGACGGCAAGCCCATGGAAGTAGGCCCGCTGGCCGCAATGCTGGTCCGCCGGGATCAGGGGCTTTTAGGCCTGGCCGCCAGACTGGGGATCGGACCATCAGTGCTCGCGCGCCATGCGGCCAGGGCGCTTCAGACCAAGGTTATCGCGGACTCCCTGCCAGAGTGGCTGAACGAACTGGACCTGAACGGTCCCACCTTTACCGAGTACGAACCGGGGAGCGGCGAAGGCTATGGTTTGACGGACGCGCCACGCGGCTCCCTCGGGCACTGGATCAGTATCAAGGATGGGAGGATCGAAAACTACCAGATGGTGGTGCCCACCACGTGGAACTCCGGCCCGCGCGATGCCGACGGCGTGCTCGGGCCGATGGAACAGGCGCTGGTCGGCGCCTCTGTCGTCGACGCGTCGCAACCGGTGGAAGTGGTGCGCGTGGTTCGCTCCTTCGATCCCTGCATCGCCTGCTCGGTTCATGTGGTGGATGTGGCCGAGCCCGAAAAGATGGCCGAGTTCCGGATAGTTTAGGTCGGTTCAGGTTAGGTTAGTTCAGGTTAATCCAGCCACCAGGCATTCCTGTAATGATGGGAGGTAAGTTGATGTGGCCAGAGAAATGGATCAACCCATCGCCATACGTTTGATGCACTGGATCCATGTGACCAGCATCGTGCTTTTGGTGTGGTCGGGCGCATACATCCATTATCCGGCGGCCTTCGGCTTCCCGGGGGCGATGAATGGCGCCCGGAGCGTCCATTTCATCGCGATGTATGTGATCGTCTTCAACCTGATCTGGAAAGTTTACCACGCCGTCGTTACCGGGTACTTCAAGACCATCTGGCTCTACGGGCGTCACCTCAAAGAACTGCCGGGATTTTTCGCGTATCACCTGCTGATGACCGGCGGAGAACCGCCCAAAGAAGGCCGCTTCAACAGCGGTCAGAGGATGACTTACACCCTGTGGCTTTTCCTGCTCATCGCCGAAGCGATCACCGGCTTCGCTCTGTACGGGATGCGGCCGTTTGGCTGGGCGCCCTGGTACCTTGCCAGGCTCAACTGGCTAAGAGAGCTGCATTTTCTGGGAGCGTGGCTGTTTGTCATCACCACCGTGCTGCATGTTTACATGGTATTCTATGACGGGCTCCACCTGTTGCGGGGAATGATCACCGGCTATGAACAACCACAACAACCACAGCGGTAAACAGATCGCTACTCTCGTCCTTGGCGTCGGGAACATCTTGCTCAAGGACGAAGGAGTGGGAGTAAGGGTAATCGAGCGCATGCGCAGCCTCAAGTTGCCGCCCGGCGTCCGGTTGATGGACGGCGGCACCGGAGGGCTGGATCTGTTGGAGTTGTTTGGCCAGGCCCACCGCGTCATAGTGGTGGACGCGGTAAGGGGCGGCGGAGAACCCGGCGCCATTTACCGTTTTCACGCCGACGATATCGACGTGAAGACGGCTCGGATTTCATCGCTTCATGAAGTCAACCTGTATGAGGTGCTTAACATCGCCAGAGGGTTGGGAGAAAGCCCCGGCGAAGTGGTGATCATCGGAATCGAACCCAAGGAGATTGAACTGGATCTGGAACTCACACCCGAAGTGGCCTCCCGAGTGGACAGGCTGGTCGAACTGGTCCTGGAGGAACTGGACAGAGGAGACTCCGCCTCAAAGTGAGGCTTTCACCATGCATGAATTGTCAATTGCACAGTCCATGATCGAATTGATCGAGAGCGAGGCCTCCCGCCACGCGGCCCGAAGGATCAGGAAGGTCAGACTGGTGGTGGGCGAGATGTCGGCGGTCGTTCCTGAAGCGCTGCAGTTTTGTTTTGAGGTGGCCAGCGAGGGAACTGTGGCGGAAGGCGCCGGGCTGGAAATTGAGAAGAGGCCCCTGAAAGCCCGGTGCAAGGCCTGCGGCCGGGCGTTTGCGGTCCAGGACTACGCTTTTATTTGTCCTTCCTGCGGTGGCTACCACACGGAAACGATATCCGGAAACGAACTCTATGTGGATTGCATTGAAATAGATGATGTGGAATAATGAAAGCGGGGGTTGGACGTTGGAGGTAAAAGTCGGCGCCAGGGTGCTCGGGGCAAACGAGGCGGTGGCCGGGGAGAACCGGCAAAGACTGGCGGCTCGCGGTATTTATTGCATCAACATCATCAGTTCGCCGGGGGCGGGCAAGACCACCATCCTGGAAAAGACCGTGGAGATCCTGAAACACAAACTGCGCCTGGCGGTAATCGAGGGGGACATTACCACCACCCTGGACGCGGACCGGATCTCCGCGCACCACGTGGCCGTCCATCAGATCAACACCTTTGGCGGATGCCATCTGGATGCGAGAATGATCCGGCGCGCCCTGGACGAGTTCGACCTCTCCAACCTGGATCTGCTCATCGTCGAAAACGTGGGAAACCTGATCTGCCCCGCGGATTTCGAACTGGGAGAGGATGCCAAGGTAGTGGTGCTGAGCGTGCCCGAAGGAGACGACAAACCTGTCAAGTACCCGGTCATCTTTCAGCGGGCCGGGGTGCTCTTGCTCAACAAGGTCGACCTGCTCCAGCACAGCAACTTTGACCAGGCGAAGATGCGCCGGGACTTGAAAAGGCTCAACCCCGACCTGGTGATCCATGAGACCGTGGCCACCACCGGACAGGGGCTGGATCAGTGGTGCGACTGGCTGGTGGAGCAGGCTAAGGCCAAGAAAGCGGCTATGCTTCGGGATGAGGCGAAGTGAACTTGAAGTGAACTTAAAGAGAGCGGTCATCACCCTTAACGGGGTGGTGCAGGGCGTCGGCTTCCGGCCGTTTATATACCGGCTGGCTCACCACCACAACCTGCCGGGCGTCGTGTTCAATTCCACGGAGGGCGTGGTGGTCGAGGTGGAAGGCTTGGAGCAACAGCTCCAGGCGTTTTACAGGGCGATTCTGGCCCAAAGGCCGCCCCTCTCCCGGATCATTGACGCGCGTCTGGTATTCACGGAGCCCGCTGGCTATAGAGATTTTCAAATCCGGCCGAGCGTGGTGGATCAGCCGCCCACCGTGCTTGTGACGCCGGACATAGGTATTTGCGACGATTGCGCGCGGGAGATGTTCGATCCCGCCGACAGGCGCCATGGTTATCCGTTTATCAATTGCACCAACTGCGGGCCGCGCTTCACCATCATGCGCGGGCTACCGTACGACCGGCGCAGGACCACGATGGATGTGTTTGAGATGTGCCCGGCGTGCCAGGCGGAGTACGAAGACCCCGGATACCGCAGGTTTCACGCCCAGCCTAACGCGTGTCCGGATTGCGGCCCCAGGGCATGGCTCGCCAGTGCGCGCAGCCCCCGTTTTTTTCCGCCCGATAGCGAAAGCGCCGGCCGGGCGGGAGTGTTCGAGGAAGCCCGGGAGTGGCTGAAAGCGGGCAAGATCCTGGCCGTAAGAGGGCTGGGCGGGTTTCACCTGCTATGCGACGCCCACCATCAGGACGCGGTAAGGGCCTTGCGGGCGCGCAAACACCGCGAGGCGAAACCTTTGGCGATAATGTGCCGCAATATGGATGCCGTGCGCGGGTACTGCCAGGTATCCTCCGAGGAACAGGCGTTATTGGAGAGCTGGCGGCGGCCCATCGTGCTTTTGGAAAAGGTTTGGGGCGGCCGGAGGCTGGCGCCGGAGATCGCCCCGTCCCTCTCCACGCTGGGCGTTATGCTGCCGGACTCTCCCTTGCACATGCTTCTGTTTGACGACGATCTCGACTGCCTGGTGGCCACCAGTGGCAATATCTCGGATGCGCCGCTGGTCACGGACAACCGGGAGGCTTTTGCCCGGCTGGGCCAGATCGCGGATGGATTCCTCTTACATAACCGCGAGATCATCAACCGCTGCGACGACTCGGTGGCCGCCGTGGTCGCCGGGGAGCCGGTGGTCTACCGCAGATCCCGCGGATACGCGCCCCAACCCCTTGAATACGGGAAGCAACTCCGTTCTGTGCTTGCGCTGGGCGGCGACCAGAAGAACACCTTTTGCCTGGCCAAAGGCAGCAGACTGTTCTTGAGCCAGCACATCGGGGAAATAAGCGGGATTGCCTCGCTGGAGTTCTTGACCACGGCGGTGGAAAGGTTCATGGATTATTTTGAAATAGCGCCCACCACGGTGGCCCACGACTTGCACCCGGAATACCGGACCACCAGGCTCGCGCGGGAGTTGTTTTCCCACGGCCGGCCGCTGGTGGCCGTCCAACACCACGAAGCACACCTGGCGAGCTGCATGGCGGAAAATCATCTCGACGAGCCCGTATTGGGGGTGGTTCTTGACGGCACGGGCTATGGCAGGGACGGTCGGCTGTGGGGCTTTGAGTTTTTTCACGGAAGTCTTACGGGGTTTGAACGGTTCGCCCATCTGGAATACACCCCGCTGCCGGGCGGAGAAGCGGCAATCAGGCGCCCCGGGCGCATGCTCTTCAGCCACCTCCTGGCCCACCTGGGCGAATCCGGGGTGGAAAGAGCGCACCGTCTCGATCCTGGCTGGTACGAGCCCGGCTTCGACGCGCTCCGGCGCCAGATCGAGACGCGGCTGAACGCCCCCCTCACTTCCGGGGCTGGCAGGTTTTTTGACGCGGTTTCCGCCTTGCTCGGCATCTGCCGCCTCGCACGGTACGATGGCCAGCCCGCCATCGAGCTTGAAGCCGCTATCAGCCATGGCGGGGCTCCGGTGGCCATTTCAGAGCGTTACGGGTTTGACATGGATACCGGCGGCGAGCCCTGGCGCGTGCTGGTTGCGCCCGTCTGGTCAGGGATACTGGAGGACATGGAAAGGGGCGCCGGCGTTCCGGTTGTTTCCGCCAGGTTTCACAACACCGTGATTGCGATGGTTCTAGAGGTGCTGGCGAAAAAACGCCAGATCACGGGAATTAACAAAGTGGCCTTGTCGGGTGGGGTATTTCAAAACCGGTATCTGCTCGAAAACCTGATCCAATTGCTGAAACTGGACGGCTTTGAGGTTCATTTTCAAAAAAGGGTTTCCACCAACGATGGTGGAATTTCACTGGGACAGGCGGTAATCGCCGACGCCATGCTGAAGGAAGGGGAATAAAAATGTGCCTGGCAATTCCGGCAAAGGTCATCGAGATCCACGGTGTGATGGGGAAGGTGGAAATCGAAGGGAACGTGCGCGAAGTGGGGCTCAGGCTGGTACCCGAGGCCAGGATCGGCGATTATGTGCTGGTTCACGCCGGTTTTGCGGCGGAGATCGTCGATCCCCGGGAGGCGGCGGCCACGCTGGAGATAATTCGCGGCGCTTACCAGGCGCCGGGAGAAGCGGCGGAAGACCTGGAAGAGGAGGTATCCGGCGCGTGACGGAGGACCTGAGCGAGGACCTGAGCCAAAAACTCCGCCAGCTGCGCGACGCCGGACTGGCGCCGCCGGTGCTGGACTCCATCAAGCGGCGGATGCGGAAACTTGAACGCCCCGTCAACCTGATGGAAGTCTGCGGTACGCATACGGTGGCGATCTCCCGCGCGGGGCTCCGCCAGATCCTGCCGCCCGGCCTCAGGCTTCTCTCCGGGCCGGGATGCCCGGTTTGCGTCACGGATCAGCAGGATATCGACACCGTAATCGAACTGGCCAAAGAGCCCGGCATGGTCCTCACGACCTTCGGGGACATGATGCGGGTGCCGGGGAGCGACAGCGCCTTGCAGTCTGAAAAAGCCGCGGGGCGGGATATCCGGGTGGTTTATTCGCCCCTGGATGCCCTCAAGGTGGCCCGGGATCTGCCGGACAGGACCGTGATGTTTTACGCCGTGGGCTTTGAAACCACGGTTCCCATGGTGGCGGCCACGCTGGAAATGGCGGAGAAGCAGGGCTTATCGAACTTCTGGGTGTTTTCGGTGCACAAGACGATACCGGCGGCGCTTGAGGCGCTGATCCATATGGAGGGCGCCAGGATCGACGGCTTTATCCTTCCGGGACACGTGAGCACGATCATTGGCGCCAATGCCTATAAACCAGTTTTACAAGGAAAGGTGCCCGCGATGGTGACGGGATTTGAGCCGCTGGACATCCTGCGAGCGGTGGACCTTCTCCTGGCTCAACTGGTGGAGGGCCGCGCCGAGGTGGAGATCGAATACACGCGCGCCGTGACCGAAGAGGGGAATCCAACCGCGCAACAGCTTATGGCGGAGTTCTTCGAGCCGTCGGATCCCAGGTGGCGGGGCCTCGGCATCATTCCTGGAAGCGGGCTTATGCTTCGGGAGCGCCATTTTAGGCATGACGCCTGCCGCAGGTATGATCTGGCCGCTGTCAGGTCGCGGCTTCCCGCGCCCAATAAACTTATGGCGGCGTGTTCCTGCGGCGAAGTGCTCAAAGGCGCGCTGTTGCCCGGTGACTGCAAGCTGTTCGGCAGAGCGTGCACCCCCGCCCAACCCGTGGGCCCGTGCATGGTGTCCAGTGAGGGCGCCTGCGCCGCTTACTACATGTACGAGCGCCACCGGCAACAGGGTGGTTAATGTGGTTACGATCGTGGAGGAGGAAGGCCATGGAACCACGGATTCTGCTGGCGCATGGCGGCGGTGGCGGGGCAAGCCACCGGCTGATTCAGGAGGTTTTCTACCGTTACCTGGGCAATGACATCCTGCTGCAGGGGAACGATGCGGCGGTGTTTGACGTGGTCCCCGGAAAACTGGCGATGACCACCGATTGTTTTGTGGTGCAACCCATCTTTTTCCGCGGCGGCGATATCGGTAAACTGGCGGTATGCGGAACGGTGAACGACCTGGCTGTATCCGGCGCGCGGCCGCTCTATCTGAGCCTTGGACTGATCATTGAGGAAGGATTGCCCGTGGAACTCCTGGAGAAGGTGGTGGCCTCCATCGCCGCCGCTTGCCTCGAGGCAGGCGTGAAGATCGTCACCGGCGACACCAAGGTGGTGGAAAAGGGAAAGGCCGACCAGCTCTTTATCAATACCACCGGCCTCGGGATAATTCCGGAAAGCGTGCGGGTCGGCGGAGAGATGGCACGGCCCGGAGACCTGGTCTTGATTAATGGAAATATAGGCGAACACGGCCTGGCGGTGATGTCCGAACGCGCGGGAATAAACTGGGAGACGCCAATCCTGAGCGACTGCGCCGCTCTCCACGGACTGATCGCCGAGGCAATGGAGGCCGGAGCGGTCCACTGTTTGAGGGATCCCACCCGGGGTGGGCTGGCGACAACTCTGAACGAGATTTCCCGCCAGTCCCACGTGGGAATCATTCTCGAGGAGAACGCGATTCCGGTTTCCGGCGCGGTTCGGGGCGCTTCCGAGATGCTGGGATTCGACCCCCTGTATCTGGCGAATGAAGGTAAAGTGGTGGTGATTGCCCCGCCGGCATCGGCAAAAGCGATCCTGGAACGGATGCGCCGGCACCCCCTGGGAAAGGACTCCGCCATAATCGGCGAGGCAGTCGCGGAACATCCGGGCCTGGTGGCGCTTAAGACCGCCTTCGGCGGGGAACGCCTCCTTGACATGCTGGAAGGAGAAATGCTGCCGAGAATTTGTTAACCCACCCCAAGCAAAAGGGACACCGTTTTCAGGTATCCCTTCCGCCGTGAGAGGATATGGGAGATGGAGGATGGTTGGCGTTTTAATGCGGCAACCTTTGAGACTGGCCCCTGCCTTTGATCGTCTTTTAAGGTTGCGCCTCGATCTTGGCGGTGACAAACCTGGTGTTGCCGTCACGGATGACGACCAGAACCACCTTGCCGCCGATCTTGGCCTTCTGCACCATGTCCACCAGTTGGTCGCTATCGGTCACTTTGGCGCCGTCAAACTCCTTGACGATATCGCCACGCTCAAGCCCCGCTTTATCCGCCGGGCCGCCGTTTATGACATCGGTGATGATTACGCCGCTGTTCACCGGCAGGCGCATGGCATCCGCCAGATCCGGCGTGATGTTCTGGATGCTGACTCCCAGCCAGGCCCGGACCACCTTGCCGTGTTCCATGAGGTCCTTCAGAACATTCTTGGCCATATTGATGGGGATGGCGAAACCAAGTCCCTGGCCGGCGGTGTTCACCGCCGCGTTGATGCCGACCACCTGGCCTTCCAGGTTGAGCAGCGGACCGCCGCTATTCCCCGGGTTGATGGCCGCGTCGGTCTGGATCAGGTTCTTGTACCGCCGGGGGCTTCCCTCGTCGGAGACCGTCACCGGCCTGCCCTTGGCGCTCACCACGCCCGCCGTGACCGTCCAGTCCAGCCCGTACGGATCGCCGATGGCGATCACCCACTCCCCCTGGCGCAGCTTGTCCGAATCGCCCAACTCCACCGTGGGAAGCGACTTGTCCCTGGGAGCCTCAATCCTGAGCACGGCCAGGTCCAGGCTCCTGTCCGACCCGACCAATTTAGCTTCAAACGGCTTATCAAAGCCCTTGATGGTCACCTTGATCTTGTCGGCCCCGCCCACCACGTGCTGGTTGGTGAGGATGTAACCGTCCTTATTGAAGATGAATCCCGAGCCAAGCCCAACCTGCGCCCCTTCGTCCTGCGGGATCATGTCGCCGAAGAACTGCCTGAAGAAGGGGTCGTTGAAGAACGGGTTGTCGTGCGGGTTGGCCCTCCGCGGGTAGGTTGTCTCGATCTTGACCACCGCCGGCGCCACCTGCTCGGCCACATCCGCCACCGCGTTGGGGTTTTCGGGGGTAATCGCCCTGGCCGCCACCTGCCCGCCGGCCGCGGTTTTTTGAACGGATTCATTCTCCGCCAGGCTGGACTGTCCCAGGACCAGTTTGCCGACGATGATCCCGCCCGCCATGGCCGCCACCAGCGCCACAATTATAAAGGGGAAATACTTGGAAAGAAGCTTTCGCATCGATTCGAAGGACATTGTGGAACCCTCCTGAAAAGATTGTCTTTATGGCCTCAATATCGTAGCCTTAAACCACTTGAAAAATCCCTGGCTGTTTGCCGGCCTTCGCTTTACCTGCCGCCGATGGACCCCGCCATCTGGAGAAGGACATCGGGTGGAACCTCCCCGATAAGCGTGTAGTTGGTTCCGTTGGCAGTCCAGTTCAATAGCTGCACGTCACAGTTTTCCGTGAGATAGCCGACCATCCCGCCAATCGAAACCCGGCGGGCGTTGTCCACCACGTAGGTCTTTCCTCTGGGCGCCACGGTCTCAAAAAGGGAGATCACGTTGAGCCCGTCGGTAAACTTCAGATACACCCCGCCCTTGAACTGCGCCAGAGCCGCCATGCTCGCCCCGGCGAAGACAAACCCCGGCGGCAGATCGCCCGGAAGCTGGATGTTTACATCCGTCTTGGCCCGGAGAACCTCGACCGGTTCAAAAACGTTTACCCCTGGATGTCTGACCACATCGACCCCCGGCGGGATCTTCACCTGGAAGAGATCCTCGCCGGGCGGGTCCGCCAGAGCTATGTCCACAAAGTAAGAAAGGTATTCCAGCGAGCCATTGGCTCTGAATTTTTCGGTCTTCAGGGTCAACGCTTGCTCCCGATCAATCCACAGCCGCTGCGAGGGGTTGCCGGGATGTCTGGGCAGGATCTCCACGATGTGGGCCTCGCGGCCCGCCACCTTCCCGAAGCCGCCGTGGACGAACCGGTAATTTTTGCGCAGCAGGCGAAGTTCCTCGGCCTGCTGCTGGCGAAATCTGGCCCCGCTCGTCGAACTGAAGCTGATCACCAGCCGCCCGCGCGGCTCAAACTGCCAGGTGTCGGCGCCATCGTCGATCACCACCCACCCGGCCCGCTCCGCTGACTCCTGGTACTCGTAACGGGTCAGATTCGGCCGGCGGTGGAAGATCTTCACCACCGTGATATGCTCGCTTCCCCCTGTACCGTCCACCACCACCTGGTTCCCGATATAGTCCACAAGCGCCGGCGAATTGTTGGCCTTCTCCACAAGCTTGATCAGGGAGTCCTCGGTAAATCCGAACGCCGGCGGGGCGATGGCCAGAAGCGCAACCAACATCCCCATCCCGGATGCCAAGGCTCTTTTATGCATCTCACTCACCCTCAAGGTTGCCGCCACGCGGCCGGCGATTCCTGAAAACCGTCGCTATGGCTGTGGGAGGCCGGGTGAATGGAAGGATCCGCAAAAGAATCGGCATGAACACTCCCCAAAATTACAGAGGCGCTCTGCCAGCCTACCTGTGGCGGATCCAGAGCGGTCAGTTCTTCCCGGGTCAACCGATAGGTCAACGGCCCCTCATCTGCCAGAGCCTGTTCCGCCGCATGCAGGTTGTGTTCGCTTAAAAACGAGTCCACGCTTACGCTTTCGGGCACAGGTTCCAGTGAAACGACCAGGAAAGGCATGACCAGAACCACCATGATCAGAACCCCGGCCGGTACCAGTTTATACGTTTTGAAATGTGACGGCCACCAGCGGCTGGCCAGAAGAGAAAGTTTCTTTCCGGCCGGCCCGATCCTCAAATCGACGCCCCCGCTGCCGGCGTGCCGGGCTTCCGCCTTCAGACGCTCATGCAGCTCGAGCCAGAAACCAGTGGGCAACTCCTGGGACGAAAGGCTGCCTACCAAGTCCCTGGCGGCCTTGAGTTCCTCGTATTCCGTGCTGCAGGATTGGCAAAAAGCAAGATGCCGCCGGATCCTGCGGTCGTCCTCGTAGCACAGTTCCCGGTCAAGAAATGCCGATAGAAGGTTGCCAACCTTTTGGCAATTCATTGATACACCACCTGACGCTTCCAATCCTTTACTGGTCTCTACTGGCTCTCCGCCCTCCGAATATTGTAAACCGACGGGTAACTCTTGAGCATCTCCCGCAATTGCTTGCGGCCTCGATGGATGCGTGATCGCACCGTTCCAATCGAGCAACGCAACATATGCGAAATCTCCTCATATGAGAAGCCCTGAACATCGCAGAGAATCACCGCCATCCGGTACTCGGCCGGCAGCGCCTCCAGCGCCTTTTGAATCTCCCCGTCGAAGGCGTTGATCTCCAGGAGAGCATCCGGATCGTTGGAGGTATCCGCCACCACTTTCTCCATCTGGCCGTTTTCGGTGATGATCGGGGCGTCAAGGGACTCCTCCCGGGCGCGGCTCTTCTTGCGCACCAGATCGATGTAGAGGTTGGAGATGATCCGGTAGAGCCAGCGCTCAAAAGAAGTGCCCTGCTCAAACCTGTCAAACGCCCGAAATGCCCGGACGAAAGCCTCCTGGGCCAGATCCTTGGCCTCCTCCACGTTGCCGACCATCCGGTAAGCGATGTTAAAGGCGTACTTTTCGTGTTTTTGCACCAGTTGCTCGAAAAGGTGGAGGTCGCTCTCTTGAAAGCGAACACCCGCCTGCACCTGGGTCTGAATCATGCCCATCACCACAATCCTTGACGTCCTGTCACTGCCTCACGCTATATTTTAACGGGGCTCTGCCATTAAAAGTTCCCTGCGCTAAGTATAACTCATTCACCCCGCGAAGAAAAGTGGGAGGATCTGCCACCGGTAAGAAGGATTAGACCCTCTTGCGCCGAATTATTAGAGGTTTAATCGATATCGCAGAGAGGTGCACCCCTTTGACCAATTACAGGCCTTTTTGCCGGGCTGGCTTGCGGACTTCACCTGGCCTGCCAATGGCCATTTTTGCCCTGTTGACAGTCTTTTTGTCGACACTCTTTTTTGCGCTGGCTACCCTTCCTATTTTTGCCGCCGCACCGGCGAGTCCGGCCGCCCCACGCAAGGCGGTGCTGGTAATCGTCAACGCCGTCAACCTGGACGATCTGGCCCAGGCGAACATACCCGTCATCAGGCGCCTTTTGCGTGCCAACGGGGCCGTAGCTCTCATGAACACCCGGACCGCCGGGGGATACACCGTTGAAAATTCTTACGTGACCATCGGAGCCGGCTCGCGGGGAATGGGGTCGAAGAAGACCGGCCTGGCCTCCCGCAGCCGGGACTTTTACCTGCGCGAAACCGCAGGCGCCATCTATGAGCGGGATAACGGCCTGGTCTCCACTCCCGACGCCATTGTCTCCCTGGATCTCCCGAAACTCGTGGCCATAAACCTTGCGGTGAACCATACGGTGCTGCTGGGCGGGCTGGGCAGCGCCCTTAAAGAAGCCGGCAAAATCGTGGCCGTGCTGGGCAACTCCGATCTCGGCAGCCAGACCATGCGCCCGGTCGTGCCCCTGGCCATGGATGAACTGGGGCAGGTCCCTATTGGGGACGTGAGCAGAGGGTTGCTGATAAACGATCCGCTGGCCCCTTACGGGCGGCGAACCGACTACGACAAACTTCTGGAGCGTTTCCGGGAAGTCTATCCCAAAGCGGATCTAATCGTGATTGAAACCGGCGATACCCTCCGGGTCAACGAATACTCGGATTCCCTTACAGATCAGATGCTGGGGCGGCACCGCGGGGCGGCGCTTCACCGGGTGGACAATTTCCTCCGGGACCTGTTTGCCGAAGTGGATCCCCAAAATACGAGAATCATCCTGACCTCGCCCCAGCCGTCACGGGACGCCGCCAGGCAAAGCAACTACCTTACCTTCGTGATCGTGGGGGGCGCCGGGGTGAAACCGGGGATCCTGACCACCCCCACCACCCACCGGGCCGGCATCGCCGCCAATATCGACATCGCCCCCACCATCCTGGACTGGCTTGGAGTTCCCGTGCCTTTTGCCATGCTCGGACGCCCGCTACAAGCTCAACCAGCGGCGGACGCCCTGGTTCCCCTGGTAAAATTGAACCGGCAGATCGTGGCCACCTACGACCAGCGGCCTCCCGTGATCAAGAGCTATGTGTTTGCCCAGATCGTGCTGTTCCTTTCGGCCATCCTGGTCATCCTCCTGGGAGGCACCCAGAAACGCTTCAAGCTCGGGAAACTTCGCCAGCCATTGCAAGTGGGCATGCTGGCTCTGACGGCGGTCCCGCTGGCGCTCCTGTTCCTGCCGCTGGCGGGGCTTCTGTCCCCCGTCTCCAATGCGCTTCTGATCATCGCCATAACCGTCATCCTTACGGTGGTGGCCTGGACATTGCACCGAAACCCGGCCGATCCCTTTATCCTGGTCTATCTTTTGACCGCGGCGGCCCTTGGCGTGGACACCCTGGCCGGCGCCCACCTCATGCAACGTTCCATCCTGGGTTATGACGCCATCGGAGGTGCACGCTACTATGGAATTGGCAACGAATACATGGGGGTGCTGGTGGGCGCCGCTCTCATTGGTTTGATGCTGGTCCTGGACCGGATCCCCGCGTTGCAGAAGAAGCAGGGGACAGAGGTGCTGCTGGTGCTCTTATTTACCGGCATCAGCATTCTCATCGGGTCGCCGCGCATCGGAATCAACGTTGGCGGGCTGTTGACGGCGCTGTCGGC
Organism: Bacillota bacterium; assembly: GCA_023381695.1. Taxonomy (GTDB): domain Bacteria; phylum Bacillota; class UBA5301; order JAMCQP01; family JAMCQP01; genus JAMCQP01. Next base: position 10,148 of record JAMCQP010000121.1, on the reverse strand, counting down.
GTTCATCACCGCCTGGATGGGACTTAGAAACATCCGGCCGCGGCCGGTGACGTTCCTGGCCATCGCAGCGGCCGTGGTTGCCCTTCTCGCCGGGCTGGCTTTCTGGGATTATTTCAAAAACCCGGCCGGGGCATCCCACCTGGGCCGATTGATCAACACGGTGCAGGGCGGCGGGGTAAGCGAACTGGTGGAAGTCTTCACCCGCAAGTTCGAGATGAACTGGAAGCTGATCCACTACACGCCGTGGGCGGACGTCCTCCTGACCTTCATACTCATTCTGGGCGTGCTCTTTTACCGGCCGGTCGGCCTTTTAAAGACCGTGGCGCAGAAAAATCCTTACCTGGCCATCGGCCTGTGGGCGTCCTTCATCGGATCGATAGCCGCATTCGCCTTCAACGATTCGGGGGTGGTGGCGGCGGCCACGTTGATGCTCTACCCCACCGCCATCCTGGTCACGTTGCTCCTGGAAGAGCGGCGGTTCGGATAAGCGGAGCCTTGATGGCAATTGACGGCAATGGCCATCCTCTTGATTCACACCTCGACAATCTCGCTGGCGGCCTTGCGCAGTCGGTTCATCACGGCAAGGCCAAGGCCCGACGCCGGTATGCCCTCTGCGATGATCACCTCGACATTATCAGTGTCAAATTCCCGCAAGAGCCGGAAAAGCGACGTGGCAATCGTGCCCGGATCCAGGCGCGTTCCGGCGGATTTCACAACCACCCGGGGTGTACGGTCCGCTGACGCACGGCTCGCTTTGGCTTCAGCTCTTTCCTGCGCCGTGCCAGCTTCCCCCTTGAGGAACCTTTGTCGGTAAAGAGCCTGGGTCTCGCTGGTGGCCATAATTCCCACCCGCCGGCCGCCTTCAAGCAGCTTTTGCGCCAGATGGGCCACCGCCTCCCGGATTGCCTCCACGTCCGTGCCTTCATTCGTGCCTTCCACCAGTATCACCCGCGCCCGGGGGGCGTAGTGGGTGTATTTCATCCCCGGCGCGCGCGGCTTGAAATGGGCATGGGCTTCGTCCTCAAGCCCACGCCCGCGTCCACCTTCCCCTTTGCTTTCGCGGTCTTGAAGCCCCCGATCGAGTTCCACTTCTCCCACGAGCGCCCGCAGGTCTTCCAGGGCCACCCCGCCCGGCCGGAGCAGGGTTGGCACCCGGGTGGTCAGATCCAGCACTGTCGACTCCACCCCGATGCCCGTCGGCCCGCCGTCGATGATCATCTCCACCTTGCCGTCCAGGTCGGCAATTACGTGCGCCGCCGTGGTCGGGCTTGGACGGCCCGAGGTGTTGGCGCTCGGGGCGGCCACCGGCACCCCTGCGGCGGCGATCAGGGCCAGAGCGATCGGGTGATCCGGCATCCGAACCGCCACCGTATCCAGGCCACCCGTGACCACATCAGGCACGACCGGCTTTTTGGGCAGGATCAAGGTCAGCGGCCCCGGCCAAAAACGGCTGATGAGCAGGTTGACAAGCCCTTCCACCTCTGAAGGCGTCTCGGCAAGCTCCTCCAGGGTGGCGCGGCCGGCGATATGCGCAATCAACGGGTTGTCCGCGGGGCGCCCCTTGGCGGCAAAGATCCCCTGAACCGCCACCGGATCAAGGGCATTGGCGCCCAGCCCGTAGACCGTCTCTGTAGGAAAGGCCACCGTACCCCCCTGGCGGAGGATCACGGCGGCCTCTTCGAGCAGCTTCTTCTCCGGTTTTAAGGGATCGATCCGCACAATTCGGGTCTTCTTGGGAGCATTACGATTGGTCATTTTCATCATCTACCCTGTGAATGCTTATAAGGCTTCGGTAATATATTTTGTAACCCTTTCCCGGTTTGTGCCCAGGTTGGAAAATTGCTTTTCACAGATATCACTGAAGCGTGCCAACACTTTTCGGTTAATGTTTTCCTGATTTTCAAAAATACCGATTGAGTGATGCGGTATGCCCCATTTTTCAAATTGAAGAAGTGTTATTGTTGCATCCCGAGTCCGATCATCTCCTGGTAACGCATATACGAATAGGTGATCTCCATCATCAAATCGGAACGGAGTAAACACACGAAATCTTTCTATGCCTTCAGATTCCAAACGAACCTTATCGCATACTTTTTCGCGAAAATTTCTCTCTATACCTTCCAGGTTCATAACCTATCTCCCCCTAAAACAGGGTCAGTTGTGGATCTTCCGGAACATCAAACCCACAATCAATCAACATGCACCGTATGGCCCCATTAAAATCAGCATAACGATCTGTAGGCTCGGCAAAGGTATCTTCCCTTTCTCCGATATCTTGGTAACGTTCGGTAGCGGTATGAATATGGAAGCCGTAAAAAGTTCTCCCTTCAAGGGAATTAGTATGCTCACCGTGCTTCCCATTATATCTTCGCAGCCGAAAGAACTGGTTCGAGTTTTGTTGTCTAATGGCCACGATCACCGAAAAATCCAATGGGTTGAAATGGCTTTGGCGGAAGATAAGGCTGAATTCATGGCCCTTTTCACCTTTTATGTCGAGTTTCCCGTTCGCTATGCCCTCTTTTTGGGCGTACCTGAATCACTTGCCGATAATTTTTCGGCAGGGACTTCCGTTCAACTAATAATTCGTTAATCTCATGATCGGTAAAAATAACGGCCATAGCCATCTGCCCCTATGATATTTTTACGAAATTCACACAGAAACAAGTGTTTGAGTCTTTGAGGATGTCTTTTCTTTTCTAAACCCCCGGATTCCTTCTTTTTGATTCAACGTAATAAAAAAACCAGGTTGCTGAGCCTGGCAAAAAATCCATAACCAGTGTAACCAGGTTGGACAGTTTATATCTTCCGTGCCAAAACCACCCGGTCGTGGCCGGCGTAGTCCTTGATCGCCATCGGGGCTTCAAACTTACCCGTGGCGGCGATAAACCCGCCCACGGCCGAAGCCTGGTCATGGCCGATCTCCAGGGCCAGCAGACCGCCGGGACGCAACAACTTCCCCGCCTGCTCCACCAGAGGCGGGTAAAATTTCAACCCGTCCTCACCGCCGAAGATCGCCGTCTGGGGCTCGTGCCGGGCCACTTCCGGCGTCAGTTCGCCGGCAACCCTTTGCGCCACATACGGCGGATTCGACGCCAGAAGGTCCAGACGCCCTTCGAGGCCTTCCCCAAAGAGGGGCCGGGCCAGGTCCCCCGCCAGGAATTTTATCCGGGACTGGACGCCGTGCTTTTCCGCGTTGGCCGAGGCCACCGCCAACGCCGCCCCGGAGATGTCGGTGGCGTAAACGATGCTCTCGGGCAGGTTCTTCGCCAGCACAACGGCGATGGCGCCGCTGCCCGTCCCGATGTCCGCCAGGCGCAAGGCAGAGGAGCCAGCAGAGGAACTATCGGAGGAACTACCAGGGGAGTCTCCTCCGGGTTGCTGCATTTGCTGTTTCTGTTGCACCTCCGACCGGCACCAGGCCAGCGCCCGTTCCACCAGCAATTCCGTCTCCGGCCGGGGAATCAGGACCTCGGGGGTAACTGCCAGATCCAGGCCCATGAACTCCTTCCGGCCGGTGAGGTACGCCACCGGCGCCCGCCTGGCCCGGCGCGCCACCAGTTCCCTGTAGCCGTCCAGCTCCTGGGGCGCCAGCGGGCGATCAAATTCCACGTAAAGCCGGATCCTCTCCACGCCCAGAAGATGCGCCAGCAGCACCTCCGCATCCAACCGGGGGGTTGGGATCCCCTTTTGCGCGAAATAATCAGTGGTTCGCTTGAGCACCTGAAGGACGGTCAGGGGGGGCGAAATCATTGCGTATCCACCCGCCGCAGCTTCTCCGCCTGATCCGCCGTGATCAGGGCGGTCACCACCTCGTCGATATCCCCGTCCATGATGCTGTCCAGCCGGTACAGGGTCAATCCGATCCGGTGATCGGTCATCCTCCCCTGGGGAAAGTTGTAGGTGCGGATCCGCTCGCTGCGGTCGCCGGTCCCCACCTGGGTCTTGCGGTTTCGCGCCTCTTCCGCCTGCTGCTCTTGCTGAAATTTGTCCAGAAGCCGGGCTCTGAGGATGCGCAGGGCCTTCTCCTTGTTCTTGAGCTGGGACTTCTCATCCTGGCAGGCCACCACCAGCCCCGTGGGGAGATGGGTAACCCTCACGGCCGAGTCGGTGGTATTGACGCTCTGCCCACCATGCCCGCCGGAACGGTAGACGTCGATGCGCAGGTCGTTGGGGTTGATCTCCACGTCCACCTCCTCGGCCTCGGGCAGGACCGCCACCGTGGCCGCCGAAGTATGGATGCGGCCGCTGGCCTCGGTGGCCGGCACCCGCTGTACCCGGTGCACGCCGCTCTCGTATTTCATACGGCTGTAGGCCCCTTCGCCTTCAATAATGAAGATGACCTCCTTGAAACCCCCGATCTCCGTGGTGTTGCTGCTCATGAGCTCCGTGCGCCACCCCTGGCGTTCCGCGTAACGGGTGTACATCCGGAAGAGATCCGCGGCAAAGAGAGCCGCCTCGTCCCCGCCCGTCCCCGCCCGGATCTCCACGATGACATTCTTCTCGTCGTTGGGATCCCTGGGCAGAAGCAGGATCTTCAGCTCCTCCTCCAGACGGGCCTGCTTCTCCTGAAGCTCGGCGAGTTCCGCCTGGACCATCTCTCGAAAGTCGTCCTCCAGTTTCTCCTTGAGCATCTCCCGGGCATCCTCGATGCCCTTCATCGCCTGGCGGTACTCCTCATACTTGCCGACGATCTGGTTCAGGCCGGCGTGCGCCCTGGCATACTTCTGAAACCTCGGCTGATCGGCGATTACCTCCGGATCGCTTAAAAATCTCTCCAGTTCGTCATACTTTTCCGCAAGCGCGGCCAACTTCTCCAACATTTATATATTGCTCCCTTTAGTTTGAGCGGTGACCAGGGGCAGGACCTCGGCGGCGGAAGCCGGCAAGACTTCCTGCAGCGCCCTGATCGCCACCTCGATCTGGCTGTCGTCGGGCTGCCTGGTGGTCAATCGCTGCAACCAGAGGCCGGGAGAGGCAATCCACTTGATCAGGAAGAAGGCATTTTTTTTGCTGGCCTGCTTGATGATCTCGTAGGAAACCCCTGCCACCAGCGGCAGGATGGCGATATGGATCGCCACCCGTTCCAGAAACGGCGGCCGCCCGAAGAATGAAAAGAGAAAGACGCTGACAAAGAGCACGATCAGGATGAAATTGGTGCCACAGCGGGTGTGAATCGGGCTGTACCCGCGAACCGCCTCCACCTTCAGTTCCTGACCGTCCTCAAAAGCATTGATGGTCTTGTGTTCCGCCCCGTGGTACTCAAAGACCCTCCGGATCTCGGACAATCGTGAGATTCCCACGATATAGGCCAGGAAGATGGAGATCTTGATCAGCCCCTCCACCAGGTTCAACAAAAAGTTGCTCTGGATCCTGGCCTGCACAAAACGGATGGCGTAAGCCGGAACCACGATGAAAAGGAGAACCGTGAGCCCAAGCGCCATGGCCATCATCAGGATCATGTCTTTGGTCCCCAGTTCGACCTCCTCTTCCTCGGCAAACTGGCCGGCAGAAAAGTTCAGGGCCTGCATCCCGATGACCATCGATTCCACCAGGGCCAGAGCCCCCCGGAAAAACGGCTTCTTCAGGATGGGAAACCGCCTGGACCAGGGCTTCACCACCCGCTTCTGCACCACAATTTCGCTGTTGGACCTGCGGACGGCCGTGGCGATGACATCTTCCCCTTTCATCATCACACCCTCGATCACCGCTTGCCCTCCGTATGAAGGCCTGTGATTCAATTGCTTCAACTCCTCGAGCTTCCAAAGTTCAATCGTTCCTCAAACGCCTCCGGACCAATTCCAGATTTTCGGACGGAACCAGCACCAGAAGCCTGTCTCCGGCTTTCAGCCGTTCGTTTCCCCTCGGCATGCTGATCCTTTCCCCTTCACGCTGGATCCCCAGGACACTGGCGGCGAAGTCCTCGGAAAGGCGGCTTTCCGCAAGCAGCCTGTGTTCCAGCGGGGACCCTGGCGCCACATGGATGTGGGTGGTGACCATCCCATCCGCAAGGTCCACCACCCTGGCAAAGGGTTGCAACTCCAGTGGCCGGCTGTAAGCCTGGCTGGTGGCCGACTTATACCCGCGCGGTAAAATTAACCGTGTGATGAGGCCGGAGATTGAACCAATCGCCCAGCCGGCCACGAGAGCCACGAAAGTCGTAACGGCGGCATTTAGCGCCGTCGACCCCAGTTCCATCCACCCTGTCTGGTTGGCGGCGCCCGCCGCCAGGACCAGCTTCACATCCACGACCTTCTCCAGAATGGCCAATCCTCCGATCAGGCCCACATACTCGGTTCCCGGCGTCTTTTCGGCCAGGGAGAAGGCAATGCCACCGGTCATGATGGCCCCCAGGAAGAAGGGCAGGCCAAACTTCACCGCCACCCCGAAGAAGAGCCCCACGCCCAACCCTTTGGCCAGCGCCAGGGCGGTGCCCACAATCCGGGGCCGCATCACCCTCGCCGCCTGCCCGATGATGCCAACCCCGATATGCCGCCGGCGTTCCACCGCCACCAGGATATCGAACATCAGGAGGGCGCCCAGGATGGCCACAAAAGAAGAGGTAAGGCCGCGCATCCCTGCCACGCTGAAATACGCCAGGCCGATGGTCAAGGCGCGCGCCATAACAATAATCTTTACAGGCAGGTTGACCGGCCTGACCATCGCCGGCCCGGCAATTCGATAAAACGCCATTTTTCAATTCACCTATCTGGATGCCTTTCCACAGGATGCCCCTATCTGCCGCCTGCCATAACCCTGGCCAGGCCGTTTCCGGCATCAGCCTCGCTTCCAGCATCCTTCTGGGCCGGCTTGTCCACGCGGGGGACCTCGTGGCACCGCCGGCACCTGGCTTCATAGTGTTCCTGGGCGCCGACCAGGATCACCGGATCGTCATACGCCGCCGGCCGGCCGTTGACCAGCCTCTGCGTCCGCGAGGCGGGATTGCCGCACTTGACGCAAATCGCCTGCAGCTTGGTCACATATTCGGCCAGCGCCAGAAGCACCGGCACCGAACCAAACGGCTCGCCCCGGAAATCCTGGTCGAGCCCGGCGACAATCACGCGTTTCCCCATATTCGCCAGCCAGTTGCAGACCTTCACGATCTCCTCGTCAAAAAACTGCACCTCGTCGATGGCCACAACCTCGGTCTCGGGCCTTACCGCCGCCAGTATCGCCGCCGCCGAATCCACCCCGACCGCCCTGACCTTCTCCCCGTTATGCGAGACGACCTCCTCCTCGGAATAACGGTTGTCCAGCATCGGCTTGAAGACCTGGACGGTCTGCCGGGCAATCTTGGCCCGCTTCACGCGCCTGATGAGCTCCTCGCTCTTTCCACTGAACATGGAACCGGCGATAACCTCGATCCATCCTGAATCACGAATGCTGTACATTCCCCCTGCCCCCTGTCCCTGGCTCTGGCTCTGGCTGCGGCGGCCATAGTTTCCCGGCGCCGATAGCCCATTAGGGTTTTCAAATATAGAGTTCTTCAAATGCCCCGGTTTCCCTGCCTGGCGGAAGGTGCCCAATCTCCCGGAGACAACTATACTTTTCCCACCACATAATCGCGCAACCTGGCCAGAGCGATCTGATCGATCTCCGCCACCACCTTGATGAAATCCCCGCCGTACTCCTCTTCCAGCACCTTTCCATCCGCGTGGACCATCGCCAAAAGCCCGGCCTCCCGGTAGGGAAGGTGGAGGGTGACCGGCCGGCGCAGTTCCCGAAACTGCGCCTCAACCTTTTGCAAAAGCTCGTCAAATCCCGATCCATAAAGCGCCGAAACCGCCACGCAGCCACCGTCGGAGTATCCTGACACGGACTTTCGCCTGGCCGCCACCTCCAGCATATTCCCGAGCAGGTCTATCTTGTTTAGAACCAGGATGGTCCTTTTGCCCCCGGCGCCGATCTCCCCAAGAACCACCTGTACCGCCTCAACCTGCGCCAACATCTCGGGTTGGCTGGCATCCACCACATGCAATAGCAGATCGGCTTCCACCACCTCTTCCAGGGTAGCCCGGAAAGCCGCCACCAATTCGTGGGGAAGTTTGCGGATGAACCCCACCGTGTCCGACAGGAGAACGGGCTGGCCGGATGGCAAGGCAATCCTCCGGATGGTCGGGTCAAGGGTGGCAAATAGCCGGTCTTCCGCCAGCACCCCCGCGTCGGTAAGCGCATTGAAGAGCGTGGACTTGCCGGCGTTGGTGTACCCCACCAGGGAAACCAGGGGAAGCCCGGCCTGTCTCCGGTGTTTCCGCTGCAGATCACGCTGGGCCCTGACCTCCTCGATCCCCCGCCGGAGGGCGGCAATTCTCCTCCGAATCCGCCGCCGGTCCACCTCCAGCTTCGTCTCGCCCGGCCCCCGGGTGCCGATGCCGCCGCCCAGGCGGGATAAAACCCGCCCCTGCCCGATCAGGCGCGGCAAAAGATACTCCAGCTGGGCCAGTTCCACCTGGAGCTTCCCTTCCCTGGTCCTGGCCCGCCGGGCAAAGATGTCCAGGATCAACTGGGTGCGGTCGATCACGCGCACCCCCACCTGCTCTTCCAGGTTGCGCTTCTGCACCCCGGTAAGCTCATCATCGCAGACAACGAGGGTGGCATCGGTCTGGTGCTGGAGGAGGTGGATCTCCCGGGCCTTGCCCTCACCCACGTAAAAAGCCGGATCAGGATTATCCCGCTTTTGAACAACCTCCGCCACCACTTGCGCCCCCGCGGTGCGGGCCAGTTCGGCCAACTCGGCGATGGAGAGAAAGGCATCCTGCCCGGGGTATCCGGCGCCTTGAATGCCCACCAGGATGGCCTTTTCCATGCTACCGGTTCCTTTCGTAGATAATCCGCAGCCCCTCCAGGGTCAGAAAAGGATCGATCTTGTTTATCTCGCACGACCCCGGGCAGATTACCGGGGCAAGGCCCCCGGTGGCCACCACAAAAGCGTCGCTGCCCAGTTCTTCCTTGATGCGCCGCACGATTTCGGTCATCTGCCCAATCGCGCCGTACATCACGCCGGCCTGCATGCTGGAGATCGTATTTTTTCCGATCACCTGCCTGGGCCTGACCAGTTCCACCCTTGGCAACTGGGCGGTCCGCTGCACCAGGGCATCCGCGGAGATCGCCACTCCCGGGGCAATCGCCCCGCCGATGTACTCGCCCTGCCTGGAGACCACATCAAAGGTGGTGGCCGTCCCCAGATCGATCACAATCACCGGCGCGCCGTATTTTCCCAGCCCCGCCACCGCGTTCACGATCCGGTCCGCCCCGACCTCCTTGGGGTTCTCCGTTTTGATGGAAAGCCCGGTCTTGATGCCGGGGCCCACCATCATCGGCTCGATCCCGAAGTATTGCTCGCACATTCTCTCCCAGACCCCAATCACCGGCGGTACCACGCTGGAAATGACAATCGCCTTGACCTGCCGGGGGTCGAGCCTCCGGTGGGCAAACAGGTTGAGCAGCAACAACCCGTACTCATCCGAGGTCTTCAGCTTATCGGTGGTAATCCGCCAATCGGCCACCAGTTCCTTATCCTTGTAAAGTCCGAGGGTGGTGTTGGTGTTGCCAATATTTACCGTAAGGATCATGATGATTGCTGGTTCCTTTCGTACAGGATCCGCAAGCCCTCCAGAGTGAGAAGCGGATTGACCTCGTTTATCTCGCGCGTCTCCTTGCTGATCATCTCGGCGAGGCCGCCGGTGGCCACCACGTACGCATCCCCGCCCAATTCCTCCTTCAGGCGCCGCACGATCTCGTTAACCTGCCCGACCGCACCGTACATCACCCCGGACTGCATGCTGGAGACGGTATTTTTGCCGATCACGCGGCGGGGCTTGACCATTTCAATCCTCGGGAGCTGAGCGGTCCGCTGCACCAGGGCTTCTACAGAGATGGACAAGCCCGGAGCGATCACCCCGCCCAGGTACTCCCCCCGCCCGGAGATCACGTCAAAGGTGGTGGCGGTGCTGAAATCAATGACAATCACCGGCCCGCCGTACTTTTCCATGGCCGCCACCGCGTTGACGATCCGGTCCGCTCCAACCTCCCTGGGATTCTCCATCTTGATGGACAGCCCGGTCCGGATCCCGGGGCCCACCACCATCGGCTCACGCCCGAAGTATTGCCGGCACATCCTCACCCAGGCGCCGCTCACCGGCGGCACCACC
>JAMCQP010000046.1 GCA_023381695.1 Bacillota bacterium | reverse complement strand
GGCGGGCCTGGCCGCAATAATCCAGGCGCTCCGACGGGTGGAGCCGGAACTGGCGATTACCGTCCTCTCCGCCAGGCCGGAGGAGACCGCTCGGGAATACAACGTTGCCGCTGTTTCCCGGACTGGAGTAAGGGAGATCCGGCGGGCGATAGCCGCCGCGGATCTGTTGATTAGCGGCGGGGGAAGCTTGTTGCAGGATGTGACGGGCAATCGGACCATCCCATATTATCTGGGCGTGGTGTGGCTGGCGCAGCTGTTGGGGAAACCCGTCTTCTTCTACGCCCAGGGCGTGGGGCCGGTGCGAAAGTGGCCCGGCAAGCTCCTGGTGCGGAAGATTGTGAACCGGGTGGACGCGATCACCGTCCGGGATAAAGAGTCCGCCGCCGAGTTGCGCCGGTTGGGTGTCACCCAGCCGCCGGTCACGGTGACCGCCGATCCGGTCTTCGGGCTGGAGATTCCGGGGCGGGAGGTTTCAGGGCCGGCCGGGCCGGTGATCGGGGTGGCGGCCAGGGAGTGTCCGGATGCTGGTGATTTTGAGTACAAAACAGTGATCGCCAGGGCCTGCGCCCAACTGGTCGAGCGCCACGGCGCGCGAATTCTTCTGCTGCCTTTCCACCAGCCGGCCGATCTGCCGGTTGCCCGGGAGCTTCAGGCGCTGATTGGCCCGGGCGCCCGGGTGGCGGGAGAAGGCTTGCCACCGCTGGAATTGGCCGGGGTGGTGGCGGGGCTGGACTTTCTTCTTGGCATGCGGTTGCATGCGCTCATCTTCGCGACCCTGGGGGGCGTGCCTTTCGCCGGCATCGCTTACGACCCGAAGGTGACGGCGTTGTTGGCGCTCTTCGGGCAAAAGCCGGTGCTGGGCGGCGGAATTCATCAGGTAGGAAGGCATGGCGGGAGTCATTTCGACGAGACCCAGGATGTTGCTGAGATCGTGCGGCGCTGGGAAGCGCGCGAGGAGATCCGCCAGAAGGCGCTGGAAGTGGTACATGGGCCGGGAGGCCTGCGCGATGCGGCGCTGGCCACCGCCCGGATGGCCCTGGCGACGATTTGGACTCCGGCATGAGTGTGGGGGGAGAAGATGACCAGATTGGAGATACTCGGAGTTGGGGTGGACCACCTCACCATGGAAGAGGCGTTGGCGCACATTGCGGATTTCATCAAAACGGGCCGGCCCCACCAGGTGGTGACCGCCAATCCCGAGATGGTGATGGATTCCCGGCGGGATCAAGAACTTGCTCTAATCCTCCGTGAGGCGGACCTGGTGACGGCGGACGGGGTGGGAATCGTCTGGGCGGCCAGGCAACTGGGCGGGCCGCCGGAGAAGCCGGCGGATAGGACGTCGGATAGGACGCCAGTTAAGCCGGATAAGCCGCTGGAGCGGATTACCGGCGTGGAGCTTACCGACGCCCTTCTGCGGCTGGCTGCGAATTCGGGTTACCATATTTACCTGCTGGGAGGGGCGGAGGGCGTCGCGGCGGAGGCGGCGAGGCGCGTAACGGCTTCTTACCCCGGCCTGAAGGTGGCAGGCGTCCACCATGGGTATTTCCGTCCCGATGAGGAACCCGCCGTGGTCAGGGGAATATTCCAATTGCAACCGGAGATCCTCCTGGTGGGCTTGGGTTCGCCGCGCCAGGAGAAGTGGATCCGGCATCATCTGCACGAACTGGGCGTGCCGGTCTGCACCGGGGTTGGTGGTACCCTGGACATCCTGGCGGGGACGTCCAGGCGGGCGCCCGCCTGGATGCAGCGATCCGGGCTGGAATGGCTGTACCGCCTCCTGCGGCAACCATCCAGATTCGGGCGGATGCTGGCCATCCCGCGGTTTATGGCGGCGGTCCTGGCGGAAAAGCCGCGCCGCCGGCGGAAAAGCACACTGCGGTAAAGGCGGTACAAGAAGCAACCAGGGACGTGAGCGAATGGCTACCAGCGATTCCACCGGCAATTCCACCGGCAATTCCACCGGTAAAACAACCACCCGGTCTTTAATCAGGAAGTTTCTCGCCAGCAGGTTTGTACTCTCCGAATACCTGATGGTGTTTGTCGGCGCGGCCATCACCGCGTTGGCGCTGGATTGGCTGCTGGTGCCGAATCGGATTGCCGCCGGGGGCGTCAGCGGCATCGCGACGGTGATCTATTACCTCTTCAAGGTCCGGGTGGGAGTCACCATGCTGGTGATCAACATTCCCCTGTTTCTGGCGTCGGTGCGGATCCTCGGCGGGGAGTTCGGGGCCAAGACGCTCTTTGCGGCAGTCTCCCTCTCCCTGCTGGTGGACTTCTTGCAGCAGTTTCTGCGCCCCCTGACCGCCGACCCCCTGCTGGCGGCCCTGTACGGGGGCATTCTATCCGGGGTGGGCATGGGGATCACCTTCAAATTCGGCGGCTCCACCGCCGGGACGGATCTGGCGGCCCTCTTGCTCCAGCGCTGGCTGGGGACCAGCGTGGGGCAGACGCTGCTATTCATCGATTTCGTGGTGATCACCCTGGCGGGAATCGTCTTCAACGCGGAGCTGGCTTTGTATGCGCTGATCGCCCTCTTTGTCACCTCCAAGGTCATCGACGTGGTGCAGGAAGGGGTAAACTACGCCAAGGCGGCGTTTATCGTCTCCGGCGCGTCGGAGGAGATTGCGGCCAGGGTGCTGACCGAGCTGGGCCGGGGCGCGACGCTCTTGCACGGCAAGGGGATGTATACCAGAACCGACCGCGACATGCTGTTTGTCATCGTTTCACGGGCGGAGATCGCCCAGCTCAAGGAGCTGGTCTGGGAGGCCGACCCGCGGGCCTTTGTGGTCATCGGCGACGCGCACGAGGTGCTGGGCGAGGGCTTCAAGGGCGGGCGGACGTGAGTTAAATCGTAAGTTAAATCTGTTTGCCGGGAGGTTGTGAAATTGACGGAAGGAAAGACGGAGGAGAAGGCGCTGAGCGGCGAGAAAGCCCAAAACAGCGAGAAGGTGCTGAACAGCGAGGAGGAGAAAAGGCTCGAAGAGCTGGCGAGAACGGTCCGGCGGGACATTATTTCCATGATCGGCGAGGCGGCGTCCGGCCATCCCGGTGGCTCTCTTTCCGCGGTGGAGATGCTGGTGGCGCTCTACTTCCACGAGATGCGAGTGGACCCCAAGCGGCCGGACTGGCCGGAGCGCGACAGGTTCGTGCTGGCCAAGGGGCACGCGGCGCCCGCTCTGTACGCGGTTCTGGCGGAGGTCGGGTATTTCCCGGTGGAAATCCTGAAGACGTTGCGGAAGCTCGGCAGCATCCTCCAGGGACACCCCGACATGCGCAAGACGCCGGGCGTGGAAGCCTCGACGGGTTCCCTGGGCCAGGGGCTCTCCATGGCCAACGGCATGGCTCTGGCCGGAAAGCTGGACCACAAGGGCTACCGCGTCTACGCCATCCTGGGCGACGGCGAGACCGAGGAGGGGCAGGTCTGGGAGGCAGCCATGACCAGCGTCCACTACCAGCTGGACAACCTCACCGCCTTCGTGGACAACAACCGCCTGCAGATCGACGGGCCGGTGGAGAAGGTGAAGGCCGCCACCCCGCAGGCCGGCAAGTGGAAAGCCTTTGGCTGGCATGTGCGGGAGGTGGATGGGCACAACTTTAAGGAAATCATCAGCGCTGTCGAGGCGGCTAAAAAGGTCTCCGGCCGGCCGACGATGATCATCGCCCATACCATAAAGGGCAAGGGCGTCTCCTTCATGGAAAACCAGGTGGACTGGCACGGCTCGGCGCCCAAGCGCGACCAGGTGGCCCAGGCGCTGGCGGAGCTGGGGGATTGACGGACTGGATGGATTTGCCAGTTGGTCCGGTTGATCAATTGAATTTCATTGAAGACCGATAGGGAAGAAGGAGAGATATACATGGCGGAGAGCGCGGACACGGTATTGAATATCGCCAGGGTGGTGGGCGACGCCAAAACGGCGCCGAAGATCGCCACCAGGACCGCCTACGGCAAGGCACTGGTGAAGCTGGGCCAGACCAACCCAAATGTGGTGGCGCTGGACGCGGATCTGTCCAAGTCCACCAAGACCAACGAATTTGCCAGGGCGTTTCCCGAGCGGTTCTTTCAGATGGGCATCGCCGAGCAGGACCTGATGGGCACCGCCGCGGGCCTGGCGGCGGCGGGGAAGATTCCCTTCGCCAGCACCTTTGCCATCTTTGCCACCGGGCGGGCCTTTGAGCAGGTGCGCAACTCCATCGCCTACCCGAAGCTGAACGTGAAGATCGCCGCCACGCACGCGGGTGTCTCCGTGGGGGAAGACGGCGGTTCGCACCAGGCCATCGAGGATATCGCCCTGATGCGCAGCGTTCCGAACATGACGGTGATCGTCCCGGCCGATGCGGTGGAGACGGAGAAAGCGATCCTGGCCGCCGCGGCCCACGACGGGCCGGTCTATATCCGCATGGGGCGGCTGGATGTGCCGGTGCTGTTTGACGAGGGCTACCAGTTTGCCATCGGCAAGGCGGCGCTCCTCCGGGAGGGGCGCGACGTGACGATCATCGCCTGCGGGCTGATGGCGGCGGCGGCCCTGGAGGCGGCGGAGAAGCTGGCGGCCAGGGGGATCCACGCGCGGGTGCTGAACATGGCTTCCATCAAGCCGCTGGATGCGGACGCCGTCGAGCGGGCCGCGAAAGAGACCGGGGCCATCGTCACCGCCGAGGAACATACCGTAAAGGGCGGCCTGGGCAGCGCCGTGGCCGAGGTGGTGGTGGACCGCTACCCCGTCCCGGTGAAGATGGTGGGCGTCCAGGACCGGTTTGGCCAGTCCGGCCTGCCGGAACAGCTTTTGGTTGAGTATGGCTTAACCGCGGATAACATCGTGCAGGCGGCGGTGGCGGCCAAGGGGAGGAAGGGTTGAGATAAAATGAAGGGAATTGGACAATAAGATAGGAATGAGGAATACGAACTTTGAGGGCAACAAGTAAAGGGAGTTTAAAAACAAAACAGTAATGCAGTGGGAAGAGGAACGGAGAGTAACGGGACTACATGAAAGGGTGGGTCGTAGCAAAGGCTACGGCCTTTTTGTCTTTTATGCTCGATCCAATGTTACTTTGAAGCTCAAGTAGCCGGGTGCATCGGTTGCCCGATTTAATCCGGCTTAACGTTTTTGAACGGTTTTAAATTTCTTGCAAGGGAATGAAGGAAAAAGATACCAAGCGTCGAACTTTTCTTCGTGGAAAATTAAACCATACTTCTTGCGCGCTCCGGCGAAGATACTCGGACTTCAGAACTGGGGCTTCAGTGGTTTGCGCAAGGCGCCTGTTCTTAGTAGTGGGGAAGAAATGGCAGAAATGCCATTGGGGGACGAAGAAGGATAGGCTTTATCTGGGCACTTGGCCTATCTGGAGTCAGTAGTGCAACCGACCGATCATGGTCGGCTTTTTTGTTGGATCATGTTTTTGCGGGAGGGTGCATGATGCGGAGGTTAGGGCTAAGCTTTTTATGTTTGCTTGTGGTGGTAATAGGTCGGTATTCGTTGCCGGCATTAGCTGCCGGAGAACTATTATCTCCCCAGGCAAAGGAGTTAGTCGAGGAAAGGACGATCAACTCCCGAACATGGGACAATGGCAATGGGACAAGAACCACTGAGTTTTCTGCTTACCCATTAAATTACCAGGATGAGCAAGGTAACTTGCAGCCGATCTCCACGACGCTTGAACCCAGGCAGGTTAACAATCAAGACGCACAGGGCGGCTTGAAGTCAATGTCTATGGCGCTTGAACCCGGTGATGAAATAGACTTTGACTATGAAGTCACAAAAAATATCTTCAAGGCCTTCCTTGGCGCTTATTCCGCAAAACCCATTAAATTTCAAGTGGGGGATTCCTGGGTTATGTTTAAGGCCCTGGATGTGAAAGATGTTCCAGGACTTGTTGAAGGCAGTAGTATCATCTATCCCGACGTGTGGCCCAACACCGACCTCCGATATATTGTACAACCCAATGGAGTTAAAGAGGAGATAATTATCAAGCGCCCTGGAGGGCCGACAAGTTTCCGGTTTGAAATGAAAACTCATGGCGTGGAACGCAAGAAGACCGGAGAAGGGTATGAGTTTGTTGATAGCCTGGACAACAAAGCAAAATGGACAATGCCCAACCCCTTCGCATTAGAGGGAGAAAGCTTCGATAGCACCAATGCCGGGTCGGTCAAAATGGAGCTGTCCGAAGAGGGTGACAATATTTTGGCCATGTTGACCATTGATCCAGCATGGCTGAACGCCCCCGGCAGGAATTTTCCTGTTATTATTGACCCGAATTTGCGAACAACCAGCGTAAATTTGGGTGGGATTGAATCGGCCGGGTTTAGAATTGATTTCCCACAGACTGTGGAATATCACGCATACCTATGGGGGCATACCGTCTGGGGCTTTAAAAGGCAGGCTTATTTTTCTATTTACTCTCCTGGTGGGGATCGAATAGCATATGAAGCCAAATGGGGAGACGGGGGACAGTATTATGACGGCACTTTTTGGGCTACGCCTGGATCGTGGCTTATAATGGTTGGGCGTGCAGACGATTACTGCGGCGGATCCGCTTATGTGAGGTATGCTGTCAATACTCCACCAAGAACATGGTTGGGGTATCCAAATGGTTGGTATATCAATGACGCCCAGCCAACCCTCAATTGGGGTTACGATGACATGGATGATAACCTAAATCAGCCTCAGAATGCCGCCCGTATTCGTGTATGGAAGAATGGGGATCCGGTTGGTTCAACTATTGATAAACTAATCAGTGGCGATGTGAGAGGATATAGGGTTGAAAAAGAATTAAGCACCGGCTACTGGTCTTGGTCGGTGCAGGTTTTTGACGGTCTAGACTGGTCAGCCGAGGTCCAAGGAAGTTTTTCAATCGATAAGACAAAACCCGAGTTATCTGTTATAAAATCGATTCAATCCAAAACAAATGGTATTGAGTTAAAATGGGACCCGACAAACGATCCTGATGATCCCGCCTCCGGGGTTGTAAAGTACGAAATTCAGCACCTCCGGCATGTCACGTCAAAAGCATCTGAGATTCCTTCAATCGAACAACTTCCCACTCTCCCGGATGATCGTTGGAGTCCGTGGATCGCACCAGATTATGTTAAAAGTGAATTATCCTTTATAGATTCCGGCCTCCTGGATAACGAAGTTGTCAGTTACCGGATTCGGGCGCGAGATAAAGCTGGCAATATATCCGGTTGGAACTATTACCAGGGATGTTCTCTGGCAGCCAGCTCGACAATCAGTCGAGGGGTTGCGGGAGGGGCCAGGGCGGGAGAGGGCTACAGCGCCACAATTACAGCCCAGCAGGTTGCGGCTGGCGGATACCAGCTCAAGCGAAAAGATCTGGCATCAAATGAGGAAGTAATACTACCATGGATGGGCAGTGACGAAATGCGGCGCAATAACTTCGAGATAGCCGATAAAACCGTTTACGCCCATGGAAAATACCAGTATTTTGTCAGGACCAGGAATACTTTTGAGCAAAAGGCGGGACCTGATGAAACTGGAGAAGGTTACGAAAAGGCTACGACCTGGTCTGCGCCTCCTTATGAGGTTGTGGTTCCGAATAATAAGCCCGTAATGCCAAATAGCCTGGTATCAAACATTGTCGGGCCGGGCGAGGTGGAACTGAAACTTGGTTCGTTGCCCACGGATGCTGACGATGACAAGCTGGCATATCTATTTCAGATCGTGCCGTTCGATCCTGCCGTTGAAGCTGAACCGGATTTTAATAGCGTCAAATGCATCAATTCAACCCCGCCAGATCAGCCGATGTTAACGATCCCAACCTGGAAAGTAAGCCAGACATTACCCGACGGACATTATGCCTGGCGGGTTTGGGTCTCCGATGGCTACGACAGGGTTCCATCTCCAGTTAACTTTGTAGATATTGACTTAAGCCAGCTCTTCACCACCTTTGATGTAGCGAGTGTTACAGGGATGGACATTAAGGGTATCTATTACACCAGAGACCAGAAGATCGCGTTAAAAAATATTCTGGTGCGCTCATACATTGAGGGAGCCAAGGT
>JAMCQP010000056.1 GCA_023381695.1 Bacillota bacterium | reverse complement strand
GATGCGGGACGGGAAGCGTGAAGCTCACCTGCACCATGCCGTCGTTCATGGTATCCCCGTAGGGTTTGAGCCTGGTCAAATCCACTTCCGCCATGATCTACCGGTCCCCCCCTTCCGGCGCGCTTATTCCCGCGGGGCCTGGAGTATTGAGCCCCGGTATGGCGAGTTCGCGCTGCATGAGTTCCGCAAAAGGATTGAGGTAACCCGGTTCCTGCCTGGCCACGCCGTCCAGCCCCTTGCCGCCCTCGCGGAGGCGCGGGGTATCGGCGAACATCCCCCGTTCGATGGCTGGCATCAGGCCGATCCCCTCGATCTCCGCCAGCATGGCGGCCGCCTTCTCCAGCACCTCGGCCGCCCGGCGCTGGATGATCCCGCCTTCCCGGAAGGTGATCTCCTCGCCCAGGCGCCGCGCGGTGTTCATGACGTATTTGGCGTTTTCCACGCCCAGGAAACGGTCCTGCAAGAACGGCGTGTGGATGGCCTCGGTCAGCATCCCCAGCAGCTGGATGCCCTGCCCGGTCATCACCCCGGCCAGGTTGAAGAGGCCGTTTACCAGGTAGGCCCGAAAGATATCGCCGGTGATGTGCTTGGTGGGGGGCATGTATTTGAGCGGCGCCCGGGGAAAGATCTCCCTGGCCATCTCCGCCTGCGCCACTTCATAGAGGAAGCCGTCCTCCAGATCCGGGTCGATCTCAAAGGCATGCCCGAGGCCGATCTGCTCCTCCCGGAGGCCGGCCCGCAGGGCGAACTGCTCATTTATAAACTGGGAGGCCAGCACCGTGTGCGCCGCCGCCACCGCATCCGCCGTGGTCAGGTAGTTGTCCTCGCCGGTGTTGATCACCACCCCGGCGTAGGCGTTGATCATCCTGGAGAAATGCTGGTCCACAAAGGTCCGCTGCATGTTGATGTCCCGGAAGATGATCCCGTACATGGCGTCGTTGAGCATCATGTCCAGGCGCTCAAAGGCCCCCATCACGGCGATCTCCGGCATGCACAAGCCCGAGCAGTAGTTGACGAGCTTGATGTACCGCCCGATCTCCTTGCCCACCTCATCCAGCGCCTTGCGCATGATCCGGAAGTTCTCCTGGGTGGCGTAGGTGCCGCCGAATCCCTCGGTGGTGGCCCCGTAGGGGACGTAATCCAGGAGGCTCTGGCCGGTGGAGCGGATCACGGCGATGATGTCCGCTCCCTGCTTCGCCGCCGCCCGCGCCTGGACCACATCCTCGTAGATATTCCCGGTGGCCACGATCACGTACAGATAGGGCTCCCGCCCCTGGCCGAGGCGGGCGATGGCCTTCCTCCTGGTCTCCCGTTGCGCGCGGATCCTGCCCAGCTGCTCTCGCGCCAGCCCATATACCGCTTCCCGGACCGCGCCGGGCTCCTGGGGAGGCGCCGCCAGAAGATCGATCCGCCCCTTCCCAACCTCTTCCGCCAGGGTCTGGGGGGAGAGGCGGTGGTAGACCAGCGCGTTTCCGAAGTAATAGGCCGCGCCCTTGCCAAGTTTGCCCGCGGCCTTGAGCTGGTCCACAACCGCATTGGGAAGCGGCACATCGTAATCGGTGACCCCGTCCACGCCAAAAAGCCGCAGGACGGCCCGTTCGATGGTCACCGTGGTATGCATCTCGATAAAATCCGCCATCTCCCCGGCAATCCGCCGGGCGGACGCCCTGGCCCGATCGGCCCGTCTTTCGTCCAGATGGAGTTTGCCCTGTAGTTTGCTCTGCCCGGACATCTTATTCACCTCGCAGATCGAAGACCGGCAACGGCTTCAACCGGTCCCGCATCAACCGCAAAAACCCCCGCGGCTCAAAGGAGACGCCACCACCCGCCGCGTAGCTGTTCACCGTCACCGCCAGAAGCCGGATGGGATCCAGCACGCGGATGCCCCCGCCCCGCCGGCGAAAGAGGCTGTACGGCCCCGGGCTCACCTGGACCCGGGTGCTGTCCTGGGCAATCACCGTGGCGCCGGGAACGGTTGATGCCAGTTCCGTCAACAGCGAATCGGTGACCGCCCCGGCCACCGCCAGCGCGGCGTAGGAGCCGGCCGCAAAGGACCGGGCAATCTCCCGGGCCTTCCCCAGGGCTGTCGTATGGGGTAAGAGAATTATGTTGAATTTACTGTCCCCGGATGCACTGCTTGCCAGTGTGCCGCCGGGCGAATTTTCATCGCCCCGCAAAAAACCGATTCGCCCCCCGGCAATTATCCGGCGGGCCTCCCGCTCCAGATCGGCGTCTTCCACCGCGGGCAACCCGAGAATCTCCACCCTCACGGCGGTGCGCCTGGCCACCTCCAGGGGATCCGGAGCCAGCACCGCCCCGGTGGCCAGAATCACCGCCTCGGCCAGCACCGGCGCCGCCGAGGCCACCCTGTCCACCGCGCCGTCCACCAGCACCAGCCGCGCCCCCAGCTTCTGCAGCATCCGCACGGCGGCGGCCATCTGGCTGCGTGTATCCGGACCAATCACCTCGACCTCGCCGGGTTCGACCACCTGGAAGATCCCAACCGGCCCCAC
Organism: Bacillota bacterium; assembly: GCA_023381695.1. GTDB lineage: Bacteria > Bacillota > UBA5301 > JAMCQP01 > JAMCQP01 > JAMCQP01. The sequence continues at coordinate 6,077 of JAMCQP010000056.1, read as the reverse complement.
GGCGGTCAGAAACGGAGTCTCCGCAACCCGGCTCAGGACAGCTCTGGCGCGGGCGGATTCCTCTGCTCCGGCCGGGGTGGCCGGTACAGCCCCCGGAGCCGAAGCGGGCGGCGTAGCAGCCGGAACAGCCGCACTCGCCGCGGCAGTCATGGCCTCCGTAGCCACCGTGGCCACCAGCGCCCCCTTCGGCGCCCAGATGGGCGGCTTGGGTTCCCTGGTCACCGCATCCTCCTTTTCGCCGTCCCGGCCGATGGAGGTAATCCCCGTTGCCAGCCCCGCCTCCCGCGCCTTCCGGATCAGGTAGTTCAGAGTCACGGTCTTCCCCGTATTCTTGGCCATTCCGATGGTCGCCAGGCTGGCAGGGCGCGCCTGCATCACCAGATCAAAAAGTTCCATGCTGGATTTCCCCAATAAATCACCCCGAGACGCCATAACCGGAGCCGGAACCGGAACCGGGACAGAACAGCTCAGACCGCCTTCTTGCCGGCCTCTTCCCCTTTTTTTTCCATATCTCGTTTCACGCTGATATTCGGTTTCACTCCCATATTCGGTTTTATGCCCATGGCCTGCCTGGCCAACCGCCTTTGCTGGCGCGGCGAGTCGGTGGGTTCCAGGCTCAGCTGCTCGCCAGCCAGCAATTTCGCCACGCCGATGGTCTCCCGGCCGGCGGCCTCCCGGCAAAACTCGCAATCCTCCGAACAGTGGCTGACCTTCTCCTCCGGCTCGTTGTAGGTGGAGATCATCCCCTCGTAGTTGCGAAGGATAATCCGGGTGTCCGATTGCGAGATCACATACTGCGGGCCCACCGGGATCTTGCCGCCGCCTCCCGGCGCGTCGATGACGTAGGTCGGCACCGCAAAGCCGGAGGTATGCCCGCGCAGTTGCTCGATGATCTCGATCCCCTTGCCCACCGCCGTCCGGAAGTGCTCGATGCCCTCGGACATGTCGCACTGGTACAGGTAGTACGGGCGTACCCGGTTTTTGACCAGCTCGTGCACCAGCTTCTTCATGATGTGCGGGCAATCGTTGACACCCCGCAAGAGAACGCTCTGGTTCCCCAGGGGAATTCCAGCGTCGGCCAGCCGCGCCAGCGCCTCCCTGGACTCCGGCGTCATCTCCTTCGGATGGTTGAAATGGGTGTTCAGCCACAGCGGATGATACTTCCGGAGCATGGCGGTCAATTCCGGCGTGATCCGGTAAGGAAGGACCACCGGCATCCTCGTCCCGATACGGATGATCTCCACATGGGGGATGGCCCTGAGCCGGCTCAACACGTACTCCAGCCGGTCATCGGAGAGCGTCAGGGGGTCTCCGCCCGAGATCAGCACATCCCGGATCTCCGGTGCACCTTCTATATACGCAACGCCCCGGTCGATCTCCTCTTTGGTCATGGCCGCATCGGTCTTTCCCGCCAGCCTCCGGCGGGTGCAGTGCCGGCAGTACATGGAGCACTGATCCGTCACCAGAAATAGCACCCGGTCCGGGTAGCGGTGGGTGATCCGCGGCGCCGGCGAATCCACGTCCTCGTTCAGCGGATCGCGCATGTCAAAAGGGGAGGACTTTATCTCCAGCGAGGTGGGCACCGCCTGGCGGCGCACTGGATCCTCCGGGTTGTCCGGATCGATCAGGGTCGCGTAATAGGGCGTCACCGCCATGCGAAACTTCCGCAGGGTCTTGCTGATCCCTTCCTCCTCACTAGCGGTGAGGGGGACGACCTCCTTTAACTCTTCCACGGTGGTGATCCGGCGCCGGATCTGCCACCGCCAGTCCGTCCAGTCCGACCGGGGGACATCCTTCCAGATGGGAATGGTCCGGTAATCGCGCATCTTGTTCCCTCCTTAGAGCCAGCCGGCTCGCCAGACTAGCCAGCTTACGGAACAGTTGGCTCAGTTCTGCACAAAAAGCTTCTCGAACATCCGGCGCAGCTTGGGGTTCTCCCGGATGGCCTGGAGCGCCACCTCGGCATGCCCTCTGGTGTAGCCGTTGCCGATGAGCATGTTGACATCCTTGCCCACGCCCTCGGCCCCCAGCGCCGCCGCCGTGAAGCTGGTGGCCATGCTGAAGAAATAGATGGTGCCGTTGTCTTTGGTGGCCAGGATGGACGCCATCTCCGTACCCGGAATGTTCACGCAGTTGATGGTCAGGTCCGCCAGTTGCCCGCCAGTGGCTTCCCGAACCTTTTCCAGCACCTCCAGGGGCTTCCCGGCGTCGGCCTGGAGCACCACATCGGCCAGGCCCAATTCCCGGGCCCGCTCGCAACTGGCGTTGCCGTGCCCGATCACGATTATCTTCCCGGTGACGCCGGCATGCTTGCGGGATTCGTGCAGGCACAACAGCCCGGATTTGCCCCCGCCGCCGATAATCAGCACCATGTCGCCAGGCTTGACCAGTTTGGCGGTCTGCGCGGGCGCGCCGGCCACATCCAGAAGGGCCAGCGCCAGGCTCTCCGGCAGATCCGCGGGCAATTTGGCGTGGATGCCGCTCTCAAAGAGAATGGCCTTCCCTTCAATCTCCACCTGGTCGCTCTCCAGATGGACCGCCTTGATCCGGTCGATCCGGAGCGGGGTCAGGGAAAGCGAGACCAGGGTGGCAATCCTGTCGCCGGGTTTCAGGTCGATCTTGCCCGCCAACAGGCTCCCCACGGCCTCCACGGCGCCGATGAGCATCCCCCCGGAACCGGTGACCGGGTTGTGCTGTTTTCCCCGTTCCCTGACGGTCTTTAAGACCATCTCGCCGATCCTGGCCGGATCGCCACCGGCTTCCTTTTCCATCTGGGAGAAGCTCGCCGCGTCGATATTCAACATCTTCACATCGATGAGGATCTCGTTGTCGTAGATCTCCATGGTGTTGTCGATCCGCCAGGCCGGTTGCGGCAAAGCCCCTTTCGGCTCGATCACGCGATGTGAACCGTACTTGCATCCTACCCGCATGTGTGATCCCTCCCGTTATGTATACCCGTTTCCAGTGTTTGGTGTATCCCATGCTGGATTTGCAGCATGCAAACATCTCAGCTTTTAAATGCAAAAAACATGCCGCCCTGCCAGATCCTGCATAAAGCAGGCCGGCCGAGCTTACCAAGATGGATTGCGAGAAACTACCTGGAACCGGTTACCTGCCCAAAATTAGACCGAGAAATAGTAAATGCCGATAATCAGGCATATCCGCCCAATTATCGGCACACAAAAAATATCGATGGATGCTTTAGAAAATGGTTCTATTTTGAAATAACGAAAGCTATCGCGCTGACGATCACCGTAATAAATGTGCCAACAGCCCACAGACGAAAACCATTCATTTCCTGGCGCAGATCGTTGACCTCACCTTTAATCTCCTGGCGCAGGCCGTCAATCTTGTTCTCTAAAAAATCCCGCTGGGCATCAACCTTTGCCTCTACTTTATCTCGAACATTATCTATTTTGGCGGATAACGTTTCGGAAACATTATTGATTTTTAACGTTACTGATTCGGAAACATTATTGATTTTTGCTGATAACGTTTCGGAAACATTGTCAACCTTGTTGGAAATGCCATCAATTTTTTCGGCCAGGTAATAATAGCCGAAACTTGCCATGTTCCCTTCCTGTCCTGAGGCTGCTTCATTTTTAGCTTGCCGGATCTCTTCCTCTGGCAAAGCCATCACCATCCTCTCCCTCCTGACTTTGGCTGCAAAAACCCAGGGAGCACTTCCAAATATAATATATCACACAAATGTTCTGATGGCAAGGCCTTTTGCGCTGAATTATCCTGTTATTTTTGGGGAAGGCGTAACTTTTGCAGTAGCCTTTCGCGGAAGTCTTCATAAACAACCCCGCTACGGACAATTAGGTCTCCCAAATCGGAAAAAAGCTGTAGTGGTCGGCGATTCAGCCTTCCGGTCGGGATCCGACAGTCCTTTTACGTTTACAATTGTCCATAAATCGGTGAACCCCTTTGCCTTGGCCTTAAGATGACTCTTTTCCGCTTCACCAAGGCGGTTATGGGCATTGGAAAGGTCTGTGCCTCCTTTCACCTCTACTGCTAACAATGGATCACGTTTCTGCCCCTGGCCAACTGTAACAATTTCAATATCCGGATCCGAACTAAATTTGATTTCTATCTGACGTCCCGTCGCATCAACAAGTATCATCAAGGCTGCTCCGATATGGTTGGCATGGGGGCCAACGATTTCTTTAATCACCTCAAATACCTCTTGAACCGCATTGACCCCGATTTCAACATTACGGCTCCCCCGTAACTGGGGGCCAAAGGTTAACAAGGTCAGATCATCCAGGTGCTCGCTTGAAATATTCTGCGGGGCAAGACTTTCTAATAAGGCAGCAGCGCTATTGTTCAAGGCTCTGCAAAGTCCAGGTATGTTCTCCGTAATCCCGGCATCAATTTCTCCCTTGCTCTCCATTTTTTTATAGGCACTGGGTATTCCGAATTTCTTGCTGTAGAAATCTTTCTGAGAAAACCCAGCAAAAGGCGATAGTATCCCAATAACCGGGGATTGGCCCGAAGAAGAGATGGAAGCGCAAAGACAAGCTCAGCCCTTAATCCGCGCCCCGCCAGAGTTTTGAGAGCTGCTTTGGGTACGTATTCGTGAGCTTCCTGGTCGAGTGTTGCGATGTCAAGATGCCCCATCGTTTCAAGCAAAGCCTGTTGCAAGATTTGCCTTCTTGCTGTAAGTAGACGAGCAGAAAAATCGATCTGCAAGTCAGGCTTGGGGATCAAAAATAAAGTTTGGTGGTTGTCCTTTTTCATTTTTCGACTACCTTTGCCACCCTTGGTGTCTCAAATATCGAGTTCAGCCGATCCACCGCAATATTAACATAGTCCTGGTTTAACTCAACCCCGATGTATCGCCTTCCAAAGGCATTTGACACAACACCTACCGTACCCGAACCGAAAAACGGGTCCAGCACGAAATCCTCCGGGCGACTCCCCGCCAAAATACAAGGCTCGACAAGGGCCGGAGGAAAAGTAGCAAAATGTGCCCCTTTAAAGGGCTGGGTAGGAATCGACCACACTGTCCGGCGGTTCCGCCCATTTTCACGCACTGCTTCATTATCATAGTAGTAGTGTTCTGATTTGGAAAATAGGAACAGATACTCGTGTGCGCGGGTAGGACGATCCTTGACGCTTTCCGGCATGCAATTAGGCTTATGCCAGATGAGATCCGACCGCAAGTACCAGCCATCGCTTTGCAGGGCAAAGGCCAGTCTCCATGGCAACCCAATCAGGTCTTTAGGTTTAAGCCCCTCCGGGGTCTCTGGCCTGTACACCATGGCCCGCACGGGGTTCTTTTTGTCCGGAGCACGATAGCCCCTGTCCCCACTGGTATACGCGTCGCCAATGTTAACCCAGAGCACCCCATCATCCTTTAAGACCCGCTTAACCTCGGCAAACACCTCAACAAGCCGGTTTATGTACTGATCGACAGACGGTTCAAGCCCGATTTGTCCGGGCATATCATAGTCACGCAAGCTCCAATATGGAGGTGACGTAACACAGCATTGGACCGATTGATCGGGCAGCCGCGGGAGGGCAACCTTGGCGTCTCCCTGGATGATCAAGGAATCGGTAAGCGCCGACAGCCTTTCCTGTGAAATAATAAGATGGTCCATACCGCGACCTCCTATCGAGTTCCTGAAATAAAACCGAACTTGCCCTACGGAATCCGCGCAAATCCCAGGATCGCAAAATGCTTATCAAAGGAGAAGATCATCTCCAAAGACAATTCCAAGGCCACAACCGCGCTAACTGCGTCAACATAGCTAAACGACTGATCAGAGTACTTTTGAAGGAGCAGTTGGGCCTCTTTTTCCGTTTCACGATCTACGGTTATGATGCGGGTGATGCCCTCAGCTTCTTGTCTGCCAATGAAATCCAAATAAGTCAAAGCTCTGCGGTTGCCAAAACGGCGAAGGATCAGCGTATAGGTCTCGGATACCACCAAATTGGTGGTGAAAAACTCCGCCCCGCTTTTGATCAAGTCAATCAATGCGTCCCTGGCGAGTAGATGAAATTGATCTTCCGGCACAGCGATGGCATACCATGCGGACGTATCGACAAAAACTTTCATCCCTCACTCCTCT
>JAMCQP010000080.1 GCA_023381695.1 Bacillota bacterium | reverse complement strand
TGGCTCTTCCGCAGTTCCACCCACCTGTGGAGCGCTTGCCTCAGCCGGGTCCGGTATGAGCCGAGCAGCCCCGACAACTGCGCCTTGTCCGGCGCCGCCATCTCCGCCGCCGCGGACGGGGTGGGCGCCCGCCGATCCGCGACGAAATCCGCAATGGTAAAGTCCGTCTCATGCCCCACCGCGGAGATCACCGGGATTGCCGAGCTATAGATGGCCCTGGCCACCGCCTCGTCGTTGAAGGTCCACAACTCCTCAATGGAGCCGCCGCCGCGGCCGACAATCAGCGCGTCCACATCGGACAGCCGGTTCATAAGCTCGATGGCCGCCACCACGCTGGCCGGCCCGGCTTCGCCCTGAACGATGGCCGGCGCGATTACCAGGTGGATATTCGGAAACCGGCGTCTGGCCACGGTAATTATATCGCGAATCGCCGCCCCGGTGGGGGAGGTGATCACTCCCACCTTGCGCGGGCAGGCCGGGATGGGACGCTTGTGCTCGGGCGCGAAGAGCCCCTCCGCCTCCAGCTTCTTTTTGAGCTGCTCGAAGGCCAGATGGAGCGACCCCGCTCCCGCGGGAAACAACTCCTCCACGTATAGCTGGTAGTCGCCGCTGCCCTCATAGACACCCACCGAACCCGCCGCGATCACGCTCATCCCGTCGGCGACCTGGAACTTGACCATGACGTTGCGCGTCCGGAACATCACGCACCGCAGGCGCGCCCCTTCATCCTTGAGGGTGAAGTACATGTGGCCGGAGGAGTGATGCTTGAAGTTGGAGATTTCGCCTTTCACCAGCACATTCTGGAGGGCAGGACGGCTTTCCACGGCTTCTTTCACAAGCCTGGTCAGTTCCCTGACGCTCAAGACCTGCACGGTTTCAAAAAGGCTGTCGGCAAAGGTATCCACACTGTCCCGCCTTCCGACCAGACTATCAAACTTGTTATTCGCTACGAGCGGAATTTCTCCTCTGTATTATACCACAAGCAGCCAAAAAAGGGCCACCGGTTACCCCCGGTGGCAGCAATCTAGCGGTTATTCCTTGAAATCCTGATCCCTTGTGCGCGTCTTTGTGCGCAAATGCAGGCGACCCCTTTACTCCTGTCCGGGGTCTATAGTATCCAGGTATCGTGAAATTTGACGCACAAATTCCTCAATATCCTCCAGGTCATTTTGCAAAATGAAATAAATCTCTTCGTCACTGATCAGGTGATAGAGATTGCACCATCCGGTTACGGTACCCCGCCATCTGCACCAGGGATTTGCAGAGCTTTTCACCTATCACCTTTTTAAGACCCAGGCCGCGGGCAATGGCCTTATATTCGGCGGCTACGTCAGTTCCCCCCGTCCGAGCCAGGATGTGCCGCCCTATATCAAAGATTGCCTCAAGGCTCCGACGCAGGTAACTTTCCGCTGCTCCGGCGATTGTGGCATCCCCAAGAAAATCTTGCCGTGGCACTGTCCTGTAGTTCTTGAGTTGCTCCAGGTATTGAAGGATCATGGCCAGCCGCTGCTGCACCAGAAGTTTATCTACCATGATCCACTTCCTCCAACATTTCCTGATAGTATTGTTCCAGGAATGGGCGAAAATCCGCAGCCCGTCGCAAGATCATTTCTTCGTAATTCTCGCGCATCCCATCGTTTCGGGCGTAGATACATCGGCCCTTTATCGCTTCCGCTTGAAACACTGAGTGATTCTCCTGCAAAAAGACCAGATCCAGGGGAAAAGGTGCAAAAAGATCCGATATTCCATTGTAGAGCCTGGCATAGAGCCGGTAGCGATCGCTAGCCGGCGGCAACTCACCGTCGAATATCACACCCACATCGATATCGGTAAGGGGGTCTTTGACAGGAACATGCTTCCCCGCCAATAGTTCCAGGCCGGCGTTAACCTGGGAACCAAATAGGTACACAAGGTCAATGCCATATTCCCGGCAGATTTCCGGCAGTTTTTCTCTTCCTTCCACCTGCGATCCTCCCTCCCTCCGATTTACTACCAAATTATACTATACTTCTTTTGCTGCATCAATCCACTTTTATGAACGAGCGGCCAAAGTAAGCACTTAAAAAATCCGGATGCCGGCCGAGTTCACCCGCCCGGCCGGCAAGGATGAATTGGCCGCTTTCCAGAAGATAGGCCCGGTCCGCCACCTGCAAAGCCTTGCGAGCGTTCTGTTCCAGCCTGGCTGAGTTGTAGGCGCTGGTGCCCTCAGCAGCCTCGGGGCCGGTTCCGACGCAAAGAATCCGATCTTCAAGGACTCAGCATTAGCTGAAGAACACTGGGACGCATTGCCGGTCCCAATTCCACCATAAGCTAACCCCATCAGAGCAAGGTACCAGTTTCCTGTGCAAGTTTGGAGGCCGTCAGGCCATCGGGAAAGTGTTCAAGTGCAAACAGGATACTGAGGGCGCGCTCCAGGCTGGCAATAGTTGGTGATTCATTTCCCATAAAATGAGAACACTCCTTTCATTAAAAGGGAAAAGAAATATTCGTCATAAAAAAGCAAATTCCTGCCAGGAATTTAAATATTTTCTAACCATAAAAAGAGTCCCGCTACAATTAGCGGGGGTTCTATCCCATCGCCAGAAACGCCGACGACGAAATCAGATCGCCCAGCCCCACGGTTAACACCGGCCTGGCCACCACCTTTGCCGGCACGAGGGCGAGGTCGTACTCTTTATACCGGGTCACACCGGTTTCCACAAGTTCACCCTGCGCTGCCAGGTAGTTGTCAAGCTCGCGCAGCGCTGCCAGGCCTCGGACGGAGATGGGATGTTCCAGGTTGGCACCAATCTCATCATCGTTGCTGCTCACAAAGCCCCGCGTCGTACGGCTTGCTGCCAGAGTCGCCGCGGCAATGAGCCCGGAAAGGATCGTATCACGCCTCCCCCTGCTACGGCCGCCGTTTTCCCTGATCCCGTCATGGTACCCGATGCGCGCGCTTTCGCAGGCGTCGGCATCCCTCGCATAGCCCGGCCTTACCAGGCAAAGGTAGTAGCCGAGATTGTGAAGATGAATACGCGAAAGCCCGGATCGGCAGGTCACCAGGTAGGACGCTTCTAGCACATCGGTAATGGACTCGGCGCTTTCCAGACGCCCGGCCAGTGCCGGGCAATTTGCATCGCGGACCAGCGCGGCCAGCTCCACCTCATTTAGCCCAAGACTGTCTGTCTCGGGCAGGATCCAGTCCACGACGCCCTGACGAATCCTGGCACTCCCAATGGAAGCAAACTCAGCGTGCACGCGCAGGCCGGGGTTTTTCCTTTTTAAATCCGCCAGGTACTCTGCAACCGGCAGCAGGCATTCCTTGTAGGTCGTGCCATCCGGATAGATTTCGGAAAGGATATGAAACCCCGATACGATAAAATGGCTGAATTCCCCGGCCAGTTGCAGCAGCCCCCGCTTAAACGACGGATCAATCCTCAACTGGTTGTTTACCGGGTTCCAGGAGGCGATAAAGCGGTTCGCACGCGGGGTGGTGAATTGCCTGGCGCCTACCCGTATCGTTAGCCCCTCCGGGTATTCGAAGATCCAGTGGATCGCCTCAATCCCCGGCCGGGAAGCCGCCGCCCGCGGGGTTTTCAGCACAGGGCGGCCGTCTTCTTCGACCAGAACATTCAAATTGTCCGCCTGCACAAACAGTTCCGCCAGATCCGTTGTTAAAGGGCTAGCATAGACTAAGATCTTGACACCCAGCGGCGTGAGCGCGCTGGACATATTCCCCGACGTGCCGCCCAACCGCGGGAAATCGTACCCCAACTCATCCAATAGCCATTGAAAGGTGGCCGCATTGCGAATCATGCGTTGCATGGCCTTGCCTTTTTGCATACTGGCGAGAAGACAGGCCAGAAAATCATCCGGTGACCGGATCTCGTCGGGAAAGCCGGTCGACCTTTCGAAACTGTTCGTGACGATTTCATTAAGGTGCAGTAAACGTTCGAGTTCAGTGCTCTTTACATGCTTAACGCCATCAATAACCGAATGAAAACCCAGCACGACTCCGGAAATTTTTTTCAGACGGGCGAGACCTTTTTGCCAATTGGCCTGGTAGATGCCTTCCCATAATTTACAGACCTGCCCATCATCCCACTCGTCCAATGGCTATCACCCCTGTACCTCAATAGAACATCACGGGATAAAGAGTTCTACACTGGATTTCTTGCCGTCTATTTCAGCGATCAGATCGTGCGTCAGGTAGGGAAGATCTTACCTGAGAGTCATGGAACCGGGATCGTGAGATAGTCTTTGTTGATGGTGGATCCGTCTATCAGGAGCAGGTTGTAGGTTCCTCCCCAGCTCCAGGTCACGTCGTTCCTGGCCTTCACGTCGAAGAGGTGATTCCATGTAGCCACGTAGATTCTTGGGTGAGTTCCGTTGAACTGGATCTCGTTGTTCGACCGGTAGAAGTATCGAATGTCGGAATCATCTGGTGTCGAGACGTAATAATCCTGAGCCCCGCCGTATTTGATCTGGACCCAATCCACCCCAACGGCGTCATAGTGCACCTTTACCCACTCCACATCTTCCAGACGTCTCCAATCCTGCTTGCGAATCGCATCATAGCTGGCATCAAGAGTTGGATGATCCTCGTCCTGGAAAACCAGGTAGTAAGTGATGGTGTTATTGGCCGGAGGATCATAGATGACCGCCAGAACCTTGTTGTCCCCGCTCCGGTCCACATCGGGCTGGACCACGTGTGGGCTGTATTTGACCCAGGAATAGTCGGAATACCCCGGCTGATTCGCCGCATCATCGACCATGCCCATCTTGATGTATCCTCCATCGGCGGTGTCGGCGTTCAAGGTGTAAAGCCCAGGGGCGCTGACGAAGTCCGTGATCTCCACGTTTTCAATGATATCGTCGCTCCCGGTGGTGTCACCCGTCCCCCGGCCGGTGCTGCCCGGATCGTCGTCGTAGAGGCAGACCACCAGGTCATCATAAAGCGGCACGTAAACCTTAAGCTCTTTATTGGGATAGATTGTGGTGTTGTGCCCGATCTGCCATTCGCCGTAGTCGATACCGTCCACGCCCTGGCCGCCGCCGTCGTAACTCTTGAACTTGTACTGAACGTGAATATCCCCAACGCCCTGGCTCCAGCCGTCCATGTCGTTATCAATGTAAATCTCCGGCATCCGGATAATTACCGGTTTGCGGGGATCCGCCGCCAGGCCCACCCCGGCCGCACCTGTCACAAGAAGCATGACCATGGATACGGCTATCCCCACCGTAACAACTCGTACTCTGTTCAACTTCATCACGATGATCCTCCTTCTCATCTCAAACCTCTCATTCGCCAAACCCTCCCGCGGCCTCGAAAAGATCCCGCAAGCTCTGGTAAATGTTGTGGTAGTATTTCCGGTATCTGAAAGGTTGGAGCTCAACCATCACCAGCCCGGAATAGTCTCGCAGGGCGGAAACCACCTCCGCGTATGGGATTGCCCCCCAGCCAGGGGGGAGGTGCAGATCCCCCCTGCCAAACGGCAGGGAGTTAATAAAGCTGGCCCCCGGGGCAAACGTCCTTCCGAAGTTGTCGTGGGCGTGGACGTGCCTTACATGAGGAGCCGCCGCGCGAAGAGCCCCGCCAAAATCGGTGCCGTAATATTTGGATGCAATATAGGCATGCCCGATATCAAGGGCGATTCCCACGTTGGGCCGGTCGATGGCCATAACCTGATCCACCAGGTCGCTGAGATTGCTACTATAGCCGATAGCTTCGACGCCAGTATCGATGTTGGCGTTTTCGAGGGATAGGGTTACGCCTTGGTTGGAGGCTATCTCCGCAAGCTCTCGTACCACCCGGGCCTCCTGTTCCCGGCGGCGCAGGATCGTGTCCCGGCCGGGCACCGCCCGGCTGTCGAGGGGCCAGTTCCCCCGGACCACCGCACCATCTTTAAGCAGAATCCTGCCGGTGTGGCAAACCACGATCTCCACCCTCGCCAGGCCAGCGAATTTGATTGTCGCCGCGACGACATCTTTTTGCAATTCTCTTTCGCTTTCTTCCATGAGATCCAGCGCTTCGGGACAGTGTACGGTAAAACGAAGGCCCGACCGCTCCAGGATCGGCAGGACCTTGGCCACAGCCGCCCTGTTTAGCCTGCCGTTGACGATCAGATCGAGGCTGTGCGCCCGGAGTTCAACATACCTGAACCCGGCGCTGGCATAAAAGTCAAGATCCTCTTCCAGCCTTTGCAGATCGTTCCCATCCAGCGTGAAATCCGCACTAATCCCGATCTTCATCCCTGAAACCCTCTTTTTTCGGCCTGCTTCACCTTTCCAAGGTCTGTAACGGTAAACCCTTCCTGGACTTCTATGGCCTTCTCGGTCTCCTTGTGGAAGAGATGCATCTTTTGCATATTGAACAAGAGCAGATGTTCCTCCCCGCCCCGGGCCCTGGTACCGGGGTTAACGCGCGCCACGATCGACGCCTCGCCGAACCTCCCATGAAGAAGAACCTCTGATCCCAGGGGCTCCGTCACATCGACCATAGCAGTGATCACGTTCCCCCCGGGCTCCCCGGAATAGAAGTCCTGATCGATAATATCCTCCGGCCGGATCCCAAAGATAACCTCTTTCCCGAGATACGGCCCGAGATCCTTGAACTTCCCCTCGGGAACCCTCAGTTTGAAACCTTTGCCCTGGACAAAGAAAGCATCGCCCTCCTTGGCCAACACGGCATCGACGAAGTTCATCGGCGGGGTCCCGATAAACCCGCCCACGAAGACGTTATCGGGCTTGTCGTAAATCTCAAGCGGAGCGCCGATCTGTTGGACAAGGCCATCCCTCATCACCACGATCCTGTCACTCATGGTCATGGCCTCCATTTGATCGTGCGTAACGTAGATGGTGGTAGTCTTCAGCCTTATGTGCAGCCTGGAGAGCTCGGCCCTCATTTGACCTCTCAACTTGACATCGAGGTTGCTCAAAGGTTCATCCATGAGAAGCACCCCGGGGTTTAAGACAAGCACCCTGGCCAGGGCGATCCGCTGTTGCTGACCACCGCTGAGCTGGCTGGGGTACCGGGTTTCTATATCCGGAAGGCCGACCAATTCCAGGACCTCCCGAACCTTCTCCCTGATCTCGCGCCTGCTCAACTTCCTGATCTTCAGGCCATAGGCGATGTTCTCGCCTGCCGTCATATGCGGCCAGAGGGCGTAGTTCTGGAATACAAAACCCACGTTGCGTTTCCACGGCGGAACGGAATTCATCAGGGCCTGTCCAAAATAGATTTCCCCCGCGTCCGGGGTCAAGAAGCCCGCCACCATCCGCAAGAGAGTCGTTTTCCCGCACCCGGACGGCCCGAGGAACGTCAGGAACTCTCCATTCTGCACATCGATGGATACCTTGTTTACCGCCGCAGTTGTTCCGAACCGCTTGGCCACTTCCCGGATGTGAACGTCTCCGGAAGAATTCTCCTGGCGTATCCCGCGCATCGGATCCCCCATCTAGACCGCCTCCCCATCTGGCATTCAGGTAGTCTGAACGGCCTGAACGCCGCCCCTGCCTCGTACCAGCCTGTTTAAAACGTATAAAGGAATATACACCGAGGCCATCAAAACCACGGTCATCGCCGAGGCGAGACCGAAGTCGCTTCCGGCCGAAATTGCATTGGTGAAGATCACGATGGTCATGGTAATCCAGGGCGCCGCGTAGAGGATGATGGTTGAACTCACTTCGGTGATGTTCATCAGAAACGACATGGTTCCCCCGGAAACGATCCCCTGGAGGATCAACTTCGCCGTAATGTCCCGAAACGCGCGGAAAGAGGAGGCTCCCACGCTCATGGCCGCTTCCTCCAGAGAAGGATGAACCTGGTAGAGGGAGCTTTCGATGGACTTCACCGCAAAAGGCAGCTTCCGCACGAAATACGAGATGCAGAGGATCGCCCAGGTTCCCGTCAGGATCACCGGCGGCTTGTTGAAGATCAGGATAAACCCGATGCCCAATACCGTTCCGGGGATGATATAGGGGATCATCACCAGGGTGTTTAAACCCGGGGCGATGCCCTTGTAATTCTTTTTAACAATAATATAGGCGATGAAAAGCCCGATCACGATGTCTAAGAGCGTAGCCACCCCGGCAATGAAGAAACTGATCACAATGGGCTTGGACGCTTCCGACCACACCTTCGCATAGTTGGCCAGGGTGAACAAGGGTTTCACGATCCCCCATTGCCACTTCATGAAGGACGTAATGATCACGGTAATGTGGGGGACGAATGATATGAGAATGACAAACATGATCCCGGCGAGGGCCAGAACGGTTTTGCCGGGTGAGAGCCTGCGGGGCTGAACACGGACAGCCCCCACGGAAGAATATTCCCGCCGGGAAAGGTAATAACGTTGCAACAGCAACACGAGTGTAGATACGACGAGCATGATGACACTGCCCGTGGAGGCCATGGCGTAGCTACCGCCGACTTCGCTCAGGAATTCGCCGTAAACCAGAACGGGAAGGACAGAGTAATTCCCGCCGATGATCACCGGCGTTCCGAAATCGGCAAACGCCGCCATTGCGGCCATGTATGCCCCTGTGATGATCCCCGGCATGGCCAGGGGCAAGGTAATGTTCAAGTTCGTCCGCAGCCTGCTGGCTCCCACGCTCATTCCTGCTTCCTCCATGGAAGGGTCCAGCGAACAGAAAGCGTCATAGGTGACCAGAAATATCAGGGGGTACGTGACCCACGAGATCACCCACACGATTCCGGGCAAACCGACGATGGTTCCAAAGGGAATCCCAATCTTTCTCAGGAACTGGGAGAGAATTCCCAGCCGTCCGAGCAGTATCACCCAGGCATAAGCGCCGAGGAAGGGAGGTGACATCACAGACATCGTGACCAGCGAAAGGATGAATTGTTTCCCGGGAATCACATACCTCGCCAGGATAAACGCCATGGGCACTGCGATCAGGGTAGCGCCGGCTAAAGAGAGGAGGCTTACCACGGCGCTGTGCACTAGGGCCGTCTTGAAACGGTACTCAGTGAAAAAACGCCCATAGTTTCCCAGCGTCAGTGATTTTCCTGTTTCGGCGCTCATGCTGGTCTTGACGATCCACAACTGCGGGTAAAATATGAGGAAAAGCAGGATCGCCATAAGGCCAAGCGACAGGATAATCCAGGGGTCACGGATCACAGCCGCAATCCTGGCCCGAGTTGGCTTAACCGTCTTAAGAGAATCCGCCATGCGGTGCCCACCTCACTTCTCTTTGCCATCTAGAGGCAAGTCCCGTGAAACAGGACGAGCGGCGCCATGGAACCACGGCGGAGGCCGGGGGAAGGTCTCCTCCGCCGCGATCTCCATACCACACTTTTTCCTGTTTACCTCTTCAACCAGTTGTTTACTTCTTTTTCAGCCTGTCGCGGAGGATACCGGGCACTTTGGCCAGCCTGATGTCGAAATCCTTGAGGATCTTATCCTGCTGCTCCGAGATCCACCTGGCGTCCCGCATAATGATGTCTAACTCCGAAGTGGGGGCCAAGCTCGCGGGGGGAGCCACATCGGCCCTCGCCGACCTTCTCATCAGGACGTTCCTCATGAGTTCGTGCATCTCCTTGGACTCCACAAAATCCAGGAAGAGCGCCGCCGCCTTGGGATCCTTTGCACCTTTGATGATCCCCACCGCATCAACCTCACTTGGTATTCCATCCTTCGGATAAATAAGCTTGACCGGAGCGCCTTCGGCCAACCACTTGGCGCCAAGGTCCTCATTAATAAACCCGATGGGAGCCTCTCCTTCGCGTACCATCTTGAACATGGCGTCAGAACTCTCGGTGACCTTTGCATTGACTAGAAGCTCCTGCATAAAATCCCACCCGTACTTCGTCACCAGGGCAGTCACTATGGCATAACCGGTGCCTGAATAGTGCGGGTTGGACAGGGCGACACCCCCGGCCTCACCCCACCTGGGATTGAGAAGGTCCTTCATGGTAGCGGGATATTCGGAAGGTTTCACAAGGACGGTATTGACCATAATCACTTTGGGAAGCACACTGTACGCATGCCATCTGGACTGTGGATCCTTCACTGCAAAGGCCGGATCCTCCGGAGATTTGTAGGGTTCAAAAAGAGCGTCGTTGGCATCGAAAAGTTCGGTTCCGCCACCCCACATCACATCGCCCAGGGGCCGGTCTTTTTCGGCGCGAATCCGGCTCATCAGCACGGCCGTGCCGCCGGTTATAAGGCTCACATCGATATCAGGATACCGAGCCTTGAAGGCTTTCAGGACTGGTCCGGTCAGTTCGCCTCCATTGGGCGTATAAATCACCAGATTCTTTTCGTGGCTCTTCTCCCCCCGCACGGGAAAGCCAAACAACACCAGGGCCGCCATAATGAGCACGATAACCATGGACTTCACACGCAAAGCTTTCATCGTCATTGTTTAAAACCCCCTTTTCCTAATGGTTGGGAAAAACTTCTTGTCCACTCGTAACCTGCGCTTTCTACGATTAAAGATTTATCTTATCATACCATCTGGATCATCACCCTTTCCGCTTCCATGCAATCAGATCACGCCTGTCTGCGAATGTGCGCCAGCGTTTCCCCATGCTGGTCAAGGTATTCATCCAGGATCTCCCTGGCAACCCCGGCCGAAGGAACCAGGGGATGGATCGTTAATGCCTTCCACGCCGTCAGGTAAGAACCGGTGACCGATGCATCAATGGTGAGCTTTTCATACTCTTTGACGATCTGCATGAGCCCAAGCGCCTCTTTTGGCACCTCCCCCACAGCTAACGGATGCACACCGCTGGAATCCGCTGCACATGGCAGTTCAACGACAGAATCAGGACCCAACCCTTCTATGACGCCGCCATTTTTCGTATTGAGCACCATGGTCTGTTTGAGGTTTAACATGATGGCCCTGATAATCTCGAGAGCAATATGTTCATATCCTCCAGACTCTCCAGTGTCTGATTCCTCTGTGGCGCCGGCGCCCCGTGGCGCCAAATCCTCATTGAGGTCCGTGCCTGTCTCGATTCTCATGTACATGCGACGACGTGTCTCTATATACCGGTTATATTCCTCGACGGCCCGCACGGGATCGCCGGCGGCCCTGGCCGCGTGAAGCCGGCCCATTAGTTCCTCCGTCGTCCGGACCAGAAACTGACCCCGCGTCTCCCCTGCACTCCTGACATGTTCCAGCGCCTCGCGGTTATAGTAGTAGTAATAGAGGTACTCGTTGGGGATCATGTGTAACGCTTTCAACAAATCCATACCAAACATGGCTACCTCGTGGAGTCCCTCCAGGCGCTGCTTTACAAGGGAATTATCGAGTCTTCCCAGGATGCCCGTTAAGATCTCTTCCCCATCGACGTAAATGCCCCTGAGCCAACCGAGGTGATTTAAACCGAAATAGTCGAAGTATGCCCGGGAGCTGTCGATGTCCAGGGCCGTCGCGAGCTTGTGGAACATAGCCGCCGGGCCATCGCATACACCGATCACCCTGTTCATCTCACCGTAGGATGTAATAGCCTGAGTGATCATTCCTGATGGATTCGTGAAGTTTATGAGCCACGCCTTCGGCGCGAGGTCCTTGATCATCCTGACATATTCCAGCATTACAGGGATCGTCCTGAGACCCATGCAAAAACCACCTGGCCCCGTGGTCTCCTGCCCGATGACCCCGTGACGAAGGGGTACCGTCTCGTCTATCACCCTGCCCGGCAACCCCCCCACACGTATTGCGCTGACCACAAAATCAGCGCCCGCTATGGCATCACGTGGGTTGCTAGAAAATTTCACGTTAAAGGGATTTCCAGCTCTTGATACGACCTCGCGGACCACCAGTTCGATAAGATTTAACTTATCTGTATCAGGATCCATCAGGCTCACTTCGTCTATCGCAATGTCCCTGGAAAGTCTAAGAATGCTTTGAATGAACAGGGGCGTCCTTACCCCGGCTCCTCCAAGAATTGTCAGCTTCACGACTACACCCCCATGTGCTGGTCCGCCAGAAGATCTGGTGCGGCTTTGAATATGTCGTCCCAACGGGGGGCGGAACGTCCCCCGCCGATCACCTGGGTTGAAAGCGCACCGCATACATTCGCGAGCCTTAAACACCTGTCAATGTCCCATTTTTTGAGATAACCATATAATAACCCTGCTGCAAAAACGTCGCCAGCCCCTGTGGTGTCCATGGGCTCTACATCGATTGTTGGGACCTCTACTATCCGGCCATCCTTCAAGGTTATGGACCCTCTTGCTCCCAGTTTGATAACGGGCTGGTTTACATAGCGGCTCAGCACTTCAAGGGCTTTTCGTGGATCAGGCTCCCCGGTCAGGCGAAAAGCCTCGAGCTCGTTGGGCGCAAAGACATCGACAAAGGGTAAAAGTTCATAAACTTTCTGGGGCTGGTCTGTGGCATCCCAACCGATATCAAGGGTGATGCTAATCCCCATCTTACGGATGCGCAAAAGCTGGTCTTTTGTAATCCCCGGCCAGCTTACAAGCCCATGACGCGCCTGCCTGAGAGACTCAAAATTGATGTGCATTGGTTGTTCCGCAGGTGATGGCGGCGGATAAGTCAAGAAACACCTGTCGGTGGAAAGAGCCATGGCCACACTAACAGCAGTAGGCTCTTCATCTGCGAGTTGAACCTGGCTGAGCTCCATGCCCTCCGCCGCCAGTTGGCGATAAAGAACCTCTCCGAGTGGGAACCGTCCGATTCTGGACATAAGCCCAACCTTCATTCCCAGCCTGGACAAAGCTATCCCGCTATTACCACCCATCCCGCCCGGGCACAATGCAAACCCCTGGGAATAGAATTCCTGTCCGGGACCGGGTATTCCCGGCAGTCCGGCAAATATGAGATCGCAAAATACTGTGGGAGTCACTATTACGACATCGAGTTTCATTTTCCGGCCCCCCTGAACTTGAGGACATCTGCCAGTGTCTCCACAGCCTTGCGCGCCGCTGTATCCGGATCGGGATATGGCAGGATCTCGGCCGACAAGAACCCGTCGTAACCGCTTGAGCGCAACTCATTCACAATCTCATGAAAGTCCAGGTGCCCAAACCCCGGCGCCCATCGGTTGCTGTCCGCGGCATGGACATGTTTGATCCGGTTGCCGGCCGCCCGGATGTTCTCCGCGATGGACGGTTCCTCGATGTTCATGTGAAAGGTGTCCAATAAGATACCCAGGTGCGAGGATCCCAGTTCATCCAGCACTTCCAGGGTTTCTCCCACCGTGTTGAGCAGATTGGTCTCATACCTGTTAATCGGCTCGATAACCATGTTCACGCCGAGTTTCGCCGCCTCCTCCGCGCAGGCTTCAAATCCACATATCATCAGCCGGCGCGCCTCAGCCTCCGGCATCTCCGGCGGCCGCTTGCCGCGGATGAGTCCAAGAATGACGATGGCCCGCAGTTCCCAGGCCAACGCCAAATGTTCCCTGATCCGGTGGATCGCCCGCTCCCGAACCGAAGGATCCGGGTCGGTAAAGCTCAGGCCGTCCTCGCCGTACGCCTGTCCCGTACCTATCGCGCAAACCTCCAGGCGGTGTTCCTCTGCCAGACGCGCGATCTCGGCGGGGTTGACCATCCGGGGA
Organism: Bacillota bacterium; assembly: GCA_023381695.1. Taxonomy (GTDB): domain Bacteria; phylum Bacillota; class UBA5301; order JAMCQP01; family JAMCQP01; genus JAMCQP01. The sequence goes on along the minus strand of JAMCQP010000080.1, from coordinate 95,880 downwards.
TCCCGGACAGCCAGTTCGACGCCGTCGAAACCAAGGGAGGCCACCCTGGCCAGGCTGTTTGAAAAGCTGTCACGAAACACCAGCGCCGAGAACCTGGCGCCGGGAGTCGACACTACCAGTGATGTCTTCATATCGCGGATTGACGGGCTCTACAGATGCCTTCCGGCGGTCACCATGCCCACCACCTCGTCAATGGTCACCTCCCCGCGCGGAAAGTCGCCCACCTTGCGGCCGTGTTCCAGTAAGACAGTGCGTGTGCCAATTCAGGCCGGCGGGTAGTGCAGCGAATAGATGCTCCGCCCTCCCTGGGCCAGAGGGCCTCTAATCGCCGCCTCAACCTCTTCCCGCGGCCTCTGGGTAACCTGTTCGATCGGTGGAAGCTTGCCCGGCGGGAAGGTGGCCAGGATATCATCGTGCAGCTTCACCATGTAGTCCAGCAGCGCTTTCACGCCTGGAATCGCCTTCTCGGCCGAGGCGGCCGTGGCCTTGCCCACCACGCCCTCCGGAGTGGCCATAAGCTCGATGGGACCGGCCCCAGCCTGGCCGTACCAGGCAATCGGGCGGTGAAGCAGGTTGCCGGCTTTATCTACATGTCCCTCCGGCAAGAAGGCCTTGACCTTTGTATCCACAGCATCCTCCATCCGGATCATCTCGGGGAAGAGGGCCAAGGACCAGGATGTCTCGACTTCGTCGGCATGTATGAAATTCGTCTCGTAGGGTCCCCCCTGGTCTTTCGTTTTAAAATGGTCCTGGACCGCGTGGTACCAGTTCAGGTTCACAAGCACCGCCGGAACCTGATAGGTCTTCATAAACTGGTGGATGGCGGTGGGGATGACATACTCCTGGCCGTGGCCGTTGAGCAGGATCATCTTGCGGAAACCCATGTTCCAGAAGCCCGCCATCATCGCCTTCAGCATACCCGTGAAGATCTCTTCCGGGACAATCACCGTTCCTGGCATGCCCATGTGATGATACGGGTGTGAACCGTAACTGAGCGGCTGGGCAACAGTACAGCCCGTTTTTTGAGCCACCAATTCGGCCATGCGCGTCACCAGAAACGTATCTTCGCCAAGGCAGGCATGGGGCCCGTGGTTTTCCGTGGAACCGATGGGCACGATGAGGATATCATCCTTTTTCAGGCGTTCCTGAAGCTGTTTGGCGGTCATGGTCTGCAGATAAATGCCATCGGCGAGGTCCTGATGTCCACCTTTCGGCGGCAGCTCCCATGAACTCATCTGGCTGTTCCTCCTATCACTAACTCCGGTTATGGGATCAAGAAGCTTATCTTGTGGGATCACTAAACCAAGGCTATGGCATCACCATTACTTTGATCGCGGTTCCCTCGCGCATCGCCTTGAAACCCTCCTCGATCCGGGCCAGCGGCAGGCGGTGCGTGATAAGCGTTTCCAACCCCAAAACGCCGCTTTCCAGGATGCGGACCGCTTTGGGAAAAGTATGCCTGGCGATATAGGTTCCCAGCACGCTGACCTCGTGCCGGGTGATATCAAACTGCCTTACCGCCGGTGTGGCATGCTGATTCATGCCAAAAAGCAAAACCCTTCCACCCCGGCGCACTGCCGATAGAGCATCCGGCAGCAGCGACCCCACGGCATCGACGACAATATCGGCGCCTATGCCAGTCTCCGCCAGGACCACATCCTTCAAACTCTCCTGCCTGGGATTGACCACCCGAGTCGCTCCCGAACGCTGCGCATACCCGGCCCGGAACGGAGACACCTCGGCCACAATCAGCTTGCGGACACCCGCCGCGTGGAAGAACTGGGTGAACAGTAGCCCGATGGGGCCGGCCCCCAGGACAACCACCGCCTCTCCGGGTTGTGCTTTAACCTTTTCTGTACCGTTGACGACGCAGGAGAGCGGTTCAGCAAAAGCAGCGATCTCATAAGGCACCGACCTGTCGATCTTGTGCAAGGCCTTCACGGGTGCAACGTTGTAGGCGGCAAAGCCACCATCGCGAAAGATCCCCAGAGTGGTCATGTTTTCACACATGTTGGGCATGCCAGCCTGGCAATAGCGGCAACGCCCGCAGGTGATATTCGGGTCGATGACCACTTGGTCCCCGATATGCAGGTTCTCCGCCGCCGGGCCAGTTTCCAGGACCTCCGCAACGTATTCATGGCCTAAAATGGAGTTGGGAGTGGCCGGGTGCCCCGGCGGAACCGAAAGGATGTGTACGTCAGTGCCGCAGATACTGGCCGCCTTTACGCCGAGCAGCACATCGTCGGGGTCTTTCCGGCGTGGAATGGGCACCTCTTTGAGGCTAAGCCGCCCCTCCCCCTCGAAGACCGCCCCCAGCATTCTGTCCATCCTTCTCCACCTCCTTATGGCTGAACAGCGGTGATTTTGCACTCAGTACGGTCGGCCTGCAGGCCGATGATGTTGTCGGGAACCTCATCCAAAGAGATCTTCTTTGTGATCAAAGGAAGCATGTTCATGCCCGAGGCCATGGCGCTGATTATCCGCGGGAAGGTTCCGTTCCCTGAATGCCCCTGGGCGCCGACGATCTGCGCGTGACGGACCTGGTAAACCTCGCCCGTAACCGGTATCTTCGCGTCGGCACGGGCAACGATAACCACGGTACTGTTCACCATCTTGCCGTTCCAGATGGCGGCTTCGATATCGGGAAAGACTGCCTGAGGCAGGCCCGTGGCTTCCAGGTAGAGTTTTGCCCCAAGCCCGCCGGTGATCTCTAAAACCCGCCCGGCGAAATCCTCTTGAAGAGGGTTAACAACCTGGTCGGCGCCCATCTTCACGCCCAGTTCCGCACGTGCCCCGGAAGGCTCGGACAGGATTACGTGCGCTGCACCCGCGCGTTTTAAGATGGCACAAGCCGCCAGTCCGATTGGGCCACCCCCAAGGACCACCGCGTTGTCACCGGGGCGGATACCGCCGCCTCTTTCGATCACGGCATTGTACGCGACAGACGTTGGTTCCACCAGACTTCCGGCCAAAAACAGGTCATCGCCCTGATATCCGTCTCTCAATTCCTCGAGACTCCAGCAGTAGCGGGCATCGACCCTGATGTATTCCGCAAAAGCTCCGTCGTAGCTGAAGCCAATCTCCTGCAACGCCTCGCACTGGTTGGGATACCCGTCGGCGCAAGGCCGGCATGCCCCGCACCACAGCATCTCCTCGGCGCAAATCGCCTCTCCCGGTTCAAAAGGTTTGGAAGTGCGTTTATTGATTGCTCTTGGACCAGCTTCCAAGACCACGCCGGAAAATTCATGCCCCAGAGTCACCGGAAAGGCCGTCAAGCCGGGATAGAAGATGTACCCGCTCTCGTCAGCCTGGGCCATATGGACATCGGAACCACAGATTCCACACGCCTTGACCTTGATCAGGACTTCAGTGGGACCAATCCCGGGCACTTCCTTGTCGATATTCCTGATACGCGGGTTACGCCACACCTTGCTGCCCAGATAGGTCAGTTTCCCGTTGACGTCTTTGTTCCCCAGCTTAAATTCCGGCTTTGGAGACCATTCGGCAAATAACGTTACAGCCTTCATCAAGGATGCACCTCCGAAAAAAATGTAACCGATTACAATGCCCGGCAAGAACCTCCTCACTTTTCTTCCCAAAGATAACTCCTGATCCGATCTCGTTATTCTTTTGGCCGGTTATCTACTTTTCCGCATCGGGCACGGTCGCCGGCTGCCTGCCGATCTGGGGGGAAAGATCCGCGCCGCTGGTCCGGCGAACCTGCAGTTTTGGCGTCAGGATTACTTTCGCGCTGGACCGGTCGCCATCTGTGTTAACCCGATCAATTTTATCAAGCAGCATCCGCGCCGCCACGGCTCCGATCTCGTACTTGGGCTGCGCCACGGTAGTAAGCTGAATGGTGTGCAAAGCGGCCAGCGGGATATCGTCAAACCCAACGACCGCCAGATCCTCCGGCACCTGTATTGCCAGGTCATGCGCCGCCTCCAGCACGCCGATCGCCATCAAATCATTTGCGACAAACAGGGCGGTAAGGTCCGATTGGGGCCCAAGCAACCTCAAGGCGGCAGCATAACCTCCGGCTTGTTTAAAATCGGCCTCGACGATCGGCAGTTCGCTCGCATTCAGGCCGTAACCGGACGTTGCCTGCCGGAACCCTTCCAACCTTTCCATGTTGACCGACACATGGAATGGGCCGGATACATAGCCAATCCGCCTGTGGCCCAGTTGCAACAGGTGCTGGGTTGCCTGATACGCCCCCAGGATATTGTCCACCACCACGCAATCCCGGTCGATACCGGGGAGTGTACGCCCGGCCAACACCCATGGGATTCCATTTGCGTCAAGATCCGAGAGATCGCTCTTATCCGTGCGGACCGATGCAAAGATGATGCCGTCCACCCGTTTTTCCACCAATAGTCGAATATAAGCGGCTTCTTTCTCGGCATGGCCGTCGGTATTGCACAAGATTACGTTATACCCGTAAGCGTTCAAAACGTCTTCAACGCCCCGGGCGATCTCCGGGAAGAAAGGATTTGTGATATCTGAGATTATCAGCCCCATCGTCCCGGTCCGTTTCGTTGACAAGCTCCGGGCCAGCCCGTTTGGACGATACCCCAACCTATTAACAGTTTCCAGCACCTTACGCCGTGTCTCTTCCGTAACCGATTGCAAGTCGTTAAGGACACGAGAAACAGTGGCGGTGGAAACGCCCGCTTCTCTGGCGATGTCTCTAATGGTGAGCATCTTATATCTGTTCTCCAACGCTAGAATATGATTTAATGAACCGCTATGATGTAACCGGTTTCTGATACATATCTTTCACCGTTTTCCTTGGAATTCCTTCTAGGAACCCAAAATTTTTTTGAAGTAAAAAAATGCCCCCGTTCTCACGGGGGGACAGATGCCCTGAACGCTTAGCCACATGATGTGAACCGGCTTAAATATTTCGCTTCAGGTTCACCGTTCACCTTTTTTATCCCACCGTACCACCACAAAACCAGGACAAAAACTTTGCCGCCATCCGCAGCCCGCACTGTCACTATCGTTCCCGCCCGGAGATCTTCGCAGCACGACCCAGATCACGCGTCCTATCCTTTCGGCAACGGATGCAATCCAGAAACGCCCCCACGTGCCTTTGCCCAGCCATAGGGGCGGCGTCCAGAGCGCACCCCTAATACGGGGGCTTATTCCCGGCAGCCATTTCCGCGCCTCAGCCACCGTCCAGAAGCGTGCCCGCTGGAAAACACTATTTTCGTCCGCTGCAGCCGCTTTCTCGTACAGGTTCGCCCACGCACCGCTACCCGCGATCCACGCGACAACCAAACGCCCACCCGGGCGCAAGACGCGCCAGCACTCGGAGACCGCCCGGGCAGGATCCTTCACAAATTCGAACGCCGTGACGCTCAGGACCAGATCAAAGCTCTCCGGGGCGAAGGGTAACGCCGTAGCGTCGGCCCGCATAAACTTTACTGACTCAAGGCCCCTGGCTTTTCGTTCCGCCGCCGCCAGCATGTCCGTACTCACGTCAACGCCTGTAACAGTGAGCCCTCTCCTGGCAAGGGCTAATGAATAATTCCCCGTCCCGCACCCGACATCAAGCGCTGTCTCGCCTGCTTTGGGGCGTGCGGCGCGCCACACGGCGGTTTTCTCCAGGGCGTCCAGCCGCCGCCCCTCCGGGGTGGAGTACCACGCATCATATTCTGCGGCCTGTCCGTCAAAAATTTCCATAATATGCCCCTCATTACCTCGTGTCTATGTCCGCCAGCCGGCTGCCCCGTTTTTATGACACCCTTCTTCAGCTGCTCCGAGTCTAACCTCTTCTTCAGCCTACCGCCCCGGTTTGCGGCGTTCTGTCCGGCTTCCCGTTGGCCGCCAGTGCCGCCGGCGCCGCCAGTTCCATGGTCTCCAGCAGCGTCTTCTTCATCTGCATGAAGGTCGCCGTGGTCACCATCTCCAGCCGCCGCGGCCTGGCGAGCCTGACCGCCATCTCCGACCGCACCCGCCCCGGCCGCGCCGACAACACATACACCCGGTCGGAGAGCAACAACGCCTCGTCGATGTCATGCGTCACAAACAGGACCGTCCGCCGCAGCCGCTCCCACAAATCCAGAAGCCACACCTGCATCTGGGCGCGCGTCAAAGCATCCAGCGCTCCGAACGGTTCATCAAGCAGCATCACATCCTTGTGGCAGAGCACCGTCCGCAAAAATGCCGCGCGCTGCCTCATCCCGCCGGAGAGCGTCGCCGGGTAGCTGTGGGTGAATCCCTCCAGCCCGAACCACGGCAGCATCTCCAGCGCCTCGCGCCGCGCCCGCTCCCGCGGCTCCCCGGCCAGTTCCGGCCCCAGGATGAGGTTCTCCAGCACGGTCCGCCACGGCAAAAGCAGGTCCTTCTGCGGCATGTATCCGACCAGCCCGGTCCGGCCCGCAATCTCCCGCCCGTCAAGCAGGATCTTCCCCCGGCCGGGGAGATCCAACCCGGCGATCAGGTTGAACAGCGTGCTTTTCCCGCACCCGCTCGGCCCGATGATGGTCACGAACTCCCCTTCTTCCACGGAGAGAGAGACCCCGTCCAACGCCACCAGGCCATCCGGATACGTTTTATGCACCTCTTCCAGCTTGAGCCGGACTTTTGTCACCGCGATCTTCCTCCCCGTTGATTTGCAGACCACCTTGCAGACCGCCCGGGCTGGAGCCAGCTTTCCCCGCGCCCGATCCTATGCTCATTCCGGCAAAAACTCGTTGGTGAACGCCGTCCCGGTGTCGAGCTTCCGGTTGGCCAGCTTGTTTTCATACAGCCAGTCGGCAAACCGCTGCCATACCGCACTCTTCTGCTCGCCCCATTTCTTGGCGCCCTCCTTATACCGTGGGCTCAACCACCGCTGGCTGGCCTGGGCCAGCTTGGGGTCCATCTCCGGGACGCTCTTCACCAGGAGATCCGCCGCCTCGTCCGGATGCGCAACGGTAAACTCATACCCGCGCGCCGTGGCCGTCAGGAAACGGCGGACCAGGTCCGGCTTCTCGCGAACCGTCCTTTCACCGGTGATCAGGATCGGCGAAGGGACGTCGGGGACCGCCCTGTCCCAATCAGAAAGCATCACGGTATTCAGGGGTATGCCGCGAAGTTGAGCCTCGATCCCTTCCCAGCCGTAGTAGATCCAGGCTACATCTATATCGCGCTGCAGCAGGGTGAGCAGATCGCTCACACCGACGCTCACGAATTTCAACCTGGAGACGTCCCCGCCATCCGCCTTCATGAGGCCCGCTAAAATGGCGCGTTCCATGGGGAGCCCTTCCCCGCCGTATTTCTTGCCCTCAAAATCGCGCGGCCGGGTGATCTTCTTGCTCTTTACCGAGGCAAACGCCGAGGTGTTGTGCTGCAGGATCGCCGCCACGGAAACCGCCGGAATCCCGGAGAGCCTGGCGTTGACCAGCCACTCGACGAAGCTCACGGCGAAATCAACCTTGCCCGCCGCCACCAGCGACTCCGCGGAAGCGCCCTCGCCCGGTTGCACGATCTTGACATCCAGGCCCTGATCCCGGAAGAACCCCTTCTCCTGCGCCACATAAAGCCCGGTATGGTTGGTGTTCGGCGCCCAGTCGAGCAGAACCGTCACCGGGGTGAGCACAGCCGTTGTGGCAGCCGTCGAAGTCGCCGCGGCCGCCGGCGCCTGCCCCGCTCCCATCAAGAGGCCAAAAGCCACCACCATCGCCAATGCAACCCGGACACCCGACCTGACCAGCCGCGATGCTCTCTTTTTCATCCTGATCTCCTCCTATGCCACCAGTTGAATCCGATATGCCGCCAATTGATTCCTATTCAGTTTTGCGGCACCGTGCCGGCCGACTGAGACGCCGTGCCGGTCTTCTTGGAATTGCCAGTCGTGCCCGCCCGATATCGCCAGGGCATCGCCGCGCGCCCGAGAAGCTCCAGCAACCCGAAGATCGCCAGGCTGACCGCCGCAATGACCACAATTCCCGCAAAAACCCGTTCCGTGAGGTACGAATGCGCCGATCTGGTCAAAAAGACGCCCAGTCCCGCGTCGGTTCCCATCCACTCGCCGACGACCGCCCCGATTACCGCGTACGTCCCGCCAACCTTCAGCCCCGTAAAGAGCGAGGGGATTGCCGCGGGAACCTTGGCCTTCCAGAAGATCTGCCGGGCCGTGGCGCCCATGGCCCGGAATAGGTTCTGGATGTCCCGATCCGCCGCCGCCAGGCCGTCGGCGGTGGTCACCACCACCGGGAAGAAGCAGGTCAAAGCCACGACCAGGACCTTCGGCAGAAGCCCGTACCCGAACCAGATCACCAGAAGCGGCGCAAGCACAATGATCGGAATGGTCTGCGACGCCACCAGAAGGGGGTAGATGCTCCGCCCCACGACCGGCGAGCCGTCAATGACCGCCGCCAGCACCAGCCCCACCGCCACCGCCAGCGCAAACCCGGCGCCCGCCTCTATCAGCGTTCTTACCGTGTGCGCCGCCAGAAGGCCGCGCGCATCCCACAACGCCCGGGCGATCGCCGAAGGGGAGGGAAGGAGCCATTTTTCGACGTGGAAGAACCTCGCCGCACTCTCCCAGAAGACCAGCACCACGGCTACGAAGGCCACTGGAAACAGAACCTTCTTCATACTTTCAAGCCCCGCCTCTCGGGTCAATGCCCCTGCCTTCGGTAGGGAGTGATCTTCTCATCCATCGTCCCGGTATCCGCGCCGCAGCCGATCTTTACGTTGGTAAAAACGCGCGGTACACCGCTTTCCAGACACGCCAGGTGGGCGCGCTTGACGATGTCGAGAAGGGTGTCGAGATCTCCCTCCATGGTGGTTTCCATGGGTCCGACCTGGTACGCAACGCCTGATTCGGCGACCACGTCGATGGCCCTGTCGACGGCCGCGTAGAGTTCCTCCTTGGTCAGAGTGGCCAGCGGCAGGCACTGAAAGCTCACCGTAGCGGGCACGGATGTCTGATCGGCATCGTTGGCCGCAATATTAGCGGACTTTGTGGCAACTTTGGCGGCGGTTTTTGCCATTCAAGACTCCCCCTTTGCAAAAAATAAAGGCTGTTGAACCTTACCGGAACAGCAGCCTTAGAACTTTCATCCCTAGTCCCTACGCTGGCATTATCCAGGTCAGGTTCATTGGGTCGGCAGCATTTGGGGCTACCCTCTCAGCCGGCTAAACCAGCTCCCCTTTTCAATCACTATATCACATCGCTTCTGGGCGTTCAAGAACATTCTATCGAAGCTAATCCATAATGGTTGGACATCTAAACCAGATAAACCAGGACCTTACAAAATTTCGCAACAATGCTTGGAGTTTTGAGTATTACCGGCTGACCACCACAAATATCTTGGCTTCCTTGCCCGAAAAGGAAAGATCGATCTTCCCATCCTGAACCATCACGAAATCCGTCCCCAGAAGGTTGACCAGCACCGTGCCATCCTTCAGCCCGGTCTTTGCGGCCACATCAAACTGGCCGGCCTTTTCACCGGCGGAATTGTTCAGGGCCACGATTATCTGGTTGGATTCGAACCGGCGGGAGAAGATCAAGAGATCCGCATCCGCAAAGATCTCCGCCGAATCTCCCCGCTGTAAAGCCGGATTAGCCGCCCGGATCGCGGTAAGAGACTTGTAATACTCCTGCAACTCGGGGTCGTTCTCCCAAACCATGTCCCACCGGTTGTAAGGCTCCCGTCCGCCGTTCATCCCCACCTCGTCCCCGTAGTAGGTGATCGGGATCCCCGGGAAGGTCATTTGAAACGCCAGAGCCAGCCGGAGCTTGGCCTTGGCCTGCTCTCCCGCCTCAAAGAGAAACCTGGGAAGGTTGCTGTTATCGATAAAAATGCCCTGCATCCCGGCCTCCCGGTTAAAGTCGTCCTGTTGCAACCGTTCGCTGAGGCGGGTCATGGACTGCCCCTTGCCAAAAACATCACGGATGGCGTAGTACAACGGGTAATCAGCCAGAAAGTCTATGCCGTCCTGATGGTATTTGGCCGCCATCACCAGGGGGAGAGTGCTGGCCTCGCCAAAGAGGCGAAACCCCGGACGGACCGATTTAACCGTCTGCGCCAGCTTTTCCCAGAAGGCCAGGGGAACGTGTTGCAGGTTATCCAGCCAGAAGCCGTCGACCTCCGTCTTTTCCTCCCACCATGTGGCCATCTCCAGAAGGTACGAGGCGACGTCGGGGTTCTCCTGCGCCAGATCCGGCAGGCCATTCAGGTTGCCGTTCTCCAACTGCCAGGGGTTGCTCCAATCCTTGATCTCCCCTGCCCCGTGATACCAGTCCAGGTGCCAGCGATCCTTGAACCAGGGGTGATCCGTGCCCGTATGGTTCACCACCATCTCCAGAAGCACCTTCATGCCCTTTTCGTGGGCCTTGTCCACCACCTCCCGGAGGAGGGCCAGATCCCCAAAGTGCCGGTCCACCTTGTAAAAGTCCACAATCTGATTTCCGTCGTAGCTGCGCGCCTGGCTTTCCATGATCGGGCTGAGAATGATCGCGGTGATCCCCTGCTCCTGAAGGTAGTCCAGCCGATCTCGAACACCCTGGAGATCGCCGCCATGGAAGTTGCGCATATCATCGCGGCTGATGCCGTAGTTGTTGGCAGGATCCCCGTCGGCGAACCGGTCCACCAGGATATAGTATAGAATCTGGCCCTGCCAGGCTTCAGAGGCGGCGCCGGCCTCCGCAACCGTAGTCACGGGATGGGAATTTGCGCTTCCACCGGCGGTGGTTTCGGCAGCCGGAGTTTCGGCGGCCAGGGCCGCAACCACCAGAATTGATAGGAAAGTTGTTTCAAGAAAACTGAAACGTCTTTTTCGGCGGCTCCGGGCCATCGTTTTTCACCCCCCATGAATTCCATGTTAATTATAAATTAATCATAATAAATTTTATAAAATAATCAGTTCGTGATTGATTTTGGCCGCCCGCTATGATATGATCCACCCAGAAACAAAATCAGGGGGTGACCTTTATGATTCGTGCCATATATTCCGACGGGGTGCTTCGGCCCCTTAAACCGTTGGACCTGAAAGAAAACGAAGAGGTCCAACTGATTATCATCACCAGGGATGACGCCGCTCTCGCAAAGATCCAACGAGAAGCATTTGCAAAAATTACAAGTGAAAGACACAGCGGTCTTCCTGATTTGAGCGTGAATCACGACAAGTATTTATACGAAAAAGGAGATGAATGATGGTACAAAGGCAAGTTTTCGTAGATACTTGCGCTTGGGTCGCATTCTTTAACGAAGATGATCCAAATCATGAATTAGTTGAGCAGTTCTTTTCCAACTTTTCGCTCCCGCTCTTAACCAGTAACTATATTTTCGACGAAGCCTTGACTTTGATTAGAAGCCGCCTGGGGCACAAGGAAGCCATGGATTTGGGTACGATTATTCGGGATAAAAAAACCACTATCCTGGAAAGAGTGCTCCCAGAAGACGAGGAAATGGCCTGGAGAATCTTCTGTCGCTATGACGATAAGGCGTTCAGTTTTACCGACTGTACTAGTTTTGCCCTGATGGAGCGGCTGGGCATCATAATGGCCTTTACCTTTGACCAGCACTTCAAGCAGTACGGAAATCTGATTTGCCTGCCTCAGGAGTATTGGACTCTCCATGAGGAAAGGGCTGCTTATACGATTCACCCTTCGACGCCGGTATTAAGTAACCTTAGATAGAATGACCCTTAGGATTAGTCTGCACTTTACTCTACACCTTGTCCTTCGCCCGGCTGCGGACCACATTTCCCAGGATACCGTTCACAAACTTGCCCGAGTCCGCATTGCCGTAACGCTTGGCCAGTTCCACCGCCTCGTTCACCGATACGCTGGCCGGAATATCCCCTACATACAAGATCTCGTAGACGGCCAACCGCAGGATGTTGCGGTCGATGCTCGCCATCCTGGCCATTGGCCAGTCAATGGAAAACTCCTCGATGAGCCCGTCCAGTTCCTGAAGATGGTTGAAGGCCCCCCACACCAGCCCTTCGGTAAAGTCGCTGGAGCTTTCGGCCAACTCAAACACTTCCCGCCCGGCTGCCAGGGCTTCTTCCACACCCATCTTCCCGACATCGATCTGGAAGAGAATCTTCAGGGCGGTTTCCCGTGCGTTCCGCCGACTCAAACATTTCACCCCAATCAAGAACGACGATCAGCGCCATGTACTATCTATCCGGGGGAAAGAAGCGGTCCACAAATCCCTTGAGATCCTCTTTATTATCGACCCGCTTGCCGATGATATACCCCGCCGCCACACACACCGCCACAAACAGAGATTTGATCACCCCGAAACGGATGATCATCCAACCCAGCAGGAGCCCGAAGAGGGTGCCCACAATCTTTCCCCTGTGCTTGAGAAACAACTGCAGCAGTTCGGCAATCTCCTTTTCCACCTGCCCCGCCCCCTTCCCCTTCCTTTACTCCACCCGGGCCCGGTTTTCATTTACGATATTGCGCACCGTCAAAAGTACATTCGTCACATTTACCCCCACGGTCTCCTGAACGTAGCTTTCCACTCGCCGCTGCACCTGTTCCGAGACTTCCGGGATGCTCATGTCCGGCGCGACCAAAATCTCCAGGCTCACTTCCAGACCGGCTTGTCCAGGCTTAACTTCGGTGTCCACTTCCCGAATCCCGTGTACCTGCCGCGCCGCCCGCTGCACCAGGTTTTCCACCGCTTTCAGCGCGATCCGCACCGTTCCCAGGCTTGTCTCCTGAACAATTGCCCGAATCTTGCGCCGCCCGCGCAAGCCCAGGGTAAAGAAGTACACCGACAGCAGGAATAGAACAATCGCCAACACGGTGGTCTCGAAATCCGCGGTCTGGACCATTTCGGTCACGAAAGTATTGATCGCCGCGGCAGGATTCCAACCCGCCGCAACAGCAGCCAGAAGCACGGAGATCACAAATAGAATCAACGAAAACAGGATTACAATCACTCGATCAACGGCGCGCATGATTTATTCTCCCCTCCGTAGATTTAGCCACTTACCTGTCCGGATAAACGTCCGCGCGAGAGCGCCACGGTGCGCATGCGTTCAATGCACGCGCACTTCCTCGCTCTTCTCTTCCGGCGGAATATGCACCCCCTGGACATGCACATTCACTTCCACCACCGACAGGCCCGTCATGCTTTCAATAGCCTGCTTCACGTTCTCCTGGACCCGCAGGGCCACCTCCGGGACCTGGATCCCGTATTCCACAATCACAAAAAGGTCCGCCGCCGCTTCACGTTCGCCGACCTCCACCTTGACCCCTTTGGCCAGATTCTTGCGGCCGAGCATCTCCGCGATTCCGCCGGCGATACCGGCGCTCATCCCGGCGATCCCCTTGACCTCCATCGCGGCCAGGCCGGCGATAATACCCACCACCTCGTTAGCGATGCGAATCACTCCGAGATCATTGCGATCCTGTCTCTCGATCAAGATAGTTCCCCCCTGTGCCAGGAATTTGTCCACCCACCCAATATTATACCGAATTTCCAGGTTTATGACAGGAAAGTCTCCTCTAATCCTGGTTCAGGACCCGCCTCTGGATGAAGTTCGTGTAAACTTCTCCCTTGCGGAAGAAGGCATTGTCGATCACTTTTTTCTGAAAAGGAATGGTCGTCTTCACGCCCTCCACCACAAATTCGTCCAACGCCCGCCGCATCCGCATGATTGCCTCATCCCGGGAGTTTCCCCAGGCGATCAGCTTGGCGATCATCGAATCGTAAAAAGGCGGGATCACATAACCGTTGTAAACCGCGCTGTCCACCCGGATCCCCGGCCCTCCCGCCGGATGATAGGCGGTGATCCGCCCGGGGGCCGGCATAAAGTTGTGTTCCGGATCTTCGGCGTTGATCCGGCACTCTATGGCATACCCCTCCAGGGCGATATCGGACTGGTCATACCCCAGGGATTCGCCGGCCGCAATCCGGATCTGCTCCTTGACCAGGTCAATCCCGGTCACCATCTCGGTCACCGGGTGCTCCACCTGGATCCGGGTGTTCATCTCCATAAAGTAGAAGTTGCCGTGCTTATCCACCAGAAATTCCATGGTGCCGGCATTGGCGTAGCTGGCCAATCTGGCCCCCTTCACCGCCGTCTCGCCGAGTTCACGGCGCTTGCGGCCGCTCAACGCGGAAGAAGGCGCCTCCTCCAGAACCTTCTGATGGCGTCTTTGCAGGGAACAATCCCGCTCGCCGAGGTAGACGACGTTGCCGTGCTCGTCGGCCAGGATCTGCACCTCCACATGCCTTGGTTCCTCGATGAATTTTTCGATGTACAGGTCCCCGTTGCCGAAGGCGGACTCCGCTTCGGCCCTGGCGGTCTGCATGGCCTTGATCAGTTCGCCCTTGTGCTGGACCACCCGCATCCCGCGCCCGCCGCCACCCGCCGCGGCCTTAATGATCACCGGGTAGCCGATCCCCTGGGCAATCTCCACCGCCTGATCTTCATCCACCTTGCCCTCGCTGCCCGGAATCACCGGAACGCCGGCCTCAATCATCGTCTTCTTGGCGGCGGCCTTGTCCCCCATCTTTTCTATAACATCGGCGCCCGGGCCGATAAACTTCACCTGGTGCGTCTCGCAGATCTCGGCGAAATAGGCGTTCTCCGCCAGAAATCCATAGCCGGGATGAATAGCGTCCACCCCGGCGATCACCGCGGTGCTGATGATGTTTGGGATATTGAGGTAGCTCTTGGCCGCCGGCGCCGGTCCTACGCAGTAGGCGGCATCGGCGTACTTCACGTGCAGGGCGTCTTTGTCTGCTTCGGAGTAGATGGCCACCGTGCTGATCCCCAGTTCCTTGCAGGCCCGGATCACCCGCACGGCAATCTCCCCGCGGTTTGCAATCAGTACTTTCCCGAACAAACAACCGGCCTCCCCACTTGCCAGGCTCTTCGCCAGGCTATTGACAAGCTCATCAGGCTTTTTCCACCAGGAACAGCGGCTGCCCGTATTCCACCGGCTGGCCGTTTTCCACCAGCACCTTCAAGATGGCGCCGTTGACCTCGGACTCGATCTCGTTCATCAATTTCATGGCCTCGATGATGCAGAGGGGTTGCCCGGTGATGATCCGGTCTCCTTCCTTGACATAAGGTTCCGCCTCGGGAGAAGGCGCCCGGTAGAAGGTCCCCACCATGGGGGCCACAATCTTCACCTGGTTTTCGCTCGCCTCTTCGGAAGCCCTGGCCGGATTTATCTCTTTAGCCTTCTGGGCAGCCGTCTCCACGGTCTTCTCCGCCGCGTGGACAGCCGCCGGAGGCGCGACTACGCTGGTTGCGGCGGCCTGGGTAGCCAGTCCGCCCTTTTTGATGCTAATCTTAACCCCATCGCTTTCCATTTCCAGATCCAGTTGGGTAATATCGGTCCCATCCAACATCTTGATCAGTTCCTTGATCTCCTTGATGTTCATATCCTTCCTCCTTCGTCTTTGCAGGAGCGCTATCCATCGCCGCCATCCATTTAACTCTCAATAGTATTCACCGTTTCTTACCATTACCCTTCTCGAAGAGCGGTTGCCAACAAAGAATTTTGTCCGACGCCGCGGCCCTCGTTTTATAACTTCGGTTTGCGGGGGGGAAGGATTAAGGCGGCGCTTGCCGAATAACGCCCCGTGGAGAGGAAGGATTTGATGAACCCTTCGGTGGAAATACGGCGGATTGATGCCGCCTCCCAAAAGAGCGGGAAGAGCGGGATTTGCGACAAGATCTTGCGGGCCTTGCCGGAATGGTTTGGGATTGAAAAAGCTATCATCACATGGGGATTGGAAGAAGATTGGTCAAAGAAGCGGTGGAATTTCTGAGCGGAGATGGGGTCAGATATCTGACCGTTAAAACCTTGAGCTCGTCCAATAATGATCTCTTTTATGCTAAAACGCGGGAATTCTACCGGGCGATGGGCTTCCTCCCGCTTGAAGAGTTCAAGACTTTGTGGAATGAAGAAAACCCATGCTTGATGCTGATAAAATCCATTTAAGCTTAAACGATCCGCAGCGGTTCGTCACATACTTCACGTTGCTGGTGGAACGGGCCTGGCTCAAAACCAAACCCGGGCAACATCCTATCGCCCGGGTTTTCACGTTTGTCCAACCCTACTTCTTCTCCACAATCACGATCTTGGGCAGCGGGATGCCCGTGGCGCGAGTGGCCAGATCTCCGATGCGGGTGGCCGTGGTCTCATTGACGGCGTTGCCCGAGAGGATGATGGTCAGGCTGTCGCCCTGCAGAAAGACCAGGGCGTCGGAATAACCCTCGGCCTTGAGCAGGTTCTCCAGTTGAAGTTCAGATTCCGAGAGGGAGACAAGCTTCAAGAGTTTTTGCTGGGCGTCTTGCTTCACAAGGGGCGTGGTGTTGGGGTTGTTGATCAGAGACTGCAACATCTCCATCTCGGCGCTCCGGCCGCTTTCCCGCTCCACCCGGTAATCCGCGTAAAAACCGTCGGCCCCCCCCTGGGCGGAAGGAGAACCGGGCTCCCTGGCAGACCGCTTTCCTGTTCCGGTCATCACCGGCGCGGCCGCCTGCTCTGGAGCGGTGGTCCCCTGAACGCCCGTCTCCGGCGCGGTCTCCGGCGCCATTGCGGTCTTGTCCGGCCGGCTTCCAAAACCCCATCGCTGGCCGGGGGTATTGGTGGGAGCCACCAGAAAGCTGACCAGCGCCACCGCGGCCACCACGATGAGCATCGTCCGGAAGAGAACCCTCTTAAACACGATAATCACCACCTTGCCTCACTTGATTTCCTGGGAAGGACCTGTACGCGGTGAGCCGGGATCCCCAACACGGTCTGCACCGCTTTAGTCAACCGCGCCCGGATCACCGGATCCCGGGCGCCATCGGCGACCACCAGTACTCCTCGAATCTGTGGGCGTCTTTCGACGACGATCACCGGACGGTCCGTACGCCCCTGATCTTCCCGCACGATGGTCACTTCACGGTTCTCGCTCTTTTCGTTGATTACCCGGTTGCCCCCGGCCCGGTCCTGTTCCTGGGTGATCTTGGTGGTCTGGGTTTCCTTCCGGGCGTATTCAAATTCCGGCCCGGAAGCAAGCGTGATCTGGATGGCCACCTCCCCCACCCCCTCCATCTGGGTAAGCGTCGCGGCCAGCTGCTGTTTCAAACTCTCCTCATAACTGACCGGGGCCCTGGAGGCCGCCGATACCCCCGGCCCTTGTTGCCCCTGTTCCTCCACAACCTTGGGGGCGGCGGGCGGTCGAGCCGCCGGCCAGGGGTTGCCGGCAATCAGCAGGATCACGCCCAGCAGGCCCAGGAGGACCAGCATCCAGGTGGATTTGCGTTTCAGATTTTGGGACTGGCCACCCGCCCCTTTTCCCAGGAGTTTGCGCGCAAACTCCCTCCCTTTTTCGTAGAGTTCCTTCCAGTCCTGCAAACCTCCACCCCTCCCATCATTCGCTAGCGCATTAACGCATTACTGAAATCCGGATCTTTTCGGGGGAAAGAGCTGTCAAGGACGCCACCCTCTGCCGCACCCGTTCGCTTATAGCCTGTGCGGCGTCTTCCCGGCCCAGGGACTCGCCGCCGGCCGGCACAGAGGCCCCGCCGTTGTCTGGAGATCTCTGGTTGCCCCGCAAAGAAGGTCCGCTGAAAAGGCCGCCGGAAAAGCTGTCGGAAGGGCCGTCGGAGAAACCGCCACCGGTTATGGCCACTTCCGGAATTTCAATATTGGAATCGCCTGGCCCGGAATCGACCGGCTTGCGCAAGGCCACCTCAAGTCCGGCAACCTGCCCGCCCCCCGGGCTGACCTTCACCTGGACCCCGGCCTCCCAATCCGGCAAAATTTCCTTGACCACCGTTCTGACCTCCTCGGCCAGCCTGGCGGTATACAGCGCCGTGGCCTGCCGGGCGTTTACCGCCTCCAGTTCCGATCCCGAGCTTTCCGGGCCTGGTCCGGCTGCAGCGCTCGCTCCTGCGGCCACAACCCCATCGCCCACCGCGCCGGCGCCCCATGCCCCTCCCCCGCTTCCACCGGCAGAAGCCCCGAAAGGGAAGAGTTCCTCGGGTTCCGGCCAGGCCGCCCCGCCGCGCACCAGATCCAGAAGAGGGCTGATCACCGCCACCAGGACAAAGAAGCCCACCACCACCCTGGTGAATTTTTTGAGGTCGTTGTCCGGGGTGAGCATCTCCAGGAAGGTGACGACGAAGACCAGCGTTATCAGGTTTTTGACCCACTGCGACAAGGATTCAATCATAATCGCACCTCCGGTAAGGCGCCACCTGTACATCATGCACTCTTGCGCAGCCTGCGAAACCCGGAACGGCATCAGTAGATCCCGGCCGTAAAGCTCCCCACGCTGATGATAATTGTCAGCGACACGAAGAACATCAGCCCGACCGCGCCAACCACCACCACCAGAAACATCAGGCTGCTCTCCAGATGCCCGAGGGCTTCCACCAGCCGTTTGTCCCCGATGGGCTCCATCAATGCGTTGGCCACCTTGTAGACGATGATGATTCCCAGGATCTTCAACACCGGAAAGACGGCAAAGGCGAAGATCAGGATGATGCCCACCAGGCCGATGGCGTTTTTGACCAGCAGCGAACAGCCCGCGACAATCTCCACGGCGTCGGAGAACATCTTGCCGATGATCGGGATGAAGTTGCTGGCCAGGAACTTTCCCGCCTTGATCGTCACCGCATCGGTCACCGGCGCGGTCACACCCCGCACCAGCATCGTGCCAAGAAAGATGCTGAAGAAGATCCCCAGGGTGGCCACGGCCACCTGGCGGACCAGTGCCGCCAGCCGCGCCATGGGGAATTTTTCCGAGATATTTCCCGCCAGCCCCACCACCGTCGAAAAGAAGAGCAGCGGGATGACCACGTTTTTGAGCAGGGTGCCCACCAGTCCGGTCACCGCAAACATCAGAGGATGCAGGATGGCTGCGGTGGTGACCCCTCCGATAGCCACCAGAAGGGTTGTGAACATGGGCAACAGCGCCTGCATCAACGCCACCATGTCATCGATCGCCGTGCGCCCGTAACCCGCCGCATAGTAGAAGCTCTTGACCCCGATAAAGATCAGCACCAGGTAGGAGACGGCAAAGGTCAGGTCGCCGAAAGATCGGTCGCCGATAGCGCCCTGCATCTGCTGCAGGACGGCGCAGATCACCGCCAGAACCAGCAACTGCCCCAGAAGGCTAGTATTTGCCACGACTTCCTTGAAGAGATATTTGAGCAACCCCGCCAGGATCCGCCGCGGGTCCAGGGCTGTCTTCCCGTTCTTGCCGGGAAAGATCATCTCCCGCAGGTTCAGTTCGGGCAGAACCTGTTGCGCATCGCTGTCCAGCCTCTCCAGGAAGACTTTCAACTGGTCGGCCTGAAGCGCTTTAAGCTGGGAGTCCACCACTTCCCCGGGGGTGGCCCCGGCCGCCGGCGTTTCCTCCGCCCACGCCATCCCGGCATTGGCCGTCATGGCCAACCAAAGCCCGAAAACCACAAGGCCGTATCGCAACATTCACCTCTGACCCTTCTTCCGCCCCCTTGCTCCTTCAAGGCAATAACCATTCTTTGCCGGACCAGGTCTTGGTTCACGGCAGGATCTGGATGATCGCCTGCAAAACCGCCACCATCACCGGCGCCGCCAGCACCAGAATCAAGATCTTGCCGCCGAATTCGATCTTGTTGGCTATGGCTCCCTCCCCCGCGTCGCGGGAGATCTGGGCCCCAAAGCCGACGATATACGCAATGCCCACGATCTTGAGAACCGTACCCAGGTACGCCAGGTTCAGGTCCGCCCGGACCGCCAGATCCCGAAGCACATTCAGCACCGCCGCCAATCTGTCCAGCATAAATAAAAAGACCAGGACTCCCACGACGATACTGAGCAATAAGGCGATCTCCGGGCGCTGGTCCCGCAGGATCACCACCAGGATTGAGGCCACCAGCCCCAGGCCAACCAGTTGCATCACTTCCACGGTCTTAACCCCCCGAGCCCTTTCCCTCGCCGCATTCTCCCCCTGATCCGGGGACAGGCCCTACCAGAGCTGAAAAACCGAGCGCACGTCGGTAAAGAGCCGGCTGATGAGCTGGATGACCATCATCAACACCACTACCACGCCGGCCAGGGTGAGCATCTGAGCCTGTTCCTCTTTGCCGGCCTGTTTGAGGACCATATTAAAAACCGAGATCAGAATGCCGATCCCGGCAATCCGAAAGATCAGATTGACATCCATCTGGCTTCTCCTCTCCAAATAGTCCTAGAGTAAAGTGAGAACCACGATCAGGCCGGCGGAAACGCCCAGGTAGTGGTAAAGCCGGCTGTTCTTCCGCCTCTCCTCCCAGGCGGCGGCCTCCTCCTGCGCCAGCTGCGTTTGAGCCAGGCGGAGGTGTTTGATCTGGTCTTCCTTGTCGGAAGCTCCGAGATAGGCGCCAAATGCGAGCAAGATCTCCCGATCCCGAGGTTTGAGGGCGCTTTGTGCAAATACCTTTTCCACCGCCCGGATCCAGGCCTCCCCGCCGGTCAACCCTTCCCCGCGCCGCAATTCATCCCGGCAATAACGGAAGAGCTTCGCCACCGGCTCGCTTCCCGCCTCACGGCCCCCAAGGCGCGCCGCCACCATCCCCAGGGCCTCCGGGAGCAACGAACGCGCGTAGGCCACCTCGGTTTCCAGCATTTGCAACGCCGTGCGCAAAAGCCTCAGTTGCTGCGGCCGCCTGGCGTAGGCCGTGGCGATCTCGTGCCCCAGAAGGCTGGTGGCCAGGATCACCATCAGGCTGCCCGCCAGCTTCAAAATCAGAGGGGATCCCATCGTTGTAAGCCTCCCATTCTGGCCGGTCGCCAGCTTATTCAATCTTATTTGGCAGTGGGTCAAGTTATGACAACCTCTCCGGGAACCTGTCCAAATCATTTTGCTGGGAACATGTCCATATCACTTTGCCTGGATCCTGTCCGCATCATTTTTGCTGGAATCCTCTCCACCCTCATTCCTGGTTGAGTTCCAGGACGGCTTCCACGGTGCCGGGTCCCCTGCGGCGGCTCAAGATCACCGCCCGCTGGAAGTGCCCGTCCCTGATCACGCGGCCGGTACCGGGCCGCCGCAGGAGTTCCCCCAGATCGTGACCGTGCGCCGTGGCGATCACCGCCACCCCCGCATGGCAGGCCTCTTCCACTGCATCTACATCCTCCTCGCGGCCGATCTCGTCGGTTACCACCACCTCCGGCGACATGGACCTCAAGAGCAGCATGATTCCCGCGGCCTTGGGGCACGTGTCCAGAACATCGGTGCGCACCCCAACATCGTTCTGGGGCACGCCGTTGAAGCAGCCGGCGATCTCCGAACGCTCATCCACGATCCCCACCTTGCGGCCAATAAGGCCCAGGGACGGGACCCCGTCGCTGATCTGGCGGGCCAAATCCCGCAAGAGGGTGGTTTTGCCGCATTGCGGCGGGGAGATGATCAACGTAGACAGGACTTTTGAAGCATCCTTGCCGTCCATGGGGGGCGTGACAACCAGCCGTGGCAACACCTGATCCGCCGCCCCCAAAATCTCCCGGGCAAGACGGATATTGAAGCCGCTGATATTTTTCAGCGTCTTCAGGCGCCCGTCTTCGGTGATCCCTTTGCCCACAAAGCCCACCCGATGGCCGCCCGGCAGGGTGAGAAATCCGTTACGGAGCTCCTCTTCCAGCGCGTAAAGCGACGAATGGCTCATCAGTTGCAAGGTTTTGGCGGTGTCTTCGCGGGTTATGATGTAAGCTGGATCCGGTTCGCCGGGCAGTTCCTGTATGGTGGAACGCGGGGTGGCAAATCCATCTCTGCCGCCGTAAACGAGCATCAGAGGGCGCTCTTCCCGCAGCCGGATCTCTTCCAGGTTCTTCAGGACCTCCGTGGGAATGCGCCCAAGGATCTCCCTCAAATGGGCCGGCAAAACGGGCAACAGCTCGCCAAAGCGGCCATCGACCCGGCCTTTTGCGTCTGACGGTTGTATGGCATCTGACGATTGTACGGTGTCTGGCGATTGCATGATGTGACCGGCTCCTTTACGGGCATGTCCATTACTTGTACATGTATATTGGGGCAGGCCAAAAATATGCCCGGGCCTCAATCACCTGGAAAAACAAAGCGCCTGATGATTGCCCGGGAAAAAACTAGTGGTATAATATATTCGGGTATTTCCGGGTATGAAAGAGGTGAGCGAGATGCTTGAAAAAAGATTGGAAATCCTCTTTGAACCTTCTGAATATGAATTGTTGAAGTCAATTGCAGTTCAGGAACACCGTTCGGTTGGGGAGATTATTAGAGAAGCCGTTCGAGAAAAGTATCTTGTGGGAAGTGATGCCGAAAAAGAGGCGGCCATGCAGCGCGTCTTGTCGGGTAAATACGCGCTGGACTGGCCGGAATGGGATGAACTTGAAAAAGCTATCGCCAGGGAAGTGGCCAGGCCATATGAATCTGATTGACAGCTCCCGGGCAGCTCTAGGCAGGATTTAAGCAGCCTAAGCGGCTTATTAAGCCGGCTTCAGTGCCGTTACCCCGTAGTGAAAGGGACCGGCTTCAAATTCCTTTACCACCCGAAAACCGGCCTGTTTCAGAAGCTCTGACGCCTGTTCCTTCGGCAGCCGGTCCTCCACGGGCGGCCCGGCCTCGGTGGGCGCAGCAACCCAATCCACCACCGTCACGGTTCCGCCGGGTCTCACCAGGCGATGGACCTCCTGGAGAAAGCTCGACCGCTGGGTAATCTCATGAAGCACGTTAGACATAAACGCAAAATCCGCCGTGCGATCCGGCAACGGGATGGCCAGTTCCTGGGAAAGCACAAGCTGGATGTTATCCGGCCTGCCGCCGTCTGCCCGCTCTCCTCCTGCCGTTTGCCCGCCGCCAGCCATTGTCCCGTCCCCGGCCGTTTGTCCGTCCCCGGCCAGCCTCTTCCGCAAAAGTTCCAGCATCTCAGCGGAAGAATCCACGCCGTAGACCAGGCCTTTCTCTCCCGCCATGCGGGCGGCCGCCAGGGTGAAGAACCCCGTGCCGCAACCAATGTCGCAAACCACCAGCCCCGGCCGGAGTTCCGCCTTGCGGAGGATCTCCTCCGGGTTCAGGATCTTCCGGCGGGCCGGGTCATCAAGACGCGCGTGGTGCTTCGGATCAAATTTGTGCATACTCATTCACCCAGATCCAGTGTATGTTAAATAATGTGTATCGAGAAGACCTTCACATGTTCCCTTAAGCGGAAATCCTGTTGGAGATTGCTTTTCTTACCAGCTGGCGGCTCCTGGCCACCGACTGAAAAATGTTGCCCGCGCTGGCCATGCTGCTGCCCCTGAACAACTCAAAGCGTTTTTCGTTCTCAAACAACAGGACCCGGTAATAAGTTTCGCTGAACCTGTTTCGCTGCAAAACGAGAAAGACCGAGCCGGATTTGGTCTCAAAAGCCGTTTTCAGGTTCAACCAGCGATGATCTTGTAACTCTTTTGGCACTTTCTCCACCCCACGAGTTCTGCATCTCGACATGCAATTTAACCTTACCCCGTATGGTACCATAAAAATGGGAGAATGTCAACCCCCATCCAAGCCCAAGGCTCTGTTGAAGAATTTGCAGTTCATGCAGTTACGACTTACAATAAATCGGGGATAGAGTCCGTGATCACGTCCTCTATCCCCGAAAAGCGGCTATATTACAGGCGCCCGCGCCGGCGTTGCCTTCGGCTCTCTTCCTCATTCCCGTCGTGTTCGGCGCGCGGCCCGCTCGTCAAAACCCCGCCCAAAAAGCTTTCAGCGTCCCCGGAGGCGCTCTCCTCGTCCGACTCCTCATCACTGGAGTAGATCACCGCCCCGCAATTGGGGCAGGTCACCTCCACGTCATCCTCATCCATGAGGTCCTCTTCAAAATAGACCGTCTCCTGGCAATTCGGGCAGGTCATCTCCACAAACTGGCCTTCTTCGTCGTCGGCCCCATAGAAGTTGTCTTCAAGATCGGAGAGATCCTCGTCGATGGTCTCCATATAGTCCACCACTTCATCATGCGACGACTTGATCTCGGCAAGAGAATCGGCAATATCGTCAAAGATCTCCAGAATATTATCCCAAACGACTTTTCCCTTCCCATCGCGGCCGATAAAGTCGGATCCTTCAATGAGACCCTTCAGGTAGGCGACCCTCTCCTTGACATCCTTCATCTTGCTTCTCTCCTTTTTCCGGCGTTAGCAAACATAGTATCTCCCGGGGCTGCCTCTTTCATCCTGAATGGGCCAGCTTTTTAGCCACGGAAATAGCCCCTCGGATGGAAAAAGGAGAGGATCCGGCAAAACAAGGACGGCGCCCAGGCCAAGCCTAGGCCCTGGACAGGTACTGGCCGGTCCGGGTATCAATCCTGATCACGTCGCCGATGTTGATGAACAAAGGCACCTGCACGACCGCTCCGGTCTCCATCTTGGCCGGCTTGGAGCCGCCGGAAGCCGTGTCGCCTTTGAGGCCGGGATCGGTCTCCATAACTTTGAGTTCCACGGTGTTGGGCAGGTTCACCCCGATGGGCTGGCCCTGGTAGACCTGGATCTCGATATTCATATTCTCCTTCAGGTATTTCACGGCGTCGCCCAGCTTGTCTTCCGAAAGAACCATCTGATCGTAGGAGGAGGTGTCCATGAACTGATAGTCGCCGCCCGAGCTGTAAAGATACTGCATCTCCCTATTTTCAACATGGGCCGTCTCCACGCGCTCCCCGGCCCGGAAGGTACGCTCCAGCACCTGGCCGGTCTTGACGTTCTTGAGCTTCGTGCGCACAAAAGCCGCGCCCTTGCCCGGCTTGACATGCAGAAACTCCACCACGCTCCATACGGCGCCTTCTAATTCAATAGTCAATCCTGGTCGCAGATCATTTACCGAAATCATTCCTGTTTCTCCTCCCTTGAGCTATGGGCCTGTTATGTACACTCCTCTATTATGATCAAAATCAGAGGCAAATCAATTCTTTTGTGGAGCCGGTTAACACCTCGCACCCGTCATCGGTGACCACCACCATATCCTCGATGCGCACGCCACCCCAATCGGGAATATAGATGCCGGGCTCCACCGTTACCACCATTCCCGGCGCCAGGAGCGTATCGTCGGAGGGAGCCAGCCGCGGCGCCTCGTGAATCTCCAGGCCCACCCCGTGCCCAAGCCCGTGGCCGAAATATTCTCCATAACCGGCGTCGGCAATCACCCGGCGCGCCACCGCATCCACCTCGGAGCCGCGCATGCCGGCCCGCACCGCCCCGAGCCCCGCCAGTTGAGCCTCCAGCACAATACTGTAGATCTCCTTCTGCTTGTCGGCCGCCTGACCTACCGCCACCGTGCGGGTCATGTCCGAGGTATAGCCTTTATAAAAACAGCCGAAGTCCATGGTCACCAGGTCGCCGGCGGCGATCACCCGGTCGCTGGCCACCCCGTGCGGGAGCGCCCCCCGGGGACCGGAGGCGAGAATGGTGTCGAATCCCAGCTTTTCAGCTCCCGCCCTCTTCATGATAAATTCAAGTTCCAGCGCGATCTCCCGCTCGGTCACCCCTGGGATGATCTTTTTCAGGATCTGTTTGAAAGCCTGATCGGCAATCTCCACCGCTCTTCTAAGGGTATTTTGCTCCTCTTGCCCCTTAACCATCCGGATCTTCTCGACGACCCCCTCACGGGGCTCCAGGCTTACTCCGGCAGTCTTCTCCCGCCAGCTTGACAGTTCTTTGACCGTCACATGCTCGCTTTCAAAGCCCACCTTTTTCACGCCGGCCTTCACGATCTCGATTACCAGGGTATCCACGGGTGGGGTGCCGGTGCGCACCACCTGATACTCCGGCGCCTGCTGGCCGGCCTGTTGAATATAGCGAAAATCCGTGAGAAGCAACGCCTTTTCGGAAGTAATCAAAAGCAGCCCCTCACCGGCGAAGCCGCTTAAATACCGGGAGTTTTGCGGTTTGGTGATGATCAACGCGTCCAAACCGCTGAATTTTAAATAATCCCTGATCTTTTCCAGATGCGCCGCCACGATCCGGCCCCCCTCCTCAATTCACCTATTGCCGCCGTCTTTCTCGTTTCTGCGCTCTTTCTTTTGATCTTCTCCTGCGTCGGACGTCTGAACGTGGGAAACCACCGCTTCCAGCCCCAGAATATAGCTCATGGGTCCAAAGCCGGCAATCTGCCCCACACAGGCCGGAGCGATCACCGACACATGGCGAAACTCTTCCCGAGCCGCGATGTTCGAAAGGTGAACCTCCACCGCGGGCAGGGATACCGCCGCTATGGCATCCCTTATGGCAATGCTGTAATGCGTAAAAGCCGCGGGGTTGATCACCAACGCATCCGCCCAATCCGCCGCCTGCTGGATGGCCGTGACAATCTCGCCCTCGATATTGGACTGGAAGGTCTTGATCGTGGCTCCCAGGCGTTCCGCGGCCTCCGCCAGCCGGGAATTGATCTCCTCCAGCCCCGTCCGTCCGTAGATCTCCGGCTCGCGACGGCCCAGCATGTTCATATTCGGGCCGTGGATCACCAGGACTCTGACGATGTTTTCACCTTCCGGCACTGCTCGTTTGATCATCTTCTCCGCCACCATCTAATCTTGTTAAGCGGCAAGGGGAGGATGTCCCCGCGCCCTGTAAGCAACTAGGCCAGGGTGGACTGCTTTTTGAGAACGCGCCGGATCACGTCCACGGGAACCTCGTCAGTGACGTAGACCTGGCCCAACTCCCGGGGAAGCACGAACCGGCTCTTGCCCTCACGCACCTTCTTGTCCAGGGCCAGGGCGGTCATGATCCCTTCAATGGAGATCTTCCCCTGGCTTACCGGCAAGCCCGCGGCGCGCAGGAGATTTACCTGCCGCTCCAGCAGTTCTTCGGGACAAAGCCCGAGTTCCGTCGCGATCATGGCGGCGCTGGTCATTCCGATGGCGACCGCTTCACCATGACGGTAAACTTTGTACTGGGTGGCCGATTCCACGGCATGACCGATGGTATGGCCGTAGTTGAGGATCGCTCTGGTATCCATGTCCCGTTCATCGGCGTGGACCACTTCCGCCTTGATCTCACAGGCCCGCCGCACCACATGCAGCAAGTTGTCATACTGGTAGGTGGAGATATCTCCCAGATGCTGCTCCAGGTATGCAAAAAGTTCCGGATCCTTGATGATTCCCGCCTTGATGATCTCCGCCAGGCCGCTGGCCAGTTCCCGCCGATCCAGCGTCTGCAGCGTCTCCAGATCCGTGATCACCATCTCCGGCTGGTAGAAGCTGCCCACCAGATTCTTCCCCCGGGGATGGTTGACCGCCACCTTGCCGCCCACACTGCTGTCCACCTGCGCAAGCAGGGTGGTGGGCACCTGAACGAACGGGACTCCCCGCATATAGGTCGCCGCCACAAAACCCGCGGTATCCCCGATGACTCCGCCCCCCAGGGCCATAATCAGCGAATCGCGGGTCAGCCCGGCATCCAAAGCCTTGTCGTAGAGCTGGTAGGCGGTGGTGAGGGTCTTATGCTCCTCCCCGTCGGGCAGCGTCACCAGGCTTACCCGATACCCGGCTGATTTCAAGTTCTCCTCGACGTGATCGCCATAAAGGGATTGTACGGTGGTGCTGGTGATGACCATCACCTGGCGGTTGAACCTGACCTCGTTCAAAAGCTCTCCGACCCGATCCAGAAGATGTCGCCCGATGTAGATGGGGTAGCTCTGCCGGCCAAGGTCAACCTGGAGAAGGTCATTCTTCATCTGCAAGCGCTTCCAGAGATCGCAGACCCGCCGGCTTACCGATTCGATATCCTCCCGGGAAGTGTCGATGGTGACCTCCGCGCAGGAATAGTAGGGTTCTCGCTGCGCAAAGAGCTCCTTGATCTTTTCCAGGGGCTCCTGGACGTCAAGCAACGGACGCTGACGGTTGTCCCCGTAAAGCCGTTGCCAGATCACCTCAGGACTGGCGGTCAGGCAGACGATATAGCCGTTTTTTCGGAGGTTTTCCACATTGGCCGGGTTAATCACCGCACCGCCGCCGGTGGCGATTACCAGGCCCTTGCCGTCTGAGGCATCGGAAATCACCTGGTTCTCCACCGTGCGAAAGGCTGCCTCGCCTTCCTGCTTGAAAATAGTCGGAATGGACTTGCCAGTCCTTCTTTCCACCTCGCTATCGGTGTCCACAAAGCGCAAGCTGCATTCCCGGGCCACCCGCCGGGCAACGGAAGTTTTTCCGGTCCCCATAAAGCCCACCAGGACCAGGTTTTCCTTTTTTGCCGGAATACCCTCAGGCTCCGCATTACGGCGTCCCGAACTCAGCGTTTCCAAGCTTTTCCGACCTCCTCCAGATAAGCCTCCCAGTTGCGACGGCATTCCTTCAGGCTATCCCCCCCAAACTTCTCCAAAAAAGCGCCGGCCAGTACCAGGGCCACCATGGCCTCACCCACCACGGCGGCGGCCGGCGCGGCACAGATGTCGGAACGTTCCACCCCGGCGGCAAAGGCTTCCTTTGTATAGATGTCCACCGAGCGTAACGGTTTGTAGAGCGTGGGAATCGGTTTCATGGCCGCCCTGAGCACCACCGGCTCCCCGTTGGTAATGCCGCCCTCCAGGCCGCCGGCGCGGTTGGTCGCGTGGTAGAAAGCTGGATTGCCTGGACGGCCGGGCTGGCCGAAACCGTCGGCCTCGCCTGGCCGCCCGGTCGGGCCAACCGGGCCGTAAAAGATCTCATCGTGGACCTGTGAACCAGGCAGAGCAGCTGCTGCAAAGCCCGCCCCCGCTTCCACGCCCTTGATCGCCGGAATGCTCATCAGTGCCTGCGCCAAAAGTCCATCCAGCCTCCGGTCCCAGTGAACATGACTGCCCAGGCCCACCGGCGCCCCGATGGCCACCACCTCAAAGACGCCGCCGAGCGAATCTCCCGCTTCCCTGGCCGCATCAATGGCCTCCACCATCCGCTGGGAAGCCAGGTTGTCCAGGCAGCGCACCGGCGACTGGTCGGCGTTTTTCAGCTCCTGCTTATCATATTCGGCATCTTTGGCCATAACTTGACCGATTGCCACCACATGGCTGAAGATTTCGACCCCGAATTCCAGTAGAAAACGGCGAGCGACAGCGCCCGCCACCACCCGGGCCGCGGTCTCCCGAGCGCTGGCCCGTTCCAGGACATTGCGAAGGTCGGAATGGGCGTACTTCAACCCGCCGGCCAGATCCGCGTGGCCGGGACGGGGACGGGTCACCGCCCTGCCGGCCTTGTCAGCCTTTTCTGCCTGACCCGCTCCGCCGGCCCCATCGGCCATTCCTGCCGGATCGCTTTGGTCACCAACGGTTGCCTCCGGCTCGGGAACCATCACTGCCGCCCAGTTGGCCCAGTCCCGGTTGGAGATGGACATGGCGATTGGGCTCCCCAGGGTCAGGCCGTGCCGGACCCCGCTTATGATCTCCACCCGGTCATTCTCTATCTTCATGCGGCCGCCACGCCCATAACCCAACTGGCGCCGGGCCAGCTGGTGATCGACATCTTCCTCGCGGAGTGGAACCCCCGCGGGCATACCCTCTAAAATTGTCAGCAGAGCTTTACCGTGCGATTCCCCTGCTGTCAAAAAACGCAACATCAGAGCCTGTATCCTCGCTTTGTGGATTCTTGTCGCTTTAAATGACTCTCCGACGCCTGTTTATGCCCCTTCCCGGTGGTGCGGCCGTTCCTTGACGAGCTGGACGGCCTGGATCAATGCCAGGGTGGCGTCGGTCTTGATCTGCCGGTCGCTCTGGGCCACCGCCGCCCGGATCTCCCCTTCCTCACTGCCCACATATTTGGCCTGGAGGTTATTGAGGGCAATAACGATTGCGTCGCGTTTGCAGCGGTCACAGCGGCAAAAAGCAGGATCTCTTTCGATGTAATCCTTGTAAGCCCTCATCACTACATCTTCCATGAAATTCCTCACCGTGATCCTCGCCACCTTCCCTCCACAAATTCCAGTCACTGGACAACGAGTTCGACAGAGAAACCTTGAATCCTTTTTTTCCTTAGCCAAGAGCATCTTTCAATGCCGCTCGCATGATGTCCACCGGCGCCTGACGCCCGGTCCAGATCTCAAATGCCAGGACGCCCTGGTACAACAGCATTCCGTCTCCCGTGAGAATCTTGAGGTCTCTCTCCCTCGATTCGCGTAGCAGCCTGGTCTCCAGAGGGTTGTAAACCAGGTCGCAGACCAGAATTCCCGGTGGAAACAGGGCGGGTTCCACCACCGGCGGCTGATCGACCGCCGGGTGCATACCCACCGGAGAGGCATTGATAAAAATGTCAACCCCGGCCAGGCGCTGGCGCAGGACAGCTTCGTCCAGCACGATGGCGTGTGCCTCACAGGAAGGCACGGCGACCGCCACCGCCCCGGCCAGATCCCGTGCCCGCTCCAGGGTGCGGTTGGCAAAGACGATCCGCCTGGCCCCCACCGCCGCCAGCGCCATGGCCACCGCCCGGGCCGCGCCACCGGCGCCGGCCAGCATCACCGTGGCCCCCTTCGGATCGACCCCCGCCTCCCGGCGCAGACTTTCCAGAAAACCGGCTCCATCGGTATTATACCCAACAAGCCGGCCATCCTGGTTGTGGATGGTGTTCACGGCGCCAATCAGCCGCGCCTGGGGAGTCACCTCATCCAGATACGGCAACACGGCCACCTTATGGGGAATGGTTACATTCACACCAACGAGGTTCAAGGACCGGATAGCTTCCACCGCATTTTCCAGGTCCTCCGCCCGGACCCGCCACGGGACGTAGACCATATCCAGGCCAAGTTCGGCAAAGGCAGCGTTATGCATGTACGATGACCACGAATGCGCCACCGGATCGCCGAAGATGCCCGTCACCCTTGTGGCGCCAGAGATTGCTATATTGCCGGGGAATTTAGTGCCGCTGGAGCCCGCCAAACCCGCCACTTCCCTTCAGGAGGAAATTAGGCGCAGAAACACGGAATCCTTCATTCAAAAACTGATTTCCCCTTCACGGCGTCAGACGGTTGCGGTCCCGGGGGAAGAGCGAAGCTTCCCGGACGTTGTCCAACCCGCAAAGCTGCATGGTTAGCCGCTCAAGGCCGATGGCCAGTCCGCCGTGGGGCGGCATTCCGTACTTGAATGCATCAAGGTAAAACTCAAAATCTCCTGGGTCCAGGCCAAACCGACAGATGCTGGCCACAAGTCGCCGGTAGTCGTGGATGCGTTGGCCGCCGGTGGTGACCTCCAGGCCACGGAAGAGCAGGTCGAAGCTCTCCGTCAGTTCGGGTTCGCTCAAAGCCGGCATAGCGTAAAATGGCCGTTCGGTCACGGGGTAGTGGGTGATAAACACCCACTCCGACCCTCTGGTCTCCTCAATCCAGCGTGACACCAGGCGCTCACCCTCCGGATCCAGATTGCCCCGGGGAGATTCCTTGCCGTGGCGCTCTTTAATCGCCGCCTGCGCCTCAAACAAAGGAACACGGGGAATTTGGCCGACGGTGGGCAGGGTGGCCCCGAGCCGGGAGACCTCCCTCGCGCAATTCTTGGCCAGATGCTCCACCAGAATGGCAAGCAGCTTATTTTCGACAGCCATCACATCCTCCACCCCATCAATGAAGCCCATTTCGAGATCCAGGCTCACATATTCGTTGAGGTGGCGGGAGGTATCGTGGGTCTCCGCCCGGTAGGCGTGACCCACCTCAAAGACTCGCTCCATCCCGGCGCCAACCAGCATCTGTTTGTAAAACTGGGGACTCTGCGCCAGATAAGCAGGACGCTCAAAGTACCGCACCGGAAAGAGTTCCGCCCCGCCCTCCGTGCCAGCTGCCACAATTTTGGGCGTATGTACCTCGGTAAAACCCTGTTCCCGCAAAAATGTCCGAAAGGCGTGCACGATCTCCGCCTGGATGCGAAATACGGCGGCCAGCCGGGGATGGCGCAGGCTGAGGGCGCGGTGGTTGAAGATCAGATCGAGCCCGGCGCGCAGCGTAGCCCCCTGGTTGACGGCGAAGGGGAGATCTTCCGCCGGGAACGACAACATCTCGATTTTTTCGGCCCGGAGTTCGATGCCTGACGGCGCCCGTGGTTCAACGGCGACCTGCCCCACCACGCTCAAAGCCGTCTCGGGTTTAAGAGCCACATTAAAAAGTCCGCCGCCTTCGAGCACCACCTGGACAGTCCCGGTCCGGTCCCGCAGAACCAGAAAATGGACGCCTCCCATATCCCGGATCCGGTTTACCCACCCCTTCACCAAAACCTGCTCGCCGGCGTGATTGGAAAGTTGGTTTGTCGGTATCCTTTTCATGCCTCCACCTCCGTAATTTTTCCTTATGGGTAATAAAAAACCCCTCAATCCCTAATAGGGACGAGAGGTCTCGCGCGGTGCCACCCTCATTGGCCGTTATCAACGGCCCACTCAGTGAGTACGGGACGCAAATTTCCGGTGAATCCCAGAAGCTGGTCCGATACCTGCTCCGTATAACGGCGGAGTTCCGATTCAGCCTACTTTCCCGTGAATTTCGGATTTCATCAGGATTTCGACCGACAGCTCAGAGGTGTCGTTCAGCCGTCTCCCTGACCGGGCTTGCACCCTTCCCGGCTCGCTGCACAAGGGCAAACCGCCTACTTCTCCCCGTCATCGCCTTTGAATTTACCTTTGCCTCGAGTCGTCAGCATCGTCAACTTTGATTTAGAAAATTATACAACTTATTATAGCAGCCGTCAACCATTTCTAAGCCCGTCTTTTAAACCTGACAGATTGGGACCTGGCCTGGCTCGGGCTGTCTCTGACCCGGCTTAAGCTTCAAAATAAAGGTTCACTTCCACGCTGTTACCCTCCGGCACAATGCCCACATCATACAGGGAGCTGCCGGCGATCTCCGGGTTTTCTTTCCTTATCTCCCGGACTATTTCTCTCAGCCTGTTCAAAAGCTCATCCACCCTGGGCTTTCCTTGCAAGTCAACCGGCAGCGCCATGTGCTGGGTGACTTTGATCATCTTGTCCACCTCCGGCACCTCCCAAGAAGAATCCATCCGTTACATTTTATGCCAGGAGGGAACAAACTATACTCTTTCACGGTTAACTTACTCCAGGTCTTCTATTCTATTAAAGGCAATTGAGACCAGATGGTAATGGTCTGCCGGTATTCCCCCGCCATCTCCACGAAATCCGTCCGGATCCCCGCCCGCTCCAGCCTTTCACGGATAAACCGCCCTGCAGTACCGCCAATAAATCCTGTGGCCGTCATCGGTCGCTTTCCGCAAGCAAAATTCCAGCCATCCTGGCCACGTTCACCCCCTTGCCGCCGGGGACCGCCGTGACCCGGCTCACCCGGTTTCCCCGGTTTACGGCGAATCCCTCCACGGTATATGTTTAATCGACCGCGGCATTGAGCGTCACTGTAATGATCACCGGTTCACCCCAGCACTCTGGCGACTTCCTTCAACTGGTCGATGATGTGCAGCTTTTGCGGGCACTTGGTCTCGCATTCGCCGCATTCCAGGCAGGACTCGGCCTTCTCGCCCTTCACGAAGTTGTCCGGCTGGCCGAGCCGGCCGTAGGCCTCCCGGGCGTAATCCTTGAGGCCGTAAACCCGGTAATAGTTCATATAGCGGAAATTCTCCGGGATATTCACCCCGTTGGGGCAGGGCATGCAGTAGTTGCAGCCAGTACAGTACAGATCCGCCAGGCGCTTGTTCTCCTCCATGATCTCCGCGATCCGTCGCCGCTCCTCCTGGGAAAGGTGCTCCGCCCGGGAAGCCGTGGCCACGTTCTCCTCCACCATCTGGACGCTCCCCATCCCGGAAAGCGCCACGTTCACCTGGGGGTTGGAGAGCACGAAGCGCAGCGCCATCTCCGCCGAGCTTTTGACCCCGCCTGGAATAAGGCTCTGGATTGCCTCCGACGGCGCCCCGAGGCGGCCGCCGCCCACCGGCCCCATGATCGCCACGCCGAGCCCTTTTTGGCGGGCATATTCGATGGACGGCTCATTGCGCCGGTCCAGCAGGTTATACTGGCAGAGCACGCTCTCAAAGTGCCCGGTGTCCACCAGCTTGATCATGTTCTCCGGCTCGTCATGGAACGAAAAGGAGAGGTGCCGGATGAGCCCCTCTTCCTTGGCCCGGTGGGCGGCCTCCAGGGGCCCGCCGGGCACATCGATCTTCTCCTGGTAGAGCTTCCAGTTGATTCCCCACATGTGGTAAAAGTCGATATAATCCACATCCATCTTGCGCAGCGAATTTTCCAGCCGCTTGCGCCAGTTCCCGCCGGAAGCGTCCTCGATGGGATTCTTGGTGGAAAGGGTGATCCGGTCGCGGTAACCCTTGATCGCCTTTCCCACCGTTACCTCACTGGTGCTGTCCATGTAGTACGGCGCGGTGTCCACGTAGTTGATCCCCAGGTCCAGGGCGCGCCGGATGACATTGATGGCCTCCCGCTCATCCCTGGGCAGGCGCATCGCCCCGAAGCCCAGCGCGGAGACCCGCACCCCTGTGTTGCCAAAATCACGATACTGCAATTGTCTCTTCCTCCTAGCGGGGCACTGAAGACACCCGGCCGCATCCGATGAGCGCTACCTTCAACTGGCGCATTTACCGGGTTGCGGGCTGCAACTGGCCCGTGAGAATCATGAGTGTCGTAAATGAATCAGAATAAACGCTGTTTTTGTAGATGGGGTCGTCCTTGTCTGGCCAGCCGCCGACACGAACATTCTCGAGCGCCGGGTTATTGCCATAGCGCTCCCAGAGCGGCACAATTGGCAGCAACTCGTTGAACGCCAGCGCAATCCGGGTCACGTCACCTTTCTGCTCATGCTCATCGAAACCAGCGGCGGACTCCACAACTAACTTCTCCAGATCCACCTTCCCCAGGGCAGCGGTGTCCTGAACCATCTTGAAATTCATGCCTGGACCGGCGGCCTGGACATAATTATGAATAAAAAGGTCAATGGTATAGGAGAAGTGAGGATGCGGCTGTCCCACGCCCCAAGCGCTAATTGCCATTTGAAAGCGGCCGGCGTCGATGTCGATGGGATGCTGGCTGTAAGTAACGGCCCGGACAACAGTCTTAATGCCGAACCTGGTAAGCTGTTCGGCCAGATTCTCGGCCGAAGCGGACCAGTCAGCGTACTCCGCCGGGACGATTATTTCGTATTCCATCTTGTCTCCCTTGTCGGTGGCCCAGATGCCGTCTTTACCCCTGGTGAAACCAATTCCCTTCAAGATCTTCTCGGCCCTGGCGGGATCGTAATCGTACTGTTCAAGTTTCTTCACGTTGGCAGGCGACATCCAGAGCGGGACCAGGTTGTCGCTGAAGCCCGTCATGTACTTCACCGCACGCCCCGATTCGCCCATGGCAATCATCCCGTTTTCTTCGCGATTCACGGCGTAAGCTATCGCTTGTCGCACCTCTTTACGGTTCAGGGGATAAATGCTGTGGTTGAAGAACAGTGCCGGACCGGTGTAGAGAGGTGGCCGTATAATCCAGATACCTTCGGCCACAAATTGCTTCTCAGTCGCCGGCGGGAACCCGTGTGATGCGTAATCCACCTGCCTGGCGAGGACCAGCGGGGTAATTACCGGTGTTTCGCCGTTATAGATAATCAGGCGGTCAAAACCCACCTTGTTCGCATTCCACGCGGTCGGAACCTTGACGAGCGTGACCTGAGCCTCTGTCATGCTGTTTGCGTCAATCTGGAAAGGGCCGGACACGATCATCTTCGCCGGACGAAACTTCTCAAACTCCCCGCGCAAAGCCTTCCACTCGTCCGAATCCCTGGTCTTGCCCTCGGCTACAAGTTTTTTCACGCGCCCGGCCCACGAACCGTATACGGAGTGAGCGCGAATTTGCGCGCGCAAAGCATACCGACCCACGACACTGGCGGGTTTGCTGATGTGAAAGGTAACCTTGTTCGGACCGTTTGCTTCAACATCCTTCAAATACTCCCACGCAGGCCAGCTCATTAGACGGCCGATCTCCCAGGTTGTCACGACATCCTCGGAAGTGAACGGCTTTCCGTCGCTCCATTTCACGCCTCCCCGGAGATTGACCACAAACTTATCCGGGGGAACGAGTTTCCACGATGTGGCAAGCTGCGGCACCCAGGCGCCATCGCTCCACTTGTAAAGGGCAAGCGGTTGCTCCATGAGATCCCAGTAAATACCCAACGCCAGGTTGTTGGGCACATAAGTGTTGAAGTGTCCCGCCGGGGGCAACGAATAAGGCCAGGCGCCGTGGAACTCTTTTTCCGTTAAAGCGGTAGCGCCCATTACGAGAGCCGTCAGGATCATCAGGACGGTTGCAAGCGTGATGACTTTCCACCTCATTCTCATTGTTGGTTTCCTCCTTTGACTGCATTTCAGTTTGTCTGGTTATGGCATTAGAGCTGGAGCGGCCTAAACAAGCCTTTCTCTTCATCCCCCCTTCACTGGGCTTTATCTCCTGGTACATGCTACCGGTGGCCGCCAGCTGTAGCTTTGCCCACACGCTAGAGTCAAACCCTGTTCGAACGCCGCACTAATAAGATGATTACGCCTACAAAGATCAGCCCTGCAACAACGGTGAAAACCGCCACGCTAAACTCCGGCGTACGCCGGTCGAGGAACGGAAGCATGACTGCGGCGACAAAAGTGGGGAAAAATGCTATCCGAAAGGCGAACCTCCCGATCTGTGGATCCATGTGCTACACCTCCCATGGATTTATCCCGAAATTGAACTACATTGTACCGGCTTGGACCGCCCTGGACTGCGTCGCCAGGTGGCACACCGCAAAATGTTCTTTTGTTACCTCCAGAGGGGCTGGTGCAACCCGGTCACACAACCCCTCTTTGTACGAGGGACAGCGCGGATGAAAGGTGCACCCTGCCGGCAGGTTAAGCAGGCTTGGCACATCAAGGCTGCGCAGCTTGATCCGTTCCTTATTGCGAGTGAGATTGGGATCCGCCTCTGGAATAGCGGAAAGAAGTGCCTGTGTATACTGATGAGACGGATGCTCTATCAAGTCAGGCGTTGGCGAGATCTCCACCAATTGTCCAAGGTACATTACGCCGATCCGGCCTTCCCAGACGAAGTACTTCGCCAGCGCCAGGTCATGCGTGATGAAGAGGAAGGTCACGCCCATCTGTTCCTTGAGCCCGGTCAGCATATTGAGAAGACTCAGCCGGATCGAAACATCAACCATCGAGACGGCCTCGTCCGCGACGATGAACCGGGGGTTTACCGTCAACGCCCGGGCCACGGATACGCGCTGCCGCTGACCACCGCTCAACTGGTGAGGATACTTGTTGATGAACTCGGCGGGCGGAGTCAGGCCAACGATTTCCAGCAATTCCCTGATCTTCGCCAGGGCCTCACGGTTATCCCTGGCGAAGCCATGCCGGAGCAGCGGGGCGCTCAGCGTCTTGTAGATCGTGCGCACCGGATTGAGGGATGAGTACGGATCCTGGTGAACAATCTGCACCGCCCGGCGATAATGCTTGAACTCCTCGGGACTCATCGCCCAGACGTCTTTCCCTTCAAAGACAACCCGGCCTTCGGTCGGTTTAAGCAGGCCCGCCACGATCTTGCCCGTGGTCGTCTTGCCGCAGCCGCTTTCCCCCACCAGGCAGACGATCTCCCCCTCGGCGATGGACAGCGAAACGTCGTTGACAGCTTGCACGGCCTTGCCGCGCCAGGCGAATCGCTGGGTGACGTGCTCCAACTGTACGATAGCGTTGCTCACGCGTGGGCCGCCTCCTTTTCCAAAGATACCTGCCGCCATTTGAAGCACGCCACGGAATGATTCGCTCCCATGCCCTCAAGCTCCGGTTCCTCCTTGCGGCATCGCTCATCGGCAAAGGGACAGCGCTCCTGGAACTTACACCCGCTGGGAAGATCGACCAGATCCGGCGGTGAACCGGGAATCGAGGCCAGCTCCCGAAAGGCCCCTGTCACGGTGGGAACCGCCTTGATCAGTCCCAGGGTGTACGGGTGCCGGGGCCTGTAAAAGATATCGTGGACGTCTCCCAGCTCGACGATCTTACCGGCGTACATGGTGGCCACCCTGTTCGCCAATTCAGCCGCCAGTGAGAGATCATGCGATACAAAGATCAATGAAAAACCCAATTCCTCCCGAAGCCTCCTCAAAAGGTCGATAACGGTCCGCTGAGTCAGGATATCCAGTGCCGTCGTCGGCTCATCCAGGAGGAGTATTTGTGGATCCAGGAGCAAGCCCAGGGCGAGCAGGACACGTTGTCTCATGCCGCCGCTCAGCTCGTGTGGAAAAGCATCGATCACCCGCTCCGGGTCAAGCTGCACCAGCTTGAACAGGTGCATCGCGCGCTCCCGCAAAGCCTGTTGACTCACTCGGCCGTGCGCCCTAGCCGTGTCGTGGAAATGGTCCCAGATGCGCAGGACGGGATTGAAGGCATTCAGGGACGATTGGAACACCATGGCGCACTCTTGCCAGTGAAACTTGCGCAGCGCTTCTTTGTCCAGACCAAGGACATCGTACATCTCACCGTCCCGCCTGTAGATGATCCGCCCCCTGGGCACCGATCCAGACTTGGGGGTCATGCGGATGAGAGCCATGCCGAGCGTCGTCTTGCCGGACCCGCTCTCGCCGATCAGCGCCAGCGTCTCTTCCTTGTGCAGGTCAAAACTGACTCCTCGCACGGCCTTTACCGTCCCCCGGGGGGACCTGTATTCCACCCAGAGATCCTCGACGGACAGGATTTCGCATGATTTCGTCAGTTGCTCGCGTTCACGCGGCATGCCTTTGCCCTCCTTGAACCGGCTTAGTGGCCGGTCCGTAGCCTCGGATTGAAAACTTCCTCGAGCGACCGTGTCAACGACACCAGCGCGAGCTGGAACAGCACAATCACCGCAATCGGCGACAGGATATACCAGAGGCTGTCCTTGTAGAAGATCGCCCCACGCACCCAGGCCAGATTGATCATGACTCCCCAGTTGTTGCTGGCAAAGGGAACAAGCCCCAGCATCACCAGGCCGACCTGGTCGTAAATGGCCTGCGTCATCGCCAGGGTGAAGCAAATGGCGATGTAATTCATCATGTTGGGAAGAATCTCCGCGAAAACGATGTGCCGGGTGCCAAGAGCCAGCGACAGCGCGGCCTCGACATAATCCCGCTGCTTCAGAGACAAGACCTGTGAGCGGACGGCCCGCGTCAGGCCCGGCCAGGCCAGCGCGGCAAGCAGCAACGCCAGCACAAACGGCGCGTTCAGCTTGACGAACCCCGCAAGAACCAGGAGAATCGGAAATCGTGGCAGTGTGAGCCAGATGTCGGTAAACCACATTACCATCGAGTCAAGTTTTCCACCAAGAAATCCGGTCAACGATCCCAGCGTAACGGCTATAAAAGTCGAGAGCAGGGCCGTCAAAAAGGCAACGTAGAGCAGTTCCCCGCCGCCGTTTACGATCTGTGAGAAGATATCCCTGCCCTGGTGATCCGTCCCCAGAATGTGCTTCGTGGACGGGGGCTGATAAATTTCGTCGATCTTCGTCTGCGTATCCAGGGGAACGAAGTACGGGCCGACGAAGGTCATCAGGAGGAGGAGAATCAGAACGATCAAACCCACGAATCCTACGCGGTTTCGCGCCATCAGCTTAATAAATGTGGCTATATCCCTCACGATCTATGCACCTCCACCGACGCGAATCCGGGGATCCAACTTGCTGTAGAGCAAGTCGGCCAGAAGATTGGCGATGACCACCGCCATGGTGATGACGAGGAAAACCCCTTGCATAATCGGGTAATCGCGCTGGGCAATGCTGTCGACGAGCACCTTCCCAATCCCCTGGTAGACGAAGATCATCTCGATGAGAGCGGACCCGCCCACGATGAACCCGATCGAAATGGCCAACTGCGTAAACAGGGGGAGCGCTGCATTCCGGCCCACATAGGCCGTTGTAATCCTGCCATCTTTTAAGCCCCGGGCTCTGGCAACCGCCACATAATCCTCCTCCAGAACGCTTAGCGTGCTGCTCTTCATGGTAAGCATCCACCCCCCCATGGTGGTAAGTACGTAAGTGAGGATGGGCAAAGTCGCATGGAAGAAGATGTCCTTGATGAAGACCGGGTTGAGACCGGGCTGAACACCCGGCGACATCGAACCCCGCATGGCGTGAATGGGGAGTAGCTTCCATTGCACGCCCAGGAACACCAGGAGCAGAATCCCCACCAGGTAGTTTGGGATCGAGCTGAGGACAGAACCGAACCCTGTCAGGAGATGATCAAGGAGCGATTCCCGCCGGTACGCCATCATCATGCCCAGGCTGATACCGATAGTGAAGCTGATCAATAGCGAGACTCCCACACTGAAGAGCGTCCACGGCAGGAATTTGAGGATGACCTGCATGACCGGTGTCCCGGTGCTCAGGAATGAGTAGCCCATGTGCCCCTTTAACAGGTTGCTCATGTATTCCAGGTACTGAATATAAACAGGCGCTTTGAGATCGATGGAAAACAAGGCAGCCGCCTGGCTCATCGCGTCTTCATAGGACATGCCGTACAGGGAGATTTGCTGATTTACGTAAATGTCCACCGGGCTTCCTGGCATCAACCGGATGAGAAAGAAGGTCAGCGAAACAACAAAAAAGATGGTGAAGAGCGCCTTGAAAACCTTTCTGAGCAGGTAATTCGCCACGATCTTTTGGAGCACTACCCCGGCCTGCAGAGTAACCATCATTATAACCCACCCTCATTTCCGGTACACAACTTCACCCTTCGCCGCGGACTCGTAGGCTAAAAGCGCCACCTCCAGGGCCCGCAGACCGTCCTCTCCGGTGATCGAGACCGGCCGGTTTTCCGTGCAGCAGCGGACAAAATCAGCCACCAGGCCGCCATTCATGACACTGGCGTAATTTTCCCAGCTGGGCGCCTTCGCTTCGTTGTTGTAAAGGTCGATGTTCTGGCCAAAAGCGTCCACCGAGATCGTTCCTTCGGTGCCCACGATCTCCAGTGTCACATCGCCCCATGTCGGGTAGACCGGCGGCCGGCTCCAGGAAGGATCCAGGGTCGCGAAGACGCCGCCCTCCAGTTCCATGGTCAACATACCGCAGTCATCGATGGGAATCTCGTGGAAGCGGGTACCGACCTCGGCATAGACCGAGACGATCTCTTTGTTCAGGAACCAGCGGATCAGGTCCACCACGTGGACTGTGTGGTCCATCACCGCGCCGCCGCCCGCCATGGCCTTGTCGGTGAACCAGCCGCCGGGCATCTTTCCCCGGTTGGCCCCCTTGATCGCCAGCACCTCTCCGATCCGGCCGGCCTCAATCGCCTGCTTCGCCCTGATTGCCGGCGGAGAATAACGCACCGGGAAGGCGGTCATCAACTGGACACCGGCCTTTCTGCAGGCGGCAATCATGGTCTCGGCGTCGGACACGGTGGTGGCGATGGGCTTCTCGCAAAGGATGTGCTTCCCGGCTGCCGCCGCCTTCAGGACCAGGTCTTTATGCCGGACGTTCTCCGCGGTCACGATGACTGCCTGGATATCCATGGCCAGGAGTTTGTCAAGGTCGGGCTCAAAGAGGCAGCCGCTGGCCTGAGCGGCCTGCCACCCGCGTTCCGCGTTGTCGTCCCAGATGGCGGCCAGCCTTGTGTCCGGGACCTGGCGCACCTGCTGGGCATAATTCCAGGCGTGCAGGTGGGCAAAGCTTAAAATTGCGATCTCCACGCTACCTTGCCTCCTTCTTCAACAGGATGGGACGCCCTGTCCGGGCGGATTCCATAGCCGCTAAACTTATCTCCAGCGCCTTGTAGGCGTCCTCTGCGGTCACCCGTGGTTCTTCACCCTGCTCGATGCAGCGCACAAAGTGGCGAAGCTCCGTGGTGTAGGGGCTCTCATTTAACGGGCTTTCAGGGACGGCTACACTGGCGCCGCCGGCAGCCTGCTGGCGCTGGGTAACCACCACCGGGGCGACCCGGGCGCTGTCAAAACTCAACATGCCGCCGTTGCCCGCGGCCTCGAAACCGTAGCGGAAACCGGTGTGGGACCAGGTCCCCTCCACATGGGCGACGGCGCCCGAGATAAACCGCAGCGTCACCAGGGAGTAGTCCAGCCGCTTCGGAGTTCGTCCCACCAACGACTTGGCGTAAACCCGCTCCACCTCGCCGAAGACCCAGTGCAACCAATCAAAATCGTGGATGATCATATCCACCGTCAGGGAGCCCGACAGCTCTGTCCTGGCGTACCAGTCCTCCCAGGCGGAGGGAAAGATCCCCCCGCGGATGGTCCGGATTACGCCGGGGCGTCCGATACGTCCGGCATCGACAAGTTCTTTGGCCAACACATATTCCGAAAAGAACCGGAGCACATGCGCCACATAGAAATGCACACCGCAGGTATGGCAAGTCTCAATCATGGCACGGGCGTCGTCCAGGGACAGGGCCATCGGCTTTTCACAAATAACGTGCTTTCCTGCTCTGGCGGCGGCTTCCACATGGCGGCGGTGCAGATAAGTGGGGAGGCATACATCGATCAACTCCATCGTGGAATCCACCAGCAGACTTTCAAATGACGGGGCGACTCGCGCCCCCACTGATCTGGCGGCTTTTTCCGCCGCCTCGGCGCGCAAGTCATAGATCGCGACAACCTCGTGGCCGGCCTCCTTATGGGAAAGGGCATGAACCCAACCCATGGTGCCGGCTCCGACAATTCCAACGCGCATAAGCTTAGGCCTCCTTTAACCTGGGAAAGCAAGCCATTTCTATAGACCGGCTTCCAGCAACAGGGATCTCCAATACTTGATATCTCCGGAGGCCCCTGGAGCTGGATCACCCGCCCCGCAGAACTCAATACAGTAGTCACCCTGATAGTCAATCTCCTTTAAGGCCATAGCCACCCGGCAGCAGGCGGCAGTTTTTCAATCGATATTGGCCCGCACCAGCCTGGAACCGATCCCGTCGATGGGCTTGATGGTGGTTTGGCGTAGTCGTGGATCATCGTCCCCTCGGAACCGTAGACCTCAATACCCCCGAAGCCGGGATGAGAATGCCAGCCTGTCTCCACGTATCCCAGAGCGCCAGTGGCAAAGCGGACTACGGCGACGGCCATGTCTTCGTCCTTGATCGGGTGCAAAACCGTGGCGGTCATACCGGTGAGATCCACAATCTCGCCGGCCAGGTAGAATATGGTACTGTTAGATGGGCATTTTTCCTGACCACTTATTTCCTGACTCTCAGTACCAATGGTTGATAAAGTTAAATAATTCCTTTGTAA
Source organism: Bacillota bacterium (assembly GCA_023381695.1). Classification (GTDB taxonomy): domain Bacteria; phylum Bacillota; class UBA5301; order JAMCQP01; family JAMCQP01; genus JAMCQP01. The sequence goes on along the minus strand of JAMCQP010000080.1, from coordinate 52,813 downwards.
ATTATTAATGTAGATAAGTTATAACCTATCTCCTTTAGGCAATTACCAACAACAAAACGTGGCCTTGTTCCTCAAAAAAAATATCTTCAACTTTTGCCCCGAAAAATTCGCTGATTTTTATGGCCAGTTCCAAAGAAGGATTCCGGGCGTTAAGTTCAAGCATCCCATAATAACTGGTAGTAATCCCCACCGCCCGCGCAACATCCTTTTGCTTCAGACCGCGAGCTTTTCTTAGCTGGATCAGGTTTTTTCTCGGTTGCCGCAAGAAGATCATCTCCTCATGAAGAACATGATGTTGCCTATGCATCTCCAATATAACCAACATTTGGTTGGCTGTCAAGGTTTTTTTCAACGTTTTGTTGTTAATGTTTCATTGTACAACTCATTGTTGTATAATCGGGAGTGAGGAGGCTTTACATTGTTTGCGAAAAGACTTAAACAATTGCGGGCCGAAAGAAAACTGCTCCAAAAAGAGGTAGCGGATTATCTTGGCATAACCACCAGCGCCTACGGGTTCTATGAACAAGGAGAGCGCGAACCGAGCCTGGAGACTCTAAAGCGGCTGGCTGATTACTTTGCGGTCTCCGTTGACTACCTTCTCGGGCGAACGAATATCCGTACCCCCCTGACGGAAAAAGTGGCGGAAAAACCTTCCGACTGGGCCACCTCCGGAAAAGCCGGGCATGACGAACCTCTCCCGGATGACCTTCTCAATCATTTAGAAAAGGTCATCCAGGATGCCAGGCGCCAATCCGACCTGTGGAAAAAACAACGGGAAAACCGAGAGAACCAGGAAGAGACCTGAGAAGGATCGCTGCTACGCCAGCGCCTTGCGCAGATGGACGACGCTCTCGGCGACTCCTTGTTCGGGGTCTTCATGGCCCTCGAACTCACCGGAGTATTTACTGTGCCTTACCGCACCGTAGATGATGTTGTAACTTTATGTACAACATCGCCTATAGGCCGGCGGGGTATCTCATTGCTCGGAGGAAAAAATGTTCAAGCGCCGATTCTCCGTCAAATAAAAATCCCCTGTGCACCAGGGGGTCTGATCCAATCAATGTGAGCAGATCTTATTTATTAGCGGATTGATCACCCCGAGGACCAGACATCCCGCTCATCCCAGCACCCCCGCAGCGTAGAGCGTGCCCAGGTTGGTCTCTCCTCTCCAATCCCTGAGCGCCGGATGCTCCGATCCTAGAACAATATCGGTTGCCCCATCCGGCGTCCTGGCAAAGCAGAGGACCTGATCGGGATTAGCCAGGCTCAGGATAACCGGCGAATGGGTGGCCAGCAGAATCTGGGCGTCATAGACCGACGAAAGCGACTGGAACATCGTCTCCACGGCGCGGGGGTGGATGCCGTTTTCCGGTTCTTCAATCAGGTAAACCCCATGGAAATCGGACAGGTACGCGGGAAGAGTCAGCGCCAACAAGCGCAGGGTGCCATCCGACGCCACCCAGGAAGGCACCTCCAGGTCGCCGCGATAACAGATCACCAGATAACGGTGCTTGTCATCGGCCCGTTCGACTGTCCGAACATCCTCCAGATCGGGAAGCGCGGTTTGCAAATGGGCAATCCATTCCCGGTAACGGTCGTAATCCCTTTTCTGAAGTCCTTCAATCACCCACGGCAGGTTCGAACCATCGGGTTTAAAACCCCGTCCCTGGCCGGGTGGGCTTGCCTTGCGAATCAACATGCTGTTAAGAACAAATTGTTGCACCCCCTCGGTGAGCAAGCTCTTTAACCAGGTTGCCACGGGAAACTTTGATTCATCTCCAGGCAAATTGCCAAGAGCAGATTTATGAGGCCCAAATTTAAACGCTGGCGCCCAGCCCTTTCCGGATGCTTCATGCACTTCAGAATAGAAGTTGTCATTGCCATTGGGCACTTTGTTGATTATGGTACGGATGCCACCTCCCCTCTTCTGGGAAGCCAGTATCGTTTCTGGTGGGGTGACTTCCATGGGAAAAAGGGTTCTCTCCAAGTTGTGCTCTTGCTTCGTAATTTTAAGCAAGACCTTCTCAGCCAGAATCGCTATTTCGTCTGTCTTGGGGTCAAGTCCAACAGCCACCTCATACCGCACAGTAGTGAAATTTGGCTTGCCCAAAAGGGCGCGACGCGCTTCCGGGATCCTTGCCTCGATGGCAAGCTCAATTCTTCTGCCAGAGCGACGCCAGACAAGATCCTCAAAATTTCGAGTCCGCTCGTTCACGGCATCAGCAGGACCATCCGATACCAACCGCCCAATGAAAGCCACGACATCCAGAAACGTGGTCTTGCCGCTGGCATTCGGTCCCACGAGAACATGGAACGGGCCCAAAGGCTGGCTAACATATCTCAAACCACGAAAATTCAATGCCTCGATAAGAGAGATCATGGTTACACATCCTCCATCCATGGGAGTTAGTAAAATATTCCACCGTCAGAGGCTAACTCCTCTTTGGCAGCAAGTTCTTGGCGAACATAATTATCCCCCTCCCGTCTTTTTTAATGACCCAAAGCAAGCCCTGCTAATCTCATTAAACTTATGCAACGGCCAACAGCCTGGTTATATAAGGAACTTCCTCAGAATCTATCCCAACATATTCAAGACTGCATGGATCAGGAAAGGGCCGAACACTTTTCCCGTTCGCCAGCGGGCAAGTCCGACGATTTAACCATCTATTGTGGACAGCAGCACGTTTCTACCAAGCAAAGGAACCAGTTGCAGCGTTTTGGGATCGGGCAGTTGGATCAGGCGTCTGCATATCCTAAATGCCACAGTCCAAACAGGATCGACACCAGCAACCAGGTAATGAGTCCGCTGGCAAAATCCGGATGGTTTCGAACCAGCGCGCAAAGAAATTGTGTTGAGCGAGGAGAAAAGCATCACCCTTTCCAAAGGCCTGGAAAAGTACAAGAACACTCCCCCGACTCCGGCACGGACCGCCTGGATCAGCACCAAGAGCATCACAAACCTGGATAAGCCGGCCCACAAACCCTGTTTGTCCGCGGACATTCACTATCGCATCCACCATAATCAGGACTCTCCTCCTGCTTTAACACGGCGCACAATTACTTAATTTAGTTCGATTTTAGGCATCCGGAATCCTTTGCCAAATGCCTTGCAAACCTATGTCAGGCATAAATAAAAATAGCCCAATTTCTGGTCCTTGGGCCGCCGGAGGAGATCCTTGCGTACTCGAAAATTAATGTTTGGGGGTGAGAGCTTGCAGATCCTTGAGCTTATTTGCAAGCCAGGCGGCGTGTAAGTCCTCGTCGATCAGGTTGTTCCAAAGAATGTCCAACGTTCCTTCCTCCCCGCCTGCTTTAAGAAGGAATTGCTTGTAATCCGTCATGGCTTTTTCTTCGAGCCGGATATCCAGCCACAAAAGCCCTTGCGGGCCAGCTAAAGCACTGGCCTTACCGGCCAGTTCCCCGAGAAAAGGAGCCAGCACGTCGCCGAGTCTGGTCGGCTCTTTCCCCAGGTCACGGATCTTGCCGGCGATATTATCCACATGCTGTTGCTCAATCATGGCAACCCTTTGCAAGGCCCGCGAGAGATAGATATCTTCAACCCCCTGGCTCTGGGCGATGTACAGGTCAACCTGGCTGAGCTCCAGGCTGTAAAACCAGTCCAGTTTCCTGATCAGGCTTTCTCTGTCCAGACTTCATTCACTCCTCTGCCACTCCTCTTGCCGTCCGCAGGATCTCTTTGGCCTCAAACGATATCATGTCCCATCTGAATGGCAGATAGTCGCCATAAATCACAAAAGCCTTTCCTGAAACAGCCTTTCCTGAAACACGCCGTCCGCCAAAAATTGCCTATAAAATGTCTTCCCCTACCCTGCCCGGGGTCCGTCTAATACTCGGGCTCTTTCTACCTTGCCATCACTAAAATCTTCTCAGCGCAGCGTGATTTTAAGCATTACCGAAGTCTAAGATCTTCGGAGATCTCCCGAAGCAGATCGTTAATCTTGGCCACCACATCTTCCGCAGGTTGCGCCAACCCGCCAAGTTCCACTCGAAGGCGGATTTTCAAGTCTAGGCCGACTGCCGCCCTGGTGATATGAGGAATCTGATCAGCCAGGTCCTGGATCTGGCTGGTACGCAGTTCGGCCTCAGCCACAAGCGCCCCCGGCTGGGCCACCGGCGGCGGTTGCGGGCCGGGGCCTGGTGGTTGTGCGACAGGCAAGCGTAGCTTGACATTTCGCGCTTCCGGGTAGTTACAGGGCCAGGGTCCGGAATCCAGCGTGCGTTCCAGCAACCTTCCCCGCAGAGCGCCATCGATGGCCTCATGCACGGTTGCCCACGGAAGCGTCTGGCCGGCCTTCCTGGAAAGCGCGGCGGAAATTGCCAGAGCAGTGGTCGTCTCCTCGCCCCAGGCTTCCGAAAGATTGCCAGGCAGAATGTCCAGCACCGGTACTGGACGCGGAGGCGCCTGTAAACGCGCATCGTCAGCCAGGAGTCCCGCGGGAATCTCTTCGGCGAAAATGCTCGCGGGGCCGGAGGTCAACCAGAGTTTTCCATCTTTGACGGCCGCGCGAAGCGCTGTTTCGACTACTGCCCGCCCGGCCTCTGGGATGGCTACCGGCTCTTCGTAACCTTGCCTTTGGATCTTGACGACACGGCCACCGGAGAAGTAATCGTACAAAACCTTCACGGTGATTTCCAGGGTCTCCCAGAGCCCCGGAAGCGCCCCCGGAACCAGTAAAGCAGGAGATAGCTCGCTGAGTGCGGCCGCCTCCGGAAGAACCACTTCGAGGCCGGGATCCCTTAGCGCGGATTCGTCGGGATCCTCGCGCCAAAAGGTTTTCGTCGAGCGGTCCGGCCGCGTCTGGAGAAGCACAAACATTCCCTCCACGCATCCACCCACCAGAGTGTCCAGAATCGCCTTGCGATTGAGCATCTTGGGGAGGTGCGGGAACTGGGCGAACGCCCCCACCAGGTCTTTCAAACGTCGCGATGTTTCGCCCTGGCGCCACAGATCATAGGGCCCGCCGGGAAGCAGGGCCTCGGCGCTTACGGCGCTCTCCTGAATCCTCGAACGGCTGTCCGCCTTGATCAGATTGATCAGGGGCTCGCCGCCAACCACGATCTTGAAGGCCTGAACCTCGTTTTTGTCTGAAACCGTGACCACGATGCAGTATGCCTGTTGAATCGCTTCGGGAATCTTCTTTCTGGCGCTCTCCAGGTTTGCTTTTAACATGGCATCGCGGATGGGATCAACCTGCTGAGTACTGAGTTGGGATTGAACTTCCTCCCAGCCGAGATACTCGCGGATGCGGGTTCGCGCCGCCTCCAGGCCATCGGTGGACGGCACCGCCAGGACCACTGCATTGCGGTACACCCGGGGCCGATCCGGCGCCGTGGTCTCTTCTATAGATCTCCTGGCTTCCGGGCTCGGCTTATCAACATCTGATGCGGCCTTTGGCTTCAACACCGCATAGTGGAACTCGCCGTCGTCTTCAATGTCCCTCGGCCGGTCCGGCAGGTTGTGAACCTTAGCGCCAATGGCTGACGCACCCGCCGTCAGACTCTTCAGCCGGACAATTTCGTCGATCAGCCTCGCCTCCACCACATCGGGAGAGATCCGAAGACAGGCGTCGTGGTGCATCTGCCGGAGGTTGGGTTTGGATCCCAGCCGCCAGGATCTGGGGATCTGCCTCTTTCCCTCCGGCCCCTGTTCGGCATCATTGATGGCGCCCTCGTCCAGAAACCAGGAAACCTCGGTCCAGCGAAAGAGAGCCTTCTCCAGTTCGATCTTGTCCGGCCGGGTGTGCCCCAGGAGCAGCAAAAGGTCACGGGTCAGCGCTTTTTGGCCGATTGGCTGGGAGTGGAGGAAGGTGGCGAATACCGCCTGCTCCACCTCACGGTGTCTGAGGCCGGAGAAATCCTGCTGTATCTCCCGGCCCTTCTCCAACTCCCCCTCCAGAATCCCTGTCCATTCCTGTCTCTTGCCCTCGTATTCCTCGGCCGCCGCGATGGTGGTCAGCTCCCTGGCCGCCTCGGAGACGTCGGCTTTGCCGGGTTCCGTCAGGAAAATATTGGCGGCAATCAGGGGGCTGTCGTCCCATTTTTCCGCGTCGCGCAGGGCCAGGGCAAAGGTTCTGAGCACGCCCCGCGTGCGTTGAAACCCTTCGAGATTGGTCCACTTGGTGTACAGGACCTCGGTGAGATCGGGATGGAAAGGATAGCTTTTCAGATACCGCTCCTCGGCCGCCTTCCCATCCTTTTTCGTTTGCTCATCAAGCTCGGTGATGCCCTGGAGCGCCGCCATCACATGGAAACGAAACGCTTCCCGATCCCGGATGGAGTCCGGCGTAAAGAAACGCCGGCGCAGGACCTCCGCCACATCCTCCTTGAGGACGGGCTGGACGCTCTCCTCGCGTTCGCGCCGGAAGATGGCGTAAAGCTCCTGGGTGAGTTCCTTGCCGAGAGTATCGCTTTTGGCGGGATCCGTCGCCAGCAGGGAAGCCACAATGGCGCACCGATCCACCTTGGTCGCCGCCTGGGTCAGGCACTGGAAGAAGTTGACAATTCTGCCCCGCCATGAAGGGTCAAGGCCGATCTTCTCGCGGGCGTACATGAGGACCTCATCGATGAGAATCAAGGTGGACAGGCCCTCTTTCCCGGGAAGCGCCAGCAGTTCCGCCAGGAGATTTTCCGCCGGGGAACTGTCGCGTTCCGCTTCCATACCATCGGCGTGCAACAGCTTCAGTCCTTCCGCGCCGGCAAGCTGGAAAGCCATGACGCTCCAGGGATTTTTGAGCCACCTGGTTTCACCCCCGGGTCCCCGAACCTCCATCCCCTTCTCCACGTCCAATTTGTCGAATGGCAAGACGGCTACCCGCGCCCTGGGTGGATTCATTCCCATGTGGTTCGTAAACTCCCGCACGGCAGGCAGATCCGGGAGGTTTGCCGGGTCGCTCACCAGATGGAAGAGGGTAATCAAGGTGTGCGTCTTGCCGCCACCATAAGTAAGTTCGAGCTGGCGAACGGCCTTCTCGTTCTTCCCCGCCAGACGCAGGACAACATCTTTAGCAAGTTCACGAAGGTTATATGTGGGGTAGGTGAGCGCAAAAAACTCCTTCGGGTCCCGATAAACAGGACGGGCCTTTCCTATCGCCACCTCATAAAGATCCGCCGCAAAAGCCGCCAGCGATAGTTCTCCCGACTTCAGATCCTCGCGAAGCTTAACCACTTTGTGCCATGGGGTCCATGCCTGCTTGCTCAATCTTCTCGCCCCCCAAGTTATTGCCACGTTTATTGCCATCATTCATGGGTCATTACCACGTTTCCGCAACTCAAAGATTCCCCAACTTAATCAATTCCCCCGCCGTTTCCCCGGCCACACCCCGCGCGGCCACATGGTTACTGATACTTTCAAGCAGCGAGCGCTCCTCGCTTCCAGCAGGGGCAAGCTCGATCAGCGCCTGAAGCAACTGATGAAAGAGGGTGTTCCGGCGTAACCCTTGAACATCCAAAAATTCATCCACTCTGACCACATCACCGGTTTTCCAGAGGTACATCAGGCGGTGCGCCTGATCGATTAGCGGAGCCTGACGGCCATCGGTGCTGTAACCCATGCTCTTCCGCTTGCGCTGGGACCAGGGTTTGAGTTTGACGGTGCTGCCGGTGCCTTCTTCCTCAAGGTCCGCATCATCCGCTTCGGAAATGCCTTCTCTGCCTTCGTTTGCGCTGTCTTCGCCTTCAATGTCTTCCGACGCTGTTTGACCGCCGGTACGAACCAGGATGTCCAAATGATCCATGAGGGCGTTATCTGACAGCCCACAGGAAACCGCATACAGAATGCATGCCCCTACAGGCGCATTGTCCATGCCGAAATCGTACCGGTGGAGTAAATAATAGGTGGTTACGTCGTCCAAGCCGCTCGCCGTCCCGGCATCACCGTTGTGGGGCAGCACCCGGCCGACCACAAAATCCACCACGATACGCCTGACGCGGTGCAGAAACTCGGAGACCGTCATCAACTGCCCCGGTTCGTTGGCCTTCTTGACCACGGGGTGCTTGCTGTAAGCTTCAAGGGCCGGGCCCGTAGCCGCCCAGACGAAATCCGGACCCCTGATGCCCGCATCCCAATACTCCCGCAACCTGGGAGGGACAACCCATTTTTTAGCGCTGTCGTCCCACCTGCCGTGGAGCTTTTCCACCATTTCCTCCAGGACAAGATTATCCCAGCCGGGGCGAACCGATTCCGGGCGTTTTTTGCAAACAAGCCAGACTGAAGAAGAGAGGGCCGCAGATGCATAAGCCCGCATTCTGGCTTCCCGCTCTGTCTGGATAGGCCAGCTTGCATCCACTACGAAGCCAGCCCGGATCATGGCAGAAACCAGGGTCCCCCAAGCATCAGGGTCTTTGTGGGCAAATACCACAACAAGACGCCCTTCTGGCTTCAGTGCTTGGTAACAGGTTCGAAAAGCCTGGAACATACCCTCTTCGTAAGCCGCCTTGGATTTGACTTTATCCCCACCAAAGCGGCTGGCGTCGTCGATTAATTCTCCGTCGTTTTTGTCGTGATCCCATTTTGGCGCCAGTTGATCGCCGAAAGACGCGTCAAATTCCGGTGATAAACCGTTCAGTATTCTACGAAGCCATATATAAAAGAAATCCATCAGGTCAGAGTATGGGATGGCATCGTAATAAGGAGGATCAGTGACAATAACATCCAGCTTTTCGAGATTTGCTCCAGCGGCGCTAATATTCTTTATGCCTGGTGATGGCGTACCTGTTGCTGCTAAAAGTGCGTGATCGAGCACTCGGCTCACCCAGTCCACGGCGCCTTCATAATTCCCCGATGTCAAACCAATAGGATTACCTTCCACAAAATCCCACGTCATAGGCAGCGCAAAACGCGTAAAAGTGTGGCAAAGGAATTCGCTCAATGACCATATACAAATGGTAGATGAATAATCTGCCAATCGGCTAAAGGATGTAGCAAGGTAAGCAGTCATCCCCTCTACCCATTCGGATGGGTATCCCTCTGCTTGCATGGCATCCCGAGCTAAGCGAGTATTTTTTGCAAAAACTCCCAAGGCCAGTAGTTGGCGAGGAATGAAAAGATCACGCCATTTGTCAAAGCCATAGAGCGGCACACGAAATCCCAGTGCCTCTTTCTGAGGCAATGACTCCTCGGGAAGTCCAAAAGGAATTTCGGCAAAAACTTGGTTCAATTCTTTTTCTGCTTCAGTAGCAAGGCGCACCTCTGCTATTGTAGGGAGGCGGTATTCCTTGCCTTCCGGTCCATCCACTACAACTGCGGTCATCATGGTTCCGAGCCTCTCGGCCTGGCCTTCCAAACGAAGATCTTCCATCGCCATTATGGTACCACAACAGGGGCAGACTACTCCGGATCGCGACATAGTACCTGCCCCGATCCGTTTATCATGCTCCCGGCGCTGAGCAGTATTCACGCCGTCTAGTGGCACTTTTACTTGAATACCGAAAACCACGCCCGTCTTGTCAGAATTCGGTTTCATGGTGAGCAGTACCCGCTTATCACCTTTCTTGCACAACCACCTGGTCTTGAGCAACGGCACTGTGGCCCGGCAATTCTTGCAAGTCACGGTCCGTGCCCACAGGTAGGCCACCGTAGGCTTACCATCCACCATCGGATAAAAACGTTCAAGATCCGCCTTAGATCGCCGCAACACCCACCAGCCCCACGCGCGCACGTGCCAGGCCAGGTCAGCATCAACAAGATGGAACATCCGCCCTTGAACAAACTGGAGCTTGCGTTCCAATTGCTTTCTGGTCAGTTTGCCTGCATCCTTTAAGAAGCCCGCCATAAACTCCGGCGATTCCGGCGCAAACTTCGGCAGCGGCCGACGCTGCCCCGCAAGCTTTTGCGGGTATTCGAGCGTGCATTTCAGGATGAACCATGCGACCGGGTTGATATCAACCGCCGTGACCTCGCAGCCCAACCGCATGGCTTCTAAAGGAATAGCTCCTCCTCCTGCGAAAGGATCAAGCACCCTGGGAGCGCGCCCTCCGTAAGCTTCCCGGATCTTCTCCCGGAACCACTCCAAATCAGGGCTGGATTCCCGGCCCCAGTGCAAAACACCACCCACAGTCTCCTCGGTGACCTTTTCCTCTGTCTTGCCGCTGGGCAACTTCTTTTTCTTGACTGCTGGGGCCAGCTTGCCACCCAGCTTCTCGAGTAGATACTTACGTTCCTCCATGTTGCCCGGATCTGGTAACAATGTAGCTATCAACGCCGCACGACTCGCTGCTAAAGGTCGCCGTGCGGGCCAGATATGTAGCGTAGAAATATGACCGTGTCGTACATTCTTCTCATGTACGGAATCTAACGAGGTCTGTTTTAGCGGAAACGTAACTTCTATAAGTCGAGAACGATCCACCTTTGATCCATCCTTTTTCGTCAAGCTTTTTGGTTTTTCTGGAAGTCGGGTTCAAAAATGCCGGTTTTTATTCTCCTCCGTGCTTCGTCAAAGGTTTTAGCATCAGTAGTTTCAAGCGCTTGGACCAGACAGTTGTAACGATCATTAATGCGTCTAACTTCGGTTACCAATTGCTCATGCGTAAGTTCACGCCAGTATGTTTCATGAAGTGCACGGGCCTCATGTCGAAGTGCGGTCATAAGATTCGCTGCTTGTTTGTTTAACATTGCCTTTTGATCAACGCCCAAAGCTGCTGCTAAGGCTGTGACCACTCCCGAAATGGCAGCAAACGCTCCAATCCAGCCTGGTAATCCTAGAGAAGTCAAAATCCCACCAATTGCTGCTATACATGACGGCACAATTAAAAGAAGGCGATTCCAAAAGTTGGCTTTGTCGGCCAATATGAAGCGAGCCTGGGCCGTATATAGGCAATTTTCTGCAACGGTCTGGCATTCTTCTAGAAGGTGTTGATTTGCATTCTCTTGGTCTCCCATCTGTTAACCCCCTACGACGGAAAAGGATTGCCAAAGAATTGTCTCCACACGTCCAAAGCCTGTGGAGTATCTCCAAGTTTACATATGCTCATTGCTAGACTGCCAAACTTCATCCAAATGCCCCCCAGGGCCTGTAATTCGGTGAAAGACAAGCGGGAATCAACGGGAGGAGAATAACTTCCCGGGATCGAAGCTGGTCCTAACATAAAGTAACCAACATTACTCAAGAAATAGGCCAATATATGCTGGTAGCCCCAGGATAACCGTTCGACCTCCCACTTGGCTATAGCTTGGGGGACAATTAATGAGGACAGTATCTCTATATGGAAAGATGATAATTTTACATTGTACCCCCGAATAAACGCCTTGATCATCTTAATCGAAGGCACCAATGCTCCATGACAGATGGCATTCAGAGCGCTTATCATGGCCGCATCATAATCATAATCAGCCGGAACCCAATTGCCTGAAGCGTTTCCCACCAGGTAACAATTGCAGAATTCATGACTGTGGAGACCTGTCTTATCCGCAAATGCTGGAACTAGCTCCATGGAAAAATCGTCGGCATACTCTAACACTACAGTTGGAGCATCTGTTTTAGGTTTCATGATGCGATAAGTTTTATCGGAAGAGAGTGCATCACGAACCGTTTTGAGTGCTTCAATAGGTGTGATCCCCCGCTCCGGAAAACGAGCAATTTTTGAGGCGGGTCCAAAACTTACGAGTACATCGATATCAAGGTGGTCACTTAGATCAACTGGACGAATCTTGGTCTTTCTTTGAAATGACCCAATCTGGGTGACGTCTTTTCCGGGTAAAGCCTTTTCGATCAAAGTTTTAACCGCATTATATCTTTGCGACGCAAGCTGAACTCGAGTAGGATTCAACTCAATCCGTGAAAGTAATTCACTGAAAGCATTTGAAACACTCAAACTTAACGGCATTATTCCGCCTCCGCCGCCTCGAAAATTTCTCGCTCATCGATGATCACACCACCTTTTTCCCTGACAAGCAGTTTGGCAAACGGATCCTGGACCCGCAGCAGCCGCGGATGAGGACCGGCGCAATCGTAAACCACATAGAGCCAATATCGACCCCGCAAGTTGCAGGCCTTGGCCCACTCATTCTCAGTGAGTTCCACGTCCCCGACCCCGGCGCGGCCCTTCACCTCAATGGCGCGCTCCTGGCCGTCAGGACGCCTGGAGAGCAGGTCAAAACCCGGGCACTCCGTAAGCTCCGCGGCACGGGCCAGCCCGGGCCTGGAGACATCCTTCACCACGCAGCCGTTCCCCTCCTCGTAATCCCAGGCGACCCTCACGGCGATAGCCTCAATCGCCTCGTCATGCCTCTTTTTATCTTCGGGATCGGCCGATGGCACAACCAGCGCGTGCGTCAGGAATGCAACATCGCCTGGCACGATCAGTTCAGGCTCCCGGCGGAGTGTCGCCAGCGCCTCCTCCCGCCGCGCTATTAGCGCGCGCTGCCGCTCCTTGATCCTGGTTAGCTCTCCCTTGGCCCGGAGATCGCCGTCCCGCGCCTTATCCGCCTGCCTGGCCCTGACCATCGCCAGTTCCGCATCCTGATAATCATACCCACGGGTTATAAAATCTTCCCGGGAAGGCAAGCTTTCCAGAAGGATCCGGCGCCGCTCTTCCGCTGACGGACGAGCAACCCGTTCGATGGCGTAGGCCCTGGCAAGCGCACTGGAATCCCTGGCGGTGGCAGCAAAGCGGATCGCCTCTGCCGGAATGCCCTGTCCACCTTTAAGGAGCAGCAGGTGCTCAATGGGGCATTCCTCTATTTGCCCCCCCTCTTCCTGCTTGAGGCCCACCAGGCGGTATTGAAGGATCTCATCCTGCTCCAATGCCTGGAAGTTTTGATCCCCGCGTCTTTCCACCCCGACCAGCGCCAGGTGAAACAGGTAAGGGCGTGAAGCATACGGATCCACGAATACGCCGCCCTTTAACGCTTCCCACGCAAATCGCGCCTGAATATACGCCGAAAGCCTGTCAAAGAAGGGCTCTCCAGGATGAAGAAAGATCGCCCCGCCTTTGCCCCCGGGTTTATAGACGATAAAGCGGTTGCGCTGGCCGGGCGGATAGTTTTCAAGAACCGGCCACAACGGATCGAGGGCGCCGGGTTTGAGTGCCTTCACTGAAAAGACGCCGTCCAGTTCACCTTCAATTCCTATATCCACCATGGGCACAGCCTTTTCGATAAACCGGCGGACGTAGCCGGGGAGAAGCCGTCGCAACTCCTCCCTTTCCAACTGAGGCTTGAGTTTGGGGAGCTGGACCCGCACATCTCCACCGTCCCCAAACAACCGTCTCTCGCGCTCCTGGATAGCGGCAACCTGTTCCCTGGTAAGGGTCCCCTCGATCTTCCGCCGGACCTCTTCCGCCCCTTCCTCCGTGACCGCCTGCTCCATGTATTCCCGCAGAGAAACCTCTTCAAAGAGCCGGCCGATCACATCAAAGACCTTGTCGGAGCCCAGTTCCTTGCGGATCCGTTCCAGCTTTTCGAGCAGGGTCTTGAGCACCCGTCCCTCCCGGGTCTTGCCCGCGACCAGGTTGGTGATGATCACCGGATCATGCTCTTGCCCGTAGCGGTGAATCCGGCCCATCCGCTGTTCCAGGCGGGCCGGGTTCCAGGGGATGTCGTAGTTGACCATCAGCCAGCAGAACTGCAGGTTGATCCCCTCGCCCGCTGCGTCCGTCGCGACCAGATAGGTGGCTCCCCCGTCCTCCGCCGGCTTCCGGAAGAACTCAACCTGCTCCTCCCGTTCCAGATAGTGCATGCCGCCGTGGATCCGGGCAACCCGTCCCGTAAAGCCAAGACCTTCGAGCCGCCGGACCAAAAAGTCCAGAGTGTCCCGGTGCTCGCTGAAGATGATGAGTTTTTCGTCCTTGTAGGAAGGGTCCCGCAGGATTTCGCACAGCTTCTCGAACTTGGATTCCTGTCCGGCTTCATAGACCTTCCGGGCCAGGTCCAGGAGATGTTCCACCTGCAGTCGTTCCGCTTCCAATTCCGCCAGAGAACCGGCGACAACGCCTTTCAGGACCTTTTCCTCTGCGCGCTCGTTCTCCTCGCGGTCCTCCTTAATCTCCTCTTCCTCGGCGGTCATCTCTTCAAATACGTCCCTGACATCTTCTTCAAGCCTGCGCTGAAGGATGAGAAGCGACTCAACGGTGATCCGCCCCGATTGAATGTCCTTGATCAACGCGGTTAACCTGTCCAACCGGCGCTCGAAGGACCGCATCAGAGCATAGGTCGAACTGGCCAGCCGCCGCTGAAAGATGCTCATGGCCAGCCTGGCGGCGGAACGGTTCAGAATGCGGGCACGGTTATAATAAGTCTGGATGTAGGCGGTGGTTTCCTCGTAAAGCCTCTGTTCGCTTGTTTCCCCCTGGGTGAGATCGTAACTCAGGGTATCAGAAACACGCGTCGGGTAGATGGGGCTTCCGTCCAGACGGACCATCTCTTCCTTGGTCCGGCGGATGAAATGGCGTTTCCGTTCATCCAGAGGATAAGCGTTGAAAGCGTCAAAGGTGGACAGCACTTCCGGTTCCAAAAGCCGCCACAGGCAATAATAGGGAAAATCCTTGCCCATGTGGGGGGTTGCCGTAAGCAGAAGAAGATGGTGGCAACTCCAGTCGAGCCGCCAGCGGTGATCTCCGGGATTTTCCACCTCAACGCCGGCCAGCGCTTCCGCCAGCCGGTAACGATCCGTCTTGCGAATTCTAAAATCCGGCTCCCGGTCCGCCGAGAGCTTGTGTGCTTCGTCAAAGATCACCAGGTCATATGGCACAACCGGGTCTTCCTGAAGACGTGAAAAAGTTCGTTCCGAGGAAAGCGTATCCAGACTCACAATCAAAAGCTCGCCGCCGTCCCCCGCAAAGGGGTTGCCCGACCGGGCCTCGCTCCCCGCGACAACGCGAAAAGAAAGGTTGAACAACGTCCTCAGTTCCCGTTCCCAATTGCCAACCAATCCCGCCGGGGGAACAATCAGCACCCTCCGAATCAGCCGGCGCGCCAGCATCTCCCGGATATAAAGCCCCGCCATGATCGTTTTCCCGGCTCCGGCGTCATCGGCCAGGAGAAAGCGAAGACGAGACTGGGGAAGCATCTGCTCATAGACCGCGATGCGCTGGTGGGGAAGCGGATCGATCAAAGAAATTTCCACGGCAAAGGTCGGGTTGAAGAGGTGTCCATACGTCAGGCGCTGGCCTTCCGCCACCACCCAGACCACCCCGGGATCGGTCGTAAAATCGATGTCTGGAGGGTCACCGGGGGCGGTGTTGTAGGCGGGGCCGTCCTCGCTGATTAGGGATACTTTTGCGTGAGAGTTGTATGCATCTTCACTCAAGGCTTCGATGCCGGATTCCTCCGCCCGAACAAGCTGTTGCCACGCCAGCGCCGACGGTCGTGACTGCCCATTTTCCCACCGGTTCACGGAGGCAAAAGAAACCCCCATCAGCTCGGCCAGACGCATTTGGGTCAGGCCAAGCCTGGCGCGAAGCCGTTTGATGCGGATTGGAAAATCCGGCGGTATCTCACGTTTCAAGACAAAACCTTTCATATCGACTTGCCACCATTTATGGAAAATTTGGTATTGACTGGCAATATTATATCGCATGGCGTGAATGGTGTCAAGTGCATATCGCATCTGTTATAACATCAGTGACTCTGTCAAACAAATAGTTTAACTTTCTTGGACTCCGAAACTCAAAAAGGCCCTTTCGGGCCGCTGCTGATAATTCCGATAAACTTATCCCAACACAATTGACACGTATAATTTATACGTGTTAAACTTATAATGTGAGGAGGGGGGCAAGAATTGAAAAGCTATTCATCCAGAGAAATCCTGGAAATATTACATAAAGATGGTTGGTTAATTAAAAATCAGGTGGGTTCTCATTTGCAACTGATCCACCCATCAAAACCAGGAAAAGTAACGGTTCCCCATCCCAGAAAAGATCTTGACCCCAGAACAATAAGAACCATTCTGAAGCAAGCGGGGATTGAAAAATAAAAGCCCCGCAAAAGGAGGTTAATTAGTTATGGATAGATACATATTCCCGGCCGTCTTTGAACCTGGCGAAAAAAAAGGTTATTGCGTAACGTTTCCTGACTTACCCGGCTGCATCACCGAAGGAAATACCCTTGAAGAAGCTCTTCAAATGGCCAAAGAAGCTTTGGAACTCCACCTTTATGGAATGGAAGAAGATGGGGACGCCATTCCTGCCCCAACCCCCCCTGAAGAGATCGGGGTTCAGAAAGGAGCTTTTATAACTCTTATCGAAGCCTGGATGCCGTTTATCCGGGACGTAATGGCAAGCAGAGCGATTAAGAAAACCCTGACTATACCTAAATGGCTCAACGATTTGGCCGAAGAAAGGCAAGTCAACTTCTCTCAGATCCTGCAGACTGCTTTAAAAAATTACTTGGGAATCGCTGAGGCTGGTAAACCCTATGACTATAAAAAGAGTTGAGCACAGATTCAAATTGAACCTGATCTCCTGATCGCAGGCAGCCTTCCCCGCCTGCCCCCAAAAGGTCGGCGCCATATAAAGCGGAGGGGTCGAAATGGAACGAGATGGCGCATTAAAGGCCGTCGTGCAAGAGCAGTTCTCCCGCAACGCCGGGACAATACGGCGTTCTTGCGTTCCAAAAGCTTTCTTCCCCCTATGTCTTTGCAAACACTTTGCCAAACTATTGCATATTAGTTCGATTCGAAGCATCTGGAATCCTTTACCAGATGTCCGGCAACCGCCGGATTGTGAAAAGCTCACTTATACTTAATAAGCAGGTCCTTCAGATACCCGTCTATGAAGTTCCGCGTGCCCATCCGGCTCAAAAGCGACTTGATCTTCCGGTCAAACTCGGCTTCCCCGGGGATCATTTTGTAAACATGCTCCGGAATCGGGGGCTTCATGACGATCAGCCTGATGCCACGCCCCTTGAGGCCTTCCAGCATCTCTTCGTGCTCATTTTACGGTTAGACTGGCTTTTAAAAGATCTTTATCCATTGAGCTTGAGCCAACCATTATAGTAAATTCGCCGGGCTCAACCACATACTCTTCATCAGGCGTTACGATATACAGATCAGAAATTCTTAAAGGCATGTCAACTGTTTTTGTCTCGCCTTTCTTGATTAAAATCTTTTTAAAGCCCTTAAGCTGCTTTATAGGGGTTACTACAGAGCTCACAATGTCATTCACATAAATCTGAACAGTCTCAGCTCCATCTATTTCTCCTGTATTAGTTAGATCAACGCAAACATGAATAATATCACTTTCTGAGCAGCTGGTTTGTGAAAGCGTTAAATTTGAATATTTAAAGCTTGTATAGGATAAGCCGTATCCAAAGCTGTAAACAGGCTCTTCAGGCATATCCATGTATTTTCCTCCATGCCATCCGGGAAGCTGGTTGTAATAAACCGGAAGCTGACCTGTATGATAAGGGAAAGAGATAGACAGCTTACCGCTTGGGTTAATCTCACCAAATATAATTTCAGCAGCAGCCTTCCCGCCTAAAGCACCTGAATTAAAGGTTTCTAAAACAGCGTCAGCGTTATTTGCAACCCACGGAACAGATAATGGCTTTCCATTTACTAAAATAACTATTAAGGGCTTACCAGAGTTCTTAAGCTCTTCAAGAAGCCGTTGTTGTGCTCCAGATAGATTTAAATCTGCACGGTCTTTACCTTCACCATTTTGTGCAAGACAGTCACCAATTACTGCAATTACTACATCAGCCTTATTGGCAACGTCTAAAGCTCCCTTTATATCCTGAACCTTTGTATCCATTATGTCACAGCCTTGGTGATATAAAACCTCTATTCCTATTTTTTCAGAAAGCTCTTTTATTCCTGCCAGCATTGTATAAGTTGGCGCAAGTGGTACAGTATCCGGCTTTGGGTCAGGATGAGAAAAAAATGTCCAATCCCCGAACTGAGCCTTTATATCGTCAGCGTTTGGACCAATAACTGCAATTCGTCTTACACCGTTTCCTAAAGGAAGAGCATTTTTTTTATTTTCCAGAAGCACTATTGATTCGCGAGTGATTCTCAGGTTTACATCCTCATGTTCAGCGCAGTTAAAAACATGTGCCATCTTAGCCGTCTCTGCTTGTCGTTTTTCATCAAAAAGACCCATTGAAAATTTAATAAACAGAACTCTCTTTACAGCTTCATCAATCATTGCCTCTGGTATAATACCCTCTTTTACGAGTTTTACTGCTGAATCATAGAATTTATTTGTGTTCATGATCATATCATTACCGGCTTCAATAACCTTTTTAGCAGCACAGTCCATATCACCGGCGACCTTCTGATTATATACTAAGCTTCCAGTATTATTCCAATCGGTGACTACAAAACCATTAAATCCAAGCTCATCCTTTAGTATATCTCTTAACAGCTTTTTGCTTGCCGAAACAGGCGTTCCGTCAATAGACTCATAACCTGCCATAATTGTTGCACATCCTGCATCCACCGCCATTTTAAAAGGTGGTAGGAACGTCTCTCTGATTTTTCTAAGCGAAACCTCTGTATCGTATGAATCCCTTCCACCTATGCTTTCACCGTAGGCAAGGTAATGCTTTGCACATGCAAGTATGCTGTCCGAATCTGAGAGAGATTTTCCTTGATAGCCTTTGATAATTGCAGAAGCAAGAACTCCTATTAAATAAGGATCTTCTCCGAAGGTCTCATTAATACGTCCCCACCTTAAATCCCTTCCCACACATAAAACAGGCGAAAAAGTCCAGTGAAGACCATCTGCTGCTGCCTCTCTTGCAGTTACCCTTCCTGCTTCTTCAATAAGTTTTTCATTCCAGCTGCAGGAGATGGAAAGCTGGGAAGGAAATACTGTTGCTCCATTGTGAAGAGCATGACCGTGTATAGCATCAATACCAAATATAATCGGAATACCTAGCCGCGTTGATTTGCTTAACTCTTGCAAATGCTTTGCGTCATCTCCAAGTGCGTGTAAAAATGAACCTGCATGCCTTTTTGTAACCCAATCCTCAGCCTCGTCTCTTGTTACCTGGTTATAGCTGATTTGCATCATCTGTCCAATCTTTTCTTCAATTGACATTCTTGATAGCAAATCAATGACTCTCTGTTCGGGAGATGGTAGGGAATTTTGATAATTATTCATAAAAAATATATCGTCCTCCCGTTTTAAATCAGAAATTTGCAGTCTGGTGCTCATGCATGCCTATTAAGAGATGGCCCCTTTGCCCGGTTATTCAGTCTTATTCATATGCCTTGAACTCATGTATTGACCACCAATTACCTGAGTTTCCTGCCAGTACAGCCTTGACGTATCGCGTTTCGACGATTGGGAAGTTGACCGCAACGATCTGGCCGGTTCCCTCGCCATTTGCTACCGTTGCCCAGTTGGTTGCGTCAGTCGATACCTGTACGATATATTTTCTGGGGTAATCACCCGTACTTGAACCGGAATCCATCACAATATGGTTTATCCATTGGTTAGAGCCCAAGTCCACCTGGAACCACTGCCCGCTGGCCTGTGCGGCGCCGCTGCTCCAACGCGTGCTCATGTTGCCGTCCAATGCGTTGCCTGTTGATCCGCCCGATTCGGTCGACGATGCGGACGCCGTCCAACCACTGCGGCTCTTTTCCAGTTCGCCGTATACGTTCAGTTCGTGGATGGACCACCAGCTCGTTGAAGTGCCAGTCTGAACAACCTTGAGGTAACGCGCAACCTGTACCGGGAATTCTACAAGAAGCGCTACGTTACTGTTGGTGCCGCTCGCCACTGTAGTCCAGCTGGTTGCGTCGGTCGACACCTGTATCTGATATCCTCTCGGATAGTCGTTTGTAGAAGTTCCTGCATCTAGCAGTACTCTGTCAAAGGTCTGGTTCTGTCCCATATCCACCTGGAACCACTGCCCATTGACCTGTGCGGTGCCTGAGCTCCAACGAGTGCTTGCATTGCCGTCCAATGCGTTGCCTGTTGATCCGCCCGATTCGGTCGACGATGCGGACGCCGTCCAGCCGCTGCGGCTTATTGCAGGCTCAGAGTAGACGTGTAACTCGGCCATGGTCCACCATTCCGGTGCGCTGCCGGTCTGAACTATCCTGATATACTGCGCGTACTGCGGGTCAAACGCAATCACAACTTTCCAGCCGAATCCGATACCGCTTTTAATTGTTGTCCAGGTAGATCCATCGTTTGATATCTGAACATCATACCCTCTCGGATAATCCCACGTATCGGTTGATTTAGTTTCGAGGGTAATCTGGTCGAACACCTTCTTAGATCCCATATTGACCTGGAACCATTGTCCGTTGGCCTGTGATGTGCCTGAGCTCCAGCGGGTATTTGTATTCCAATCCAGTGCGTTGCTTGCAGAACTGCCGGATTCGGTTGACGATGCAGTTGCTGTCCAACCTGTTTGGTCTAATGGGGTGGTAGCCATCCACGGCGCGCCTTTTGCATGTTTCTTCACTGTATTAATAAAGCTTGTGTTCGGCTGGAAATTGCCAGTGCCGAACTGGCTATACTTAGAGGAAATGGTAGATGAACTGTCATTATTTATGACTGCAACCTGGGCAGGGCAAGTGTTATAGAATCCCCAGTATCCGCCTATTCCTTCGCTATGCTTGCCTCTAACCTTATAGGACCAGTTTGTCCATGACGCTTTTATTGCATTCAAGCCGGACATGAATTTTGACCAAACGTCATCATAGTGGTACAAAGAGTACTCTCCTACTAATACCGGAACATTCCAGTCAGGGTCATTTTGTTTAGCGGCTATATCAGCAATTTTATTGACAACCAAAGTATTTTGCGCACTCCAGTCCTTACCGCCGGGCATATCATATGGATGTACTTCATATACAACATTTGTCCATCCATATGTTGATGGAGGATAAGCATTAGCCCAATCAAAGAACGCCTCTATATAAATCGTATGGTTCGAGTCTATGGCGCGAACTGTGTTATAAAGGGTGTTATAATAGTCCATTTTTTGTTGGAGGATACTGCCTGTCTCGTTCCAATCAAGCAATGGCTCATTCATCAAGTCGTATCCGCACACTGCAGGATTGTCATTGTATCGGGCGGCCATAGCTTGCCATATGCTGACAACCCAATTCTGGTACGTTGTATTTGTCCAGAATCCATTAGGGTTCATTCCAAGCCTACCGCTGCTTCCCCATGGGCAATCGCCGCCAGGCAGCGAGTGGAGGTCAAGTAATACATAGATTCCTCTTTGAGAGCATTGGTCAACTACCCAGTCGATTTTTGTCCATGGGTTTGTCCTCCATGTACCGTCTTCATTTAACAAGTTAAGCCAGCCGATAGGCAGACGGACAACGTTCATACCCATGTTTGCGATATTGTCAAGGTCGCTTGACGTTATCCATGTATCCTGGTGAGTAGCAATTATACTGTCTCTCGTAGTTGATCCAAACCTGTTCTTGAGTGTCAAATTCAAATCGTAGTCGTCGTTGTTCAAGAATACGTTAAATTCTGCGATTGACCACCAGTTGGTTGCGCTTTCCATCTGTGTAATCTTGATATACCGTGCACTGACGGTCGGGAAGTTAATGGGGAGGGCCCTGTGGTAAGACTGACCGCTCGCTACCTGCGTCCAGGTTGATCCGTTGCTTGATACCTCCACTATATATCCACGCGGGTAATCATCAGCGTAGTTAGTGCCGGAATCCAACTGAATCTGGTTGAAGGTCAGCATAGCTCCCATGTCCACCTGGAACCATTGTCCATTGGCCTGTGGAACACCGGTGCTCCAAACTGTGTTAGTGTCGCCGTCTTTTGCGTTGGCAAGTGAAGTGCCTCCTCCGGTCTGAGATGCAGATAAGACCCACCCATAACGATCGAATTCTCCTCCAGTATAAATGGCAACCTCAGCGATTGACCACCAGTTTTCACTGGTTCCATTTTGCACTATTTTAATATATTGCATCCACGCAGACGACCAGAATTCCACATAGGTGATTCTGGATGTACCATAACCGCTCGCGTATTTAGTCCAGTTGACTCCGTCCTGGGACCCAAGCACCTCATACGTCCGAGGATAATCTCTGGTAGACATAGGTCCTGCATCGATCAGGAGTCTGCCGACCGACATATTTCTTCCAAGATTAATTTGGAACCACTGTCCGAAGGCCTGTGCTACGCCACTGGTCCAACGAGTGTTTACGTTGCCATCCAAGGCGTTGGATGTCGAGTACCCTGTTCCAGTAGACGATGCCGTTGCAGTCATGCCTGTGCTATTGATCACCGGATCCGAGAAAACGTTGAACTCGGCGATCGACTAATTTGTACTGCTTCCGGTCTGCACAACCTTTATGTACTGTGCAACCTGAGGACTAAAACGGATAACAGTGTTCTGATCGCTGCTTGAACCGCTCGCTACGTCAGTCCAGGCGACTGCGTCATTAGACACCAGGATCTGATAGCCGCGCGGATAGTCTCCCGTAAACGATGCGGCATTGATGTAAATCCTGTTGAACAAAAACCCAGCTCCCATGTTGACCTGGAACCACTGTCCGTTGGCCTGGCTTGTACCAGTGTCCCAACGTGTGGTGTTGTCGCCGTCGATGGCGTTTCCGGCGCTAGCGCTGTTCACAGATGCGGTTGCAGTCCAACCGGCACGATCATGTGCGAACTCACCAAGGGGCGACATCCAGTCTTCCTGTGTCAGCCATCCGCCCAGGTTTGTCCCGCGAAGGTTTATTATTTCTCCCGTGCCGGAATTTTTCTTAATGAATTTACCGTCCGTTTTCAAGAAATCGCTTGAAGTAAAAGCCGCATTAGTTGTCATTGGTAATGAAAACACCAATCCCATTATAAGAACAATGGCAAGTACGAATGACAAAACCTTTTTCCTTTTTAGCATGGTCTTTCCCTCCTTGCAATTTCCCAAAATGCTGCGCACGTGCATTACTTAGTCCAGTTGGGTGCTCTAAGGTTTATTTCTCCCCGAGGTCGTATGGCATTACTTCGAGCCATTCGACACGAACCGGATTTTCCTCCGCCTTCAGAACAATTCGGTGCAGTCCCGGATCAAGCCGGAGCTTTTCTTTCAAACGGACGGTCTCCCATGACTTTCCATTGGCCTCCGCGAACCCGTTCGTTGTGCCGTCTACCGAGACGGCAATCCGTCCCCTTTCGTTCGGTGCGCACATGCACAAATCGACCGTAAAGAGCGATGCTTCGGAAAAGGGTTCGACTGTGAACTCATAAGCCAACCAGTCTTCGACGGCTAATTGGATGCATAGCCGCTCATCCGTCCGCCAGGCTTCCCCCCGCCCATGGTGAAAATTCGGTGTCGTTCTCGCCCCTTCGATAAAGCGGATATCTGTACCATCGTGTATGCGAAATCCGATTTGCCGATCCGTTCGATTCGTGATTCCGAAGCTTGCGCCTTCTCCCCGGTAACCATAGAAAACAGCCGGGATTCGGACAGGAGGTCTGCGGAAAAGAGAGTTCACAACCTCCGGTCGGTACACGCACCGTTCGAAGGAAAGATTATCCAGGTATTCCCATAATACACGTTCTGCCGTTTCTTCGCCCGGTCGAACGCCGCCTTCCAGGTAATCGACCAGTTGCCGCCATTCTGCCGGTTTGTTGATCGAGCATGGCGAATTGTCGGTGTCCATTTTTTTCCACGTCCAAAAATTCCACGAAATGTCATGGTCTTCGAACAAACGGAACGCTCCCGTATACCAGTCCTTGTTATTCTCGCCCCCTTCACCCATAAAGATCGGAACGTCCCATTCTTCTCTCTTGTCCAGGTAAACCCGGATGCTCTCGGTATCGGGGTTGTTCCAATATTTATGGAATTGAAGCATCAAATTGTCGTCGATCCTGTCGTTGAAAATCGACCAATCCGTTGCCCAGTGAACACCTTCCAGGATGATCATATGACGGCCGTCCACTTCCCGGATTGCCTTCACGATCTCCCGGTAAAGCGGCATCACTTCTCCGTTGTAAGCTGAGAACCATTCGGGTAGCGGTTCATTCAGCAGGTCGTAACCTGCCACAATCCACTCGTCCTTATACCGTTCCGCCAGCATTCGCCAGAGGTCGACTGTAAGACGTCGATTCTGCTCATTCGTGAACAATTCCGGCTGATCATGTTCCGAGTCATCGATATTCGTTCCGGTCTGCCCACCGGGCGCCCCGTGCAAATCCAGGATCACATACAGGCGATTCGTTCGGCACCAGCCGATCACCCGGTCGATCAGTTGCAGATGACGCTCATTATGCCGAATTAGCCCACCTTCCTCAAGCAGGAGCAGCCTGGCGTTGATCGGCACGCGGACGGAATTGAATCCTTCGGCGGCGATTTGACGGATATCCGCTTCCGAGATGTAACGTTCATAGTAGATTTCCCAAAACCGTTTCGATTTTCCCTCGCCGATCAGATCCTCAATCATTTGTTCAATCCGGCGGGGACGATCCCCCTGTTCCGGGAAACACCACATATAGCCTTCCGGAAGCAGCCAACTGCCGAAACCGACGCCTCGAAGCAAAATTTCGCGTCCTTCACCGTTCGTCAGCTTCCGTCCTTCAGCCTTCAGAAACCCGGTTACATCATTCAAAACATATTCCACTCCTCCAGTCTGATTTGATTATCCTTTTATCGCACCTTCCGCGATACCTTTCGTGATATATTTTTGCAGCAGCAAATATAAGGCCATGGCGGGCAGCATCGCCATTACCAATGCGGCCAGAATCGCTGACCAGTCATTGTTGCCGTATTCACCGAACAGCATATTGGTCGACAACAGCAGCGTATATTGGTCGGAATCAGTCAGCATCAGCAACGGCAGCAGAAAATCATTCCACATCCACAGTGTATTCAGGATCGCTATTGTAGCCGTTACTGGAAGTAGTAACGGAAAAATAATTGTGAAAAATAATTTGAATTCGCCGCACCCGTCGATAACAGCCGCTTCCTCCAGCTCGCGTGGTATTGATTTCACAAATCCGTGGTAAAGAAAGATTGCCATGGGAACGCCCAGACCGATGTAAATCAAACCAAGCCCAATTATATGGCCCTGTATATTCAGATCCCTGGCAATCTTTGTCAGGGTAATCATGATCGAATGAAATGGGATCAACATGGACATTACGAACAGACCAAACAAAAATTCACTTAGCTTCCCCCTGGTTCGAGATAATTTGTAACCAGCCATCGAACCAAATAAGATGATGCCTGTCAAGCCAACAGTCGCCACGACAACCGTATTCCATAAGCTGCGCATGAATTTGATTTTTCGGAAAGTATTTATATAGTTACTGAATTCAAAATGAGCCGGGATGGATAAAATATTGTTGAGGATCTCTCCGTCAGTCTTCAGTGAATTCAGCAAGGACATAGCGATTGGCAACAAAGTAAAAGCCGCAACGACGACCAGGGCAAGAAAGATTAAGCCAGAGCCAACCCGGCCTCTGGGATTCGCGCCAATGGCATTCGTACTTTCGCTGCTCATACCTCCACCTCTCTTATCTTCATTAATCGCAATTGAACGAGGGTGATCAGGCATACGATTACGAACAATATCATAGCTTTTGCGCTCGCATAGCCGTACCGGTTGTTCCTGTAGAACGCTTCTTCCAAAATATTGAGAGCAATTACCTGAGTAGCTCTGCCAGGTCCACCGCCGGTTAGCGCATAAACGACATCAAACACTTTGAATGAGGAATTCAGTGTGACGAAAATGCCTATCGTTACCGCTGGAAGAATCATCGGCAGCGTGACTCGCCAGAACGTCTGAATCTTATTGGCCCCATCGATTGCCGCCGCTTCTTTCAGATTCTGCGGCACGCCTTGAAGCGCCGCGATGTATATGATCATCAGATAACCCACTCCGCCCCAGAGGGCAACGATTAAAATCGCATAGAAGGAATATCCCGGATCGCCGATCCATGAACGATCCAGAAAATGTAAAATCGTGTGATTGGCAATGTAAGGCAACACTTTGGTGAAGATGAACATCCACATAAATCCGCCAATAATCATGCTCATCATGTTGGGCATCATGAAAATGGTACGGAACCATACTTTACTCCGGCGCCTCGATTCGACGAGAACCGCCAGCAACAAGGCGAATGCATTTTGCAATACAACCATAAACATAACGTATTTTAACGTAAAAAAAACCGATTTCAGGTAAATGGGGTCATCTGTCAATGCTTCAATATAATTGGCGAACCCAACCAACTTATAGCTGGGATTCAGCCCATTCCAATCCGTTAAACTGTACCAGATTCCTCCTATGGCAGGGGCTAGCATAAATACTGAATAGAACAATAGCGCGGGAAACACGAATGCCAACAAAATAGATCTTTGTTTCCGTCTTTTCGATATATTCATTTCATATCGCAGCTTTCTCCATCGCGATGTTATGCTTATTCACGGGAGCGCCGCCGCGCGTATTGGTTAGGCCGCGGAACGGCGCTCCCCCCTCAGATATTTTAGTTGCTACTGGCTTTGATTGAATCTGCCCATGCTTTGTCGAGTGCCTTGATGATATCATCTTTCGTTGCTTGTTTTGCATAATAGCTCTGCAGCATTTTGGCAGTTTCGTCCGTAACAGCCTGGGGCAGCGACAAATCCTTATACGCCTTGCCCTTTGAGACATAAGCCATTGCTTCGTCTACCCATGGGTACGATTTGTACTTATGCACCGACGCTACCGGATTGAATTTTAATTCCTGAAATAAGGCTGAGGAAACCTTTTTATCGAGAATATAGTTCAACAAATCGAATGCCACTTCTTTGTTTTTGCTTGTTGGTGATACAGCGAGGGAAGTGGAAACTGCGAGGTTGATCATTGCTGCTTCCGGATCATTACTTACCGGCAGCGGAGCGACACCTATTTTCATGCCAGGATTAACTTTCAGGATTGATTCCGCCATCCATGGACCCTGTACCCACATTGCCGCTTTACCGTTTGCGAAATCAGCGGAACCTGCCGCGCTGCCAACTTCGAACGGTTTGTCGGTGCCGTTCTGCATAATCAGGTCGATAATGTTGAACACACTTTCCACTTCTTTATACGAGCCTTTGCCTTTGTTCATTTTATCCACAAAATCCGGGTGCTCCGAGGTAACGATGCCCCCGAGAGACAATGCCATCATGAGCTGAGGAATCCAGGACTCCTGAAAGGACAATTCGAACGGTGTTATCTTTTTGGCTTTCAGTTTGTTAACAACTGCTTTCATTTCATCCAATGTTTGCGGGGGAGTGAGACCTAAGTCGCTGAATATTTTTTTATTATATAAGTATCCCCATGCCAAACTTTCGAGTGGCAGCGCCACGACTTTGCCGTCATACGTAACAATTTCCTTCACATTGCCAAACAAGGCGCCGACAAAAGGCTGATTCGATAAATCTGTTAGATAACCGGCTTTGTAGAAAGTTGGAATGTCCGCAATTGCATGCAGGGTAAATAGATCCGGCGCATCGTTGGAAGCCAGTCGCGCTCTTAGAATTTGCCCGGCTTGATCTGGATTTGGCATTTCCAGTTTGATGGTCACATCGATGTTTTTCTCAGCTTTTTCCTTGGCCTTAAACTGATTAAAATATCTTTCGAATTGATCTCTAAACCTTGGAAAACTCATAAACACTTTCAATTCTGCTTGTCGAGCCGGTGCCTGAGTCTTTCGATCGAATCCTGTTATAACAGTTAACATGAAAACGATAATCAGGAGCCCAAACGTTAGAGAAAGGACTTTTTTCATCTTTAATGACCTCCCTATTGGTTTGTTACTTTTTATTATGGATGAGGCGGATTTCCGCGTCATTTCAGTATATTAGCTTTCTTTATTGCACTTTATTGACATGGTGAAATAGGGTTTTGACAGAGTAATTTCACAGGAGAAAGACTTTTTCATAGCGCTTTTAGTCTTCTTTGCGTAATTCTCCGGGTGTTAGTCCATAATACTTTTTAAAAACCCTGTAAAAATATGCAAGGTCTGTGTATCCCGTCATCTCCGCCACGTGCTTGATCGCCAACCTTTGCTCCAATATGAGTTCCTTAGCTTTCTCCATTCGCCTGCGAATAATATAATCCGAGATGTTCTCACCGGTAAAGGTTTTGAACGCCCGGCTCAGATGCTCCTTGCTGATGAAAAAATGCTGCGCAATCGTTTCCAATGAAATCGGGTCCTGGAAATGCCGGTCGATATGGGTCTGCACCCCCCTGATATCAAGGCGATTCTTGTTTCTTCTGAACGCTTCGATGGCATCAATCGTCTCCCCGTAGAGCAGGCCGATGTCTTTAATCGCTTCCGAAATGGAATTCCAACCGACCATAAAGGTCTCTTTACGATTCCCATCGCTCCATATACTGTCAAAGCCGATTTCGTTCTCGGACGTAAATTCTTCCAGTATCAGAATAAAGTCGTGGCCGATCTTGGTCAGCATGTTTCCGTCTGGCGCTTCCGGAAGCGATCTTTCCAAAAATTCCCCCAGATTCTCAAGGGTATGGAGGACAGCTGGTTTGTTTAGCTCCAATAAATACCCGTAGACTCGCTGCCGATAAGCCAGATACCTGTCCAACACGGCGTTGTCCGCAAATACGAGCGGCGTCCTCCATGACATATTCACATTTGCATGTGCTTGCTCCAGTTCCCGAGCACACTGCGCCAATGAGGCATTCAATTCTTCCGGATCAATCGGTTTCAGTAAATATTCCACCGCCCGGGAACGGATGGCCTGCTTCAGATAGACAAAATCATCATACCCGCTTATGACGATGATCTTGAGGGACGGAAATCGTTCGTTCATAGCCTTTAAGAACTCGACCCCTCCGAGATCCGGCATTCGCATATCCGTTATTACAATATCCGGTTCAAGCTCCCTTATCAGCTTGAGCCCTTCCGTACCGTCCTCCGCTTCGCCGATCACGGCCAACTGTAGGCTTTCCCATGCTCCGAGCGCCTTTACCACCTCCCTGGACCAAGGTTCGTCATCGATAATCAAAACCTTATACATCTGCGCCATCTTCCTCTTTCGACACGGGCAGCACCAAGAGAACCAATGTGCCGGCTTTCGGTTTACTGAAAATCCGGGCGCCATATCCGTTACCGAATTGAAACTTCAGGCGGGCATTGACATTTCTCAAGCCAATCCCCCTTCTTTTTCTCGATCCGTCGG
This sequence comes from Bacillota bacterium, assembly GCA_023381695.1. Lineage (GTDB taxonomy): Bacteria > Bacillota > UBA5301 > JAMCQP01 > JAMCQP01 > JAMCQP01. Next base: position 23,748 of record JAMCQP010000080.1, on the reverse strand, counting down.
GTCCTGTCCAATCCCCCTTAATCGCCAAACCGCCTTGCAGCTCTGCCCGAACCTGCCTGAGACGTTCCTCTGCAAGTCCGACGCCATCATCCTTTACCATAATACCGATCCTGTTTCCGATACGCTTTATACGAATCTCCACTTTCCAGGCTCCTTCCTTCTGCTGGAGCCCATGCTCAAACGCATTTTCCACAATGGGCTGGATGGTGAACTTGGGCAGCTTGCTGTCCAGCACCGTTTCATCCATGGAAACCGTAACCGTGCAGCGTCCGGCAAACCGGTGCTCCTGAATAAATATATAGTTTTGCATGTGCTTCAACTCGTCTTCCAGCGGGACCATATCGCCTTCGGTACTGATGGAGTAACGCAGCAAATCCCCGATTACCCAGGTGATCCGGTAAATTTCAGGCGCATTTTTCGAAAGTGCCATTCCCCCTATGAGATGAAGAGTATTGTTTAGAAAATGGGGATTAATCTGAGCCTGAAGCGCCATAAGCTGCGCGTTTTTTAATTCAATATTCTTCTGATACTCGTCTTCGATCAATTTCTTGATGCGTTGCATCATAGAGTTGTAGCCTCGCTCCAGCAGCCCGATTTCGTCACGGCTTTGCACTGGCTTCATTTCAAAATTATGAATTGTCGCCGTCCTCATCGTTCGCGCCAGGCTGACAATCGGCCGGCTGATCCGAAGTGAGACGAGAATTGACAGCAGTACCGAAACCGCCGCGAACAGGCTTCCTGTCAAAATACCGGCTGTGATCGTCGCTCGTGCACTTTGGGTAATTGTTTTAAGCGGTATGGCCTTTACAATTGCCAATTGGCCGTCTCCCACCCGTTTCATGAAGTAGAAGTAGCTTTTCGTTTTGCGGAATTCCAACTCGGAATGCTGTAAATCCAGACTGCGAAGCTGTGCTTGAATTTCGTTCGAGCCCTCTGTTTTAGTGGAACCGGATAACATTTCCCCTTCATCGTTTATCAGAAATACGGAGCTTTCAGACTCCGATTTCAAAATGCCGCTCACTTCCTCCCAGACATCCCTGTTGATGCGTACGGATAGACCTCCTAGCAGCTTCCGATCTTCGAATCGATTTATGCTGTGAAAAGCATAAATCCCGTTACCGGACTGTTTGAAGTACATATTGATCGGCATGTTCCGCATCCGGCTCCAAGCCCCATTTCGGATATCAAGCGAGGATATCATCCCGCTGCTGACAAAATTAACCGAAAAGGCCTTTCGATTTGAATGGATATAGAGGGTCAGGTTGTCCACTTTTCGAGAGTTGGCGTAGAAGGCAGAGGCAAGCGTATTCCGGATATAATTTTGCGTCCGGAATTGGACTTTGACGTCCGGAATGTCAATGTCGTTCAGGCTAGCCATCAGTTGCTGGTTAATTTGCAGCGTATAGAACAAAATGTCGATTTGCTGAATCAGTTCGTTCAAATATTGATCCGCCCACATCATGCGGGAATTGTTCGCGTTGATGATTTCTTTTTCCACCGAGTTTCGTGTGTTATTCGTGGCGATCCACGTTACAGTTATTACTGGTAGCGTTGTCAGGCAGATCATCAGCACCATCAAGCGAAGGCGAATACTTGTTCGCTTCATATCCTCGCTCCTTTCTTCCTCCCGCCCAAAAAGGAGGACGGAGTCTATAGCTATTTTCGATTATTATCCGACCGAACGCTGCTACCTGGTTTCCATTGAAAAACATTTTTGGCTAAAACTGGCGTTGAACAGTAAGTAGTTACAAAAAAGAGCTGAGAAGCCCATGGTGACTATGCCTTATCCCATTTGCCGGACGAAAATCATTGTGACTACACAGTCCCCCTGGTGAGGGGCGATACGGAGTAATAACGCGGTGGAGGTTTCAGTTTCAGGGTTTCAAACAGCTTTTGTTGCTCCGTATCCGCCATGTTGGTTTGCCAGATCTCGCCAGAACGGGTTCGGTGGATTCCAACCTGCAAGGTGGCAAGAGCCTTTTTCATCTCATGCCAGGTTTGCCCCGTCTCGTTTTCGGCCACCCGGATGAGCAGCATGGCCAACCAGCATAAGAGAACATGGGCTCGAATGCGTTCCTCCAGCCGGTGGTAGACCGGGCGAATGTCCACCAGATGCTTCAGGTCCTTAAAGACCCGTTCGATGACCGCCAACTGCTTGTAACCCAGCACCACATCTTTGGCGGGAAGTTTGCCGTCCGAGGTGCTCACCAGATATTTCCCGTCCAGATGCTCTTCGGCGCGGATTTTGGCATGATTTAAAACCAGTTTGCCGGTCTTGGTTTGCCGCACATACCGGCCATACACCTGGTGGCTGCCGTTCAGGTCGGTCTTGACTTGCTCTACAATATTTTCATCGGCGGTATTGCCGGGCCAAACCCAGCAGCGGACCGGGATGCCGTCGCGGGTCACGGCAAAGGCGATCACCACCCGGGCCAGTTCCGGATGGTTGTCTTTCCCATATCCCCGCTTTCGTAGCCCTTTCTGGTCCCAATGGTTCTGGTCCCAATGGTCCTCATCTTCGCCCTTGATCTCGAAATAAGTCGTGGTGGTATCCAGAAAGAGCAAATCCACTTCCAGGTTCAAGAGGCTGGCCACCGAGAAGAAGACCTGTTTCTGAATCTCATCCGCGGCCTCGATCAGGAAATCCATGGCCCGGTAGAGCTGATGAACGTCGACACCGGGTAGTTGGTCAATCAAGGCCTCCCTGGCGACCCAATGCTCCACCTGCAACTTGCTGGCAGGCGCCAGAGCCCGATTGGCCACCATCGCAAAGAGCATTCGCTCTACTGGCGTGCGAAAGTCCCGGTCGGATAAAAGCTGCCGAAGGGTCTTTTCAATCCCCAGGCGTTTCCACATCCCGTCCAGGAGCCAACTACCGCCGATTTGTCTGGAACCCAGGAATTCAAAAGGCGACTCTTCGCCAAGTTGCTCTTTGATCACCTCAACCTCTTGTGGCTCCAGGAAGCGGGAGATGCTCTTCACCAGCCGGCGCAAGGCCTCCAGATCGAGTTGATCCATCCGGCCGAAGTTGTAAAGGACAACGGCCCTGGGCACGCCGGTTTTCGGGTCCCGCTGGTTATGGGCTAGCTGAACATATTCGGCCATGCCGTTTTTTGTTTTGGTCTTCGTGGTACGTATATACATTGTAACCACATTATACCACAAACATCCAAAACACGCAAGAGAAATTTGTAATTTATTGTGCCTACAGGTTTCCTCGTTTTTCCTACGCTTATGGTCCCGAAACCCGCATTCTACGAGAGGGCGTTACCTGAAATATGCCTTTACCAGATCAACATATCTCTGGTGATTTCGGTGTCATCCCGGCAGATGTTGCAATAATACCGGATGAACTCCCCATCCACCGTAAAATCCAGGTATACGTTATACATATTCTTTGTCCAATAAAACCCCACTGAATAATGCTCCAAGGTATATAACATATTCCGGTTCCACTATTCGTGGGTTATTACCATAACTATGCCGGAAACCAGGTCCTTTGTCCTTAAAGTCCGGATCCAGGCAGACAGCCGCAACTCGGTTACCCCAGCCGGAGTTATGGAGCCGTTCTTCCACTTCACTCTCAAGCTCGGTCCGCAGCCGTCTCTCTTGTCCAGCCCATAATCCCCTTGCGGGGTGCATCTGCGGCATTTAGTCAATAGAGCGCGTGTAGGGTCTGAACAACCTCTTCAGGCTCAAGAAAGCGACCAATACTCTGCACCAGGCGACGCAAGGCTTGGGTATCAACTTCATCGGCGCGACCGAAAGAATAGATAACTTTGGCCTTTGGCACCCCCGTTTCGGGGTCGCGCTCGTTGTGAGCCAGTTGCAGATACCGGACAGAGGAACCGTCTTTGTTTTTGCGGGTTGTAGTTCTTAAATACATGCCTACATTATGACATGTTGGCCATCACTTGTAAAGACATAATTATAAAAATGTGTGCCTACAACCTTTTCGCGTGTGCGCGGTTTTTGGGTGCTTCAAGCCCATGAAATCGTGGGTCGAACGTTGATCTCCTTCAGAGGCGCCAGATCCCGGCCCGTCAAGTTTACGGCAAGCTTGACGGCGCCTTTGGCTTTAATCTCCTTCGCCATCTCCTGAGTGACGGTAAACCGGAGATAGGAAGTGCCTTTTTTCAGTTTCCCATATTGCGCCCTCAAGATGTTGATCTCGTCTAGAGCCAGGGTGCCCCTTCTGCTTCTGAGTTCGTTGACGCCGGGCTCCGCAAGAACTTCCGTATATTCCATGTGGTTGTAGTTAATGTCGCCATTCTGGCCCTCTTGATCCTTCTGTCCACTTTGATCTTTTTGAGCCCAATGCCAACTGGCCTTTTGGAGTAGAATCACGCATCTGCCTTGTCGTTGGTGATCACCACCACGACGGGACGCTTCATCGACCAACTCTCCTTTTATTTATACCCAGCTTATTTATACCAGCATAATGCTATGCGCCGCCTGGAAGTTTGAGTACCTCCCAGAATCAGTGTTTGGAATCGCTATCTTTTAGTTCCTTGAGCTTATTGGCAAACCAGGCGGTGTGCAGGTCTTCGTCGATAAGGTTGTCCCAGAGGATGTTGAAAAGTTCTTCCTCTCCGCCTGCTTGAAGCAGGAATTCCTTGTAGTCCTTCATGGCCTTTTCTTCCAACTGGATATCCAGCCACAACAGTCCTGCCGGGCCAGCTAAGGCGCTAGCCTTACCGGCCAATTGGCCCATCACGGGAGCCAACATATCGCCGAGTTTGGTCGGTTCTCTCCCCAGGTCACGGATTTTACCGGCAATATTATCCACATACTGTTGTTCGATCATGGCCACCCTTTTTAGGGCGCGCGAGAGATAGGTATCGTCCACTCGCTGGCTCTGAGCGGTGTACAGGTCCACCTGATTGAGTTCCAGGCTGTAAAACCAGTTCAACCTTCGGATGATGCTATCCTTGTCCAAATTACTCCACCTTCCTCCGGGTCTGCGGGTATTCTCTCCGCTTCAAACGAATTCATGTATACTTCATCTACAGATCCTTCCGGGGAAAACCCGGATCGCCAGCCCCAGGAACGCCAGCGCATACAAAACCGCGTAGGCCACCATCCGACAGGCCGGATTTTCCTGGCGAGCGTTCAAACCACTCGGGGTCCAATTCGTACAGCTTCTGGTTTCTATCGTGATCGGGAATTTTGAAAGCCTCAACCAGAGCATTGTGAATAGCGTCGAGGATTGCCTTTTTATGTTCGGCGGTTTGCCCCTTCAAAATTTCGACCCTGACAAGCGGCATAGCTATCCCTCCATCACTCTCCGCAACCGGCACGGAAGTCAATTGTTAACAGCATGGTTCGCCTGACCGGATAATTTTCCTGTCTGACCAGGGCCATGCTGGCGGCGGCACGAAACCATCTGACCGGCACCAGCCAACGAGAGCAAATTCGCTTCGGAGGCGTTCAGGGTACTGCGGCCCGGCGGGAAGTATTTGCTGATTGGCAACCTGAAGGAGTGGATGGTACTGTGCGAGAAAGGTGAAATCTAGCACCGTTCGCTGTGGTTGCGCCCGTTCCAGGCCCTGGCCAGGCCCTGGAAGGACATGACGGTGAGCGTGACGGCCAGCGTGGGAAAGATGGCCAGCTGCGGCGCCACCCGCAGGTAAGCCCGCCCTTCGTTGAGCATCAAGCCCCAGTCCGGCGTGGGTGGCTGAACGCCAAAGCCGAGGAATCCGAGTTCGGCGCAGATCAGGATCACGCTGCCGATGTGCAGGGCCGCGTAGCTGGCCAGGGGGCCAGCAATATTGGGCAGAATGTGGCGGAACAGGATGCGCCCCGAGCCCGCGCCAACGGCCCTGGCGGCCTCAACGAATCTCTCGCTCTTGATCCGCAGCACGAGACTCCGCGCCAGGCGGGCGTACCCCACCCAGCCGAGCAGGGTCAAGGTCAGGATCAGATTCCCCGTGCCAGGCCCCAACAACGCCGCCACAAACAGCGCCGCCACCGCCAGCGGGAAGGCCAGCAGGGCGTCGGCCAGGCGCATGATCACGCTGTCCACCAAGCCCCCGAAGTAACCTGTAGCCGCTCCAATCAGGGTCCCAAAGGCACCGGCGCAGGCCACCACCATGACGCCAAGCCATACCGACGTCCGCGCGCCGAAGATCAGCCGGCTCAAAAGATCCCGCCCATAGTCATCGGTGCCCAGGGGATGTCCCGGCGAACCCACCGGCAGAAGAGCGTGATTCAGCGCCATGGTGTAGGGGTTTTGCGGCACAATGGCCGGGCCGATCAGCCCCACCGCCAGAATCAAAATAGCCGGAATCCACCTGAGCCAGTGGCGCCGCCGGCACCGCAAAAAAAGGTGAAGCTCCCCCATCCGCTCCCCCCGGTCAAAGATCCCCGGATCAATGGGCTTTCCGGGCACCGTTTCCGCAGCCATTGCCCTTGCAGATATTGAGTTTGCCATCGACTTCGCAGCCATCAACTCTGCCGCCATCGACTTTGTGGTCATCATGACGCCCCGCTCCGATCCCCAATCACGCGCAACGTTGATCCATTACAACCCAAACCCATTCATGACTCAAACCCACTCGCAAAGCAAAATCATTCGTAACGCAGCCGGGGGTCCAGCGCCAGGTACATCAGATCCGCGCAGAAGTTGATCGCCAGGAAAGCCGCCCCGGCAAAGAGCGTCGCCCCCTGGATCAGCGCGTAGTCCCGGTTGGCCACCGCATCGACCAGAAGCCTCCCCAATCCCGGCCAGGAGAAGACCGTCTCCACCACCACGGCCCCGCCCGCAAAGGTGCCAAACTCCAGCGCGGCAAAGGTCACCACCGGCAACGCGGTATTCTTCAACGCATGCCGGGTAAGTACCCGCACCAGTCCCACCCCCTTGGCGTAGGCCGTCCGCACGTAATCCTCCTCCAGAACAGTGGCCAGGTTGCTCTCGATCAACCTGGCCAGCACCGCGCCCGGATGAATGCTCAAGGTCAGAGCCGGCAATATCAGGTGGCGCGGCGCCTCCGGCCACGACCATCCCTGGGCCACCCAGCCGAAGGTGGGCAGCCAGCCGAGCTGGAGGCCAAAGATGTAGATCAGGAGGATGCCCGCCCCGGCGGAGGGCAGGGCCACCGCAAACGAGACCGCCGCCCCCGCCAGCTCGCCCCACCATCTTTTTCGGCCCAACGAAAGCGCGAGGCCGAAGAAGATGCCCATGCCCAGAGATAATATCAACGCGGCGCCCGCCAGTTCAAGGGTCGGCGCCAGATGCCTCCCAATCAGCAGAATCACCGGTTCTCCCGAACGTAGCGAGACCCCCAGGTTGCCGTGGAGCAATTGGCCCAGGTATCCGGCGTACTGAACCAACAGCGGGCGGTCCAGGCCCGCCGCGTTGTGCAGGCTCTGCAAAAAACCTGCGTCCCCGGCGCCCGGAGCCGCCCCGCTGAATAGTATTTGAAACGGATCGCCCGGCACCAGCCTTACCACGCTGAATATTGCAAAGGACAGGCTGAGAAGGGCTACGCCCATCTCAGCCAACCTTTTAATTACCGCAGTCTGCATTTAACCACCGGCTTTACACAACCGCCTGCCCACTGGCGTCCATTATAGTCTTGAAGCAGGCGGCCACCTCTTTCCAAACGATCTTGAGCTACCGCTTCTCCACCCAGACATTACGATCCGGGGCCACCAGGAGCAGGGTGTAATTGGCTGGTTTAAAGTCGTGGACATACTTTGCAACCCCGGCGTTGACGAACTCATAATAACCCGGCAGGTGGACCCGGTTCTCCACGATCAGCCGCTGCGCCTCCTGCCAGAGCTTCTTGCGCGCCGCCGCATCGGTGGTCGCCTTGGCCTTGTCCAGGAGTTGATCCACCTCGGCGTTTCGGAAGCCAGTGTTGTGGTCCCTGGAGACCAGGCCGGAGTGGAAGAGGTATAATAGCCCGTCCGGCGTGCTGCCGCCGCCCATCACGAACATATCGGCCTGCCCCGCCGCCAGGTCCTGCAGGTGCATTCCCCATTCCTCGGTCTTCACCTTTACGTCCAGTCCCACCGCTTTAAGCTGATCCGCGACGATCACCGCCAGCTTGCTCCGGTTCGCATCGTTGGGAGCTTGCAGCACAAAGGAGAACTTGCGGCCGTCCTTCTCCAGAATACCATCCTTGTCCGCATCCACCCATCCCTGCGCCGCCAGAAGCTCCCGGGCCTTCTCCGGATTGTAGGTCCACATCTTCTGCAGGCCGGGATCATAGCCCGGTATGCCAGGCGGGACCGGCCCCCAGGCCGGCTGGGCCAGGCTCTCCGCCGGGAAAATGGCCTTCAATGCGCTTTTAATGTCCACCGCCATCGCGATGGCCTCGCGGATCTTCAAATCGTCGAACGGCGCCTTCCGCTGGTTGAAGGCAATGTAGCGGTAAGAACCGCTGGCCGGCGCCATCACGGTGAAGCGCTTATCCGCGGAAATACGGGGGATCTCCAGCGGCGGCAACTGGGTGACCACATCCACGTCGCCGCTCTCCAGCGCCATGGCGGCCACGGACTTGTCCGGAATGATCTGGAAGATCACCCGCGCCAGGCGCGGTTTCAAGTAATAATCGTCGTTGCGGGACAGGGTAATCTGATTATCGGGCCGGGATTCCAGAAGCTTAAAAGGCCCGGAGCCAATCGGGTAACGGCCGAGCTGGCCGGCCCCCACCCTTTCCACCACCTGCTTGCTCACGATCGGAATATGTCCCAGGTCCTCGAGAAGGAAAGCGTATGGCGCCTGGGTCACCACTTTCACGGTGCGTTTGTCCACCGCTTCGACGGATTTGATCACCCTGGCGAGCTTGCTGTAAAAGGTCGCCTTGTTGTCCGGGTTCAGAACGAGATTCAAGGTGGTCACCACGTCGGCGGCGGTGACTTCGGCTTTCGTTCTCTTGGGAAAGACCTCGTTGCCGGCCTGCCAGCGGGCGCCCTTCCTCAGGTGAAAGACCCAGGTATTCGGGTCCGGGTTCCGCCAGGAGGTCGCCAGCCTGGGAATCGGATTCCCTTCTTCATTGAACAGCACCAGCGGCTCATAAATCTGCGTGATCACGTGGAAATCCGCGTCGGCCATAAAATGCAACGGATCCAGCGTCCCCACCGTGTAAGGCATGGCGATCTTGAGGGCGCCGCCATCCTGCGGCCTGGCCTTGGCCTCGGCCAGAACTGTCCCCGTGGTTCCATAGACCATCCCTCCGGTTCCCGGCGCCACCGTCAGAACCGCTGCCAGAGCCACCGTCAAAGCGATGGCTGTCAAGCCGGCCAGAACCCTTCCCGATAATGGTGCCCGTGGCGCGCGAGATGATCCATGTCTCTTTGTTAACACCTTCACAACCTCCCATATGTCCGATATATACTCTACCCCCTACGGTATTAAACTAGCACTCCCCTGCGGAAATGTCAAGAACCTTTATTAAGAGGGATCGCTCTTCTTCCGACGAATATTCAAAAGAACGCCCTCCGAAGACCGGCGAGCGTTACCTGTCCCTGGATCTGTGGTGAGGAGGAGCAGCTGATGACCCAGGAAGAGTCTGATCGCCGCGCGGCGTTTTTGATCGGGGAGCGAGTCTACCTGAGGCCCATGGAGCCGGAAGATCTACCCCTGATCCGCAAGTGGGTGAACGACCCGGAGATTCGAGGCCTCATCGGCGAGGCATTGCCCAGCAGCCGGGCAAGCGTCGAGGAACACCTGGAAGCAATCCGCAAGGACAGAGACCGGGTCTGGTTTTCCATCGTTCTCAAAGAAGACGGCCGGGTGGTTGGCTTCAATCAAAAGGCGCTGCGCTTTTACGAGAAGGTCGGCTTCAAACGGGAGGGCGTGTGGCGGGAAAGCTATTACTACAACCATACCTTCCACGACTTCGTGATGATGAGCATCCTCGAGGACGAGTTCCGGGCGCTGCACAAAGTTGCCGGCCGCATTTAGGAGAACTACATGGATCTGGAGGAACAGCCATGGCGCCTTTGCTGCAAAAGTTCAAACATCCGTTGGGCATCTTTTCGTGGTTCGGGTATGTGCTTCCCTTGCAAAAACGGCTTGAGCTCATCAAAGAGGCCGGTTTTGACGCGACCACCCTCTGGTGGGAGGACGAGGAAACCCTCGGGGGCCTGGAAAAGGACGACATGCCGGATCTGGTGCGGAAAAGCGGGTTGGTCCTGGAAAATATTCATGTTCCCTACGATCATTGCAATGATCTCTGGAGCGAGAGCGCCCTGGATCGTACGGATATCGTTAACAAGCACATCGCCTGGTTAGAAGATTGCGCAAGGCACAACATCCCCATGATGGTCATCCACGTGACGGATGGCCCAAATCCCCCAGGCCCCAACAGATTTGGAATAGACAGCCTGCTCCAGATTCTTGAGACAGCGGAGGAATTCGATGTGGCCGTGGCCGTCGAAAATACCGGATCCGCGGCCCATCTCCACTCTTTATTTTCCGAAGTTGAATCCGAATCTCTGGGACTTTGTTATGACACTTCCCACGACTGGCTGTCTGGCGCTGAAAAAGGGGAGTTCCTGGAAAAATTTGGCCACCGCCTGATGGCCACCCACCTTTCCGACAATGATGGGCAAAGCGACCGCCACTGGCTGCCCGGCGAAGGGATCGTCGATTGGGCGACAGTGGCCGGGGCCTTCCTCGGCTCCACTTATCCGGGAACTCTAACGCTGGAAGTGGTCCGAAAAGAGGGTTCGGACGAGCCGCCGGAAGGATTTCTGGCCAGGGCTTATCAAAAAGCCGCATGGGTGGCAGGCTTGCTAACGCCGTAGGGTGCCCCCTAACCGGTTTCGGTGCGCCGCTTCTCTGGCCTGCCCCCGGTGCGTCGTTTCCCCAGCCGGCCTTCGGTAATCATTACCCCAACCAGCACCACAATGATTCCGGCCACCATGGGCCAGGCCAGGGGTTCGCCGTATAACGTACCGATCAGGACGGAGATTACGGGAATTATATACCCCACCATCGCCACCTGGGTGGCTTCAGCCTTCTGCAGGAGCCAGAACAGCATTCCGAAGGCCACCGCGGAACCGAAGATCGAGAGGAAGAGCAGGGCCGCCACCGCCTGCCAGCTCCACATGAGGCGGGCGCCGGATTCCACCGCCGCCGCTCCGACCACCAGCATCAGGGCGCCAAAGATCGTCTGCCAGGTGTTTGTGAGTACGGCATCCAGATGGCCAAGCCGCTTTTTGGCATAAACATTGGCGGCCCCGTAGCTGCCTGCGCTCGCCAGCAACGCGAGGACACCCCAGAGCGAATTTCCAGGCTTAATGCCGCCGGATAGGAAAATCACGCCGGTAAATCCCACGACAATACCGGTCACCCGGGCAAGAGACATCTCTTCCCCCAGCCAGAAATAGGCCAGGAAAGCCACAAAGAACGGGACAGTGCTGTTGAGCACCGCCGCCAGGCCCGAAGAAATATACTGCTGCCCCCAAAACACCAACCCGAAGGGCAACGCCGTCATAAGGAGACCCAGGACAGCCAGGTGGCCGAGATCGGCGCGCGATACCCGAAAGCCCCTACCTCTTACGACCTGGTACAAAATGAGCAGTATTGATGCCAGCACAAACCTGATCGCAGCAAAGGTGAACGGCGGAAGATACTCAAGCCCGATACGTATAACCAGAAAGGTTGAAGCCCAGATCAGGCTGACCGCCAGCAACGCCGCCCAAACTCTTTTATCCAATTTGTGGTCCCCCAATTCAATCGGGCCTTGCTTACGAAAAATTCACCCCGCGCGAAACTCACCTTTTGAAAAAATAAACCCCCGCCCCCAGCAAAAGAAGTCCCAAAGCGCGCGCCAGGGAGAAGGGAGTTCGTTCAATCCCAAACCAGCCAAAATGGTCAACCACCGCGGCCACCAGCAACTGTGAAAAGATCACCAGCCCCAGAGCATACATCGCCCCCAGCCGGCGGAACGCCAAGATCACCGCGGCCACCACCATCACCCCCAGCAGGCCGCCCAGAAGGCTGGCCCTTGGAGCCTGAAAAACCGCGGAAAGATTCCCCTGGCCGAAAAGAAGCATGATCGCCGTTACCGCCGCCCACCCCGTCAGATGCACGATGAAGGTTGACTCCCACAGCCCAACCGTTTTGCTAAGCAGGCTGTTGAGGGTCCCCTGAAAACCAATGGCCACCCCGGCAATCACCGCCATGAAGATCGCCGTTACAGTATTCACCGGCAACAAAACCACCGCCCGTTGATTCTTTGATACGCTCAGTTTACATCACCTATATAGATGACGCCCTTTGGGACAGGAGATTGAAGGATGGCTTTTAACGCCTGAGGATAGAGCCTCTTTCCGTCCAGTTCAGCGATATCCAGCCACTCCACGGCAACCTGGTGAGCGTCCGGGTTTATGCCTTTTGACGGCTCCTGGCCAGCCGGAATGGTACAGGAGAACATCAATTCCAACTGATGAATGCCGCCGTCAAAATCGCGAAACTCGTGATTGCGGCCGATATAATCGCGCACGTAGAACAACTCGCCAACTTCCACTTCAACCCCGATCTCCTCCCGGCACTCCCGCTTGAGTGCGACATGCAGCGGTTCGCCAGGTTCCTGTCCGCCCCCGGGAAGGAGGTAGAAGATCCCCCCGGAATCCACATTCAGGGTGGTCAGGAGCTTGCCATCCTTGATGATTACGGCCTTGGCCGAAACTCTAATCCCGCCCATGGTTCCACCACCTGCTCACGATATTTCCCCTTCTCGGACACGCCCCATCACCAGCACATCTGCATACTCGCCGTGCCGGAAGATGTCCGCGCGTTTCCGCCCTTCGCCACCGCATCTTCCACCCGTACCGGTCGGATTTTTATTTCAGGCACCAGACTCATCCTTTCAGGCACAAGGCCGTTCTTCTTTATTAAGAACAGCTTTACCTATTAAAATAGGGGTTGCCAGGCTTTACGGCCTTCCCCTGTCCAAATGTTTCGCCCTTGATGGAAAAGTTCCTTCTGAAGTTTCTCCTTAAAGTTCCTTTTCCCGCCGGCATGCCCTGCAGACAAGAAGCGGCCAGGAAACGCTTCCAAAGGCCCTGGCCGCTATCGCCAACCGCCGAATCATCATCAACATTTACGCAACGCTATTTTTCTTATCTCACACCGCCTTATTTACCAATCGTCTTGCTTTGAAGAGCGGCCGGGCGAATCTTCCGGTACGTCCAGGCCGCCACCGCAAACTGCACCAGGAGCCCGACAACCCCTGTGAATCCACCGATAACCGGGTTCACCGCCGGGAAAAGTATACGCCAGATCCCGTACCCCTGGGAGTTGAAGACTCCGTGCCCGAATGAGGCCAGCGCCGTGCTGTCGAACTCTATCCTCAGGTAGGCCAGGTACACCCCCATGAAGGTGGCCAAAAGGGTCATCAACAGCACTCCTAAAATGGGATACCCGGGGTAGTTGAACCCCACCGCTACAATCGGCGCGTGCCAGAGCCCCCAGATGACGCCGCTTATAACCATGGCGCGCCATTTCCCCAGCGGCAAAAGCTTCGGCAAAAGGTAACCCCGCCAGCCAAACTCCTCACCAAAGGCGACCAGGCTGTTGACCAGCGGCGCAAAGGTAATCGACCCCAACGCGATGACCAGCAGCATGGTGCTCGCCGCCGGCGCAGAGCCAGCTGGAAACCCGCTTCCCACCAGTTTCATAAAATCGCGCAAAGCCCAATCCGGCCTGCCCAGCCCCAGGAGCCAGGTCAACGCATAGGCCGCGATAAATATGGCGGGAATTAGAAAGTACACCTGTACATAGGCCCGGAATGGGCCGAAGCGCAAGCCGGTCTTGGCAAAGCCTTCCCGGGTGATGAACCTGGCGGTGATAAAAGCCGCAAGGGCCGGCGCGAACATCACCGCCGCCACAATCAACTGGGCCTGCATGGGTGGTGTTCTCACAAACGACACATGCCACCCGAAGATCATCGCCAACTCCACGCCCCAGGTCAGGCCGAAGGTGATGAGCAAGAACCCGAAGATCCCCTTCTTATCCAGCTTGCCGGTTGTTTGGGTTGTGCTTGCAGCGGGTTTGTTTTCATCCGTGGTTCATCCCTCCAAAGTTCGTTTCTCCAAGGGTGGCCGGAGTCAATCAAAGCTGGGTGATCACCCGTTCCCGGCTGAAGGTCTGGGCGCCAATCTTCACCAGGAGATAATCCAGAACCGCGAGAACCACGGTGATCGCCAGAATGGCCCCCGCATCCAGGATAAACAGCCCGATTACCTGCCCGAAGACCAGGAACAAGATGGGAACCACCAGCGCCCCGGCGATCTGCTGCGCCTCCTGAAATCCCCTCACCCTGGCCGAGATCAGCACGGTGATCGCCAGGCTCAGGAAGGAGACCGCCGGAACCAGAAGCGCCAGGAGCAGTACCCAGGGTACCGTCGGCAGGATCAGCCGTCCAAACAGGGGAAAACTTGTGGCGTCCACCGCAGCCACAAAAGCCGCAAAGGCCAGCCACGACACCGCCACGGACGGCACGAACGCCGCCAGAACCTTGCCCATCAGCAACTCCAGATCCGACACCGGGGTGTAAAAGAGCGATTCGATAGTCTTGCGCTCGCGTTCCCCGGCGAAACTGTTGGCGGCGATGATGCTGGCGACCATCACCGGGATGATCAGGAAGAACGGTTTAAAGAGATAGTTTGCGAATATAAAGACCATCGCCTGCCGCTGGGTCATCCCGGCAAAGACGTTTTGCAATGCCTCCGGCATCCTTTTGAACATCGCATTCCAGGAACCGGTGTTGAGCGAATTGAGTGGCGCCCTGGAAAAGATCAGGCTCACGACGACCGGCAACACCACCGCCATAATCAGGGGAACCAGGACCGTCGGCAGCCAGAACTGCAGGTTCTTGCCGATCTCCTTGATGTCCTTGATCATCACCACTCTAATGCTTTGCCAGTTCATCTCCACCACCCCCCATCAGTTTCATGTAGATCTCCTCCAAGGAATGTTTCACGGGCTGAACCGCCCGGATCCGGCCGCCGGCCCTGACGATCTCCGCCACCAGATCCGGGATCTGCTCGTGGCTCCTCAAGGGAATCCGCAGGATGTTTGCTGCCGCTGCCGCGGCCGCCACACCTTCAGATCCTCCAGCTTCCCGGCCAGCGGCCGTCTCGATGCCCCGCCCCTCTGCGGCAAAATTGGAGACGGCGCCGGCAACCCTGGCATTGACCTCCTCCAACTCCACGACCACCTCGGCCCGCGACCACAACTTCTCCTCCAGTTCCTTCAGCGTTCCCTGCGCCAGCACCCGGCCGGCGTCGATCACCGCCACCGTGTCGCACAACCGCTGCGCCTCGTCCAGATTGTGCGTGCAGATGAAGACCGTGCGCCGCCTTTCGACGCAAAGACCCTTGATCAATTCCAGAACATGATGCGCCGCCTCCGGGTCGAGCCCCGAGGTGGGCTCATCCAGAAAGAGTACCTCCGGCTCGTGAATCAGTGCCCGCGCCAGCAAGAGACGCTTCTTCATGCCGGTGCTGAAGGTCTCCACCCGTTCCATGGCCCTTTCTTCCAGGCCGAAGAATTTGAGCAGTTCGCCAGCCCGCTCGACGGCTGCCACCTTTTTCAGGCCGTATAACTGGCCGAAGATCACCAGGTTGTCCCGGGCCGCCAACCGTTCGTAGTTTCCGGCCGTTTCCGTAAGCACCCCGATCCGCCGGCGCACCTCGGTGGAATCGGCCGCCGCATCCAATCCCAGTACTCTCGCCTGCCCGCCGCTGGGTTTGAGCACCCCGGTAAGCAGCCTCACCGTGGTGGTCTTGCCCGCCCCATTGGGGCCCAGGAACCCGAAGATGGTCCCAGCTGGAATCCGAACGTCGATGCCCTTCAGCGCCTCCGCTTTAGCGAAGGTTTTTGCCAACCCATCCGTTTCGATGGCGTATCCCATTAGCCGATTCCTCCTGTAACATCTAACATCTGCATCGACCGGAAGCTCCAAAAATTAACCGCGCCTCTGTCTTAGATTGTTAGCCAACACTCTAAATTACTAAGTAAAGTATACCTCGACCCGGCCGCAGCGTCAAGGGGGGGGTCCTCCGCCCTCCCAGGCTTGTCGGTGATGAGTTAGCTAGACAGCCAGCACCCGCGGCCCGATCTCTTTCAGGCTGGCGCAACCGGTAAGAATCATCGCCTGCCGCAGTTCGTCGGCCATCTTGCGAAGAAGAAAGGCCACCCCTTCGGTGCCCCCGCCGTAAGCCCCGGTGACCAGCGGCCGCCCGACCAGCACGGCGTCGGCGCCCAGCGCCAGGAACTTCAAGACGTCTACACCGGAGCGAATCCCGCCATCTGCAATAATCGCGATCTTGCCCTTGACCCTTTCGGCTATCCCCGGCAGGACTTCGGCCGTCCCAGGAGTATGATCTAGCACCCTTCCCCCGTGGTTGGAGACCACGATGGCGGCGGCGCCCGCCTCCACCGCCAGCTCCGCTTCGTCGGGGGTCATGATTCCCTTGAGGATAAACGGCCACGGCGAAGCTTTGATGATCTTCCGCAGCGACTCCGGCGACTTCGGCCCAACCGGCTGGCCCTGCAGCGCCATGGTGATCGCCCCGGCGCCGTCCACATCCACGCCCACGGCGGCTGGTCCAACTTTTTCGAGGGCTTTAAGACGCTCTAAGATCGCCTCATCCTGCCGCGGCTTGACAATAGCCACCCCGCCAAACTGGCCGATGGCCTCCTGCGCCGCGGCGAAGATCTCCGGGTGCGGCCCGTCTCCGGTCCAGCCCATGGTTCCAGCCAGCCTGCTCCCTTCCAGCACTGTCCGGGTGTATTCCAACTCGGTCAGGTAATCACCCATGTTGAAACGTACTCCCGCGATGGGAGCGGCCATCATGGGCATCTCCAGCTTCCGGCCGAAAAGGCTTATCGAAATGTCCGGGTTCTCCGCCCGGTGAATGGTCCGGAGGTTGAGCTTGATCTTGCCCAATGCGGCGATGTTGGCCGCAAACGACGACCCGCTGCCCGTCCCGCCCATCCCCGGCATCTCTCCGGCGCAGACCTTCCCGTCGCAAACCGGGCAAACCCGGCAATGGGGCTGCAACCGCTCTTTGGCCGTTTTCCTGATCTCCGTCAAATTCATTTGCGGCATCTCCTCTGCTGCATTTCCCTCTGCTGTATTTCCTTCTGCTGTATTTCCTTCCTACGCCTCACTGCCCCTTTTCGAGCCGGGTTCAGCGGGCATCGTTGCCGGCATGCGACGATATCACGGACCGGACCGCGTTAATCTTGGACATATCCCCGGTGGTGAACAGGGTCAGCCACATCTCTCTCCCAAGCACCCGGCGCGTGATCTCCCGCTCAGGCAATCCTTTCTTGTGGAGTTCAAGGATACTGCCGGCGGTCTCCTTCATAATCTCCAGCTTCCTGGCAAGCGCCTGCTTCCCGTTCTTCAAGACCGGCCGGTGGCTGCAGTAAAGCGCCTCAAAATCGTAGCTCAGGGTCTTTTCAATGCTCCGCATCAGCTCGGGCAGATTCTCCTCCAGCCGCCAGAGCATCTTCCGCGGGGCGACATAAAGATCCGCGCTGAAAAGCCAGCCCTCGTTCTTTTCGAATAAAACTGCCATATCCTTCGAATGGCCCGGAGCCGGGATGATTTCAAACCGGTGCCGTGAGGTTTCGATGTGGCCCTCTCTGGGAACGGCCGTCGATCTGGGCATGACGCCCCAAAATAGCTTCTCGTAAAGACGGTAGGGGATCTCCTGGCCGAGTTTTGAAACCGTCATTTCGCCGGCATAAGACGGGATCCCCAGTTTATTGAGAACCAGGTTGTTTCCCGCATGATCTTCGTGGTAGTGAGTGATATAGGCCTGCTCCACCGGATTTTCCCGGACGAACTCCCAAAACGCCCTCGCGACATTGGCGCAGCCCGTATCGATCAACAACCCGTCAACCAGGTAGGCATGCACCACATATAGGGGCCGGCCAGAGACGGTGGCGGCCATGGAAAGCCGGGTGATTTGGCCGTCTGTGGTCACTTTGAAAAGCATGTTGGGCCTCCTGCGGATGCGTAAGATGAGTAACGTGAAATATTCTACGCGCAAATGAGAAACCCCTTCAGGGGATATTCTGTTACGGTTTAGGGAAGTAAAAAAACCTGGCGATGCTTGCGCCTTTCAATCGTGATTCCCGCCAAAGGAGCCTGATGTCCATTGAACAAGCTGATCTTGATTGTCCTTAGCCTGGGGCACATGGCCACCGACATCAACCAGGGCGCTGTTCCCATAATGCTGCCCTATTTCCGTTCTGAGTTCCATTTATCGTATTCTCAGCTGGGCTTTCTGGTATTTGTCTCCAATTTCAGCTCTTCGGTGCTGCAACCGTTGTTCGGCCTGTGGAGCGACCGGTTCGGCGCGAAGTGGTTGTTGCCGGGAGGGATCTTCCTGGCTGCCGCCGGGATCTCGTTGGCTGGTTTTGCTTCCAGCTATGCCTGGCTGCTGGCCGCGGTCCTGGTTTCCGGGGTGGGTGTGGCATCCTACCACCCGGAAGGCTCAAAAACGGCCCATCTGGTCAGCGGCCCGAAAAAGGCCACCGCCATGTCCTGGTTTTCGGTGGGTGGAAACCTCGGGTTCGGATCGGGGCCAGTCATCGCCGGAGTGCTTTTGTCGGCATGGGGCTTGCGTGGATCCGGGTGGCTGTTGGCCATTGGCGGCCCGACCGCGATCTTGATGTGGGCCGCCCTTCCCTGGATTGGGCGTGACATCGAAAAACGCCGGCAGACCGTCAATTTGGCCGCGACCACCCCGGTAAGTACCGCTTCGGCTGATGTTTCCTCCGCCGGTACCACTTCCGCTGTCACTCCCCCGGCGGACGCTCCCGCGGCAGCCACCCCCCCGGCCCCCGCCGCCGCAGCCGGTGCAGCTGGCGCGACAGGCCAGGCCCAGTGGGGATCACTTTTCCTGTTGATCGCCGTGGTCGTCATCCGGTCCTGGACGCAGATGGGGATCAGCAACTACATTCCTCTTTATTACGTGAGCTATCTGCATAGAAATCCGGCTTTTGCCACCGGCCTGGTATCAATCTTTCTGATTTCGGGAGCCGCGGGGACTCTGGTTGGCGGGCCGCTTTCCGAGCACTTCGGGCGAAAACCGGTGATTGTGGCGTCCATGGGGCTTCTTATCCCGCTTGTCTACCTCCTCCTGCACGCAAGCGGCGCAAGTATTACGGTACTGGCGGCGCTTACAGGCTTTGTCATCGTTTCCACCTTCGCTATTACCGTTGTTTTCGGGCAAGAGCTGTTGCCGGGAAATGTTGGAGTCGCGTCGGGACTCCTGATGGGCTTTGCCATCGGCATGGGCGGGCTTGGCGTAACGGCGTTGGGGTGGGTGGCGGATACCTGGGGGGTGCCCATGACCCTCAAGGTGATTTCGGCGCTGCCGGTGCCCGGGCTGGTTCTGGCTTTGCTGCTCCCCGGGCGCCTGGCTGCCGGGAAAGCCAGACATTCTGCAAGATAGTCAAGATAGTGCAGGAAAATGGGAGAGACCTGGCGAATAATCTATGCAAACGATTGCGCGGAAAACAAGGGGGGAAAAGCTATGTCAAGAAATCGTTACCAGGCTCTTCTGGTGGCCTTAACGCTCCTGGCCGGGCTGGCGACGGCCGGTTTATTCGCCCCGATGCCGGCGTCCGCGGCGCAGGTCACCTTCACCTACGCGCCGCTGCCCGGCGAAAAGATCGAATCGGTCTCGCTGCGCGGGAACCTCAACAGCTGGGGGGAGACCCCGATGAAACCAGACCCCAACGGCGCCTGGTCGGTGACGCTCGAGCTCGCCCCAGGTGAGTATACCTACAAATTCTACATAAACCGGCAATGGCCGCGCGACATGGCGACGGCCCGAAACGGGGGACCGGTGGATCCCATGGCGGATGATTACGTGGACGACGGTTACGGAGGGCAGAACGCGGTCCGGCATATCGGCGGCGGCCAGGGGGACGTGGCCGAGAAGTCCGGGGTCGGCGACTCCAGGATCAGCCCTGGCTTTCTCTACCACAAGGCGGATGACCGGGGATACTTCAACGCCCTGCCTGACGGCGGGCTGGTGGTGCGCGCCAACACCGGCGTGGACGACATCGAGCGCGCCACCTTTATCTACGATGACGGCATCGCGCATCTTGTCCCGATGAAAGAGATCTCCCGGGCCGGGCAGGTGGCGGTCTGGGAGGCGCGCATTCCCGCGGCCGGGGCGCCCAAAGCCCCATTTAAGTACTGCTTCCGCTTCGAGGATGGGGGTGCCGTGGCATATCTGGACCAGGAAGGCGCCGGGGAGGGGAATAAGCCCAGGCGGCTCTTCACCGCCACAGCCGCCCGGCTGAACCCCAACGCCTTTCCGGTAATTGGCTGGACTAAAGGAGCAGTCTTCTACCAGATCTTCCCTGACCGTTTCGACAATGCGGACCACGCCAATGACCCGGCCAGCGTCACCCCGTGGGACGGGCCGGTGCGCCGCGACACATCAAGCCAGTATTACGGCGGCGACCTCAAGGGCATCATCAGGCGCATTCCGTACCTGAAGGAACTGGGCGTGACGGCGCTGTACCTGAACCCGATCTTCGCCGCGGGCAGCTCGCACCGCTACGACGCAGCGGATTACCTGCGAGTCGACCCGATGCTCGGCACCATCGGCGACTTCAAGGAGTTGATCAAGGCCGCCCACGCCAGCGGCATGCGGGTAATTCTGGACGGCGTCTTCAACCACACCGGGATTAATTTTTGGGCGTTCCGGGATGTGATGAAGAACGGAAAAAACTCCCCTTATGTGGACTGGTACACGTTCAGGGGCTTCCCGGTCGACCCCTCCATCCCCAACTACGTGGGCTGGGCGGGGCTGGGCTCGCTCCCCAAGTTAAACGTCGGCAACCCGAAGGTCAAAAAATATCTTCTCGAGGTGGTCGCTTACTGGACCAGGCAGGGCATCGACGGCTGGCGCCTGGATGTGGCCAATGAGATTACGGCGCCCGGCTTCTGGGAAGATTTCAGGAAAACGGTGAAATCCCTGAACCCCAACGCCTACATCCTCGGCGAGATCTGGAACGTCGAGCCGCAGTGGCTGCAGGGGACGAAGTTCGACGCGCTCATGAATTACCCCATCGGGAAGGACGCCCTGCGGCCGTTCTTCGCCGGGCAGAAGGGTTGGACCGTAAGCCGGATGGATAACAAGATCCACCAGGTTTTTGCCGCTTATCCCGATCAAACGGTGCTGATGAATTTCAACCTGGTGGACTCCCACGATACCGAACGCATCCTGACTTCGCTGGGCGGCGGGAATTACGGCGAGGCGGCCACGGTTGGACGGGCCAGAGCCATTCAGCAGCTCAAGCTGTTAACCGCGGTGCAGTTCACATTGCCGGGGATGCCGGTAATCTGGAACGGCGACGAGCGCGGCATGGCGGGCGAAAAAGGCGACAACTGGGACGCCCAGCGGGCGCCCATCCAGTGGGATAAACCGGCGGATGAGGGGCTTTTCAAGCATTACCAGAAGCTCATCGCCATCCGAAAAAACGAGCCCGGGCTGTGGGGCGCTGATTTCACGACGCTTCTCACCGACGACGAGCGCGGCGTCTACGCCTTCCAGCGCGGCAGCGGGGCGGAGACCATCGTTGTGGTGGTGAACAACGGCAACGAGGCGGCTGAACCGGCTTTGCTCCTGGAAGGCGTCGCCGGGACGGACGGCCTCGCGCCGTGGAAGGATCTGCTGGGCGGCAACCCGGAAGCGGCCATTCAGGAGGGCAGCGCGCTCCGGGTCCCGATCGCCCCGCACTCGGCGGTGCTTCTCAAGGCGGGGTGATCGGGGAATAGCATGATCCTCCCCGCGGTGGGCAAAATAGCACTGCGCGGCAATCCCAGCGTGATGATCCATTCGATGAGCCCATATCAAATAATGGAGGGGTTAAGAGGTTGGGATACAGGTTGCGGTACAGGTTGAAGTGGTTTAGGCAAAGGCGGGGATTCGGGGCGCGGGCCATAACCTTGCTTGCCGTAACCGGGATTTTGGCGTTCCTTTCTGGCTGCAACCAGCAGGTCAACGAGGATCCGATCAAAAAGTTGTTTCCGCCCCCGTCAAACGGAATCTCCATTGGGCAACCCGACTACGCGCCGCTGCGCAAGCAGGTTGAGGATTACATCGCAACCAAAAACGCAAAATACGGCATTTATTTCAAGGACCTCAACTCCAGCGCCGCCTTCGGCATCAATGAGACCACGCCCATGAAGGCGGCCAGCACCAACAAGGTGCTCACCGTTCTTTACCTGAACCAGCGGATCGTGGACGGAAAGTTAAGCTGGTGGAATAGGGTGACCTATCATGGTAATCTGGATTACAGCTCGGAGGGCGGGATTCTCCAGGTGGACGCCGAGGAGGGCCAGAGCTATTCGCTGCGGGTTCTGGCCAACCTCAGCATCACCCTGAGCGACAATATCGCCCACAACATGCTTTTTAGGTATCTCGGGAAGGACAACATCGCCCGTTACATGGAGAGCCTGGGCGGCCAGACCGTCTACCCCGGCGGCCAGAACCTCACCACCGCCCGGGATCTTGGAGTGTACATGCAGGCGGTCTGGGATTTCGCCAAAAAGAACCCGGAGCCCGGCAACCGGCTCATCGACGATCTGGCCAACACCATCTGGGACTACGGCCTGCCGGGCCTCATCCCGGACCAGGTCCAGGTGGCGCACAAGGAAGGGCAAATCCGCGCGGTGGCCAACGACTACGGCATAGTCTACGGATTGCGGCCCTTCATCCTGGCTGTCCTGTCCGACGGCATTCTGGACATCAACCAAGGCTTCTCCTACATCGCCGAAATCTCCAAGATGATCTACGATTACCAGCAGAAATTATAGGAAAAGCCCACAATCACAGCTCGCCGGGAATCACAGGAAGCAGCTCCCCCCGATAAACTCCCGGATAATCGAATTGGCGGGAATTTCGTCGGCCTCAATGGGTAAAAAGTAGCTCAAGAACTTCCTGAGCCGGCGCGCCTCGGAGTGCTC
This sequence comes from Bacillota bacterium, assembly GCA_023381695.1. Classification (GTDB taxonomy): domain Bacteria; phylum Bacillota; class UBA5301; order JAMCQP01; family JAMCQP01; genus JAMCQP01. Next base: position 778 of record JAMCQP010000080.1, on the reverse strand, counting down.
CGGCGAATCCTGCGTGATCTCGGCCAACAAAGGCTCCGCCAGCTTACTCAAAACCGCCAGTTCGTACATCAGGGCCGAATTGAACATCACGTCGGCCTTTTCCTGGAAGGGGAAGATATTCCGCTCTTCCCCCCGCCGGACCGAAGGCCACATCTTGATGGTGTCCAGCGCCGAATGTCCCCGGAACTGGTAGTCGCGCACGATGCGCCGGATGATGCGCAGATCCGTGGTGGGAATGCGGTTGTAATTATCCAGGTTGAGCTGGGTCAGCGCGCTGACGTAGATCTTGAACTTCCGCCCCTGCGGGATGGCGCCGGTCAGCTTGTCGTTCAGGCCGTGAATGCCTTCCACGACAATCAGGTCCGACGGGCCGAGCTTCAGCTTCCGCCCGTTGAACTCGCGTTTTCCCGCCTTGAAATTGAAGGTCGGCAACTCCACCTCCTCGCCCTGGATCAACTTGATGAGGTGCTCGTTGAACAGCGCCCGATCCACCGCGTCGATGGAATCGAAGTCCGGTTCGCCGTTTTCGTCCAGGGGGGTCCGTTCCCGATCCACAAAGTAATCATCCAGGCCGATGGCCACCGGGTGAATTCCGTTCACCCTGAGCTGGATGGATAGCCGCTGGGCGAAGGTGGTCTTCCCGGAGGACGACGGCCCGGCGATCAGCACGATCCTGATCCGGTCGATATTATTGGTAATCAGGTCCGCAATCTGGGCGATCTTCTTCTCGTGGAATGCCTCCGCGACGCGGATCAGATCGCCGGTCTTCCCCTCGGCC